>JACVQJ010000005.1 GCA_015661075.1 Parachlamydiales bacterium | reverse complement strand
ACTATGGACGACGATAGAGAATCGATATGTCGCAGCCGCAGCAAGCTATTTGTCACTTATTTGCCTGGTGGGGTAGTAGCTGTCGAAGAATCTCCTTCCCTTAGGAAGGAGTTCTTCAAATTAATTCTGGCCGTCATACAAATGATACCGCTCGCGCCATTGTTTGATCTCATCGTCCAGGGCCATGCCGTAGGTTCCTCCCAAGAAAGCGTGGTCGAACAGATAGAGGACTTTTTCACTCCAGTTTGAGGAGCAGGGAATAATCTGTACATTGCAATGATTTCCTAAAAAACTCTGCATGACGCCATACCCCCCCATGCCGAATAGATAGCTGGTCATCCAGAAAAAATCCTGCCGGGAATAAATGTTCATCGCATGATTGGCATAATTTTCCGGGATGGGCAGAACAGAGCCCAGCGAAAAGAGAAATAAATGCTCCCTGAGCAGGCCCTTCTGTTCCAAGGTCATCCCCTCGATCGCCCGTTTGGCGATCGCGCCGCCTTCGCTATGAATAATATGGCCCCATAAAAACTCGGGGTTGATTTTATGCAGGCACTCGACCATAGCGCCCATGAATTGGCGCGTCTGAATCACGATGGGCGTTTCCTTGCTGTTCAATTCATCCAGCAGCCGCAAAAGATCCTTGGCAAAGCCCTTGGTCTTGTTGTGAAGGCCGAGAAGAAGCGTTCCTTCAGGCACTTTGTCGGCGATTGATTGGCAGGACGCGTTAAAATGGGTGAACGTCGTCTTGATGCCGTTCTGGTACGTCAGCAAACCAAACGCCCGCTCGCTCGCCGGCGTCAGATCGGCCAAATGATCAATGAGGTTGATCATGCCGGCTTGCAGCTCTTCCGGAGAAAACTGCAGCTTTTGCCAAAATCCGCAGGAGACGACCCAATCGACCTTCGCATCGCCAATCACCCCCTTGCATTGAACAACAGTGGGCTCAGAGCTCAGAGGAGGCAGGCTGGCGATCGGAAGATCGATGCGGAAAATGTATTCCGAATAGAGCCCGAACCGGTCGAGCCGGTTGATGGGGCTATTTTGAGCATAGGCGTAGAGATTGGCGCCATCCTGAAAGCCCGCCGGATCGCATGTCAGCCATCGCTGATGCGCCGGATCGTAGAAGCGCCGTCCAAAAAACACGAGATTCTCCATACTTCGGCGCGAAGCAAAGCGCCAGGGGCAGATGGGCTTGTCAACTTGGCTCTTTTCCTGGCCAAAGGCGCTCATGGCATAGGTTTCGACGAGTTCCTTATCTAAAGACACCAGAGCGACGATATTGCCAAAAGCATCGACCACGGGAGCGTACGCCTGAGCGCCCATTTCAATGGCGATCGCGCGCGCCAACGTGCCTTTTTGCGATCGGCCCAGCACCTTGAGCTCAACGATAGCCCCCTGTTCATTCATCAAGCCAATTTCCTCGCTGCCATCGTAGATAAAAAACTTCGTGCTTTCTTCGGTCCACTCCCCTTCCCGATCGACCCATTGCTGGATCGATTCGAGGCGCGAGAGCGGATCGTAGGCAAGGATCGTTTTTTTGACATGGGGATGGATAATCTGCGTCAATTGACCCAGCGCATCATAGCGATACTGAGTGATTCCCTCGGGCGAGATGATTTCAATGGGGTTGCCATCGGCATCGTACAGAATCGGGCCGCTGGGCCCCGTCAAAATCCGGTTCAGCGCATCCGTAGTCCATTCTTTCGGATTGCCCAACGGATCGAAGTGGTCTTTGTTCGAGGCCAACTGGCCCAGATCGTCATACCCAAAGCTCTGTTCGCCGAACAGGCTGTTTTTTACTCGAGCAACATAGCCCGATGGCGAATAATCGAGCGCTTCGCTCATCCACGGGCACTCTATGTTCGTCGCGCGCCCCAGTCTATCTCTTTGCGAGCGAATCGCCCCGATCCGACCGATCATCTCCTCAACCAGCGGATGGCCGCATCGACCGAACGCGGCATATGAATACGAGTAGGCAACACCGTTGGTGTTGATGCGTCGAATGGTGCGAATATGCATCCCTGCATAGTCATAGGCAATCTGGCTTTGATCCGGCAGCGTGAATAATACGCATCGCCCCAGATCGTCGTAGCTCCATTCGTAGAGCCGCGCGCCATTTTGCTCCTTCACTATATGGCCGAAGCGATCGTAGGATCGCTCGATGCATCGACGGCGGACCCAATCATGGATGCGTATGGGATCGGGTCCCCGCGCATACTCGTATTGCGTATGAACCGATCCGTCGGAGCTGATCATTTCAATGAGGCGATCGAGGCCGTCATAGGAAAATCGCAGGCGGATCTGACTGGGCCGCACCTCTTCGATCAACCGGCCTTTGGCATCGTAGGCGTATAGTGTTGTCTTTTGTTTGCTTTCGATCTGTTTGACCGCTCGCCCCATCGCGTCATATTCCCATGCCGCTTCCCAGCCATTGGCCGTCCGCCGGATCTGGTTGCCCGACAAATCATAGAAAAACTCCTCCGTCAAAAGCGTCCGATAGTCCGGCGATTTCTTTTCCCGCATCGTCAGATGGCCGAAGGCATCGCTCGTTTCAACGGTGATGCGCCCTTCGGGGTCGATGATGGTTTTGGCATTGGCACTATATTGGAACTGCCATGTCTGTCCTTCACCATCCGTATGAGCGATCAGCCTCCCCGCCTCGTCGTATGAGAATTGATCAACGCCGTCTCCGGCGTCTGTCTTCACTGTAGCACGGATCTGGCGCCCCTCGCTGTCGTACTCGAACGAAGTCTCATTCTCCATCGACCCTCCGGCATCCTCATTCCATTGACGCACGACGCGCCCGTTGAGGTCGTGGATCTGAATGTGCAATCCGGCAGAGTCCCGCGTTTTTTCTAAAAACCCGAGCGCATCGTACTCATAGGCAATGATTCTTCCATCCGCTGCTTCGGCGATTTTGCGCCCGCTCCCGTCATATCGATAATGAGTCGTGAGTCCCCGCGGATCGGTATAGGAGATGAGGCGAAACGCGCTATAACTCCAGCTCTCTTCGCCGAGAAGCTGCTGGCCGGACGAATAAGTCTTCTTCGATATCATCCGCTGAAAGAAATCGTAGGCGATGCGCGTCACAGTGCCGTCGGGAGAGAGCGTTTCAGCCAATGTGCCGCTGCGGTTATATCGATGACGCCATTGCGATCCGTCCGGATGAATAATGCGAACCGGTTTTTTCCATGCGTTATACTCCGTCCAGGTCGTCTCTCCCATTGGGGCGATCGAACGGGCCAGATTGCCCGACGCATCATAGCCAAAGCGGATCGTGGGCCCATTTTGACAGCGCGTCTCAGTGCACCGGCCAAACGCATCGTAGCTCTGATCGATGCGCGGTTTGGTGGAGTCGGTCTGGGATAAAGGCCGTCCTTTGGCGTCAAACACAGTCTCAATGACGCGCTCCGATACCGAGCCAATCCGCCGGCCCGCCCCGTCGTAGCGATGGGTGATTGAATTCGATCCGAGATGCTTTTCTTCCAGACATCGACCCATGGCATCGTAGAGAAAAGTGTCCTCTTCTCCCATCGGATGCGTCTGGCCAATGAGCCGGCCCCCATCGTCGTAGCGCATCCGGATCGTGAACCGCTCCGTTCCATGGGCATCGAACACTTTTTCCGCCACAATCTGATTTTGCAGTGAATACGCGATCTCGCATCGCCGGATCTGCTTTTCTCGTTGCTCGAAGGGATCGTAATACAATTCGCTAACCGCTCGAACCAGTCCCGTATCCGGATCGATATCGAAGCGCGTAATGCGGCGCTCCAAAACGCCTTGCAGATGGGACTCATCGGGCATTGAACCGTCATCGATGCTTTTTTCGATGAGAAAATGATCGTCGTCGTAATGAAAAAATTCGCGGATGCGCACCCCTTCAACGCACAGCGTCAGTTTTTGGACCAACAGATGCGTGCCGGGTTGGTATTGATAGCGGATCGTTGGGCCGTCATCTTCAGTTTCTTCAACGAGATGATGCGCCGCATCGTACTGAAAGCGCTTGGCATAAAAGCCAGATCCACTCGGCCGGCCCGTCGCATCGATCGATAGCGCATCATGAGAGTCTCCGGTCAAATCGCCGTAGAGCCTTTCTTCGATCAGCTGTCCCCCATCATCATAGGCAAATGTCTTGGCAAACAAAGGCTGACCCTCGGAGTCAAGCAGCGCTTTGCAAGCAAGAAAAGGGCCGCTCCAAAAAAACGCCGTGGTGGAGGCGAGATGGTCGTTTTCATCAAAGTATTCGATTTTTTGAAGCCGCCGCCCATCGTGATGGTAGCGGATGAGCCGATGATCGACATCGCGCACCTCGGTTAAATGCGGAAAATAGGAGAATTGGGCCGCCGGAACAAAGGCGCCATCCATGCCCAGCATCTCCTCCACCCTCTCCACTTGGCCGCTGGGCAGGTAGCGAGCCTTGAGAGCGCTATCGCCAATCTGGATGGCGCTAATCTTGTCCTGGGGGCCGTATTCGATGTCTTCCGGGGGGCGGCGATTGGCAATGATCGAAACGAGAGAGCCGTTGGAAAAGCGGTATTCGATCGACTGGCCATCCGAAGAGACGATCCGTCCATCGCCCAGAATGTCGATGAAAGAATAGATCTTGGTATGCGAAGGATTGACGGCGGCGATTTTCGATAAACGCGCGGACGCATCGTACGAGTAGATCCAGGATCGTCCCGAGGGCATCAGTTCTTGCGTCAGTCGATACCAGGCGCTGTTGGGAGTTTTTTGATAGAAGCGGCACAGGCCGCTCGCAGAGATAAGCGCGGCTTGACCTGCGGACAAATCGATGGTCAGCATCGCCGATGGCGACTCCAACACGACCGAGCCCCCGTCGTGGCGGCTGAATACGAATGATTCATTTTGGCCATCCACCGAGAGCTGCTCGATGGGTCTCGTATCATCAATCCACAGATAGAGATCGTCGAGCATATGCCAATCTCCTGCGCCCGATGGATCATCTGGCAGGGCACTCGAATAGGTGCGATGAAGCGCAATCGGCTCAGCGCCCGCGACGAAAAGATCCTGTTCGCTGAGATGCAGGGCGCCCGTGATCACATCGACGTGATGGAATAGCGAAAGATCCTCGCCATCGGATTCCAGAGAATGGGAGTTGGCTGAGATCGAAAATGAAATGAATAGAAGAAAGAGAAAAAAACGCAACATGATACGCCTCGCGATCAAAAAGGATCGCGGATCGTAGGGAAAATTGCTATTTCAATTCAACTCGATTTTGTGTTTTTTTAGGGCCGAAAGCCTCAAAATATTTGCCCTCAGTGAAAATGTTCTATGAAACGAACGATAAACCTCAAGCAGGCGCAGCTGCTGCAGCATTTAACTTTAATTTAAGCATTTTGTTTTCAATTTCGTCGATTTTATTTTTTAAATCAACTGATTCAAACTTAGCGTTATCCATTTTGTTCTGTATCGACAGGGTCTCAGCGTTGCAAATTTTCTCGATACCAACTTCATGCAAAAATTCGATCCAACTACGCCGTTTTTCTTCCAAAATTTCTTCCCAAATAGTCTGAAGAACAGTGTTAATTTCGTGGGCATCACAACGATCTTCAGATTCTCTACATTTTGCGCCAGTTACCGGGATTGAGATCACTACAGGTATATTTAATCGTTGAGAAAACAACTCAAGCGCATCAGCTACAGTAGCTACACCGTTTTCACATAGCTTTCGAGATCTTTTAATGGAATCGTCCATCCAGGTCAAAGAAGCTGTTGGAATTGGATATATTTCCTTGCAAGAATCATCAGACACAGCTCCACCAACAAACGCCCGCGTCTTCTTATAGACCTGCGAAATCTTCTCAGTACCCTCAGCGTTCTCTGGAACGACAAAAACCCATTGATCCATTACGAGATCTTCGCCATTATGTTTCAAATGAGTTTCAAGAGCTTCCAAACAGCCGTAAACCAGTATTTGAATCTCCTTATATTTGAATCCCCTTCCAAGAACTTCACGGATCTTTGATCCTGAATCAAGATTGTCGAAGTGAATTGAAATGTCATATTTATTGTTTTTAGCGTCTTGAATCGCTTCTTTAATCAGCAGACAGTTTCCTGTTACGTTGCCATTGAAAACCTCAGCTTCAACAAATGAACCCAATGCCATATTCACACATATTATTTAATAATAATTATACCACAAAACTAACATAAAATCACTAAAAAAAAATCCCAACCTATATGTCTCATAAACCCCTCTTCTAATATTAGAAGAGGGGTTTATGAACCGAAAGATGAACCTCATGCATACGCAGCTGCTTCAGTATTAGCTCATTACCTCACTCTGCGTTTTTTCGACAATTTGGTCTTATACTTGACAACCTCTCCTTTAACTCAGCCACTTTGCTTTCAACTTTGGCGCGTTTTTCTTTTAAATCAGCTAATTCTCTCTCAGTCACATTCATTTCTTTCAATATCGATAGAATACCAGTAATTTCTTCATCAATTTTTTCACGATCGTCATCGGCTTTAAACAAAATTTCGTTCCGACCGTGAACCTCTTCGACATCCCTAGTATTCTTAATAGCAGTATTAATTTCGTGGGTACGTTGAATAGAATTGAAACGATCTAGTAACTCTTTCATCGTACCATTTATCAGACCATTGTCGATCACACCACTGTTTTTCAAATTATCAAGCTTACTTACCAAATCATTATATACGGCAGAAAGTTTGTCAACAGACGCATTCGCCAATAAATCGTTTGCTTTATCTATAAATCCACTAAACACATTACTATTAAACAACGATAGCATTTCATTCTTTTTATCACTCGTAATCAACTGAAGTTTAAGCAAGATACTCAGCTGATTTTCAGCGTGGTTACGATACGTCGAATAGTCCCCATATTCTAAACTTTTTACGAGGAATACAGCTTCTTGCACAATATTATCGCAAACGACATCGATGGCATTACAATCTTTCATTGAATCTAAATATCCTTTAGTCCAAATATCGTTACGACCATTCATAATATGATATAAAAACGCATCAGTGAACCTGTATTCTGATGTGTAGCTAACATACCTATCTTTGCATTTGCCAATGGTATGAGCAATAAACACTAACTCATTGATCAATGCCAATGATACATTGGAATTCGCCTTTATGAAAAAATCCTTAATAAGAGTAACTAGTTTTTCAATAGCCTTAACATAACACACTCGGTTCACTCCACTAGAATCAAAGAACGATTGCATTAATTTTTTTGCAGTATTTATTAGATGATTTTTTTCATCCAAATTTTCAACTTTCGTTTCAGGATGGATATTGACTGGAGCCACAGAGCGTTTTTTCCAAAATTCCCCATTTCGAACCTTATTAGCACCTAAACATACTAAATAGTATGGAAATCTGAAGATATCCGCGACAGCTGCCCCAACAATGTAAATATAACCTACAAGTTTATGACCCGAATGCAGTTGATGAACCGCTTTCATTGTCATCGAAGTCCATTTACGCTGTTGGCCTCGCGTCTCAGGCAGCACAGAACTCTGGCCCTGTGCTTGTTCAGATCTTACTGCTAATGACATACCCATTACCCCATTTTATTTGTTTATTGCTTTCAGCTTTATTAATTTTACAACTTTTACGAAATAAAGCCAATAACAAACTTTGTGCAAAGTGCTTTATCTAATTTAGATAGATAAATCTTGTCAACATATACTAACTTCTTAAATAACCTTTGACGTCAAAAAATTGTCGATTTCGCAGGAGAGTTTGAAGGTTAGTGATGGTTTCCCAAAAACTTTCGAATAGTCTCGCGCCCAACCAACCTCTACGTCAGATCGTTCCTCACTTTCTTGCTCTTCGACTAACATTTCACAACCTTGCGACATCAAAACATTTTTAATATCATCTAGAAATGATTTATCACTAGTCGATGGGGTAGATTTTTTCAATCTATCGTAATTTTCACAGAAAACATTAGCCACCAGACATTTAAGCTCTGAAAGAATTTCATATCGCTCGTTGTCATCAATACATTTCAATTTTTTCAAAGCTGATAGTTGTTTATCAGCTGATGGGAGTATATGTCTGAAATCATTGAACTCTTTCAAATCCTGAATCCCTTGCAACATTTGAGTTACTTCATTAACTAGATTAATATTAATCCTGTTCTTAATATTCAGAAGACACTGTGACAGCCATATATTATACTCACACTTATCGATGACTTCACTGTTTCTAAGAACACGCAGCTGTTTTTTAACGGTAGCGATTACGTTCGCAATTTGATTAGCATCACTCACTCCGACTATCCTGTCAAAAGCCTCATACTCTATTTTTATACAAATCATCTCGTTAAATTTATCACTACGCATTACATCGACATACCCGTGAGTAATAAGGGCATCGTTGCTGGGATCTATTATGTCATGTTTAAAGACATGCAGCAGAGAAAAATTATTTTTAAAAGCACTCCCCGGGCCAAAAGCAACTTTATCTCTACCAATTTGATCGGCATCAGACATTAAGCGCTTTATCAAATCCAGCGATTGAGCGACTGGGGCATTCAGAGAAAATTCATAAATCTCAGATGCAATATTGACAACTTCACCATTGTATCGTGTTCGGTATGTTTGCGGATTTGATTGGAGATTTTCCATACTCGTTTTTGCCATACGAATCAGACGATCTCGTTCAACTTGATTGCTTTCGTCAAAAACAGCATCGCTCTTATTTTGAACGACGGCAGGAGCTATTTTATCTTGCCTGAAAAGACCCGCTAAATGCGATCTTCCATCTAAACCCACATTTCTCGGTGCCTCGATGATCCTCTCAGGTGAGGGGTCATCCAAGCGCCTTGCCAAGTGATGTTTTTCCAAAAGCACTCTGATCGGGTACTCATCATTTTTCCCGTACTTATCGAAAAGCGTGCTTATCCCGTACTTAACACCTACGATACCTGCCGCAATTCCAATAATCACTGGGGCGAAAATAGCACAGTAAATTAAACCGGAAAGGGTAAGAATTACAATAGCAACTCCCAAACATTTATCAGGAAGGCTGCTTTCCTTCCATTCGCGATTCGTCCGAGCGAGCAGAGTCAAATCTTTGATTTCTCGAGAATTATCTGGCGTATTCGGCGGAACAGGAGGTAAATCGAGCGATGTCGATGAACTCAAATCATTACTTTCTTCATCTGTCATAAACAAGGAACATCTCGCAAAATCAAATCTAGACCCTTCTAACGCCGACATAATCACCCACACATATTATTTGCGGTTTAATGTTTTTAGCTGTATTAATTTTACTATCTACACACATAAAATTCAACTCAATAATTACTTATTACACTAGACATGTAAGCATTTTTTGACTCTTGCCAAAATCGATTGAAAAGAGCTAAAATCCCTCTTACTTTTAGGAAAAGAAAACGATGGCCAAGATATATTTTGAAGACACACAGGAAGAAGTCGACATCGACGATGGCTCCCCTATTACGGACGCTTGCGAGCAGGTTGGCGTACCATTCGCCTGTACCGAGGGCGTTTGCGGCACTTGCGTGATCGACGTGGTGGACGGGATGGAAAATTTGACGGAATTCTCCCCGGCTGAAGCGGACTTTCTCGGAGAAATGGATCGAGAGCGTCTAGCCTGCCAATGCAAGATTAAATGCGGCAAAGTAAAAATTAAATTTTAACTTGAGGGTTTCGTGAACGAGCGCATCCATCGCAAAATGCCAATTGTTGAAATTTTTGACACTTTTGGTCCCAAAAGCCACAAACTGAAGCGCGAGCTGGTTGCTTCCGGCGTCGAGTGCTCTTGCTGCCGCTCATCGCACGATCTGACCCTGGAAGAAAAACTCTCTTCCCATCCGATGACAGACGAACAAATCAACACGCTCGTCTCTCGTCTCAATGCAGTTTTAGACGAGCCGGATGAGCCCGCCATCCAGATGACTGAAGAGGCCGCGCGGCAATTTCGCTCCATTTTGGTGGAAGAAAAGAAAATCGGATGGGCCCTTCGCTTCGGCATCCAGGATTCCGGCTGCTGCGGATACGAATACTTCCTCGACTATTCCGAACAAGCCCAGACCACAGACCAAGTCTTTGAATCGCATGGCATCCAAATCCATGTCGACCCAAAGTCTGCGGCCCAGCTGGATGGAACGATCATCGATTACGCCGAAGGAAAACATGGCGCCGGATTCAAGATCGTTAGTCCCTCATCGGGCTGCGGCTGCAGCGGCAATTCCGGCGGATGCTGTTCGTCCAATCATTAAAAAATGATCGAAATAAAATATCTCCCTGAGATAGAGTCGTTGCGCTGGACGTTTCCGGCGAATTTTTAAAAATGAACGTGATTTAAAAAAAAATATTTTACAGAATAGCCGCACTTAGGCTAGGTAGAGATTGAAGACAACCGATGCAGGCTGTACATACACCCTGAATCTGATCAATCCATAGGGGACGATGAAAAGCGAAAGACTCAAAAAACTCGAAGCGGAACTGGAAGATCTCGATCAATGGATGAGTTTGGGACTGGTCCCCAAAAAAGACGTTGAAAAACACAAGGAAGAGATCAAAACCCTCAAATCCAGAATTGAGGAAGAAAAGGAGCGGCTGCGTTTCTTAAAAGAAAATGGCGAACTGGAAGAATACGTCACGCCAAAGCGCTCGCCCGCGCGCCAAGCCTATGCGGAACCCCACACTCTGCCCGACGCCGACATCGGCGAAAATATGACCGACGCCGGACTCGACATGGAGACTGAAGCGTATGACATGGAAACGGTCACGGAAGACGAGACGGCATCAGGTACCGCTGCCGAAGAAGAGCCAACCGTTGTCGAGGAAGAAGAAGAAGAAGAAGACCCGTTCTCCGACCGCAACCGCTGGAAGCGGGGCATTCTCGATGATCCTGACCGGGACAATTGGTAATATTTGGATATTAGCCTTTATTTTCACGTCCCCTTTTGTTCAAAAAAGTGTCCCTATTGTCATTTCTATACCATTCCCGACAGGGCGGATTTAAAGACGGTATTTCACGATGGCGTTTTGCTCGAGTGGGAGCGGATGCAATCCCAATTTTTGAGCCATCGGATCGTCTCGATTTACTTTGGCGGAGGGACGCCGACTCTGTTCGCTGACGGCGTGATGGACATCCTCGAAAAAGTCAGAGACTCCGGCATCAAAATAGCCCCCCATTGCGAAATAACCATCGAAGCCAATCCGGACAAGCTCGATCGGGCCCGCTTAACAGCCCTGCGAGGAGCTGGAATGAACCGAATCAGCATCGGTGTTCAATCGCTGGATGACTCATCACTTCAAACCCTCGAACGGCTCCATAGCGCAAAAAAAGCGAAAGACGCCATTTTCGAGGCGCATGCAGCCGGCTTTGAGAACATCTCCATCGATCTGATGATCGATATTCCTCATCAGACCCTCGAATCCCTGCAAGGATCGCTTGCGGCAATTCAAACATTGCCGATCCAGCATTGTTCTTTGTACAACCTCACTATCGAGCCGCACACCTCATTTTTTTTGAGAAGAAAAGCCGTGCAAGAGGCAATGCCGAATGAGGGTAATTCGTTACGGCTCTTGCAAACAGCCGTCTCGGGCTTGCAGGAACTGAGCTTTACGCGCTATGAGATTTCCGCATTTGCCAAAAAAGGATTCGAGTCGGTACACAACACCGGCTACTGGATCGGACGGCCGTTTTTGGGGTTCGGCCCATCTGCCTTCAGTTACTGGGAAGGGCGGCGCTTCAAGAACGTGGCGCATCTGCAGCGCTACGCTCGCGCACTGCGCAATCAGGAAAGTACGATTGAATTTGAAGAGACGCTCCCCTATCCGGCGAATGTCAACGAACGGCTCGCCATCCAACTTCGACTCATGCACGGGGTCGCAGATGGCGAATTGCAGCTTCCCGATGAAACGATTGCTCAATTGCACCGCCTTCAAAGCGAAGGATATCTCATGCGGGATCATGATCGCTGGAAACTGACCGATCAGGGAACCCTTTTTTACGACACCGTCGCTGAAAATCTGATCAGCGATGAGCCACCTTGCCAACCGCAAGACTTTTCGATACATTACAAATCATGCCGCTCATGATCGGCGACGCGTAAAAAAAATATTTGTTGTTCAGCTCACTTCGATCACTTTGACGTTGAAGCGCAAGTTCTTGCCTGCGAGCGGATGGTTGAAATCCAGGACGGCCTTGCTCTCTTTCACTTCATGCACGCGGATCGGATAAACGCCGCCGGCCGGATCCTGCACCCCCAAAATCGCTCCGACATAACGGAACTTGGCTGGAATCGCGTCGATTTCGACCTCTTTAAAAGCCTCAGGAATGATCGGTCCATATGCCTCTTCTGCGCGCAAAAAGACTTCTTTTTTATCGCCGGGCTTTAGATTCATAATCGCCTGCTCCAAAACGGGAAAAAGCTGATTCTTGCCGACGACAACGATCAAAGGAGAATCGCCGACGTTGCTATCGATCTGCATTCCGTCTTCCAAAAAAACCGTGTATTCGAGAGATACCTTTTTGCCCTTCTGAATCATCCGAACGCCCTCCGCTAAATATACCGAACATGTTTTAAAAATCGATTTTGTGCTACGTCGGCAGCCACTGCCTTTGAGCCCGCCTGCATCGCCCAACTAATTGAAGTTGGGCTGCTTCGGCGCCGGCTTCGCCTGACTCAAATTCAGGGCGCCTTCTTGCCCAATTCCCGATTTTTGAATCACGTCCGGTATAACATCTTCCTAGTTCATCAACAGATCAATGTCAAACGAAAAGAATCGGCTTTTCTAAAATAATCGTCGGCTATTGCAGATTGACCTTCATTTTGAAAGACGTATCCGAGCATGTTTAGAGCAATTTCGCGCTTATCCATAATACGGCCCAGCAACAATTTCGCTTCAACGTCATCCTGCGCCGCCGCTTTTCTCAACCAATATTCCGCTACAAAAAAAATGCCTCGCTTCTCATAAAAACGGCCCAGTTTTTTTTGGGCGGCAAGCAAACCCTGAACGGCCGCTCTATTAAAAAAATCTTCCGCTTTTTCACCCTCGCCATTTCTTTCAAGAAAGATGGCAAACCGTAATTGCGCAAAAGCGTCGCCGCTTTCTGCGTTTATTTTAATATATTGTCGATAATCCCATTCATACTGCCAATTGGTGTTGGGGTGATCGATCCTCAGTGATGTCCCGTCGGGGTAAAATTTCACGAATGGACATGTTGAGCAAATTTCATTGTGACTATCTACAAAAACATGCCGTGATCGAATGTCTGTCATTGGAGCCGATACCGGCCGGTTGAATGCCCTCGATAATCTTGGTCCCAAAAGGTTTCCCGTGCGACATGAAATCGCCACAATCCTTGCGTAAAAATCTAAATCCTCGGATTCCTCTGGCGTAATGTCTTGTTCGGTAAAAATGCCGCCCAATTGCATACAGTCATCCGTTCCATGAGCGCAAAAAACCAGCAATTCAATTTTCCGCCCTGTGCTGATGGATATTTGATGAATGACGGCAGGAATGCCTGCTTTATCAACTACGCTACAAATATAAACCTGATACGTTTTGCAAAGCGTTAAAAAACAAAAACGCATTGCTAGATCAGCAAACATCCCATTATGATCCACATGTGTCTGTAATATAAAAGCAACCGGTTTGCTTATATCGCGATTTCTCAATTTAACTTCGGTGATAAATCGATTCCATGAACTGGCACTCAATGACATAATATTATTTAATGCGTAGCCAGAAAAACCGCTGGTTCTTTTTCAATGGAAA
Organism: Parachlamydiales bacterium; assembly: GCA_015661075.1. Lineage (GTDB taxonomy): Bacteria > Chlamydiota > Chlamydiia > Chlamydiales > SM23-39 > CAISYW01. The sequence continues at coordinate 34,992 of JACVQJ010000005.1, read as the reverse complement.
TAGGCTGTTTTCGCCATTCGGAAACTTTGCGTGTACAAACACGCTGGCGCGCTAAGGTGAGGCTCAAAGCCACACAAAGCGCCGTATTAGGCTGGAGAGCCTCGAGTGCCGCTTCAAACATTTTGGCCGATCGATAAGGCGCCTCAATCCAGACCTGTGTCGAATCGTCTTGCGATGAAACCTTTCCCAGATGCCGCAGCCGCTGCAGCAAAGGCTCGCGGTCGCGCGGCAAATAGCCGTGAAACGCAAATCTCTGGGCATTGAGGCCGGAGAGCTGAAGCGCCAGGATGAGAGAACAGGGGCCGGGAATCGCAACAACCCGGATGCCGCGCTCATTCGCAAGCCGAACCAGGGGCGCGCCGGGATCGGCAATACAGGGGAGCCCCGCATCGGACACAATCCCCCAGACTTGCCCTTTTGCGATGGGGTCAAGCAGTCTGGCCATATCCTCGATACGGGTATGCTCGTTCAGCAATTCAATAGGCATGGCAGCCATTTGATCGTGACCCACAAAGCGGCGCAAAAACCGGCGCGCGCTCTTTTCACTTTCTGCAATCAAGCCATTGAGCGTCAAGACGGCGTTAGCCACGCTGATCGGAAGAAATGGCTCGTGAGGCAATTCCTCGTCAAGCAGGTTGGGCAATAGATACAATAAAGGTTCGCTCATGACATAAGCCGTACGCGGAAAAAATCGAGCATGGCATCGAGCGGGGCGGCGCTGTTTTTAGCCAGCAGCTCGATTTCAAAGAGGCGATCAAGGCCGTCGCGAAAAAAGGTAGATCCGAGGCGCTGAGCGGTTTGCGCCTTTTTTTCCAGCGTCTTGGGCCAGATCTTGGGAAAATGGGCTCCCCATTCAGAAAAAGGGACCTGGCTCAAGTGCAGATCGTGCATTTTCATCCCGATGTTCAACTGCATGCGCAGACTTGGCAGCAGACCGTGGAAAAATGACGGATCGCGCATATCGGCCGCATCCGAGCGAAAAATCTTCGCCCACACCATTTCATCGGCGATCTGCCAGAGAGTATGGGTACGGCTGGCCGAGCAGATCTCTTCTACATCAGACTTTTCGATTGAGGACTTGTGGGCGCAATAACAGACGAGCTTGTCCATTTCAGAATCGAGAACGGCCGCGTCTTTTTCCAATCGCTCCATCATCCATTGGGCGGCATCCGGCGCCAGGCGCTTTCCCGCTGCGCGCGCTTTCTCGTGGAGCTTCTCCGTCCAGCGCTTTTCCTTTTCCCATGGCCTTTCTTCCATCAGATCGAGGACAATGCCGTGCGTTTCGGCAAAACTGGAACTGATTTTTCCTTTCACGCCCAAGAGTAAGTAGCCGAACGACAATGGACCTTTGAGCTGAGCAAAAAGCGCATCGATCAATTTTTTGTCCGCGTCATCGACAACCACGACGCACTCCGGTGAAAAAAGAGCCGGGCTGTTCAGCGCATCCATGACTGCGCGCACCGTCGCATCTTCTCCCAAAAAACGGCTGACGAACGCATCAGGCGCCGCCACGAAGGCAAGAGTCGTATCGATCGCTTTTCTGCGCTCAAAATCATCGGCCTGCGCGATGAGAAATAGCCGTCCCCGCTGATCCGAGGATGCTGCGGCGATCTGCCTTTCAAAGGCCTTTAAATTGTTATAGCGCATAATGTTACACGCCCCAGAGAAAATCAATATCCAGCTTGATATCCGGATGCAGGCTGTAGTGTACGGGACATTGGACGGCGGCCTGTTCGAGTTTTTTGATGGCTGATGGAGCAAAATGGCCAGGACAGCGAAAACGAACGATCAAACGGGCAATACGGCGGGGCGGATTCGAAGACATTTCCTTTTGAAGGTCCACGCTCGTTCCATGAAGATCCAGGCCGAGATGACGCGCTGTGATGGCCATGACCGTCAGCATACAAGTCCCCAGGCTCGCTGCAAATAGATCGGTCGGGGAAAACCCCTCCCCTTTCCCCTCATTGTCTTTGGGGGCATCTGTTTGCAATCGGGCGCCACTGGAATGTACGCACTCGCATCGGAGATCGCCGAGATAGGAAATCTGATAATGTTCCATACACCCATCAGTATAGTCAAATGCAGGTCATTCTACAATCGTTTGCATCGGCTCCATTGAAACCAGTAGTTTTTCCCGATCAAACGTCGTGATCATGATCTCTTTATCATTCTTTCCCCACGCCATATAGATGAACGGATCATCGATCACTAATCCGCCCGGAAAAACAACTTTGGATGGATTGTTATCATAGTCAGTTCCTCTAAACGAAAAGACGTCAATTAATTACTACAAATACTTGATCAGCAATAAGTAAGATTATAATCAATCAGAGGAGAATCGGGGAAGACTTAGACTTTTCTTGGATTTGCATAGCCAACAATTCTTGTTGTCGGTGCTAAGGCCACCTTCAACTGATGATTGACGTGTGCCTCCGGATAGAATAAGATGGTGGTATTATGGGCATATTTACACGAAAGAAACCGCCTGAAAAAAAACGGGCCAAGACAAAAACTCTTCAAGAAAACACTGTCGATCGGGTACTCACCGCTGAAGGTTGGCGGCGCAGTGTGCTTAAGAAGAAGGTAAAGTAGCCTTCTTTTCCTGACCGATCAGTTCTTTCGCCAGATTGCGGTAATCTTGGGCGCCGTTGCAGGAGGTCGCATAGGATGTGATCGGCTTCAAATGCAGAGGTGCTTCAGCCAACCGGATATTTTCGCGGATTACTGACTGATAGACTTTTCCCTCAAATCGAGAGCGCAGCTGGGAGAGCACTTCCTGGGAATGTTTGGTGCGGTTATCAACGCGGCAGGCCAGGATACCGGCAATCTCGAGATCGGGGTTCAGTCGCTGTTTGACCGTGCTGATAGTCTTGAGCAACTGAACGAGGCCATGAAGGGCCATGACATGCGCCTCGACCGGCACTAGCACTTCGTTCGCTGTTGTCAATGCATTTAGGGAGAGAATGCCAAGGGTCGGCGGGCAGTCGATCAACAAATAGTCCCACGGTTTATTGGGAATCTTAAAAAACTTGTGTTTCAGAATCGTTTCCGATGCCACTTCGTTCGAAAGAGCTTTTTCAACGCCAGCCAAAAGGGGCGATGAAGGAACGATGTCGAGATTGTCAATCGAGCTCTTTTCGATCGCGCTTTCGAGCTTAGCGTCCTCAGTCATTACAGCATAGAGAGCCTTGCCCATTTCCTTAAAACCATACCAAAGCGAGGCAGAGGCCTGGGGATCGAGATCGACCAGCAAAACTTTTTTTCCCGCTTCGGCCAGCGTTGCCGCCAGATTCACTGCGGTCGTGGTTTTACCGGACCCACCCTTTTGATTGACAATAGCGATCGTTCTCATTCAATCTCCCCCAACAATTACGGATACCCGCTTAACCTATAGCGAATTTCCCATGTGGTTGACAAGGGAAAAATTGATCCTTGGACAACCAAGCCTTTCTGGGATAAAATTAATAGCCAATCAGACAAGTAAAGGATTTTTATGACAAGACAGGATCTTCGAGGTAAACGGGCCTTTATCGCCGGCATCGGCGACGATCATGGTTTCGGCTGGGCGATTGCCAAAGCTCTCTATGAACAGGGCGCTGAAATCCTCATCGGCACATGGACTCCGATCGTCAAGATCTTCACCACATCCTGGTCCATGGGCAAGTTCGATGAATCGAGAAAACTATCCGACGGCCGCATGATGGAATATAAAAAAATCTATCCGCTCGATGCCGCCTTTGATCGGCCCGATGACGTCCCGCAAGATATCCGCGAAAACAAACGCTACAGCGAAATGTCCGGCTATACGATTTCCGAAGTGGCCGCACAGATTCAAAAAGACTTTGGCCATATCGACATTCTCGTCCATTCGCTGGCCAACGCCCCGGAAGTGACCAAGAGCCTGCTTGAAACTTCGCGAAAAGGCTATCTCAGCGCACTGAGCGCCTCTTCCTATTCGTTCGTTTCCCTCGTTTCGCATTTTGGTCCAATCATGTCGACAGGCGGCTCTGCCTTGTCCCTCACCTATATCGCTTCCGAGCGAGCCATCCCCGGCTACGGCGGCGGGATGAGCTCGGCCAAAGCCGCTCTCGAAAGCGACACGCGGACGCTGGCCTGGGAAGCGGGCCGCAAGTGGAATATCCGCATCAACGCGATCTCTGCCGGCCCATTGAAAAGCAGAGCGGCGAAAGCCATCGGCATGATCGACGACATGATCGCCTATTCAAAGGCCAATGCCCCGCTCGTCAAAGACCTTCATGCCGAAGAAGTGGCCCATGCCGCCGTCTTTCTCTGCTCCCCTCTCGCCTCGGCGATCACGGGATCCATCCTGTTTGTCGACAACGGCCTTCATGCAATGGGGATGGCTGTAGACAGCCTTTCAACAGCCAAAGCGCATCCGACGGCAAACACCTGATTATAGGCCAGATGGAACTACAGCTCTCAGAAATAGGGCAAAGTGAAATCCAAAAAAGGTGATTATTATGTCTCTAAGTATTGGTAATCTGGTAGGTTGGCAAAATTTCGAGGCTGTGGGAATGGGTATTGGTTTCGGCCTGGCAGAATTTGCTTGGCATACCACAGCGCAGAAAGTTGGCATGCTCATGACCGGCCTAGAAGTAAAACCGAGTCTGGACCCAGATGATGGTCCTCAAGTCATGGCTTTTGAAATGTTGGACAAAGAGTTTGTCCCCGGGGTTATTATAGCGCCCATTTTTGAAGAGATTGTTTTTCGAGGCCTATTGCAACCGATGGCTAGCTTAGGAATGGTTTTTTGCTTCCATCAGCTTGCAGCGCCATCCCTTTTAGGGCTGTCACAGGCATCAGTTCTTTCTATTGTGGGATCGGGAATTGGCTTTGGGTTACTTCATTATTTCAATCATGAACAGGGCGGAACTTTCCCAGCTACAATATCATCGCTCGCCGGTATCGGTTTTGGAGTAGTTCGAGCGAAACTGGGCTTAGCAGCGTCTATAGGGGCGCATATGACGGCTAATCTCAGTACAGGGTTACTCGATAAATACTGGCCTGAATTCCTTGAGTTCAAGTGGGAAAAAGAACTGCGGGAATTGCCTCCTAAAGAAAGAGAATTAAGGCTTTTAACAGAAGCTGTGCAGCGTGCGGATGCAGCGATTGCTCAAATGTCAAAAACTTCGACGACTTCAGAAAAAAATGAGCTGGAACAATTAAGGTCAAATTGGCAACACCAAATAAAGGCGCTTCAAGCTAAAGCTGATTACTAACCCAGCATTCAAACAGGTGACTATCCACTATATTTTGTCATTGACATCCTCCCCTTCCTGCAGGAAGGGGATTCCTATGGCGTTCAGTTAAAGGCTAACTGACTCACTTCGGCGGGTTCCTGCTTCTTCGAGTGGTTTAAAACTACCGACTCTCCACAGGCTAATAAGCGATGTCCTCGCTCTAAAATATTGATCGCGCCAACCACATCGGCGTGATTTTTATATCCACAACTGACGCACTCAAACTGAGCTTGCGTCTTGTTTTTTGTATATTTCTCGACAAGCATGATAGATTCTAATATATGATGAATAAATACTTTGGGATCTTTTTTCACAAAATAATCACCTGTTCAGCCAGAATTCGCTCACGAAGTCTCCAATAAATAGAAGCGTATGTTATCACATCAACTTTTCGATCCAGGGTTTCTTCCAAATCCGACTTTAATTCGACCAGATCAAAAAGTGATTTATTCTTTCCCTTATATTCGATCAGAAAATCGACATCACTTTTCGAATTTGCCATTCCACGAGCATACGATCCAAAAATGGCTGCTCGTTTTACATCGTGTTTTTTCAAAACAGGCAGCGCTCTCTTTTTAATCGATGAAAAAGAAGCTATAGTGCTTTTTTTAGCCACAGTTTCCCTGAATGGTTAGAAGCTAAAACCATGAAGTCACCTTGGCAGCAGGGAGATTGCATGATAAATTGCTTGAAAAGAAAAACAGGATCCGCTTCGCGGGAGGATCGGCAGGATATGCAGGATAATATAATTTTATCCTGTTCATCCTGCCGACGCTTCGTCGATCATGCCTATCATGTTTTTCTCTATGAACAGAGCATGTCAAGATATTCTTCATGCAATAGCCCTGACCTTGGCAGCAACTCCTGCAAACTAATTTCTAGCCTCAAAAACATATTGTAACGAAATGAATTTATTATTGCACCTTTACCCAATGTGCGCCTCTTCTTCCTATAGAGCTTCCAAAAAGGGCCGTTGAATTTTTCTTTCATTAAGCTTTTTTTGAATTACTAACCCGGCATTCAAACAGGCGACTCAGGCAGCATAACGAACTGCCAGAGCATTGAACAAGTTTCGAATCGTTTTTCTGGTTCCTTCTGGAGTCCTGCAAGCGTTGAGCGCAATCCTCTAGCCAACTCTTGCTGAGTTCTCGGAATTCTCTCCCGATGCGTTCTCTGTTTTACTGCATTATTCAAACGCAATTCTCCGATTCATATAGGCCAACCGCCCCATCGCAATCGGCTGAGTGGAACAATAATCGACAAACAGGGATTGAGTAAAATCGTTCATTTTCTGCCTCTTCTTCTCGATTTGCGCTTAAGCAGCTGATCCAGGGATGAATACGATTCCAATGTTTTTGGACTAAACACGTCTGCAAATTCATTGAGCGCCTCTAAAACAAAGGCTAATTTCAGAAGGGACTCCAAAGAGATTTTTCCGGTTTTTTCGAATTTTTTAATCACACCAAAACTCACACCAGAACGATCGGAAAGCGACTTCTGAGACAAATTCAGAAAAAGCCTTTTTTCTTTGGCTCGCAAGGCTGTTTGGAGCAAAACCTCGTGCGGAGTATATAAGTTAAGAGGTGCCATTGTATCTACTATATCGTTTATTCGTATATAATGGATAGTATAATATCCACTATGTTTTGTCAATTAAGCCCGGATAAGTGCGGTTCGTGGCGCACAGGAGCTGTCAAATAATAAATCGAAGCATTGCGCTAGCTCGAAAGCTCCACGGTACATTTATCCTCTAAATGGGTTAAAAAACACCTTCCATTAAGTGACTTTTTAGGTCATGTGGTGTTAGGCCATAGCAAGGCAGGCGAAGCAGAGATCACAGGACTTTCTCATCGAGGGAATTGAGGAAATGGATGGACTCCAGGCAAGCAGTGCGTTCATAAGTGAGAGCAATGCTTTTAGCACTGCTTAAACACGAATAAAACTATAAATTAATCATCAATGATGAGATTTTGGTAGAAACGACTGATCGCACAGACAAAAAATGAAGGCCATACCCTATTCAAATCTCATTACATTGATGTTTACCATTATTATGGATATAATGGGAGTCGGACTTGTTTTACCTCTGTTACCTAATCTGGTTGTTTCAACAACCAGTCCTTTTTACAACGGAGTTGATTCTTTTATTTCCTATGGCATCGTTCTTGCAGTTTGGTCCTTAGGAGGATTTTTTGGGTCTCCTTTTTTAGGTTCTTTTTCCGACAGGATCGGGAGAAAGAAAATATTAATTACATCTCTTTCATGTAACGCTATTATATATGCTTTTACAGCGCTTGCAGTACTTCAAAAATGGTTTATATTCTTTATATTAATGCGTTTTTGCTCAGGATTTTTCTCGGGCAGTTTCGAAATCGCTCAAGCTGCTGTTGCCGATAAAAGCAGTCATGAAGACAAAGCAAAAAACATGTCTTATATGATATTGGCGGTTGCCCTTGGATCAATTGTCGGGCCGTTTTTAAGTGGCGTGACGGTATCTTTTGGCGTTATAATGCCATTCATATTTGCGGCATGTCTTTCTTGTTTGAATGTATTTTGTCTATCTGTTTTTTTTCGAGAAACTCACGAAAGAAAAGCACATAAAATATTATGGCTCTCTCTCATGACATCTTTTACTTTTCTTTTTCGTGACCCAAGAACAAGAAGATTGGCCATAGTGTTTTTGGCCTTTCAATTTGCTTGGGGTTTTTATTTTCAATCAATTTCGCTGGTTCTGCATGAAGCATATCATTTTATTCCAAAGCAAATCTCCTTTTTCTTTATTGTGCTTGGAATAGGTTTTGCCTTGGTTCCTCTTTTTTTCCAGAAGTTCATGATGCAGTTTTTTTCTTTACGCATGACTTCTTTTTGGGGATTTATCATTAGTGGGATTTTTATTAGTCTATCATTTTTCTTACGATCTATAGAAGAGATTCAGTGGGTTGTTGTTTTTGTTTTTTCAGTATTTGAGTGTTTAGCTTTTAGCTCGCTTCTCGCAATGTTATCAAACCAAGTAACCAGCGAAGAACAGGGGAAATTGATGGGAGGGTGCGGCTCGCTTTTTGCTATTTCATTTATTGTTATTGGTTTAAGCGTTGGCGTTCTTTCAAATCTTTCAATTTGGTTTTCCACTCTTCTATCTGCTGCCTTTTTCTTTTTGAGTGGAATTTTGATTCATTTGATTAAAGAGAAAGACACATTCAGCGACAGGAGCAAAAACTGAGAGCGCCTGAGGGTGCGCAAGGCAATTCTCCAGTCGAAAGCCTCATATCCATCGTCTTTTCTTTGAACCGGCCGGTTGGAGCGGCTGATATGCCCACAAAAATCCCCGCTTCCTTCGTGGATAGCGAATGTCAGCCGAATGATGCGGTCGGGCGTATGAATCGACACCTCGTCGCCAGGTAAAAACAGCGTGGCTTTTTTCTGATTCACTAAGATTTGCGTCTCATCGGAGATATCGCAAAACACCATCGTTTCAAACAGATCTTCCGGATTGCTTTCCTGCAGATCGAACAAAACCTGGACTCCGTTTTCTTTTTCTTCAATCGCCACACCGCACTTTCCTGTTGGAATCATTAGGCTGTGCAGCTGATTTTTTCCCTTCCAAAAATAGCGCAGCGCCATCCGCTCGGATCCGGGTAAAAGTTGCTCGGCAAAACCCAACGCATCCTCGGGCCTCTGGCAGATCCGCCATCCATTCACATGCCCCGACCAGCAAGGCCATGAAGTGATCGGCGGATCGAGAAGCGCCAGCTCGAGAAGAGGCATACAGGCGGAGGGCGCCGTGTGAGAAACACACGCTTCCAAAAGAGATCCTTGCGGCTGTCCTTCCTGAAAACCCGGGCCGACGTAAACTCCAAGGTTGGGATGCACGAGGCGCAAAATTTCATGGGAAGAAAGACCCAGCAGCTGATTCGTAATGAGCTCTTCGCCCCATTCAGCCGATGTCTGGGCGCCGGCCATCGGCATCGCCTGCCCGAGGATCGCCTGATAGCGCCTTTCCCAAAGCGGCTCGAACGGTTTTTCATTCCTTCGGCTCTTTGCCGATGCAATCAGCGCCTGTAAAACAGCGCAGGCCCTCTCTTTAAATGCCGCATCGAGAACGTGGCTGAAATGCTTAAGCAAAATCTGCAAAACCGGAGCGATACGCAATGACTGCACCGGACTATAGCAGCGCGGATAATCGTGCAGATAGAGGGGAAAATGGCCGGCCCAGAGATATTGGCTGCCCGCCTGAAAAGGAAACAACCGTTCGAACAGCTGTTTGCCCTCCTGAACGCCCTCCATCGTCTTGAGGCGCATCAGAGCGAGGGCAAAACAGAAATTCTCATAAACAGGGATGGCATCGAGCCGCGGCTCGCCATCGAACAAATGAACGAAACGAGTCAGCGGGCTTTGATGGGCCCGTCCAAAAGCAGCGGCCTTATTTTCCATGTTTGAGGGCCATTTCAAGAGCTGTCACGATACCAAACTCACGAGTGGGCGGGGCAATGAAATGGGCCATGCTCGTGAGGCTTTCAGGCGCATGGGCCATCGCAATTTTAATATCAGCCGCATCCAAGAGGCTTTTATCATTTTCATCGTCGCCCGCGGCAATCACCGTTTTAGGATCCCCATACCGGGCAATGGCCCGTTTCAGCGACAGCCCCTTGGATGCTTGTGCATCCGTGACGAGCAAAAGATACTGGTTTTCAATATGGGGATCGCGGATCAGCGTAGTATGAAAAAGTCCGTTTTTTTGCAGATTGTTATCGACTCTCTGCATTTCCGTCAGAGTTCCAAAGCATTTGACCAGAGGGAGGCTCGATGGGGCAATCTCGTCAAAAGAATCGATGGCGACCGGTTTTTCTCCATAGAGCTGGCCCGCCATTTCGATATATTTGGCCTGCTCGGATGTGCATCTTTTGGAACGCCAATAGATGATATCGCGATTTTCATAACCGCTGTAGACGACAAAATCGCCCTCAGTGCCCTCGTAGGCATCCTCGATTTTTCGAAGGCTCGATGCGGGGAAATATTGATTGAATAGATGGATTTTCCCGGGCATTTCCATGGCGATCGTTCCGTTTTGCGCCAAAACCAGGTGAGGAAAATCAAATGTTTTGAGCGGCAGCAGGGCCAATGACATCGGCCGCCCCGTTACGATCGCGATCCGCCACCCTTTTTCCACGCAGCTGCGCAAATATTGAACGACCGGATCGGGGATTGTGTATGTCTCCAGAGTGATCGTTCCGTCGACGTCGAGGGCGATCCAACCTAAAAAGTAATTGTTTTTTTGGCTCATAGGAACGATAAGTATATACGAAATTCACAATTCATGGTTTGAACATATGTATTTTTGGCTAGCTGGCAAAACCGTTTTTTCCGCCGATGCAAATGGCGATCCGATCTCACAAGAGCTTCCCATTCCCGAAATTCCACCCGGCGATTACGGCTCGGCCATCATAAAAATGTTTTTGACGATGTTCGCACTGATCGCGCTGCTTTTCGTCTCATATTGGTTTTTACGACGCCTCATTCAGACACGGCTTAAAAAGGGAGTCGGTACCGACTCCATCAAAATCATCGAAAAGCGGATGATCAGCCCCAAATCCATGCTCTATCTCGTCGAGGTCGAAGGGCAAAAGGTTCTTCTCGCCGAATCGCAGCTCGAGATCCGGCGCCTGCAAACCTGGCGGGAAATCCCTATTCAATTCGACGAAGAATCTCCCCAAAAATAAGAGCCGCCTGGGGATTTTTCAACAAATCGCGCGGATAAACCCGCGCCTTTTTTTGTCCCTGTGGGAAAAACACCGAATTCATCATCAATAGCAATTTTTAGGGTCGCCTGCCTCGCATATTTGCTCTCGGCGGGACGTGTCTTTTTTGCAGTCAAATTTCACCAACCATTACTACTAAAATATAGTTCCGGGATCGTTTCCTGTGGTTTCTGCTCGTATATAACTTCGGTATCTGCAGCTACTCTCTTTTCGATGAAGTTCTTTATGCTCTTCCTCGGATAGATCTGGGAAAGAAGATTGATATTTCGCCAAATATTGTTCGAAAGAGTCAACATGTTTCATTATATACTCTTCCAACGACAGAAGCTTCGCATCACGCTTTAACGACGTAGGCTTTCTAGACTCTGATCTCATATGTTGCCCCCCATCTAGGAGTTTCTTGCTGACAATGTTTGTTATACGCTGAGGTGACTTATCGGCTGATTTAGTTCCTCGAGTAACAGAAGACACAATACTAGTGTTTATGCAAAATAATGCTTTTGTCCTTATCATGACTACCTCCCAAAAATTCACCACACCAATAAATGCCCATCATACCACAGCTCGAGATCCGGCGCCTGCAAACCTGGCGGGAAGTCCCTATTGAATTCGACGAAGAATCTCCCCAAAAATAAGAGCTGCCTGGGGATTATCGAATTGTGCCTTGACCTGTCAAATATTTTTTTGCAATATCCCGGGATGGTAGCAATGCAGCGGCAGTAGTGAAACGACCGTTTTTTTTACTTGTTCTCTTTCCTTTGAGCATTTGGGCGGCCAAGCTGCAATACGACGTCCGTTTTTCGGGACTGGATCGTCCGGATGTCCTCGAAGAGCTGAAAAACGCCTCCGATCTGATCTTACTCAAGAACCGTCCGCCCGCCTCGTTCAACGGGCTGCAATACCGCGTCAAAGGAGACATCCCCCAGCTACTCCAGGTGATGAAGGCCTACGCCTATTACGACGCATCGATCGACTATGACATCATCAGCGAGGACGGCTCAATCACTATCGATTTCAAAATCCACCCCGGCCCCGTCTATCCGTTAGCGTCCTACGAGATTTTTTATGGCGACTGCCCCAACTCTCATCCCGTCCCCCGCTGTAGCGATATTTCATTAAAATCCCTAAATCTCCACATCGGCCAGGCCGCCGATTCAGTGTCGATCATCAATGCCGAATCAGCTCTTCTCGTTCAACTGGCGCGATGCGGCTATCCTCTGGCCGTGATCGATAAGCGCCGCGTCCTCGTCGATATGGAGAGTAAAAAAGTCGATGCGGGTGTATGCGTCAAGGAAGGACCTCTCGCCAAGTTTGGGCCGATCACATTTTTCGGGCTGAAAACCGTCAATCCCCGCTTCATCGAGCGCAAAATGGAGTGGAAAGAGGGCGATGTCTTCAACATGGATCTCGTCGATGCGACCCAAAGCCGCCTTTTAAAAAGCGATCTCTTCAGCTCTGTAATGATCACGCACGCCGAAGAGCTCGACGAGGCCGGCGAGTTGTCGATGAAGGTGCGTCTGGCAGAAGCCAAGCACCGCAGCATCAGTGTGGGTTTGTTCTACGCGACGGTCGACGGGCCCGGCGGCACAATCTGCTGGACTCACCGCAATCTGCGAGGCATGGGAGAGTATTTGAGCCTGGAAGGGAACGTGTCCAAGCGTTTCGTCGCGGGGACAATGACATACCGCAAACCCGACTTTTTCCGGATCGATCAGCAGCTGAGCGCTCTGGGACTGGCCAGCCGCGAAAACATTGTCGCGTATCGCGCATTTACCTATCTCGAGTCCAACCGCATCGAGCGCCAGTTCAATGAAAACGCCACGGGCTCCATCGGCTTGAAAGGCGAATACATCAGCGTTCACAAGAGCGTCAATAACGGCCATTATTTTGTTTTGGGGCTCCCTGTCTATTTCAAATACTCGACAGCCGACGCCCCGCTGGATCCGACAAAAGGCTTCAGTATCGCCTATTCGGGAACGCCCTATCAATCCATGAACGATGAATCCATTCGCTATGTGAAGCAAAAGCTCACCGGCAATTTCTATATTCCGCTGACGAAAGAAAGAAAAGTCATTTTGGCTCTCCACGCGCTGTTCGGATCGATCGCCGGAGCCAAGCAACAATCAATCCCGCTGCCCAAACTGTTTCTTGGCGGCTCGGAGGACGATTTGCGCGGATATGGCTATAAAACCGTCAGCCCGCTGGCGCGCAAAAGAGGCAAGACGGATCGCGACACGCCGTCCGGCGGCAGGTCGGCCATCTTCACCACCGTCGAATTGCGCTTCCGCGTCACGAAAAGCATCGGAATCGTGCCTTTTGCCGACTTTGGAACCGTTACTCACAACGAATGGCCCCAAGTCCATGCGAAATGGTATAAATCGGTGGGCGGAGGCCTGCGCTATTTTACGTTTTTCGGCCCTCTACGACTCGACATCGGATTTCCTCTCGAAAAACGCAAAAACCTCGACAGCTGGGGCAAAGTATATGCAAGCATCGGGCAATGTTTTTAGGAATGGCTATGAACTATAAAAAATGGGTATTCGTCATCGGGGTGATCCTGCTGGCGCTCTTTTCTCTCAGCGGCATTTTTCTAATCGCGATGCATAGCCGCTGGGGCCAGGCAAAAATCCTCTCCTATCTGACCGAGGCCCTGAAAGAAAACGGCTGGCAGGCCAGCGTCAAAGAGATCGAAGGCGCTCTTCCCAACGAATTAACTCTTCGCTCCATCCATCTCCAATCTCCGGGCAATGATGTCATCGCCATCGATGAGCTCCAGGCAAAGATTTCCCTGCTTCGCCTCCTCAAAAAAGAGATCGATTTCACGCAGTTGCGCGCCGATGGAATCGCTTGGACGCCGGGACCGACATCGACCGGGCCGATTGAGCGGCCGAAAAGAAAATTGATCGCCTGGAAGCTCAATGCTCCCCACTTAAAACTGACCCGCGTGAGCATTCCCCACATCGCATTCAAGGCCGACATTGACGGACAGATCCAGATCGGACGGCGTTTACGCATGGCGTTTGCCAAACTCGATATCCGCTTTCCCGAACTGGCCCATGCCAACGCCCAGTTCGCCTTTTATTTGCGCCCAAGCCGTCAGACACAGCTCAAGCTGGACATCTCCTCGCCATCATTAAATGCCATTTCTCCGATCGATCTGCCGTTTACGGCGAATGGAGAGATTCATTTCTATGCGAAAGGCCCATGGGATGCGATGTTCGGTTATCCGGTTCATTCAAAACTAAAGGGACTGATCCGCGGCCAGGTCGATATCGATGATGTTTCCGCGCCCGAAATTGTTCAGGATTTTGCCAAAGGCTCCTGGCAATTTTTCTCAGTATGGGAACGATCGCCCCATATCCATCTTACCCGTATCGATGCCCATAACGAATATCTCAGCGCCACAGGCTCAATATCCATCGATGCCGATGGGCAAATCAGCCATACATCGCTCAGCTTAGGCGTGCAAAATCCCCACAGTCCTCTCCCGCTATTGGACGCAAAATTCCAGGGCCATCTGCAAATGAACGAGCCAGGTGTAGGTACTCTATCATTTTCAGCTCCTCGACTCTCATGGGATCAATTGCATGCCGAACAAATCCAGGCCAATCTGCAGATCCAAAAAGAGAGCGCCCATCTCACTCTTCTCGCATCGGCTTTGAGCCAACCCTGGGAGGCCCAGTGCGATCTACTCTGGCCCCAAATGCAGTCATTGCAAATCGAGAATCTGTCCGTCCACTGTCCCGCCGCCCAAATCGAGGGCCGTCTTGCGATCTTCCCTGATTTTCTTTTTACCGGCGATCTGAGCGCGCAAATCAGTAATCTGCATCAACTGAATACGCCTTTTTATGGGAGCATCGATGCGTCGATCCGCCTCAAAATCGAAGATGCAAAATCGCAGCTGACCGAAATTGACATGAAGGGAGCGGATCTGTTTTACTTTGACGCCCAGATCGAAAAGGCCTTTTTCTACGCCAACCTGACTGGCTCGATCCTTCACCCGATCGGCCATGCCTATGCCGAGATCCAGCGAGGGCATTGGAAAACGCTTCTCATGGAAACGGCCACCATCCAGACGACGAGTACGGACGGCGGGGGGCCGATTCAGTTTGCAGCGGAAGGGATTTGGAAAGATCCATTCGAGCTGGCCATTGATGGATCATGGCGCTACGATCAGCCGCAATTTTTCATTCAGCTCCAGGAGATGTCTGGATCTCTGTTTGGCCATCCACTCAAGCTGACCAACCCCACTTCGCTCAAAGCCGGCCCGCAAGTGATGCAATTAAAAGATCTGTCGATCACAATCGGCGACGCATTATTGGAAGCCGGCATCGACAAAAATGCCAAGGATACAACGGCACGCCTGCGCCTCGATCACTTTCCAATCGATTTTCTATCGATCAATCCGCTCAATCTTTCGGTCAAAGGGATGATCGACCTCGATGCCAATGTTTTTGAAGGCAATCACGGCGCATCAGGAACGATCCGTGCGAAACTACTCGATGTCGAGATCGCCAACCTGCAGGAAGCAGATCCCCTGCGAGCCCACGGCCACATCGATGCCAAACTGGAAAATAACCGGCTGGCGTGCGATCTGGGTTTGCAAGTGAGAGGATCATCGCACTTTTCTTTAACAGCCGATCTGCCCATGACGGTTTTCCTGCATCCATTCCATGCAAACATTCAAACCCAGGCAAATGCATCGGCCCACCTGGCCATGAAGGGCCAGATCGATGAACTGCTCGACTTTTTCGATCTCGGCGCCCATTGGCTGGAAGGAACCTGCGAGTGCGATCTGTCGCTATCGAACGATCTCAGCCAGCCGGCGATAGACGGCTTTTGCCGTCTGACCAATGGTCGATATGAAAACTATTACAGCGGCCTGACTCTCCAGAACATCCAGGCGGAAATCATCGGAGAGCGCAATTCGCTTCGTTTACGCTCCCTAACAGCACAAGATAGCGAGAAAAAAGGGCATTTGTCATTGAAAGGCGCCTGGCATGCAGCCGCGAGCGACCGCTTTCCCTTTCAGTTCGATGGGGAATTTTCCCGACTCAACGTCGCGGACATCCAATGGATGCGAGCGGAGGCCGGAGGAACTGTCCAGATCATCGGAAATCTCGATTCGGCCCGCGTGAATGCGCAAGCGGCCATTTTGGAGACCGATCTGTCCATCGCTGAGCCCATTCCCCATCAATTGCCCCATCTGCAAGTCAAATATATCAATGCGCCGAAACCCATTCCCGATGAAGAGCGGTCCCATCGCCCCAAGCCGTATCCGATCTTCCTCGATTTGCATGTCTATGCACCCAACGGCATCTTCGTAACAGGCCGCGGCCTATCTTCCGAATGGAAGGGCAATTTCCAATTGGGCGGAACCTATACCGACATCGAAGCCAAAGGCCAGCTCGAAATGATGGAGGGGAAATTCACTTTTGCGGGAAGGTCATTTCAACTGTCGGAAGGATCGCTCACATTCAGCGGACGTCCCCACGAAATGCCCTTTTTGAATTTGGCCGGCCAGATGGTTATGCAGGATTTGACTATCCTGGCGCGCCTCAAAGGTCCGATCAACAGCCCGCAAATCTCTTTCCAATCAACGCCGGCACTGCCGATGGGATCGATTCTGGCCCACCTTCTTTTTGGCCAGGATTTTTCTCAAATCGATGCCCTGCAAGCCGCCCAGCTCGTCAATTCGCTGGAAACTTTCTCCGGCGGCGCATCGAATGTTTTTGAAAATACGCGCCGCTCCCTCGGCATCGACCGCCTTCGAATCGTCGCTACCCCGATCGGCCCTGATGGCGGAGAATCGATCGCATTGCAGGTCGGCAAATACGTCACTCGCGGCGTGTTAGTTTCTGTCAGCCAGGGGCCGGAGGGCGGCAGCACCAATCTCGGCATTGAGGTCGATCTGACCAACGGCTTTATCTTCCAGGCCGAATCCCAGCAAGTGCAGGAGCAGGGAAAATTCACCATCAAGTGGAATTTGAATTACTAAAAATCTTATTTTCAATTACGCTAATCCCCCTTGTTAAATTTTGATTTGCATGACGGATTCAAAAAAAATATGCCAAGTCATTAAGTTCAAATAATTTGTGGTATTGCGAAAAAGAAAGCCGAATTCTATGATAAAGACGTTCGGCTGATAACCTGGAGGAATAAAATGGAGCCACTCGAAACACTAACTAACGTACCAGATGTACGGGAACCTAACTCGACCGACACCCAAGTCGCGTCGCCTTTGGATATCAAAACCAATTCAGTCGCCAAGGATACATTTCCCAATCTGGCTTGGGAAATCTTGCAACTTGGATTGAAAAGAGAGCACGATTATCACGTTCAGCTCAATCGACATGCCGAAGAGGGATCTAACATCCAGGGCCAGATGCGCCAGCTGATCGATCTCAACGGCAAGTTAACTGTCGGCGATAAAGAAGTGGAACTGTCCGATGAAATCATCTCAATCGCCCATGATCTGGAAAAATACGGAATCAATCTACTGCAGAAAAGTGAAAAAAAGATCTCTCCCGATCGCATGAACGAGATCAAGGCTCAGATCGGCTCGCACAGCGACCGGCTCAAAACCGAACTGCAGAATATATTCTCAACTAAAATCCAGGTAACGATCAACGACATGAATTCCATCATGGAATCGCTAAGAATGATCATCAAACACGACGACCGGCTCAAGGAACACATCATCAGCAAACAGACCAGGTAATAATCATGCAAAGACTGCTTGAAATGGCAAAAGTCGCGCCCAAAATCGATTGCGAATCGTTTTATGCGCATGCTTATGCCTTGTATCAGGCCAACAGTCTTTCGCAAGCAGCCGAAGTGTTTCAGGTGTTGTGCGCCCGCAGCCCGCTAGATCAGCGGTTCTGGTTTGGCCTGGGAGCGTCGTGTCAGGAAAGCGGCCGTTTCGCCGAGGCTGAGCGCGCATGGGCCATGGCCGCCCTGCTCGACCCACTCGACCCTTATCCGCATTTTTATGCCGCGCAATGCGCTCATTCGCTAAATCAGACAGACGATGCGGCTCTGGCTCTGCTGAAAGCTGAAGAGCGCACAACCGATCTCGAGCATCCTTTGCACGAGGTCGTTTTATTATTAAAAGAACAATGGAGAAATCGATGCCCCGCGCTCATGCCATAGAAAGTACGAGCTATCGTCGAATCGAGACGATTCCATTCTACTCTCCCATTACAGTCCCAGCGGCTCCGGCGATTGACTCTCGCAGCACGATCGCACCGGCATCCCGCGCTGAGAACATCTCCCCCTCCATTTTCCGGCCTCAACTAGTCAAACCGGATCAACACTTTATGCTACCCATCCTCGATCTCTTTACCGAGGAGGAAAAATTAATTAAGAGCGAAAGCACTTTCGGCGACCGCGATACGAATAACGCGTTGGAGCGCTTGATGGCGATCGACAAAAAAAAGATCGAAAAGCTCGCTGCAATGCACAAGGAACTCGATTCTAAAAAAACCTGGAGCGCCTTCGAAACCGTTGCCCAGTACATCGCTTCCGCTTCATCGATCGTGATGGGTGTGGCTGTTTTCGTTGAATGCCCCGTTGCAGGCGGCTTTCTCATCGCAGGCGGTGGATTGGGACTCGTCAACCGCGCTGTGAGCGACTCCGGCGGTTGGGAGTGGATGGCGGCCCGATTTACGGCATCCACGGAGCTGCAGCGCAGATATGCCGAGCGCGCCGACATGTGCCTCGTCTTCATTTCGACAGCCCTGACGATGGCGGGCGCGATTAGAGCCTATCACGTCGGCGCACTGAATGCAGTCTCGGCGAACCGTCCCGAAGCAATCATGAATAAAGCCTTGCAAATCCTGACGATTGGCGGCGGAGCCATCCGCTGCGCCACGCGGATTGGCATGACCCGGCTCGACCAAAAAATCTTCCAGATCAAGGCAGACATCAAAAAACTGGATACTGATAAATTTTGTACGCGGCAAGAAATTCAAACAACCACCGAGAATGTTATCAGAATACTTGAGCTATCCGATAAACTCAATGATAGCATCAAGCAAAGCATTAATGCATCCGCAACATAAGGATTAATCGTATGACCATGACGATCCAAGGTTTGACAAATGATGCGCAAAACAGCGTATCCGAGAACACGGACAACTTTTTGAGAAAACTCGCCGTTCTCGTAGCGAAGATCTACTCGACATTTTCAGAAAGCTCCCAAAACGACCGCCTGGAGCTCAATCGCCAGGAACAAATTTTCAAACGCCACTCCTTCGAAAGCGCTGATTTGACTCACTCGCGCGGAAATCTTTCCTGTTGGGCGGCCATCGGAAGCATGGTTATTTTCACCGGCTCGTGTTTCCTTCCAAAAGGATCTGAGGGTTTAGCCAAGCTCATGCAGCTGGGGGCGGAAAAAGGGGCTGATTTCATCAGGCCGTTCGAGTCCCACCGCGACGGCTCGATCAAGCGCGCAGACACCCTCAGCCAGTTAGATCAGTCCAAAATCCAGGATACCAACAATCACAAAGACTCATACAGAGACGTCGAGGGAAAAATATCACGGGTATTGGATGAAGAAATGCAGCGCCGTCAGCGCGCCGCAGCCAATGGGGGATAATTTAGAGTCCCCTCCAACAGCCCCTTTGATTTGAATCTGGCGGATCAATATGATTCGGATGAGGGGTATGTTCAATGGCCAGCATCGTATTGAAGAAAAGTTTTGCGCGCTTTTTCGAAATGATCGGCGAATATGTTCGATTGATCGGCGAGGTAGCGCATGCCGCCGTCCGCCGTCCGCCTTCTTGGGATTTGGTCCGCGAACAACTCTATCACATCGGCGTCATGTCCGTCGGCGTGGTCGCCATCACGGGGTTTACCACCGGCATTGTATTGGCTGCACAATCATTTTACCAGCTGGGAGAAAAGGGCCTAGCGGGTGTAACCGGCGTTCTCGTCGCCAAGGCCATGATCACCGAACTCGGGCCGATATTAACCGCTTTCATGGTGACGGGCCGCGTCGGATCGTCGATGTGTGCGGAGATTGGATCGATGAAGGTCACGGAACAGATCGACGCTCTGCGATCCATGGCCATCCACCCCCACCGCTACCTGATCGCGCCCCGCTTCATCGCCGGCTCGATCATGATTCCACTGCTCACTCTCTTCAGCGCGGTGATGGGCATCGTCGGCGGCTATTTGATCTCCATCTATTTTTTCCACATGTCGACGGGCAATTACTTCCACCCCATCCCTTTGCACGTCTCGGTCTTTGATCTGGCGACCTGCCTGATCAAATCCACCATCTTCGGCGTTCTGCTCATCACCGTCTGCTGCTATAAGGGGATGAAGACCACCGGCGGCGCTGCCGGTGTTGGTAAGGCGACGACCCAAAGCGTTGTGACCAGCTATGTACTTATCCTGATTTTTGACCTTTTCTTGACGATGGGCCTCAATATGATCTACAAGCAAATCAAGATGGGATGGATGAACGGATGATCCGGATTCGCAACCTCTGGAAGCGCTTTAACGACAATGACGTTCTGGCTGGCCTCGATCTCGACGCCCATGATGACGAGATCCTCGTTATTCTCGGGAGATCCGGCGTCGGAAAAAGCGTTTTGCTCCGCCATATCATCGGGATTGAAAAGCCCGATCAGGGAACAATCGAGATCGACGATGTACAGATCGTTCCATCGAAAAAAAAAGAGTTCGATCGAGCCATGCGCACGATGGGGATGCTCTTTCAGGGCTCAGCCCTCTTCGACTCCATGACCATCGAGGAAAACACCGCTTTTTATCTGCGCCAGCATGGAAACCATCTAACTGGACTGCGGTTCACCAACGAAGAGATCCGAGAAAAGGTCGATGCCGCTCTCAAAAAAGTGGGCCTGGACGGCGTGCAGAAGAAAATGCCCTCGGATCTGTCCGGCGGGATGCGCAAGCGGGCGGGTCTGGCGCGCCTGCTCGTCTATCGGCCCTCCATCCTACTCTACGACGAACCGACGACCGGGCTGGATCCCATCACCGCCCAGCAGATCTCGGATCTCATCATTCAAACCCAAAATGAACTGAAGGGCACGAGCATCATCGTCACCCACGACATTACATCAGCACTGAGAATGGCCGACCGCCTCGCTTTGCAGCAGGAGGGCAAAATCGCTCATCTGGCCTATCCCAAGCAGTTCATGGAAATCAACGATCCCACCATTAATTTTTTGCGCAGCAGCCTGCAGCATCGCATTTTCAGAAAGGAGACATTATGACCGACCGCTGGAAAAACATCATGATTGGCATTTTCGTCACGAGCGCCTTTGCCATCGGCGTCGCCCTGGTTCTCTTTCTAAAACCCACTTATGGCGATGGGAAGAAGATCCTGAAGGTCCGCTTCGCCAACATCTCGGGTCTCAACAAGGGAACCAGGGTCACCTATGCGGGCCGGCCGATCGGACAGGTCATGAAGATCGAAGAAATCCCCAACGCCCGCAGCGACTCCACCGACGAATCCGGAAGGGTCTATTACTATCAGCTGCTCTTAAGAGTCGATTCCCACATCAGCGTTTTCACTTGCGACGACATCTCGATCTGCACATCGGGACTGATGGGCGAGCGCTCCATCGCAATTCTTCCCAAAGCGCCGTCTGTCGGCCCGTCGCCCGTTCCGCTTGTAGATCAGATCGTCTTCGCCAACTCGATCGATGCCATCGAGAGCACCTTCAACCAGGTAGGGCGCATTGCCATCAAAGCCGAACGAACGCTAGACAGGGTCGATGACTGGTTCAAGCAAAATGCCCCCACTCTCGCTATCGCCGCTGCCAATCTTTCCAACGCCGCCCAATCCGTCCATACCACCCTCTCAACGATCGAACAACAAAACCTCGTCCCCGCCCTCAAAGACTCGCTGAATCTGGCCTCCGACAACATGCGCCTGCTTCGATCATCCCTCGATGACGACCGGCTGCTCACCCGTTTAGCATCCCTCGTGCGCGATCTCGACGAGACTGCCGTAATTTTCAATACCGACGGCGCCCGTACTCTATCGAATCTCAATCAGATCTCGAAAGATCTGGCCACGGGATCAGGAACTATCGGAAGATTTCTCAACGGCGATGATTTTTATTTGCGCCTCAGCTCTTTGATGAGCAAATCCGAAACCCTCATGAACGACATTAACCACTACGGCTTGCTATTCCAATACAACAAGCAGTGGCAAAAAAACCGTACGAAAAAAGCCAACATCGCCTCAGCATTGGATTCGCCGAAAGAATTCAAGGCCTACTTTGAAAGCGAAATCGATGAAATCGGCGCTTCCATCGGAAGGATTTCCGAGTTGATCGATCGAGCCGACCAGGACAAAGAACGAGATAAAATTGCGCAAAATGCAGGATTCCAAAGAGACGTGGCTGTTTTGCTGCGCCAGATCAAGGCGCTCAACGACTCGATCCGGCTCTTCAACCAGGATATCGTCGCCAAATTAGAGGAGAACTGAGGCTTACGACGCCTGACTCAAGAGTTCATCTGATGGCTCCGCATAAAAGTCATCAGTTGGCGATCTTCCGTGATTGGCCGTTTACAATTAACAAATAATTCCATTTTAGATGGGTCTGCTCTAATCTCGTTTTTTTCGGTATCGACAATGGTTATATTGGTTCGAGGAGTTACTCTTGTGTGGCCAGTAACAGCCAACAAAAAAGACTCAACCCATTTTTTGGTAGTAGTAGGTTTTACAATGTGTTCTTTAATCCACTTTGTTTTTGTCTCGCCGACATCAAAACAGCCGCTATACGCGATACGCCTAGCGACTTCGTTACCAGAATATACAGGTCCCTGAATTTTCTCGCTGCATTGCAGATATTCTGCCGGTTGAGGATTTTTTTTGAGAACATCGCGCATTCCACGAGCAATTTCTCGAGCGGCGAGAATCATCCGATGGCAAATATCCCCTAGACGGCCCTCGAACAACTCATTGAGATCCTGATCACTCATCACCTTACGATTTTTCGGATTCAACGCTTTGTTTACCGCAAAGCGATCCTCGTTTGAAAGATCTTGATAACGGCCGTTCGATCCAACGGGACCCAACCGCAAATAGAGTGCAAATAAATCCTTATGTGTAACGGCTAACAAAGAACACATTCGGATCTTCTGTCGAATCGAGAGAGTATCATCAAAAAGTGAACTGTTCAAAAGTAATTCGAAATAGCGATCTGGTAAAATCCGCCCGGTAAACCAAGTGGCTTTCTGAAAGCATCTACCAAAAAAGCATCTACCAAACATGACACCTAGATTGTACAAGGTTTGCTTCTCTTTCTCAGATACTTCATTTGCTGAATAAACAGGCATCTCGTCATGAAGATGGATGACTCGCTTGCGCTCGCCGTCGAATAAATATCTGAACACATCAGGAAGCGAAAGGCGGCTATTGCAGTCTGTGTCCTTGGATATGTTGTCGATAAAATAAGTATCAAATGTATCTAAATCTTTTACCAAGCGATTTAATACATCTTCAGGTTGCTCAATAAGAGTGAACGGATCGATTATTAATTGAGACCCAATAAAAGGATCTGCGCGACCAATCTTTGACTCGGGTCCATTCTTAACTACACTTTTTTTATGTTGCATAACGTCGATAATCCCGACAACGATATTCCCCAACACCGGGATTAACAACACGATACATCGAACAAAACTTTTTTGATTGATATGCGAATAGTAGCGACTTTTCAAAATGGCATTTTCAGTCATCAGCGGAATAACTACACATTTTTGAAACAAAAACACTAAATTCGTTGCCGTACTAAGAATCGGAATATAATCTAACATTCTATCTACATCTTTCAGCGACTTTCCAGGTTGTTTGGATATAACTGCATTCACATCTTTGCCGATTTTTTTCCAAGAGTTATATCTAATATTGAGAAAAAAAAACACAAAAAAAATTATGACACAACCTGCAAGGGCAGTTTTTTTTCACTTCTCACGAGGAATTGCTCAACCTGGGCGCGCTCCGCTTTCGGCAGGCTTTGGATGGCGAGGAGCTTCCGATAGGTCTTGGCCGCATCGTCAAAAAGATTGAGCAAATGCTGGGAATAAGCAAAATATAATAGCGAGGTATAGTCGTAGACTTCGCGCTGAACGTATAGAAGCGCTTTCGGGCGCGGCAGCGAAACGGCCACCCGCGCTGCGAGATAAGCCATGGCCGGATTTCCCTGTTTCAATAAATATCGGGCCAAAAAGCAAAGCGGCTCGGCCCGGAACCGGTCGTACTCATACGCCTTCCAATAGCTCATGATCACTTCCATCGGCTCGAGATTCAGATTGTCTTTCAGACAGGAGCTGAAATATAGCGACCAAAAAACCTCTTCCTTGTATCCGCCCATTGCCGCTCTTTGCTCATAATATTGAATGGCTTTTCGGTTTTCATATGCGACGGCGTAGCTTTGCGCGATATAAAAAACGAGACGCGGATTTTGTGGGTCTTTTTGTAGCTCATCTTCCAATATCTTTGCGTCTTTGAGATACCTTTGAGGATCTTGCACCCTTTGGCCGTCGCGCATGAGGCCGTTTTTCTTGATTCCATGAAGAATCTGAATCCGGTTGCAGCGCGAATTGCGCAGCTCTTCATGCAAAACACCAACCCATTTCCAGCCTGAATCGTTGTTGATCATCAATAAGCGATAGGAATCCACGATGGGATCGGAGCAAAGCAGCAGATAGGCCTCCTGATCCATTGCGCTTTTTTTGAATTCGCCTGAGACCTCCAATGTGTCATCAGCATCGAGCATCAAGATATAATCGGCCTTGTTTCTGGCCTCTTTGAGAGCCCGATTGCGGTTCGTTGCAAAATCCACCCACTCGGACTCGATCAAACGACCCGGAACATCTTTGAGAAAATCTCGAATGATCTGCTGCGTCCCGTCCGTAGATCCAGTATCCGCGATCACCCAGTAATCGATGATGCCCTTCACCGATGCCAGGCATCGCTGTATGGTCTTGCTTTCGTTTTTTACGATCATATTCAAACATAGCGTCTTCGATTTCATTATCATTCTTATATTTAATTATATTTAAAATGTATCGATGCGACTAATTTAAAACAAGAATCTTAGATATGCCGAATGGCTAAAGATTTGAGAAATTTCGCATGGTAGAGATCTGCCATGCGCTCAGAGATCGACCTGTTTTCTGCCAGGCATCTATCGATTTTTTCCATTGCGGACAAGGCTCGATTAAAGCGCTCAGGGTCAATGGCCCTTTCCCGGACGAAAAACGCGCCGGAATAGAGAAGATAGCGCAAGAATTCAACCTCCTTGGAAATTTCGAATGTGAGCGTCTGGATGAAGCTGAAAAATAGGCCCATCGCAGCAGCGCCGGTATCGATCCCGTCTTTGCAGGTAAAGCTAATCGAATCCGGATGAACAATCTCTATCCATTTCAGGATGAGGAATTGATAGAAAATTTCAATAAAATCTTCGCGATTTTGGCGCGATAAATTTTTCGTGCTGTTGAAAAACTCCTCATGAATAAATGACACGAGCGAATCGACAAATTTCTGCTGCTCTTTACTGGAAAACTCCTGAGGAAAGAAAAAACCCCACTCTTCGGGATGGGAGATCTGCTTCTTAAACTCGGCAATAAACTCCTTGGCCGGGCCCAGATTCATAAATTGATTGTACTGATAGTAAAAATCAGTACTTTTGGGCAATGTGGCCACAACGAGCTGGCCGTTGAATTCAGCATTTTTCTGCAGCGATTCCATTCTGAGGCTTCTCGCAAATTCCTGCCATGAGTTGCGGTCTTGCAAATTGATGAGAAGATGCTTTTGGGGCGGGTTATGCTGAGCCATGTGGCGCAAAAAACCCAAAAACTCTTCCGCAACTGTCACTTTATTGATTTGCGGCTGGACAACGGGACATGGCATTCGAAGAACCTGGATCCAGCGCCCCCGTGCACCGATTTCAAAAACTCTTTGGGGCAGATTGTTTTGCATGAGCGGATCGAACGCGCTCCCTTCTTCTTCTCGAATCTGATCGAGAATCTTAAAGAGCGGGCCGTTGGGAAACTGACCCAATAGCGAGCGGAATTTTTCGTCGTCGATGATCATCTGGCTCCAGATCGAACTGCCTTTGATTGCCGCTTTCTTGTTTTTCTCCTCTCCAAAACGCATGCAGCGATGGATCAGACCGATCGTTTCCTGCTTAACGCCGCCGAGCCGGTAAAAGAATGAAAAACAAAGAGCATGAATGATTTGCATCAACAAACGCGGCACTCTTTCTGTCGAGGCCGGTGGATAGGCAACGAATTTCTGATATTCCCCTGTATTCATGGCCTGGCGAAGATAGAGCTGAAAATCGTGGAAATAGAGATAAGAGCTTTTATTCTCCGTGTTTTGAATGAGATTGCGGGGATTGACCACGAGATACAGAGCAAAAACAGCCTGGCTGATGAGTTTTGCCATCGGCAAATCGGCAATCTGGCGGAATATTTTATAAAAATCTTCGATCAGATCCTGGCAATCGGACAAAATCTGCTGGGACGATGCCTGCAAATCCCGCTCTTGGACCGCGCGCACGCGCAGCAGCGGATCTTCTTCGAAAGATACTTCCGGCCCATTTTCAAAACAGGCTAATTTAATATTGCGCAGCAGATCGTCATTGAAATAGGGTTCGCCGTTTTCATTGCGAATGGAAAAAAGCTCGTATTCCAGATCGCGGCGGACTGATTCGAAATCCATCAGGCCGGTTTTCGTCTCTTCCAAAAGAATCGCGTTTTCATTTTCGCCAAAATCAGCCGACCAGCTCTCGCTCTCTCCCTTGAACTGCTTCGAAAAGCGGTGCTCATAAAAAAAGCGCAAATCCTGAAACGGAATTCTCTCTTCGATCTGGGTCGTCAGCGCTTTCCCCTGGCGAAAAGCAATATACTGATCCATTTTATGGGCCGATTCCGCTACCAGCTCCATCATCGATTGAATCCCCTTGCGCACTAACGGATCGTCCCAGTTGACTTCATTGCTCTCCAAAAGAGTCACGAGATGCTGGTGGATCGTACGAAACGTCATGTCGAGAATTTCGAAAATCGTATCGTTTCCTTCCGCACTGAGCCAAAAAACCTCATGCGGCCCGATTTGCTGGGCATCGGTCACGAAGTGATGGCGCACAATTCCCAATTGCGGCGGATTGGCCATATCGATACTGACAATCGTCGCGAGATTATCCATCGCTTCCTGAATCGAGAGCGTCTTGATTTCTTTTGCACGGACCATGGCAACATCCAGCGTTCCACATTTCTATCTTTATTATTATCGTTCCATTTTAATTATTCAACGTCAATTAATTTTACGGAGTAATAACAATTGATTAAGGATGATAAACAACAAACAACTGTTTGGCTGTGTGACAGATACAGATAGACTTTTATATTTCATTGGATACCATCAGGATTATAACCAGCAGGGTCGATTTATGCTTTCGCTTCTCCGGACTCTCTTCATTCCCATCGTCAGCCTGATTTTGCTGATCATGGGCAGCGGTCTATTCACCACATTTATCTCCATCCGGCTCGAAATGGCAGGCAGCAGCCGCGAGATGATTGGGATCGTCGCATCGGCGTTCTACGGAGGCATCCTGCTCGGCTCGCTGCGCAGCCCCCAATGGATTGCTCGTATCGGCCATCTCCGCGCCCTGGTCGCTCTATGCGCCGCCAATAGCGCTTTCATTCTGCTGCACGCTCTTTGGATTGACCCCATTTATTGGGCGTTTCTCCGATTTTTCGGCGGCATGGCCATTGGCGCTCTCTTCGTCGTAATCGAAAGCTGGTTTTTATTGCTCAGTACGACCGCCACTCGCAGCCAAAGCCTATCGATCTATCTCCTGTTCTTTTACATGGCCCTATCGATCGGCCAGCAGCTCCTGAACCTCTCCGACCCCTACTCCCTCATTCCCTATTGCCTGGCCAGCACGCTCTCCTCTCTTTCTATTCTGCCGATCGTCATCAGCTCGATCGAGACTCCTTTGCACGAAAAAAGCCAGCGGTTTTCAATTGTCGATACATTTCGCTCATCGCCCCGCGGATTTGTCGGCGGCATCGTTTCGGGAATGCTGCTCGCCAGCATTTATGGTTTAGGGCCTGTTTATGGAAAAGAGGTCGGATTCTCGCTGTCTGAAGTAGCCACAATCATGTCGATCATCGTTTTTGGAGGCGTGTCGCTCCAATGGCCTCTGGGCAAATGGGCGGACGGCTCGAGCCGCCGGGCCGTGCTTGTTTTGGCTTGTTTCGCATCCGCCCTGTTCAGCGGTCTGATCGCCATGCTCGACACCGCTTCCTGGCCGTGGCTGCTGGTTCTCTTATGGCTTTTTGGCGGATTTTCTTTTGTTCTGTACCCCCTCAGCATGGCTTTCACTTGCGAAGGAATCCCGGACGAAAAGATCGTCAATGCGACGGGCGGGTTCGTTCTGTCTTATGGAATTGGAGCGATCGCAGGGCCTCTTGTCGCCCCGCTGTTTATGGACTGGATCGGCACGAACGGTCTATTCTACTTTCTCTCCTCAATCTGCCTATTGTTAGGGCTTGTTGGGGCGATCCCTCAGTTTAAGTACCAAAAGATCGACTGATTTTTTCCAGATAATTGGCGAAAAAAGAGACGAGCCAGACGATGGATCCGCCGACGAGAATGCCGGCGATGTTGATCACTTCAACGCCGAACGGCACAATCGCGATGACAATGAAGGCCCCATAGCTAATCAAGGCGTTAGCGATGGCTATTTTTATCGTCGTCAGCCGGACATCCAGGATGCTATAGCAGGGAACGACGGAAGCATTCAAAAAGCCAACAAACGAACAAAAAACAATATCGGACATAACCGTAGGAATTTGCTGATAATGAGTGATATAGATACCGGGAGAGATGCGATTGACGAAAAAGACAATGAGAAAACTAATCAGCAAACTGCGCAAATAAGTCATGACATCCGAGGCATTTCTGGGGGTTTCGGGAATTTATTGGCCCGCTTCATTTCGAAAAAGTTCGTCAAAAAACCACCGAGAGCAACAACGATCGAGGCCAAGAGATACCCTTCTACTGTTTTCACTTCGACGCCCAGCGGAGCGAACTTCAATATGGCGTAAGAGCCAAACGAAAGGCAACCGGCAACAATGCCGATCCGGGCCAAGTTGATATTCTGATCAATGACCTTCAAGATCGGATAAATTGACGAGAACAATAATCCTAACACTAGAGGAAACAGCAAATCGCCGCCGATATGAGGCAATTTCGATGGATGTTCCACTTCGATGCCCATAAGGAGATAGTTGGCGAAAAAAACCGTCAAAAAATTATATGCCAGGCACTTTAAAAAATTCACGATTACCACTTCACACTCCTCGACTGATCGATTTTCAGAATACCATATTCTATTTTGGAAACAAGAACTCTCAAAAAAAAATATCCGCTCTTCCTCGTAAAATCTTAATCAGGTTTAATGGTCTGCAAAACCCAAGCACGGATTTGATTAAATGTTTGCGGTACGTCTGTGGATTGCCCACATTTTAGTCGCTCTTGTATTGACCTCATGCTCCCAAACGAAGCCGAAAGAAGAGCTGGGCCGCCTCAGAATCAGCTTCAATAGCTTTCCCGTCACGGCCGATCCCAGAAAAAGCGGCGATTTCATTTCTTCCACGCTGATTTGCATGATTTTTGATGGCCTGACCCGATGCTTGCCCGATGGTTCGGTCGAACTGGCCGTAGCGAAGGGAATGGAAATCTCCCCGGATCAACTTACCTATACTTTTTACTTGCGCAAAAGCTTTTGGACCGACGGCTCTCCGGTGACAGCCTATGACTTCGAGCGCTCATGGAAACAGGTTCTCAACCCCTCGTTTCCCGCCCTCTGCCCCTATCTGCTTTACTCCATCAAAAATGCTGAAAAAGCGCGCAAAGGCCTCGTTTCCGCCGACCAGATCGGTATAAAAGCCCTTAATGACATGGTACTGGAAGTTGTTCTCGAGCGCCCCACCCCCTATTTCCTTTCCCTGACCGCCTTTCCCACCTTTCTCCCCGTCCCACCGAATTCGGAAGCCCAGTTCGATAGGCTGGGCGGAGTCGAATCGCTCACTAGCAACGGCCCGTTTTCTTTGACATCGATCAAACCCAACGCCGAGCTCGTACTCACAAAAAATGAGAAGTTTTGGAACAAAACCCAAATCAAGTTAAGCGAAATCAACATTTCCATCGTTGCCCATGAGATGACCGCCTGGAAGATGTTCGAGCGGGGCGAGTTGGACTGGCTCGGCGGCGCGATCTCCCCCCTTCCCATGGATTCGCTGCATTCAATGTCCAGCCAATATCACATGCAATTCAATCCGATGGCCGCCACGACATTTTGCACTTTTAATAACCAGCATCCCTATCTAAGCAACAAAAACCTGCGCAAAGCGCTCTCACTCGCGATCAACCGGACTGAAATCACCGAGCAGATCACCCAATTGGGCGAAACAGCCGCCACCCGCTGCATCCCCCCTTCCCTGATGGGCTTCCGCAATAAGACGCTCTACCAGCCCTTCGATGCCGAACTCGCACGCCTTCATCTGGAAAAAGCCCTGGAAGAGCTCCATATCGAGAGGGAAGATCTGTTCGGGATTTCACTTTCATTTGCCGGAACCCAGCTCAACCGTCAACTCGCCCAGGCCCTGCAGCGCCAATGGAAAGTGACTCTGAATGTAGACATCGCTCTCAATCAATGCGAGCCGAATACATTGCGAGACCGTCTGATCCGGCACGACTACCAGATGGCTCTGCATTATTGGATCGCCCAGTACAGCGATCCGATCAACATTCTGGAGCGATTCCAGGACATCGGCAACGCCAAGAATTTGCCGGGATGGTTTAACGAAACCTACCGAGATCTCGTCCAAAAGGCCAATCAAAAAAGCGACCCCATCGATCGGATGGAACTGATTGAAATAGCTGAGCAAATCTTCATCAATGAGATGCCTCTGGCTCCAATCTATCACTGGACCAATCCCAGCGTTTGCCAATCCTGGGTCAAAAACATGCTTTCGACGCCGAACGGAGGCATCCTCTTCGAGCGCTGCTGGGTCATTCATCACTAAAGCGCGCATTTCCACACCAAATCTTTACGTGGTAATAAAATTTCTTTTACGAAATCCCGTCCTCCTGATAACTTTGACATCCTTTAATTACCATGACAATGGTTGGATGGACATGAGCACCGAATACGCCGAATCGACCCGGGAAGAGATTTTCTCAAGTCTTTTTCGTATTCGCGCATCGTTTGCCCCTTCGAACGATATTACAAATGAAAAATATGTGGCTGCCGCGCAGGCCATGATCGATCAAATGATTCCTGAATCATTTTGGCTCGAACTGGGCGCAGAGATTTCTCCGGATAGCGCCCGTGCCTGTTTTTTCCGCTTCAGCCGGCAAGTTCCCCTGCTCGACTACCGCACATTTTCCACCGCATCCGGCGGAATTATCGTCCGGATGATTTGCCAATCAGAATTTTCTCAAGGTGCAGGACGCTACGCCAGCGATATCTTCAGCCGCTGGCTCGTTCCCAGCAAACAACTCGACTCGGAAGGATGCCTCAGCATCGATTTCTCGTTCGATCTGTGTCCCGAGAAGCGCTATTTCTTTTCCCAGGAAGTCTTCCGCTTTACCCATCCCAGCGATTTACCCTCGGCATTGAGCAACATTCCCCATCTCATCGAAGGGATCCGCCTGAATATTTTGGCGGTCTATCATGCGCGCAATATCGCATCCATGAAAAGCATAACGCTTGAGCAGCGCAATCGAATCATCCAGGAAAATATCTCATCCCTCTTTTTATCTCCGGCAGCCACCCACGAGCGCAGCGCATACGATCAGATCCATCAATTCTTACTGAAATTGTCTGAAGAGGAAAAGAACGGGCTGGTAAAGAAAAACATCGCCAACCTGATCCGCAACCGGCCTCAAAACTTCGATCGGGACGTTTTTTACGAAATGACCGCTTTTTCCGCCTATTTTAATCCTCACTTTTCCGCTCTCCGCGATCCGCGCCATATCAGCCGCGTGATTGCGATGCATTATCTTTTTAAAAAGTCGCTGTTTGTGGAGATTCAAAATGCCCCCAATGAGCGCCATCTCAGCTTCAAGCTGCTCAAATCCCAGCTGACGGGCACTGATCCCGTCATCGGAATTCTGGTTGGGATCAATCTGCTCAAGGAATCCGAGCGCTTCGACAAAAAACACTTGATGGGCGCTGTCCAGATCTGCCTGCCCCAAGCAATCAACGTGGCAGATTCGTTTATCGTCGACGGGCGCGACGAAAAGATCAGGATCTTCTATCTGGAGATTCAAAAGCAAAACCGCCAGCCATTTAGCATTCAGGAAGTCCGCGTTTTGCAGCGCGAGCTCCCCCCTCTTCTCAAGAAGCAGGTCGAAAACGTCGTCCATCCGATTTTTATGCCGCGCAACGAAGAGGAAGTGCTGCGAAACATCGTGCTGCTCAGCAAGCAAATCAAATTCCTGCGCGATCTGCCCCACCTGACGATCCATTACGAAAAACAGACGGACGCAGAGATTTCCTTTTTAATCGTTTTGGTGCGCCTGCTCAGAGAAAACGATCTACCCTTTAAAGAGCTCCTCAAAAACACACAATCCAATCTGCGAATCGCCGTCGACGAGATCCGCTCGGCCGGCACGCTCAAACGGCGCTATCCGAAGGAAGCGGTCATTTTCCGCGCGATCCTCGACAAGTCGCATTTTTTCCGCAAAGACTATTCGCTCGACCTGAAGCGGGCGCGGCAAAAGGTTGTCTCGGAGCTCAAGCTGCTGCTCGGCGAATTCCGCGACTACAACGGCGGGATGATCCACAAGCAGGACGAAGCGCTCGAACAACTCAGAAAGCTGATTGGAGAGGCCGCAGCCGACAACGAAATTCTTTTGGAAAACTTTTTCTATTCCCTCCGGCCGGGCATTATGCAAACCGTACACCCTCCGGAAACACTCAAAATCCTGTATGATCTGCTGTTAGAGTCGTTAAAAGATGATCTGGCGATCAAGGGTTTCAGCCTGAAAGTGGCAATGAACGGCAAATACTTTTTTACGATGATCACAGCCGCTGCGCCCACCTTCAAGGAAGAAGTGCAAACGGCGGTCTCGAAGCTCAAGATTCCGTCATACGATTTGACATCTTCGTTTTTGCATGTCCAGGAACTGGCCACGATCGGATTTATATTCCGCTCCGACGAGATTGAACGGCGCACCAAGCTGCAGCAGACATTGCTGGAAGCGATGTTGAAATGGAAAATCAATTTCTCATGCCAGATCAAAGCACAAGGAAAAACGAACCCTATTCTTTAATGAACTACGATCGTGTGCTGAACGTCGTTATAGGGTCCGGGAACGACCTTGTTTTTCTCGTCGACGAGTTCCAGTCTCAGCGTATGTTTCCCACCCTTCAGTCCATAGATGTAGTAGGGACGCCAGGAAGTAACGGTCCTTTGGGTTTTTCCGTCGATGGTCATGCGGACCTTAAACCCGTCGGGCGACAGTTCGCAGTTCGTGATATAAAAGTCCAGCAAGACAGGCTTGTTTTCCAGGAGGCGCATCTGATCGCTGGGTTCGTTGTAAGTCAGGTAAGGGCGATTTAAAACCCCAAGTTGCTCTCCATTGCTGGCTTTTCCCACATGAAAATGGCCGGCCTGATAGGTGCGATCGCCTTTCAGAGACTCGCCGAACGAGCGAGCGGGAAAAACGCGGATGGAGTGGAACCCATCCTTGAGCTTGTAGGGAATCTCAAATTTATAGCTCTGGTTGTAGTAAAAACCTTCTTCATTAAAAGGCTGGATGCTGGGGCCATTGATGGCAAAATAGGGGTTATCATCAATGACGACGTGAACCGTCTGTCCCATATCGCTGTTGGCAATTTCACCCGCCCGATTGAAGGGAGAGTTAGTTCCCAAAGCATATCCATCGACGCGGAGTTGAATCCAGACAGGATTGCCGCTCACAACATCTCCCTCGTGAGGGAGCTGAATTAACGTTACGACCGTTTCCGGCTCAGGAATCGGATCGACGGCAACGATCCGGATCTGATCCGTCGGCGCTCCGGATTCTTTTTGAGCCATCAATGGCAGAGCCAGAGATGCGCAAATTAGGGCCATGGCAAATATTTTCATAAAAACCTCGTACAAAAACTTCCTTCTACTCTCAACGGACGATTTTTTTCGCGTTATAAAATCTGCACTTCATCGCCGTGAACGGCCACCTGAATCCAAACATCGCTCGAATTCACCTGTATTTTTCTCTCGTGGCGAACCGTTCGCGGCCACTCTTGCCTGGAGCGCGAAACAACCCATTTCAATAGATAGCTGCCGGGGCGCACCTGAAATCCCCCTCCCCCTCTCAAGCCGTGCAAACCGGGAGGCTTTATCTCAATCGTTTGTCCATTGAACGACGCTTCCTCGATCTTGAGTCCGCCCAAAGACGGATCATCAAATACCTGGATCTCAACCTTGACAAAACCGCTCTTGGACGATGAGGGGCCATAATAAGGAGTTTGGGCATGGCAGGGGTTCTGCATGAAAAACAATACAACGCCCACACCGAAAAGGGCTGCGCCGACGAGCAAAATGAGTTGCAAGATACGCTGTGTCATCAAACCCGATCTAAGCAGGAGACGGCTTTTCGCACAACCCCCTCTTAGAACCTGTTCAATATCTAAGGCTTCGTCGATTTTTGGGATTATTTTGGCCGCTTTTTGATTCTTTTTTGGGGGCCAATATACGATATGTTGATATTAGCCCCCAAAAAAGAATTAAAAATCGGCTCAAAAGAACCCGAAAATCGACAGAAGCTTAGATTTTGAACGCACTTCTTGCCGCAATCCCACCCCTTCAGGGGTGGGTCTAGGCAAGATATTTTATTCGTGCGGTAAGCGGCGTTAGCCGCACCGCAACCTTAAGCGGAAGAAGAATCTCCTCCTTTTAAGGAGGAG
>JACVQJ010000042.1 GCA_015661075.1 Parachlamydiales bacterium | reverse complement strand
CGGCTTGTTTGGGCATTTCGGGTCTCCCCAGTATATTTCCACGGGAAGGATACCACAAACAAATTATTTGAACGCTAATTTTTGCAATTAAACACTAGCTGCATAAGTTGGGGCAAAATAATTGCTTCCAATTTTTTCTCGAGTAGAAGCTAAATAGAGCTTCCAGGGCTCCAAGATCAGTTTATTGTCTTCCATCTTAACGATTTTCGTTGTGTTTTTTGATCGTGTGTCAATCACATCCATATCATAAACCAGAAAGGTGTCAGACAACGTAAAATTATAGCTGTTTGGATTAACGCATTCCTCATTGAATGGATCAATGATTATTCTTCCCCGATGCACTTCTTGAGTAATTTGTTTACCGGTTAGGATCATGGGTTTGGTCCTGATAGCATGGATTGCACAACAGTTTTTGAATTTCCATAGCGGCCCTTATACATGTTGGGTTCGCCAAAATTTTTCCAAAAACAAATTTTGCCAATCGGCATAAAAGCATAGACGCGTACTGGATGAACAACAACAATCTCTAATGTCCACGGAATGATGGCTCCCGTATGCCCAAGGGGCGCGCTTGTTTGAATGAATATTCCACACAAGCTCGTCGATAAACGTGAATAGAGTTCGCAGGCATGTGTATGACTTCCCATCACTTCCAGGGTAACGCCCAGATAAAATCTTTTCGGCAGCAATACAAAACCGCTTTCAGGGATGATGATTTTTTTAACAGGGCGCTCTATCCCTTGACCATAAGCATCAACAACCTGACAGTCATAGGTTAATAAGGTGTTGCCAAGATGGAACTGATAGGAATTCGGCTCGATGCATTTGATGTCGAATGGATCGATCACGATTTGTTCGGATGCTACTTTTTTTTTAATTTCTATGCCTGTGAGGATCAAATTTAGAACTCCGTGTATGGTAAAAACATAAGGCACGTCTTAAAGATCAAAAACTGATCGAGATATTACGTCGCCGATTGTTTTTAGTCAAAAACTGATTTTTTCTTGACGGTTGATCAGAATGGGAGCGGGAGTTACAATTCATACGTTTTATTCGTCAAAAAAGGAGACTTATGACTTTAGAAACCCTGGTACGATTACGGGAAGACATACCTTTCATTTCAATGACAGATGATCTCCTAAAGATCACCTCGCCAGCTCAAGTCGGATTTTGCCCTGATAGTGTTTTGTCAGTTTTTGATTATTTTATTCTTGGCGTCAATCAGATTTGGAAATGGATTTAAAGATGGATGATCCGCAAATTTACGAAAAATTGCGCCAATTTCGCAGAGCCCGAGGGATTTCGGTCGATCAGCTGGCGAAAGAAATTGGGGAAAATTCTCAGAAAGTGGGACGCATTGAGCGCGGGCAGCGCAGCCTTACTGTCGACTACCTGTTGAAGATATCAAAAGCATTGGAGACACCGATTGAGACCATTCTGGTGAATCAGGAATCCAAAGAACTGGCTGTTGAATCGTCCAACTCTTTTGATTCGAATATTTTAAATGCTGTCGTTGTATTGATTGAGGAGACATCTCACAAGCTGCCTGTGAAGTGTACTTCTCAGCAAAAAGGGGAAATGATTTCCAAAATTTATGAGAGCATCTTAAAACTGCCTAGCGAAAATCGATATTCGTTTTTCTGTTTACTTCGCGACTCTCTAAACATCATTTTGCATTGAAGGTTAGAAATTCGGTTTAAACTGATGAATGAAGAGGTGATTTGCGCGCAGGCCAATGAGGTCAGCCTCAAGATCGTCGCCTCGATGAGGAAATCAACATGCGTACCATCCAACGGGCAATTTTTCTCGGTGCTATCTTCCTTGAGGAGTCGTGTGCCGATTTTTGCAATCTGTGGGTTGGGGATATCAATCGTCGCTCCTGTGTTTTTCGCAAGTGCCTTGAGTTTTTCGAGCTGTATTTTTTTCTGCTCCGAAGCGGCTTGAGCGCCGCTACTGGGGTAGCGAATGTGGAAATTATGAAAATGGCCGAATTATTGAGTAGAATGGAGTCGATATCTAAATTCCAGATTCTTTCGGCCTTTCCTAACTTCCCGTGGAAAGATAATGCCGCGCACCAAAATTCCATAGCCGGCATGCGAGATAGAGAAAAATGAGGCCGGATAGAGGCGCAATAACAGCCCACCCGATCGGAATCGATTCGTGTCGCAGCAAAATGGCTACGGGGTAATACGCGACGCAAGACAGCGGAATTAAAATAGTAAAGATGAGTCGAAAGGGCCGATCGTAAATGCTCATTGGATATTGACCCGCCTGCAATCCTCCATACGTTGTGATGCTCATGATTTCCAGCGTTTCGATCGTCCAAAAAGAAATCGCCGCCTGAATGATGAGCAGCCCATAAAAAAGGCTCGCTGTACCGATGATTGAAAAAACGATCACCAGCGTCTGGATCGAAAACATACTAAATGAGAAATGAGACAAACTCCAGGCCAGAACGAGCCCTCCCTGAAGGGCGCGGCTCAGCCGCATGAGCTGAACATCATGAGTGGCCATCTGAATAAGCGGGCGAACGGGGCGCAAAAGAATCCGATCGAAATCGCCCTGAATTAACGTTCGGCTAAAATTTTCAAATCCTCTCGCAAACGATTCAGCGATTCCATAACCGATATTGACGATGCCATAGATGAGACACACTTCATAAAACGTCCATCCTTTGACCATGTGAAAACGATCAAACAAAGCCCAAACACCTAAAATATAAGCCGATGTGGCCAGGAAATGAGCTAAACAAAGCGTCAGAAAGGAGGCGCTGTATTGCATTTGCGAGCGGATCGAAATGGAAATGAGCTTCCAAAAGAACATGGATTATCCCCCTTGAATCACAAAACGGTGCGTCGCTCGCTTCATGAGAAATTGGCCAAACCAGACAAGAATGGCAATCCAGAAAAGCTGAAAACCGATGTACTTCCATGCATGAGCCACGGGAATGACCCCGGTATAGAACCTGCAAGGAATATCCATGATGCCGCGAAAGGGCTGGATGCTCAAGAATAACTGCATCCATTGGGGGAAAAGAGGAAGAGGTAGGCTGACTCCTGATAGAAATAGACTCAAGTGAGGCAATAAACGCTGAATTCCCTCTCCGGAAAGCGTCCAAAATAGAGAAATCAGCACAAGTGTCGTAATGGCCGATGAAAGAAAAACTGCGCAAATAATCGACAAACAAAATATACCCCCGGCCCCCCATGAAACCGGCGGCTCCAGATCGAAAAACAATCCAGCCACCAAAAAAATCGGAACGCATCGCATCAAAGTGGGAATGATCCGCAACGACATGGATCGAACAAACCACAGGGCATACAAATCCAGAGGGCGAACCAATTCATAGACGACGTTCCCGTTTTTGATTTGAGCTTCGAGCTCTCGATCAATGGTCCAGGGCAAAAGCTGAAGCAGTGCCTGGCCCAGCCAGATGAAAGTGATCGATTGGGATAGCGTGATAGGTTCAGGATTGGAAGTGGATGAAAAAAACGCCCGAAAAATCATCGTCATGAGGATTCCCCAAAAAAGCTGGGCCATCATCGCCGCAACGGCTGCCGCTCGATACTGAAAGAGAACCTTTATTCTCATTTGAAAGATCGCCCAATAACCGTTCATCCTCTTGACGGCACGGAAACTCCGGCCTTTAGGCCGGGGAGGAAGTGCCGCTCCTCTTTTAAATGTATGTATGAATAGCCATCCATACGCTGCGTAAGGACGCAGTGTTTGGCGTGAATTCCTTGAATCACTCCACATGGAGTTTGAATATTAAAATTACCTGTCGCTCTTACAGCAACACATCCTCGGTAATGTCCTTGCTTTTTTCCAGAAGGGACGGTTGCAGAAACGAGATCACCTGTTTGAAAGCCAAAGACTCGTTTTTGCGCTTTGGGAGCACTTCTTGGAAACCCAAAGCGATCGACTAAGCATTTTTGGCGAGAGCCTCTTCCCTTTGCAGTCATTTCCAGTACGGAAATTTCTTGCGGAATTGTCAGCGAGACAAAATCGCCTACGCATGCGGCATCCAGCCAATGTTCCTTAGGAAATCCTTGTTTCTGTCTATTGTGCTTCGTTTGCCCTCCGCTCCAGTAAGAAATCGGTTTGCCAAGAACGGACAGAGCTTCTCCTATTGCAAGCCTTGAGGCATTTACGGCTGCGGCGTCTTTAAGAGTCCTTTTGCTGCTAGAAAGAATCTGAGCAACCTTTACAGGCTGTTTTAAGAAATCTTGAAGTGCCTTATTCCCTTTTTTTTCGTTACAATTTCTGCAGCAAATAGTGAGATTTCCGACTGCGTTTGTTCCTCCGGAACTTTTGGGAACGATGTGGTCAATCTCCAATCGGATATCCGTTTTTTCGCAATAGGCGCATTTTCTTCCCCATTTTTCGAGGAGATATTCTCGCACCTCATAGCCAAAAAGAGTGCCTTGTTGATAGGCTGCTCCTGAAATTTCCGGATTCTTAAGTTTTTGCATATCGAAACGAACCGTTTCAACAGCAACAGATGTTACGGGGGCTATGAGAGAGAGTCGCAACCCCAGGCGAGCTACTTGATCTACCCTCGATTGGATAGATGGCGGCAGCCATCCGGACGGCCGCGTTCGATTTTCAAAACGAGAAGCTCGATAGCGTGTATGGCGCGATCTTCTTCCCCTGCGAAGCGCCCTTCTTTGATCCAGAGTTTTTTTTATAGCGGCTCCCCGGTGTTTTAAATGAGCCGCCCAAATGACACAATCGCTACACTCAAAATTTGCGACGAGAGCCACTCCCGTCGTTTTACTGCCAGGATCAAATTTAAGGATAAGATCTTGGCAAATCCCATTTGCTCGTTTGATTAAAATAATCGTAAAAGGAGCACGCCGAAATACGGCGGCTTTTCCTTTTGCAAGCAAATCCCTTGCGCGTGCCGGATGGCACGGCATGAGGGGCTTTTTGTTTTTGTCTAAAACAAACACACTCATTTAAAAAATACCTTTTGCGGTTACCCGCGCTCCGGTTTCCCGGGTAATGGTCTCCTCGCCAATGTTATGGAGCGGTTTGTGTGTAAGCAGCACTGGTTTAACCCGTACGCCTGTTTAACCACTTACCGTAGAGCGTGGGACTGGAGAAGCATCCCACGGTACCTATATATTCGCTCCTAACGTAGCTTTAGATTTCTCTAAAGTTAAGGCTGGTCAACTTCGAGCTTGTTAATTTCTTTTCAAGCTCCTCCCTTTAGGGAGGGGTGGTTGACCGATTCTGATTCCAGTATAGATTGGCGATCAACTCCTCGATCGGGGGATTTTCCACAAAAAGATCGCTCACCGCGTGTTTCGCAGTGATGCGGGCAATCAGTTCGGGAGCAGAAATAATCATGGGGTTAAATTGTAACCAGACGCGATGACCTTCCTGTTTGATGACGTCCGCATTCTTTTCAGCAATTCGATCGTGTTCTTTGAGCAAATCGACGACGAGACGCCGTTCAGGCAAGACTTTTTTTCGTAAATCCGTCAAGGCTCCGTCAAAATAGACTTTTCCTTCATTCAAGACGATGACCCGCTGACAAAGCGCTTCAATATCATCCATGTCGTGTGTGGTGAGCAGGATCGTCACTTTTTGCTCTTGATTGAGATGCCGGATAAAATCGCGCACGGCCAATTTGTTCACAGCGTCCAGACCGATCGTGGGCTCATCGAGAAACAGGATTTTTGGAGAATGAAGAAGCGAGGCCGCCAAATCGCAGCGCATCCTCTGACCTAAACTGAGCTGGCGCACGGGGATATGCAGCAAATCGGCCAGATCCAAAGTGTCGATGAGTGTTTTCAAAACCTGGTTGTATTTCTGCTCAGGGATCACATAGATCGCTTTATAAAGCTCGAATGACTCGATGGTCTGTAAATCCCACCACAGCTGGGTTCTTTGGCCGAATACAACGCCAATCTCGCGAACGTGTTCAAGTCGGTTTTTCCAGGGAACTTTTCCCAGCACCTGCACGTAGCCATTGTCCGGCACAAGAATGCCGGACAATATTTTTACCGTTGTGCTTTTTCCCGCGCCATTTGGGCCAATGTATCCGACCAGCTCCCCTTCATTGATGTGGAATGAAATCCCATCAAGAGCCGCTTGGGTCGAATATTTGCGCAAGAACAAAGCCATCAGCCCGTTCCAAAAACCTTTTTTGTATTGAGCAATGCGATAAGATTTTGATAGTGAATGAACTTGAAAGGAGGAGATTCTCCTTCCGCTTAAGGTTGCGGTGCGGCTAAAGCCGCTTACCGCACGAATAAAATATCTTGCCTAGACCCACCCCTGAAGGGGTAGGATTGCGGCAAGAAGTGCGTTCAATTCCTTAGAGAAACGCACCGAAAGGGACTCGAACCCCCAACCCCTTGGTCCGAAGCCAAGTGCTCTATCCATTGAGCTATCGGTGCAATATGCGAAAGAGGGGACTCGAACCCCTACGAGAGTGATCCCGCTACCACCTCAAGGTAGTGCGTCTGCCAGTTCCGCCACTTTCGCAAAAATATGATCTAAAAATATACTAAGGAGCTGACTTACGAACAAGAAGCAATATTTGATCTTTTCCATACGCGGCGTTTTGCAGGCTGGCTCTATCGCCTGCCATATTCGCCAAATATACCTGCAAGAAGCGCACAACAAACATATATCAAGCTACTTATGCGTAAAGGACTATGTAATACATAATACGTATTACGCAATAATGTTGGATGTGGTAGAATAGGGTTATGAAGAAACACGAAACCAAGAAAGTGAATCAAACATTTTCCATTCCCGTGGATATTTCCAACGATTTGCACGCCTTTGTAAAAAAAAGGGAAATGAGTCAATTCGTTAGCGAGGCCATCAGGAAAGAGCTATTTTCTAAGAAAAACGACTTGAAAAAACATTATCTCGCTGCCAATGAGGATGAAGGACAGACTGAAGAAATGAACAATTGGGAAGGAACACTTGAAGATGGAAGCGGCGACTGGTAAAAAGAGTTCGAAAAAAAAAACCGTAACAGCCAAGAGAGGGGACATTTTTTGGGTGAACCTCGACCCGACCATTGGCGCAGAGATTAATAAGACGAGACCCGCGCTAATCGTTGCAAATGATGTCGCCTGTCAATTCGCACGAATTCTATTGATCGCTCCAATTACGAGCAAAAGGACTGATGTCATTAGTCCTTTCGAGGTCGCTATTTCAATAAATGGAAAACAGAGCAAAATTTTACTGAATCAATGTCGCGCAGTAGACCGCTCTCGATTGACAGGTAAAATATTATCCACCGATCCGGAAACAATGAGACTTGTCGACGGGGCCTTAAAAATTGCCTTTGGACTCCATTAACAAAATTCCTTCAACCACGCCCCCGATGTCAATGGCCCCCCGGTCACATTCCGCACCAGTTCCCCCCAGCTCCACCGATTGCCCGGGGCAAAGAGCTTTTCCTGCAAAAACCGGCCTGTTTCCGATGTATTGAACCGTCGATGCCCGCATGATCTTTCCAGAGCCTCCTCAATCGATGATGCGAAAAGCTCGCCCAGCAAGTAGCTGAAATAATAGACGGGAGCGAGGCCAATGTGGTATTTCGCCGCCCAATCGGCTTTTTTCTCTCGGCCGGGTGGTGGTGAAATCTTTTGATATTTTTCAATCAGCTGCCACCAGAGGCGATTCAGATCCTGCCGCGGATCGCGATACAGCTCGCTTTCAAACGCGCTCATTACCATCACCCAGCGGCTGAAGATCAGCTGGCGCCGCTGCAGACTGGCATCGGCTTTTTGCATCAATTCCATGGGTTTTCCACCAACGAGATCCAGCAGCGACGCGCTCCTGTAGGCCTGCCGCCCCGCCACCAGAGCCATCGCTTCC
>JACVQJ010000027.1 GCA_015661075.1 Parachlamydiales bacterium | reverse complement strand
TCAAAAAAAATATACGACTCCTAATTGCACTCTATTGTCTGTGCTGGATAGGGGTTAGTTATGAACAATTCCCATTTCAGCTACATCGGGAATGGCTCACGATGAAATCGTCTTGCAAAAGAAAGATGTTTTGACGAAGCTCGCGATTTCGTTTGCCATCGGACAGTCGGTCAAGCTGACGGTGTTTGAAGAGGTGATCGGCCGCACGATCGAGGGCTCAAAACAGATCCCAAAGGATCTATCCGATAAGGGGAAAATCACTCTGTCGCGCAAAGAGACTTCGCGCAAGATGGGAGAGCTTTATCTCGAGCGAAACTACATCAATCTTCATTCAGAGATCCTCGATACTCCTGAATTATTCTGGGAGCACGCCGATCTGGAGCCGTTTTATCGAAAAATGGCCCATTATCTCGATGTCAATAAACGCGTCGATTTACTGAACCGCCGCCTTAATTTGCTCCATGAACTCTTCGAAATTTTAAGCAACGGCCTCAACCACCAGCACTCGTCGCGTCTTGAGTGGACCATCATTATCCTGATCATCATCGAAGTCGTGATGGGAGTGATGAGGGATCTGTTTCATATGATCTAATCATAGCGGGCACACATGGATCGCTTCAGGGCCTTGGCGCCCGAGCGTTGATTGGTATTCTACCCGCTGAAAATCGGAAAGTTCGTGCTCCGAGGTATCAATATTCGAGCTTTGGACATAGAGATCTTTTCCACCTTCATCGGGGATGATGAATCCAAAACCCTTTTCAACACTATACCAACGAATCGTACCTCGCGGCATATCAGCCTCTTTTAATCGATCTATAGCAAATGATGTGCGAGCCGTCAATCCTTAGGAGCTGTCTAACAATAAATTGAACCATTTGGCTAGCGTGAAAGCTCCTTACCTTTGTCCCCATCCCACCACGATCAAGCCGTTAGAAGATAGACCCAACCATTTGGGAAAAATGTAGGCGACTGTTTGCAACATCCGCTCGAGGGGCCTTTCATCTTGCGTATGCAGCCAATACCCTAAATGCGTGCAAACGATTCCGATAGTAGAGTTAATGAATTGGTTGACGGCTAAATCAAGCCTCTGCCAGCTCTGTTTGCAAGGGGCCAAATTCCACGTTGCGAAAGACTCTATACAGCTCAATACCAAGGACAACATGGCTAACGCGGTTGATACCACCCTGATAACAGCGTCGATCGCGTAAAGTATACGCGCGGGAACGGTTAGAGCCCACGATTTGAAGTAATTTTCTCCGTTGAGA
This sequence comes from Parachlamydiales bacterium, assembly GCA_015661075.1. GTDB lineage: Bacteria > Chlamydiota > Chlamydiia > Chlamydiales > SM23-39 > CAISYW01. The sequence continues at coordinate 26,383 of JACVQJ010000027.1, read as the reverse complement.
TCGGCAAGCGTTTGATTGACAATGTGATTGGCTTTGTGAAGAAAAAAATCCGTCATGGCAAACCTTTTTTTTAAAGTTCGCAAAATTTATACGGTCTTCATAGATTAAGATCAAGAAGAGGCTCCAGGATCGTTGGTCAGGACATTTTTTTCTCCCTCGGAGCGGGCAACCAGTACGGCGCATGAGCTATCGCTAAACACGTTGACAGTGGTCCGGCACATATCCAGAAGCCTGTCAACGGCGATAAATAGTCCGATGCCTTCAGGCGGAAGGCCAATGACTTTCAAGATGACGATGATCGAGACCAGGCTGCCGCTGGGAACGCCTGCAATGCCAACCGATGCGATGAGGGACATCACTACGACTAAAAATTGGGTCGTGAAGGTGAGGGGGACGCCATAGCATTGAGCGACGAACAGGGAAGCAATGCATGCATACAGAGCGGATCCCGACATATTGATCGAAGTTCCCAGGGGAATGACCAGACTGGAGATTCGGTTGGAGACGCCGGCCCGCTTTTCTGCGCAGTCGAGGGTGACGGGCAGCGTGGCCGAAGAAGAGCTCGTAGAAAATGCCGTAATCAAAGCCGGCCACATGGCCTTGAAATGGCGGATCGGGCTGACGCCGCCGACATATTTCAAAAGAAGGGGTATCCCGATAAACATGAAGACGGCAAACCCTACAATGGTTGTTGCGAAAAAAAGAGCGAGGGATTGAAGGGAATGGAGTCCTTCCGCTGCAAATACTTTGCCGACAAGACAAAAGACGCCATAGGGCAGTAACTTCAAAATGATATGCGTGATCTGGATCATCGTCTGGAAAATGCCTTGCCAAAATCCCTGCAAAATCGATGACGGATGGGAGTCGATTTTGGATAGAGCGTATCCGAAGATCAGGCTGAAGAAAATCATGCCCAGCATATGTCCGGGCGAAAAAATTTCAACGATATTGGGGGGGATGATCTGGATCAGGAAAGTAGCCATGGACAATGCGCTGCTGTTGTTGATGGCGTCAAGCGACCGGTTGCCCATGGATCTAGCTTCTGCTCCGATCAGGGGAGCGCCCGGAGAAAAAATATTTGCGCAGAAAAGGCCGATGAGGATTGCCATCAAGCTGGTACCGAGGAAAAAGGCGAACATTTTTCCGCCTAACCTACCAAAGGACTGATCGTTGCCAATCCGGGCAATGCCGGTGATAATCGAAGAAGAGACGAGAGGAACCACGATCAAAGATAGTGAATTCAGAAAGATCGTCCCCAGGGTATCGAAAATTGAGAAATAAGTGACGCCGAAAATGGACCGGTCCTGGCCCGCCCAGGTTCCAAATATAATGGCCAGAATAATGGCGATAAATACGTTCCAGGGGGCTTTGGCTTTTTTTTGCATGGCAGTTCCTTAAAAAGAGCTAATTATACTTATTTACAGGATTTAGAAAAGCCTGTTTCCCATTCGAAGCGCATCGAGGGACGGATTCCATGGCTCTCAAACCAGCCTTGCGGCACTTCCAGAGCGTACTGAGCGGGTTTGGCGCTCTGATAGATAGGCAAATGAGTGCCTTGGGGCGGATCCATATCCACGGTATTGATCAGCCGCCGTCCGGCATCGAAGAAAGCGATGCTCAGGGGGATACGGGTGTTTTTCATCCAAAATGACAAAATGCCAGGTTTTTCATAGACAAAGAGCATGCCCGTTCCCTCCGGCAGGCTTTTGCGGCCCATTAGGCCCAGTGAGCGCTCAGATGGTGTTTGGGCCAGATCAACGGTTAAAGGCTCGTTCAGAATGCGAATGCGGGCCGCGCTGGCGGCCGACAAATCGGAACAGACCAAGGTGATCAGAAAGAGGAAGATCGATCGTTTCATCAGAAAACGTAGTTAAAACCGCTCTGCCAGCTGGCAAAAGCCTCGCTGAGGCGTCCGGTTATTGTAAACCACGCGCCTGTGATAATGCCAATGTTATCATTCCAGTTGTATTCCACGGCAGGAGCTAGCCACACAGTCGCAGAGGATCCTTTTGTCATGCGAACCGCTGCGCCGGTGGAGTCGGTTCCCGGGTTTCCTTTGAATTTACGCTTGGCGTCGTATCCATTTACGAGATCGCAAGCCAGCGCCCAATGTCTAGATAAGGAAAGCTCGAATGACAGATCGAACCATAATTGCGGCGGAGGATAGGCATATCCATCTGTATCCGCAGCGCCGCCATAGATATTATAGCCTTTCACATGAACGCGCGTGCAAATATGCCCGCCAACGGAAAATCGAGGGTTGAGCCAGACATCGCCTCTCAAATGAAACAATCGCGATGCACAGAGAAGAACAAGCGTCTTATATGTTCCATCGCTTCCGATGTCGACCTCGTGCATATTCGGATTGAGGTGGTCGTATTTTCCAATGGGAAAAGACTGCCTGATGCCCAACTTTAATCCGGGCAGGTTGTTTTCTTGCGTATCGGTTAATAACTGAAAATCAAAACCCGCTTCTAAATTGGAAAAAAAAAACGCCTGCTTTCCTTGGCATACGTTGTATAAAACAGTGGGTGTAATCGCAAAATCCATCCATTTCGTGAGACCGATTGTAGTATAGATATTGACGATGTTCGAGATCAAAGAGTGATCGTCCTTGACCAATTTCCAGTGCTTATCGTAATCGCCATAAGAATCGAGAACGGTAAAATAGGGCTCGATGTTGACGGTTCCCTTTGGAGTGACGTGTCCTGACGGCGATATTAACGGTCCCGTAAACCAGGGGTTTTCGGGGAATATATTCACGGACGGGTCTTTGGCGTTGGCTGCGCTTGCGAATCCGACGCAAAGTAAAAACAGTTTCCAATGTTTCATATCTTAGCATAATTTCAAAAAAACAACACTAATTCAAGGGTTTTTTTGGGGGAAATCCGCAGGTCTTCTCGGCGTTTTATTTTAAAAGCTGTCTGTTTGTAATAAACAAATATTTAAACAACCTTTTTAATGACGGTTTATTGCGTGGTTTGTTAAAATGAATGTGGAATAAATCAAACCGTGAGGATGATCGTGAAAAAAATCTATTCATTAGCCGCACTAGCCTTAATTGCCGCATCGAGTATGCCGGCGCAACAAACCTCAATTCCCGCCAGCGAACCGGCGATCGCAGCCCAACAAATCCGCACGGGACAAGATATTGTGACCTCTCTGCGCCAAAGTTATGAATCGGGTGCGTATGATGCCTTTTTGGCGAATCTTCAGTCTGACTATCAGCAGATGGTCAAGAGCTCCAAATTTTCTGAATTCATCACTATGCGCGAAGCGCCGGCTCCCGATGTAAAATTAAAGCAGTTAGCCGCGCGATACGAAGAGATGAGTCAACAGCTGGCTGCTCAAAGAAACGATGAGCTGAAAGCGGCCATTGCGGGACAAAGCGATGCACTGGCTCAGCAGATCCAATCCATCACTCAGCCGTTACCGACCGATCAAAAAGAGGCTCTCCAGTATCTTTCTTCTTTGCGCTTCAAGACGCCGGACAAGGCTGGCAATCAGGACGAAAAGAAGCTCATCGAGATCGACCTGGCATCTGAATTCAAGGTCGTCCATCTCGACGCGCAATATGCGCAAAAGCCGTTCGTTGATCGGATGGAAAAGCACATGATCATCAATATGGACATGATGCGGCAGATGGTCGACGCGTCCAAATCGTTTCAGGACTCTTCACTGCAAAATAAGGTCCAGTTGGCATCGCTTGGGTTCGATACCTGGCAGGCGCGTAATTGGGATTTGAACCTGCTCAATCAGATTGTCCGTAAGCCGGGCAGCGATAGCGAGCGTAAAATTGCATCAATCATGACGAGCTATCAGGCGAAAAAAGCAGATCTGTATCAAAAAGAGTTTCTCGCTAAACTCGATCAATAACAAAAAGACCGCCGGGACATCCGGCGGCCCTTTTCTTTGCCCAGGATAGGACTCGAACCTACATACCTTGCGGCACCAGAACCTAAATCTGGCGTGTCTACCAATTTCACCACCTGGGCATGACAATCAGTGTACCGTGAATCAGCTCTTTTCAACAATGCTATCCCACTGTATCGAAGTATCGGTCCCCAAAATCGCCGAGTCCCGGGACGATGAATTTGCGATCGTTCAGAGAGGGATCGATCGCTCCCATCACGAGCTTGAGTGCAGGAAATTTTTTGCGGATCACATCGACGCCCGGCTGAGCTGCCACGATCGACACCAGGACGCATTGGGAGGGCGAGGCGCCGGCATCTGCAAGGATTTCGAGGGCCAGAAAAGAGCTACCGCCGGTTGCCAGCATGGGATCCAGCAGAAAGACCCAGTCGTCGCGGGTAATTTTGGGCAGATTTTGATAATAAAGGCGGGGGATGGCTGTTTTTTCGTCGCGGCGCATGCCAAAAAAGCCGATCGGCGCCGCCGGAAAAAGTTCCTGGAATGACGGCAGCATTGCCAATCCCGATCGCAGGATGGTCGTTAGAATCACCCGATGGGACAGCCGCGCTCCGGTGGCTTTAGAAAGGGGGGTTTGAATTTGGATGGTTTGTGTTGGGATCAGGCGGGAGGCTTCAGCAGCCAGGAGCCGCGAGAGCTCTCCCGCCGCCTGGCGAAAAGCTGTGGGAGGCGTTGCTGATTGGCGCAAGGTAGTTAAAAATATTTCTTTCATAAAAAAAAATCCCTTTTTTTGTTGACTATACCCACTACAGGAATTGGATGACAAGTGGGTTTTTTAATTTGCATTTGTTAGCGCATGTGGTTTCTTTTTGGAATTAATGTTTAAATTGTTGTATAGTAAATGTGATTAATAACAGAGTGTTATTGTGGCGCAACCAGTCGAGGCATCTGCTGCGCTTCAATCTGGCTTCGCCTCGCTCGCTTGGCGCCTTTTGTCACTTATTTGACGAGTGGATTAGTATTTATCGCACTTGCCAATTGAACGGGCCGATTGTTTAGTGTTTATTTTAATTTGTAATATAAAAGAAATATGCAAAATTAAGGTGTTGATAAATATTAGCTAGGCAATCTACATTCGTTGTCGAATAATGGGGAAATTATGAACACCTACGGTCTTCGTTCCATCAATACGGATACTTTTAATTTGAAATGGCACACAAATTATGTGTATCCACAGCAGGCTAGAAATGCTGTAGTGACTCTTTTAAAGGTTCACAATCTTACTTTAAATATTTTAGGATACATTCCAGGGGTTTCTGTTGTTTCTGGCTGTGTGCGTATGGGAACGGGATTGCTGATGTGTGCAGTTACCTTGGCCATGGGTGAAAGAAATGCGATGCAGGGTGTTATTATTGGTCATTGGTATGACGAATGTTTGCTCACAGGGATCACTCAAATAGGAAGAGGCGTACTTGAAGCTTTTGTTCCTTTTGGGTGGATTGCTAATGCTTCTCTTGACGCTATAGCTACTGTTTGGAACATAGGGAAAGAATTAGGCAATGCTTCAGTATGTACTGGTTGTATGGGGTACGCTAACCACGGACCGTACCCAGATCCTAAGTATCCTTTCCCTTTCTCATTATTGCATTTGGTATAAAATATCGGGAGATCTATGAGTTTACAATCTTTTCCTCTTCCTGCTGTAGTGGGAGGCTATAGGCCTATTCATTCAACCTCTTTTCGAGAGGAACTGATTGGAGAAAATGCATTTTATAATCAGCCTGATTATTTCGAATCTACACAACGGGACTTAACTGCAAATAAATCTTTGCCTGTTGCCTATACATGGAACACCGAATATAAAATTGTTAGAATTGTAAAGCAAATTTTGACCATCATAATATTTCCAATAGGGATTTACAAGCTTCTTCATATTCTTGCAGGCAAGTTAGCTTTACTACCAGCCTCAAGCCCAACTTTTCTTATCGGATACCCTGAAAATCACGCAAATGATAGTAGGTCGAGTATTCCGTTAGAAGGAGACTGGAAATATAAACGCATAACTGTTGAAGTTGATGGTTACAAGGTAGATGCTATGATCGTCGGGAAGGCATCCACCTTGAACAATGGCAGATGGGTTTTGTCATCGAATGGGAACGGTGAATTTTATGAAGATGAATTATCTTATAGCCGTGATTTCAAACAAATTCTGATTGAAATTAAGGGTAACGCCATTGTTTTTAATTATCCAGGAGTAGGAGCGAGCTCAGGGCTGCCTAATAGACAGGCCATGGCAAAAGCCTATCGTGCTATGCTTTCGTTTTTAGAAGATCAAAATAATGGTATAGGTGCTAGAGAGATTGTTGGATACGGAAATTCTATCGGCGGTGGCGTACAGGGAGATGCGCTAAAAACTCATGCATTGAAAAGAGATGTGAAATATGTATTCGTTAAAAGTAGAACTTTTTCTGATCTAAGCACAACAGCTTCAATTCTTACTTGCAGGCCGTTAGGATTTTTAGTGAAATTGTTAGGTTGGAATATGGATTCCACAGTATCTTCAAAAAAATTGCAAGCCCCAGAAATTATTATGCAAACTGCTCGAGTTCAGAAATATGAAGAACTTCATGAAAGTTCAAAAATTATTGGAGATGGAGTAATACCGGCTAATGCCTCATTAGCTAAAGCTTTATTAGACGATGCTACATGCCCTAAGAGGAATAAATTGTTTATTGGAATGAGTGAACGACATAATGACGAACTAGGTAATCCTTCCTTTTTAGCACAAAGGATTGAGACTTTTTTAAGATTATATCCACTACATGATTTGGATGACAAGTGAGTTTTTTAATTTGCATTTACTAGTCGTGCTTAGCCGATTGGGTAATACACTCAAAAATATAATCGATTGCGACTCAAAATCTTGCATCATATCGTCAAAATAACTTGTAAACTCCCGCTAGTGGTTGATGGTTTTTTTTTGTGTGTAATAAATGTGCTTTAGAAATGGAGTGTTATTGTGGCGCAACCTATCGGGGCATCTGCTGTTCGAAACTTACTCTTGTTCAGCAACCTGAGTTTCACGACCCGCTTACCATTATCATGGGTTATCTTCATGGACCTCATGCGTCGATCACAACACAATGTCTATCGAGACGCATCTTTCCGCTTGTACTATTCATCGGTGAGGGTGAGCAGCTGTCAATTCCACCCAGTTCAATTTTAGGGCCGCCTGCCATTTATTTCCCTCTGCCGCGGGCGATTGCTAATAGATCTTACAAATATTTCTCAGGTTATTAAAACCGAGATAGGTTAATACTTTGCGAGAACTTGTTGCAAAAATATGCCAGTAGTGGCATAATATAGATTATAAGGGATGACGAATGAGTGATCCAAAAAAGAATCGAGACCTCATTTACTTGGGATCTTCACAGAAAGATGCCGAGAAATTGCCTCAAGAGGTTAAAGATGTGTTTTCAACGGCCTTGAAAATGGCTCTTGTTGGAGATACACACGAAGATGCAAAGCCATATAGACATCACGGAAGCGGTGTATTTGAAGTGGTGGGAGATCATCGTAGCTCCACATTTAGAGAGGTATACATTGCACGCTACAAAGAAGTGGTTTTTGTGATTCATATTTTCAAGAAAAAAAGTAAAAAGGGATCGGAAGTTCCAAAAGAGGATAAGGAATTAATTGAACAAAGGCTTAAATGGGCCGATCAAATTTACAGGAATCAATATGGCAAAAAAAAGAAAAGAAGTTAAAAAAAACCAAGTAGAATATGTGGTTAGTTCGGGAAACGTATTTGAAGATTTTGGGTATAAAAACCCTAAAGAAGCAAATGCAAAATCTGATCTCGCTCTATTAATTAGATCAATTATTAATCAGCGCGAATTAACTCAAGAGCAGGCTGCTAAATTAATGAAGATTGATCAGCCAAAAATCTCCAGAATTGTACGGGGGCTTTTGTCCGAATTCACAATTGAACGATTAATGAACTACTTGCTAAGTCTTGGCTGTGATCTCGAGATAAAACCGTCCGTGGGAAAGGTTGCAAACCCCTCAATCCACGTTGCCAAGAACAGAAATTTCGCAAGATTATCGGCGTGAAATGCTTCAGAGTTAATAATCTAAGCTCGACTTTGTACATTTTTAGGGCCGTCTGCATCGCCTATTTGCCCTCTGACGTTCGATCTCTGGTCGAACGAGGTTAATTTAATAAGGAAGGGGATAGTCAACCCCTTCCTTATTAAATTAACGCCTCAGAGGGCAAATCCATCGAGGCCTTCGGACCTAAAAATGTACAAAGTCGAGCTAAGGATTGGCACGCGTACTTTCGTCCATTGCCTTGGGCGATTGCAAATAAGATCTTACAAATATTTCTCGGTCTATTTTCAATCGCGCGTAAATGATTCCCTCACCGCGTTTCCACGGGCTCGTAGACAGGGTGGGCCTGAAAGCCCAATTCCCGCACAGCGAAAATCGCCTCCGCGATCGGCTTCCACGGTGCTTTCTGGTCGATATGGAGCCTGACTTGCGTTCGCTCCTTGTCTTGCGGCAAGACCCCCATCTGATACTGGCGCGTCAGCTCCTGCTGGATGGCGACGATCCCGTCCATGGGATACTCGTCATATTCAGTCAGCCACTTGTATTCGCCCTTCTCCGAGATGCTCAGGTTGATCTGCAAAATGTCCTGCGGCCGAAGAGAGGCGCTTTTTTCTGTGGGCTTGATCGAGACGAGATTGACCTCTGAGTCGAAGAGCTTGGCCCGCGAGATCGCCAGCGTCGCAAAGAGCGAAAGCATCAGAAAGAGAAAATCGATCATCGGCGTAAAGTTGAAATTTTGCCCGATCTTTAATTCATCGTGAGGGATCAGTTGCATCGCTTGGCCTTATCTAGTTTGTCTCGATCCGGACGCTCAGAGCGAGCGCCTCGGTTTCCACTACGCTGAAGTTTTGAATCAGCCGGTATTTTAAGGTCGTTGCCAAAATCATCGACAGGATCGCTACAACCAGGCCAACGACGGTCGTACCAACGGAAATACCCAGCCCATCGAACACGGCGTTGATGCTGTCGACCGAGCGGTTCACATCGTAAAACGCGTAGAACATCCCGATGACCGTACCGAGCAGCCCCAGCATGGGGGCGATGATGGCGATGTCGTTCAGGATGGACAGGCGCTGCCAGAAGGTGGCCGCTACGCGCTTGCCCTCGGATTTCATTGCATCGGTCATTACTTGCGCTCCCAGCTTTCTCGTCGTAAGACCGACGGAAACGATCGAGGCGAGCAGATTCGGCTGCTGTTGGCAGAGGCGATGCGCATCGTCGAACCTTTTTTCATCCAGATGATTGCGCAGCTGCATGAGAAACCCCTCTGGCATGATTTCCTTGGCGCGGAAAGTGGTCTGGGTATAGAGCCAGACGGCCAGGGCCGAGGTCGACATGATGAGTAGAAGAGAGTAGATCACCGGCGACGATCCATAGACTTTTTTCAAATCAAAATTTTGTAGCTTTCCTGTGTGCGCCTGTTCTGTCTTCACGGGCGTCGGGACCGATGCGGCGTCGGCATAGAGCGATCCCATCAGGGCACAAGCAAATATCAGCAAACCAAAACGAATCTCTTTCATGGGTATCTCCAGTTTAGAGGCGAAGATAGCAATTTTTTCATCAATCGCGCAAGGAGGAAAATCACAGGTCCGCTATAATTCAACCCCATGAAACAGGCATCTGATTTATATATTCCTTTTGAATGGGAGAGGCGTCGGCCGATCCTTTTAGAAAAATGTCTTTACGTTCCGGATCATTACGATGGGCACGACCAGCTCGCCATTGATTGGAATGATCCGGCTGTATTTGAAAAGAAGCAGCCCCTTGTCGTCGAATACTGCAGCGGGAATGGGCAGTGGATCGCCATGATGGCAAAGCAAAATCCGCTGTTGAATTGGGTGGCTGTGGAAATGGATTTTGAGCGGGCGCGCAAGATCTGGCTCAAGATTTTCCGCCAGAATCTGCCAAATCTCTTTGTTGTTTATGGCGAGGGACTTACATTTAGTCGCCATTATTTGCCCGACAAGAGCGTTCATGAGGCGTACGTGAATTTTCCCGATCCGTGGCCGAAGCGGCGCCATGCCAAGCACCGCCTGATTAGCGACGCTTTTGTCAGCGAAATGGACCGAATTTTACAGCCCGGCTCTTCAGCGATTCTGACGACCGATGATGCGGCTTATAGCGACTGGATTATTCGGCGCTTTTCCCAATGGCAAAGCGCATTTGCCCCGATGCAGTACACGACCGAGTGGCCATCGTTTGGCGACTCCTATTTTTATTCGCTTTGGCTCGGTCAGCAGAGAACGATTCGATTCCACCGGTTTATAAGTAAGAAAGTAAGGGGAGAGGTTCGGGGCAGAGGGATTTGAACCCCCGACCTACTGGTCCCAAACCAGTCGCGCTAGCCAAACTGCGCTATACCCCGATTAAATATGGTATATCATACTCGATGAGAGGGATTATTCGCCAGAATCGCTTGGCAAAAATCCGAACTGACCTATGGTCGTATTTTGGGGCTGCCCGCTTGCAGAATAAAGACAATTGTCATAAGTAACAGTACAGATCTCAAAAGGGTGTGCCATATTCTTTTTTAAATTACGATGCTCCTCTTCGCGTTTAGCTACCCAGTGAATATATCGGGTTGAATCGTCATGAGTTTGGAATAGGCACTTAAATTGCCAAGGCGCGGCAGTCTCTTTTGAATATTCAAGACGTGTGCTATGAGAAAAGGGTAGGTTGTGCTTGTGAAATCCAATAAATGTAAAATCACTTTGATCCAAATTGCTCCCTTCATCGATGTCACTCAGGAGTTCTTTTAGAAATTCTTTGCTGCCGCTGAATGTAACTTCCCAATGATCAGTAATCCTTTCGATGTTAGTATCCTGAACTATTTTCTTGCATGTGTACGATGCTCTGACAGGTTTGGGAATCGGTTTAATCATCCCGATTAATTTTAGATCTGTACTGATGCTCTCTTCAAGTTGTTGGCTGATCAAACGTATGATTTTATCTTGCTCTGTATTCGGTTTATAGTTTTTGGAATATACATCCGCCACTTTCTCGAAGCATTCTGTAGCGTCTACAGCTGCCCTGATTTGTTCTATAGATGATCCTGTTGATAATTTTTCTGCTGCCTCAATTGCGGCAATGAACTTGGCGTCTAAGAATTTACCCATTAATCCGGCATTACTTTCATTGTCTACATTCGCGACGTCATTTAATACTTGCGGTGTCAACTCATCGGCTTTCGCTGTAAACAATCGTTTAATGAGCATTGTAATACGAGCTAAAAGTGTGCCTTTCTTTGGTTTTTTTTTGACAAGAGTGAAGCTTAGCCCCTCCGTAGTCTTCGCTTCCCAATTTTGGGAAATCTCGCAGTTCGTTAATAATGAATTTCTTATGTCTGCAAGGTTCTGTTCCATCGCTTTGGTCCATGCACTCTTTACAGACAGGACGGTTACTGTAATCATGTCCTCTCTAACAGACACATCCCATTTTCCTTTAGACCAACCTTGGACGCCTGACTTAGCTTCTTTTTGGAATGTCGAACTAACTACTTGATCTTCCGATCGAAGAATATCTTTTGAGCTAAAGGTGCTATCACCAAGGGAGAGTTTCGGACTTGAGAGAGGGCTAAGACCTCCGCTGGCAGAGAGTCCTTGCGAGGACAGGTCTGATGGTTTTCTGATTGATGGAACAGGATAACACATACTTTACTCCTCAGAACCTTAAAGGCTCTACCTTTTATAAACTATTAAGACCGCGCTTGTTGTGCACTGTAATTATACAACAAATATAATTAAAAGTCAATTAAAGAATTGTTTATGATTTGCGTGTGTAATTAAACATTTTGCGACCTGTGATTTGAGCAAAATCGCTTACTCGATAAAATCTTCAAAATTTCAAAAAATCCCGATTTATGCCATTTTAAGTAAAAATTTATGGAGCGAAGCAAATGAGTTTTTTGCACTTGAAAAGCGTGAAGAATTTGCAGAATTTGGCCCGTCAAAGTGTTGATTTGACGCAAGATGGCGTATTCAATGGCGAGCGGATTGAGACAATGCGCCAGTCTGCGATCGGCTTTGACCTGCTTTATGCGGCCGAGAGGGTAACACCGGCCGTGATCGAAGCTCTTTTTGAATTATCGGATGAGGCGATGGCCATGCAAAAGATGGCCGACATGCAAGCCGGCGTCGAGATGAATCGCATCGAGGGCTTTGACTCCGAGCAGAGAGCCGTATTACATACCGCGATGCGCGATCAGTTCACACATCGCCAGAAGGCCAAAAATGCAATGGCGGCCAGCGATATGGCTCAGGCTGAATTGCAAAAGCTCGAGCGCTTCCTCGAGGTGCTGGATCGGGAAAACCGCTTCACTGATCTGATTCAGATCGGAATCGGCGGCTCGGATCTGGGGCCGCGCGCGCTTTATTTGGCTTTGCTTCCCTTCGCTCGCCCCCATCATCGCGTTCATTTTATCTCCAACGTCGATCCCGATGACGCCAACAATGTATTGAACCGGGTCGATCTGAAAAAAACCCTTGTTGTGGTCGTCTCGAAATCAGGTACTACTCTAGAAACCCTCACGAACGAGGAGTTTGTCCGCGCGAGACTTCAGAAACTGGGTCTGGATCCCAAAGAGCATTTCATCGCGGTCACAGGGGAAAAGAGCCCTATGGATAATCCCGCAAAGTACAAAGCATCCTTTTACATATGGGATTTTGTCGGCGGCCGTTATTCTTCGACGTCGATGGCCGGCGCTGTGGCCATCGGGTTTGCGTACGGTTTTTCCGCCTTGATGGAAATTCTTCGCGGCGCCCATGCCATGGATGCGCACGCCATGACGAAGCGCAATCTGCCCCTATTGTCCGCTCTGCTCGGCATCTGGAACCGCAATTTTCTCCAGCTGCCCACGGCGGCTGTGGTGCCCTATTCGCAGGCCCTGATCCGCTTCCCAGCCCATTTGCAGCAGCTCGATATGGAGTCCAACGGCAAGTCGGTTGATATCACTGGCCATTTTGTGGATTTTTCCACCGGCCCCGTTGTCTGGGGCGAGATTGGAACCAATGCCCAACATTCCTTCTATCAGCTCATTCATCAAGGCACGCAGGCAATTCCGGTCGAGTTCATCGGCTTTCGAAAGAGCCAGCATCCCTTTGATCTGGACGTTAAGGGCTCATCTTCGCAAGAAAAGCTGCTCGCCAATCTCTTCGCCCAATCCATTGCGCTGGCCAAAGGGCAAAAGAGCGCCAATCCCAACCGCTTCTTTCCCGGCAACCGGCCCAACCGGATCCTGCTCGCCGATCGGCTCGATCCGTATACCCTCGGCGCTCTACTCGCTTTTTACGAGCACAAAGTGGCCCTCCAGGGATTCATCTGGAATATCAACTCCTTCGATCAGGAAGGCGTGCAGCTCGGCAAAGTATTGGCCAGCCAGATTCTCGATCTGTTCGCTGCCCAACGGAGCAGCAAAAGCGGACCGTCATTTGAGGTAGGGGAGGCATATCTGCGTATTTTGAATGCCAAAAAATGATTATTCAAGAATGGCTGTCGCGCCTGCGCTGACGCGCAGCCGACAGGCGCTGGGCCAGAGGGGCGATATTTCCGGCGTTGTGATGAAGACTTGCCCTAGAGCTTCCAATGCTTTTTGAAATAAATGCTGGCGCTCCCGATCGAGATGCAATTCCAGATCATCGACGCCAAATAAAGGCGGAGCTTCGATTTGGCGCTCAAGCCGCCGCCATTCCGAGAGGCGCAGCGCGGCGATGGCCGTCCGCTTTTGTCCATCGCTGGCAAAGAGTCGCGCCGGTTTCTCGTCGAGGGTGATGGAAAAGTCGTCGCGGTGAGGTCCCGTGATCGTCATTCCCAGCATTTTTTCCCGCGGCCGATTTTTTTCCAGCTGGGCGAGATAGGAAGAGGCCAGCGGCAATTGCGAGGTTTGCGAGGGAATGTATTGCACGGAAGATTTTTCTCCCGAGAGCGCCTGGCAGCCTGTTTTCAGATCGTCATTGAGCTCTTCGATGAGTTTTTTTCTTTGATCAAATAGATAGGCCGATGACGCAGCCATTTCATGCTCCCAGCAGGCAATCCCATCCAGCGAGCGCGAGCGCAATAGAGAGTTTCTCTGCTTGACGGCGCGCCAAAAACGCAGCAGATGGTGGAAATAGAGCGGATCGCTCTGGGCGAGATGAAGATTGAGAAAACGCCTTCGAGCCGAGGGCGAACCGGTGATCAGGTCGATGTCGGGCGGAGTATAGAGAACGGATGGCAGCAGGCCCAGAAGAGCTTGAAAGGAAGGGTAATGCGACGAGTTGCACTCAACCCGTTTTACTTGGCCGTCGTAGGAGAGGCGCACCGTTTGAGCGACATTGTCGCGCACGATCGAGGCTTCCAGGAAAAAAAAGGACGCGCCTTCGCGGATGAGCTCCGAAAGATGCTGCGTGCGAAATGACCTACCCGTGCTGATCAGCGCGATCGCTTCGAGAAGATTGGTCTTACCCTGCGCATTGGCGCCGCAAAAAACGTTGATTTTCGGCCCAAAAGCAATGGAGGCTTCCGTAAAATTGCGGAAATTGCGCAGATAGAGGGTTTTAAACATGAGTTTGGAATTCCCCAAACCCATTTTATGGGTATTCACTGTACTGTGACGGCCTCTTCCGGCGCTCCGGTGCTGATTTCGCTCAAGCGCATGGGCATCAAGACGAATTGCGCTTGTGTCGAGTCGGTAATCAGACCCGGATTGTGGGCATCGTTCAAGCCTATGCGCACCGTTTCATCTTTGCTGTGGCGCAGAATGTCGAGCAGAAAAAATGGATTAAAGGCGATTTCCAGACGCGATCCGGAAAAGTCGACCGGCATGCTCACGCGGCCCTCGCCAATCTCGCTGCTGGTCGCGGAGAGATGGAGCTGGCCTGTTTCGAACGTGAATCGAACGGAATTGCTGTTTTCCGAGGTGAAGAGCGACACCTGTCTCAACAGGGACATGAGCTCTTCGCGGTGGATCGAAAACTGATGGGCGAGATTGGATGGGATCACGCGCTCGACATCGGGAAATTGCCCCGAGAGAAGCTTGGTGATGAGCGAAAGCTGCCCGCATTCAAGAGCGATCTTGTCGGCAGAGAGGCTCACAACCGCTTTCGCATCGCCGTTTTCAAGCATTTTAATCATCTCTTCGACCGCTTTAAGAGGGATGACATAGGCTCCGCGCACCGGAGCGTCGACGAGAACAGGGGAAGATGCTCGGGCGAGACGTTTGCCGTCTGTGCCGATAAAGGTCGCCTGCTGGGCGCTAATCTGTAGCTGGACGCCGTTCAGCATGTAGCGGGAATCCTCGCGGGCCGCGGCAAAGGCGGTTTTCGAGAGCATCTCGCGCAGATTCGCACCGGTAAACGTCGCTTCAGGAGATCCCTTGAGATCGGGGAGGGCGGGGAATTCGGCTTTGTTCATGCCATTGACTTTGAAAACGGAGGTGCCTGTCGTGATTTCAGCGATCTCATTGAGATGGGTCGCGATTTTGACTTGCGGGGAGGTCAGTTCGCGCACGAGTTGAAAAAAACGGCGGGCCGGCAGAGCGATCGAACCTTCCTCGATTACAGTGGCGTCCATAAAACAGCGCATGCTTACGGTTAGATCCGTGCCGCTGACAACGATCTGATCATCCAGCGCTTCGATGAGAATGTTGGCGAGGATCGGTATGGATGGTTTGCTTGATACGACATTTTGGATTTTTCCGATAAGACTCACGAGATCGTTTTTGGCAATAACCGCTTTCATGTAGAAAACTCCTGATTCGTATACAAGAGAAAAGATAGAAGAGGGAGGCTCTGACTGTCAACTCAGAAAAGATATTTTTTTGCAGGCCGGCTCTATTCACCTGATGTTGCGCGCTCAATTGCGCGCGTATCTTCCCGCTTTTTGATCGCGGCGCGCTTGTCGTAGGCTTTCTTTCCCTTGGCAGCGGCGATTTTCACTTTGGCGATCCCTTTTTTATTGATATAGATCGAAAGCGGGATCAGTGTAAGCCCCTTTTCCTGTGAGACCCTTCTCAGATACTCGATCTCTCTATGATGCATCAGCAACTTTCTTTCCCGGCGATCCTCATGGTTGTGGATGTTGCCGAACGAATAGGGCGCGATGCTGGCGTTGATCAGCCACAACTCATCTTTTCGCACATCGACATAGGCATCCTGCAGAGATCCGCCGTGATTGCGCAGAGATTTAATTTCGGTGCCAACCAAAACAATCCCGGCCTCGAATGTTTCGAGGATCTCATAGTCGTATAATGCGCGGCGGTTTGATACTAAATCACTCATTGCGAGCTCATTCTTCAAAAAAGAATTGGCCAAATGCTGTGACGGCAAAGCAGTCTCGACCTTCATGCAATCCTGTCGCGACAAAACCGCACTCGAACAGAAAATCGAAGATAGACGCCTTGATCAGAGCTTTTTCATCTTCGCTGTATTGTGGCAGTGTGTATTTCCAGCTCTTGCCATTTTTTTTGAGCATCACGACGGACTCTTCGCCCAAAGACACAATCGCCCCCCGGATGAAGTCGTCGAACAATACCCATCCGCCATGCAGCACTCGTTTGATCGATTTTTCAGCTTCCCTCTGGTTGCGCTCATTGCAAAGGCTGGCGGGAAGAGAATTGTTTGACAGGCGGTTCAAAGAATGGCGATAGAAATGCAATGCGCGATTTTCCAAGGTAAGATCCAGCCAATCTCCAGCTGAATCGAGACAAGATAAACGCCCGTAGTTCAGGTCAGCCAGCTTCAGAAGTAAGAGTTTTTCAACGATTCGCGCGAGATATTGCTGGGCAAAATGGATCTCTTCCGAGGTGTCAATCGGAAGCAGGCAATGCGGCGCTAGCGATTTTGTCAATGAAAGAGGTAGCGCATTGCCTGCTTTCCATCGATCGCAATTCAGCGGCTTTTTTTTAGCCAGATTGAGAATGGTTCCCATATCCTCAACAAAGGCAAAGTCGTGGTCGCGATGGCGGAAGATTGAAATCTGTTCCTCAATGACACGCGCTTCGGTTTGCTGCAAAAACAGCAGATATTCGCGCCATTCATGGAATGGAGTGACAGATTCCTGCCAATAATCTTCTTCACGGGTATATGTGACAAAACAGACAAAGTTGAACTCGAGTTGGAGCATTAGCTGCTCAAAATCTTTGCGGGCCAGGTTATACTTCGCAATCAAATCGCTTGTGCTGATTCGAAAATCGGGAGCTGAAAAAACATCCTGAACGATCCCGCTCAATACTGGATCGGAAAAATTCAACTCCATCAGATAGCGCTGATAGATCTGCGGTGTGAGCAGGTATTTTTCGACAATCGATTCAAAGATGTTGTTCGAAGAGCGGGGAATGGCATACCACGTCGGAAGAATGTGGATGGGAACCTGTTTAAGGAGCCCTTGCACAAATTCCATGTTGGGACAAAAACCGTCTTCGAGGCGCGTGATTTGAAACTCGAAATATTTGCGCCTCTCCTTGTCGATGATGAGAGTGTCCCCCTGAATTTCAAGAAGGCCAGTAGTGGAGAGTTTTTGAAGGATCGGTAATAAATCGGATTCTGTGCAGTCGCGGGTACGGTTGAGCTTTTTTATGGAAATCTTGAGAGGGCTGAACAAGATCTCTTCGAGAACTTCCAGATCAGCTGTAGTAAAGTCGGCCAGCAAAATCCGGCTTTCGATGTCTTGCTGATAAGGATAGTCGGTAAGATTGATCTTATTTTTACGGGCGGAGGTCAGTTCAAGCACGTTCACTCTCGAAATGGTTGCGATGGAGCCTCTAACTATATCCCAGAGGGTGATTGGCTCATAGGTTAAAAGAGTCCTTTAATTTTTTGAAATACTCGAGACGCTTTTTCATCTCCCGCTCAAAACCTCTTTCGACGGGATGATAGAACGAACATATGCCGAGGGATGAGGGAAAATAGTCTTGTCCAGAAAATCCCGCCGGTGTGTCGTGATCATATATATATCCATCCCCATAGCCCTGATCTTTCATAAATTGGGTAGGAGCATTCAATATCGCACTTGGGGGATCGAGGTGGCCCGTCTTTTGGGCGGCTTGCCTGGCGGCGTCAAAAGCAGTATAAACCGCATTGCTCTTTGGTGCAAGGGCTAGATAGACAGTGACTTGAGCGAGAGCAATATCTCCTTCCGGCGATCCGAGAGCTTCATAGGTTTGCCGAGCGGCAAAGGCAATGGGCAAAGCTTGGGGATCGGCCAGTCCAATGTCTTCCATGGCCATTCGGATGAGGCGCCTGGCAATATACAGAGGCTCTTCACCGCCTTCCAGCATGCGCGAGAGCCAGTAGAGGGCTGCATCGGGGTCGGAGCCGCGAATCGACTTGTGAAGAGCGCTGATCAGGTTGTAATGGCCCTCCTGGTGTTTGTCATAAAGAGGGGAGCGTTTTTGCAAAAACTGGGCAATCGCGGCGGAATCGATACGATCCAGGCCGGCGGTCTCAAGATTTTCGATCATATTGAGCAGATGGCGCCCATCGCCTTGAGACAGTTCAATGATGGTTTTTCGCGCGGCCTCATCGATCGGAAGAGGGCGGATCTGCGTCTCGTAACGATGGATGATTTTTTCCAGGGCATCGGCTTGAAGCGGTTTTAAAATTAAAACCCGCAGTCGGGATAAAAGAGCGTTATTCAAAGTGAATGAAGGGTTTTCAGTCGTGGCCCCGATCAGGATCAGGGAGCCGTCTTCCATAAAGGGAAGAAACAGATCTTGCTGTGCCCGATTAAAACGATGGATTTCATCGATAAAAAGAATCGTTTGGCGAAAAAAAAGGGGGTTTTCCTGTCCTTCTAATAATCTTTTTTTGAGATCCGCTGTACTTTGAAAAACGGCGCTGGCCGTAATGTATGGTAATTTGAACGATTGAGCATAGAGACGGGCGAGAGTCGTCTTTCCGCAGCCGGGCGGGCCGAATAATAAAAGGGAATGGGGCGAGGCGCTGCGAATTGTCTGATTGAGGTAGTCTAATAAATGATCCTGGCCGGCAAGTTCGGAAAGATTTTTCGGACGAAGTCTTTCTGCTAGTGGAATTTTCATAATGAAAACAGATTACTAAGAACACATTTTTTATGATATGAAAATTCAACCATCTGTGTTTTAGGTGCTTGAACAAAACGTTGCGTTTGTTTAGCGTTGTTCTTTAACTTTTTGCTGAAATTGTAAAACAACACACCAAATCACAGAAAAATTAAGCGCGAAAAATTTATTTTTTATTTTTTTTCACTTCCATTAAAAAGCAAAAAATCGCGCCCAGGATGTATTCTAAGTGAGGATTTGTGGATGCTTCGAAATTTAAGGATTGGTAATTTGTATCAATAAGGTTGTGTTTTTATTGTAATAAATGTATATTGGAGTTTGTAAGGAAGATGTAGGATTGCGGGATCTCCCGCTATAATTGAGCTCATCAGGATGCCTTTGTAAGGCAATGGTCTCAAATTGAAAAGATTGCTATTCTCTTTACGCAATTTGGAGGATTAAAGTTATGTTGAAACGCAAAAAACGCAAAGCAGTTCGCAAAACTAGAAAAACTAAGACAAAAGTTCGCAAGACTGCCAGAAAAGCGAAAAAAGGTGCTAGAAAGACACATAAACGCCGCAAGTCGGCTCGTGTATCTGCACTCTTAGTTCAAGAGTAATTGGTTCTTATAATCAATCTCTTACGTCATCGAGCAACGCCTCAAGGCTTGCTCGATTTTTTTTTATTCGGTTTCGTTAGCGTGAACATGCCAGCTCTCTTTCTTGAGAGCAAAGATGATCAATGGGATTGCGGCCATTGTGATGATGCCGAATGTCAAAAATCCCTCATAAAACAATAAGCTACCAGTTTCGAATTGCCCAGGCGGGACAAAACCGATCGCAAACGCGAAAACAGAACTGATGATCCCGATCCCGCCGGTGAGCCAAATGCCCGGCATATTGTAGGGAATTCGATAAGGGCGGATGACATGATTATGGCTATATCTCAGCTTGATGGCCGCTAAAAACATAAGAACATACATCACCAGATAAATCTGAACCGACATGGCGCTCAGAATCCAGAAAGCGCTGCTGGCGGACGGCATGAACATGAACACAAACGTGGCAACCGTCACGACGACGCCCTGAAAATAGAGAAGGTTCGATGGCACGCCATGCTTGTTGAGTTTTTGAAATACAGGCGGAAGATCGCCGTGTTTGGATGTCGCATGCAGAGCGCGGACAGGTCCGATAATCCATGCGTTCAGCTCGCCGACGGCGCCAAAAATGATCATGATCGCGATCGGCGTTAGCAGATAAGACATATGGTAATCGGCAAAAAAGACCTGAAAGGCATCCATGAGGCCTGCAACGAGGTTGATCTCGGACGTAGGAATGACGAGGGCGATCGACAAAGCTCCGGCAATATAAAGAAGGAGAGCGATACCGCTGGCCATCAGAATGGCTCTCGGAAAGTTGCGCTGGGGATTTTGCACTTCGCGGGCATGAACAGCTGTAACTTCAAGACCCCCAAAGGCCAAAAAGAGGCCAGCCAGGAAGACGATATTCTGGATATCGTCCAGTGGAGGGATCAACGATCGGGCTGTGAACTGAATTTGCATGGGATGGCCTAAAGCCAAGTAGAGCATTCCGAGGCCAATGATTATCAAGCCCGGTAAAATCGTACCGGCAATGACGCCTAAAGCGCTGAACCAGCTGGAAATTTTTAATCCGAGGCAGTTAAAGAGTGTGGTGCCCCAAAAACCGCCGAGGATCGCGGAAATCAAATAGAGTTTGTTTTCAGCCAGGGCCGGATTGATGATATAGGCAAGAGTCACCGCGGAAAAGGAGAGGATCGCCGGAAACCAGGTGACGTTATGAATCCACTGCATCCAGACAGCGAAAAAGCCCCACTTGGGACCGAAGGCTTCCCGCACCCAGATATAGATGCCTCCCGTTCGCGACCATCCCGTGGCCAGCTCTGCGGAGATGAGCGCACATGGGAATAGAAAACCGATGGCGACAACGGCATAAAAAAAGATGAGTCCATAGCCGTAATGAGAGACGATCGGAAGATTGCGCAGCGATGTCATGACGGATAAATTCAGCAAGGCCAGTAAATAGATATTCATAAAGCGGCGGGGCGCTGTCGGCGGCTGCATATTAAGTTCTCCTATTTACGGATAGTTTCCCGTAAAACTTCATTTGAGGTCAATTTGATTGCAAGCTGATCGTCATGATTGTATCATTTCCTGTATGAAAACAATCCGTTTGCGCGCCCATCCGACCCTCTCGTCCCGGGATCTTGAAACGGCCGTGAGCCTTTTGCTCGGCGGACAGCTCGTGGCAATCCCCACCGAGACGGTTTATGGACTCGCCGCCGACCTGTTTCAGCCCGCGGCGATTCAAAAAATTTTTACTACGAAAGGCCGCCCGGCTGACAACCCGTTGATCGCCCACATCAGCTCCATGAGGCAGCTGGAACGGATCGCCGAGCGGCCCCATCCGCTGTTGTTGAAGATGGCTGAGCGCTTTTGGCCGGGGCCATTGACGCTGATTTTTGAGCGCAAAGAGACAGTTCCTCCGATCGTATCCGCGCATCTGCCCACGATCGCCGTCCGGATGCCGTCGCATCCGTGCGCGCGCCAACTCATTCACTCCATCGATTCGCCATTGGCAGCCCCTTCTGCGAATTTATCCGGGCGGCCCAGTCCGACA
Organism: Parachlamydiales bacterium; assembly: GCA_015661075.1. GTDB lineage: Bacteria > Chlamydiota > Chlamydiia > Chlamydiales > SM23-39 > CAISYW01. The sequence continues at coordinate 4,756 of JACVQJ010000027.1, read as the reverse complement.
TCGGCTGCCGATGTTCTGGAAGACTTCGACGGGGCTATCCCTGCGATCATCGATGGCGGGCCGTGTGCATTTGGCATTGAATCGACGGTCATCGGGATGATTGATGACCAATTTGTGCTCCTCCGACCCGGGGCGATCGACAGGGCCGCGATCGAAAATGAGATCAAAATAACTCTCATCGATCCGCCTCGAAGAGGTCCGATTCTTTCACCGGGGATGAAATACCGCCATTATGCCCCAAAGGCAAAAATCCGCCTAGTCGATAGCGCAGATCGAGAGAGCAGCTCAGCCACAGATGGTTCTGTCTATGTTCTGGAGGATCTTGGCGCTCAGAATCTTTATTCACACTTGCGCAACGCAGACCGGTTGGGGTATTCAGAAATTGTCATATGCCTCAACGACAGCATCCGGCAAAGCGAGGCTTTGATGAACCGGCTCCAGAGAGCCTGTGGGGAAGTGCATGGGTGACCGAGTCATTGAACCATCCGAGATCATCACCGGCCGCGATGAGACGCCGCGCCGCAATCTGGCGAAATCCAATCCCTGGCTGCGGCTGATTGCCCGATTTTTCGACTATTCGCTTTTTTTCACTCTGTTGCGTTTTCTTCCCAACTCCACCATTTCAGTGCCCTTTGAGAGTGTGATTCCATTGGAGTTTTTGGCCTGGGTTCCTGTCGAAACGGTTTTTCTGGCATTGTTGGGTACGACGCCGGGTAAATGGCTTCTTTGCACCGATCTGAAAAAGGGACACGCCCCGCGCCTGCCATTTTCTTGCGCCTTTAAGCGCAGTTTGTCTGTCTGGATCCGGGGCTTAGGTTTGTGTATTCCCGTGATTAATATGATCTGCATGGCCAATGCTTATTATCGTTTGCGCCTTTTCCAGACAACGAGCTGGGATCGCGATGAGGGCACGACTGTCATTCATCGCCCTTGCCCCAAATGGCGACTGTATACAGTGAGCGCCATCACAGTCGTCGGCATGATTTTATATTCTTGCTGGAAGAAATCCTGGATCTAGAGATTAAGCCAAACTAATTAAATGGAGGCGCTGTCAATCCCAGGCATCTTGCTGGGGAGACTGCACGAAGAACTCATTGACATGCTCTGTTCGTTTCCTTGGGTGAGAGTACGTGAATTTAATTCCGTTATCTATTGATATTGTTAAACAACTCCTCGAGACGATTCCGTTCAAGCACCGCTGCAATTTTTTTGTTTGTTTCTGAAAAACTTTTTTGCCATCCTTCGAATTCAGGAGAATCAGGTTCTGGAATATCGCAAAAAAGAGTATCGCCAAACTCGGGCTCAGATTTGATACCTGCTTGCGAAGGTATATCCTCAGAAACCTTTTGAAGCTCTCCTCCTTTTGAAGGAGGAGAGTCTTCGACGCTTAATGAAACGAGGCGGCTTGCGCCGCTTCCCGCGCTATTAGGTAGGTTGCCTCGCCCCCCCCCTGAAGGGGTGGGATTGCGGCAGGCTATTTTATTCTGCGGTATGCGGCTTTGCCGCACCGCCTCCTTAAGCGGAGTAAAGAATCTCCTCCTTTCAAGGAGGAGTTCTTCAAAAGTTTTTTTTACAATATCAAGAATAACATAAGAAACCTGTGCAGCTTGGGTCATGTTCATACAACGCATGCTGGTGGTTCTGCATAAGAAACAACGAATCGTTAAGTTAATCACGCAACACCCACTCAAATTTTTCTTTACTAGGGAGTTTAGCATAACTGTGCATTGTATACCAGCTTCATTTAAAGCTTCTAAAAGGAAGTTTCCAAAGAAAAAAAAAGGACTCTTGTCGGCAGAGTCGCAGCTACTGGCAGATAAAGGTGTCGGGGTGTTCACCTCATTTTTATAGGCACTTGTCTACCATCATATAGTTTAATTATTAACGCATAAGTTGTTTCCAAACCACAAGTAATGCTATAATAAATGGTAGCAACGTAACAGCAAATGTTAAATACATTTATGACGCTTTACTCAACAACAAAATTCATTCATAACATCCGAGGCAGAGTTCCGCCTCTCACCTGGCTAGGAAAACGGACATCTTCTACTTCTGTGCTTATTCCATTATTAACACAATTAGAAAATATATTAAATGCTACAAAAAATATCGAAGCACCTCTCAACTGGAAGCCTGAGCGCGCCCATTTCAAACACTTCACCCCATCGGTAAGCATGTTAATTTGGGCAAACGTTGGAAATAACATTGCTAAAATAACTAGCAGACAGGACTGCATACTATCCGACAAAAAAAAATTAATCGAAAAATTTTCGGTCCTTCACGAAAAAGGAATCATCTCCCTCTCCAATGATATTTCATTAGTTGCTGAAGGATGTGATAATGGAAACTATTTACCATTGTTGTCCGCTGCACTCACTCGCGATGGGAAAAACCGTGTGATCCGCCCATTTCTAATCAATGGAAGCGATGTTATGATAAATAAAGCGTGCAGAGCAGCATATTGTTTATTCCACAAGGAAGGTCAAAACAAGATTTATGGGGATATTTGCAATGCATTTGATTGCTTTCCCTCTGAACTAGACAAATTTAAAACTTCTCAAAAAATTTTCACCCCTTTTCGCATGGGAGCGGTAGGGAGTCATAGGGAGATTAAGACATATTTAACTACAAGAATGCCTCTCATGAACAACTCAGGATTTTGCTGTTATTGCCTGCTTCTCGATACATCAACAACTCGAAATACTTTAAGTAAAGAATATGGCCATAATGTATTAATAATTGAAGGGAATAAATACACAGAATTATTCAAAACTATTCAACCTTCCGCGCTAAAAATTATTACCAACAGTTATACCGAAAAAGAGGTTGTTCAGATTATTAATTCATTAAAAGATAATCCGTCATATAAAGGACTTCAGACATATCCTTGCGCCACTGTTTTTCAAGAAGAGGCAATTCATCAATTAGTTGAAGGAGTTGGAGGAAAGACCTTAGAAACGGATATCTTAGAACGCCCGCTTCGCACGAAGACTGACAGAGGCAATGAGGTGGACATGAGCACAATCGTCATAACCTCCGCTCGTTAAAATAATACAAAGTCGAGGACACTTGCACTGGGAGGCATATTCGAAGCAAGAATTTACGTGATCGCCTCAAGCACGAGTTGCAAGCACGAAAGTTCGGTGAGCTTGCGGCTTGTATAACCGAAGGCGCGGATTTCGTAGCCTAGCGACGTTGAAGTCTTTCGAAAAATGAGGAGGCCTCTCCTAGCGGGGCAATGATCGTGGAGATATTCGATGACTTTTTCGGCAACTGAGTCTTTTACACCGGAAACGAAAACATTCGGACGTGGTTCGATGAACCAGAGTTTCATTCGACCTCGCACTGCGGGAGGTAGATCGTTTGCGACAACGACTAACATGCCCCTCCATTCAATATCTCTTTGATGTCCGTGGAAAAAATCACCGAGATAGAACCATTTGGCGGTCCCACTTTAAACTTGAAGTGGCGATCACCGAGATAGAACCACTGAAAATTTTTAATGGGGTGTGCCGCAGGCACACAAAGGAGTTCATAGCGAACTAAACTTTGAATAAAGCTGCATGAGAGATGGAGGAAGGCCCTCCGGAATCGGCTTCCAGGAGCGGATTCCAAACCACTCAAAGCTGCTGTGGTTAAGAGTCATGGTAGTGAGCATTTGAGGCAAAGCGCGAGAAAACAATTCGGGCAGGTATAGATCAGCAAGACGAATAAACCTGAACCTCTGTTGAAGCATCGAAAGGATTATAACTGTTGTCAAAACCAAGGGGTGTCCGTTGTCCTTGGGACAAAGTCTGTCGAGAGCATGGATATTGGGCAGATGGCAACCGGTGTGTAGGAGGCGTGAGGCTGATCTGGGCTCTTATGTGGAACTGCGGGAACCAGTCGCTTCGATGTAAAGGGAGAAGCACAAACGGGAATAGCCGTAAGGCGAGAGTACCAAAGCGAAGAACTGGGACAGACCAACTTGTATGAGCGAAGAAGGCCGGTAATGCGGCTGGAGCAAAGAAGTTGGATTAAGTGGTGGCATTTGAAGAACAACTGGCAACAGGAGGAACCTGTGAATGCGACAAAGGCGTTTGACATTCCAAAAAACGTTGGTGATGGAAGCTTATAAAGCAGTAAAGGCAAATGCAGGAGCTGCTGGCATAGACGAAGAGTCGATCAGAGATTTCGAGAAGAATCTGAAAGACAACCTATACAAAATTTGGAACCGGATGAGTTCGGGAAGTTATTTCCCTCCTCCGGTAAAAGCCGTAGCGATCCCAAAGAAAAACGGGGGAACACGGCTACTGGGAATTCCGACAGTCGCGGACCGCGTTGCTCAGACGGTCGTTAAGGTAATGTTTGAGCCAACAGTAGAACCAATATTTCTAGCAGATTCATACGGATACAGACCGGGAAAATCGGCCTTGGATGCCGTAGGAATAACGCGTAAGCGCTGCTGGAAGTATGATTGGGTACTGGAATTCGACATCAAGGGCATGTTCGATAACATCGATCATGAGTTATTGATGCGAGCGGTGCGCAAGCACACGGACTGCAAATGGATAATATTGTACATAGAACGGTGGCTGAAGGCTCCAATGCAAATGCCTGATGGCACTCGAGTGGAGCGCCCTAAAGGCACTCCTCAGGGAGGAGTAGTTAGCCCTATTCTAGTGTCTAATTGCATAAATTGGCGATCGTATTTCTGAGTTGAGCGCCTTTGACTTCTCGTTTTCGCCAGACAAAGGGCCTGGCTCCTTGATGGTAC
>JACVQJ010000004.1 GCA_015661075.1 Parachlamydiales bacterium | reverse complement strand
GGACCTAAATTTTTATGCACTTCTATGGCCGCAGCAATGATCTTATGTGTTAATTCCTGGTGCAGGTACATCCAAACTGTTCTTTGCGAAGTTTTTTTTTGAGAAACGATTGTATATGTCTATACGAAAAATTTAAAGCGGGAATTGCTGATCCCGATAAAAAGTTTCAGTCGATTTTTTGGTTCTTTTGAGCCGATTTTCGATTAAATCGCAGGGGGTAATATCGGCAACGAGCATATAACCCCCTGCGATTTAATCGAAAATCGGCCAAAATAATCCAAAAAAGTCGACGAAAAATTTTATCGGGATAGGTTCTTCTATGACGCTTCTTTTGAATTGCCAATCCGTTTCCAAATCTTTTGGCACGGTCACACTGTTTCAGGACCTGTCCTTGAGCATTTTTTCCCGTGACCGGATCGGTCTGATCGGCCCCAACGGCGCGGGGAAATCGACCCTTCTCAACATTATTTGCGGCCTCGAAAAGCTGGACTCTGGGATCCTTTCGCCTCGTCGCGATCTGCGCATCGGTTATGTTCCTCAATCTAAAGACTTTGAGGATCTGTCTCCTCAGCAAATCCTGATCGATGCGATTCCGGACGATTTGCCCGACTATCAAAAAGAGCATCTGGCTCAAACCATGTTGAGCAAGGTGGGGTTTTCGGACTTTCAAACATCGGCCGCTGTACTTTCGGGAGGATGGAAAAAAAGACTGGCGATTGCCTCCGTGTTGATGGGCTCACCGGAGCTCTTATTGCTCGACGAGCCCACCAATCATCTCGATCTGGAAGGGATTTTGTGGCTCGAACAATTTCTTTTGCGCGAAGCGCCGACTTATCTCATCGTCAGCCATGATCGCACCTTTTTGCAAAATACAGTTAACCGGATCATTGAAATCAATCCAATCTATCCCAAAGGGCTTTTTGCCATCGATGGATCGTACATAAATTTTCTTTCTAAAAAAGAGGAATTTCTCGAAGGCCAGCTGCAACAGGAGCGATCGATGGCCACGAAGGCCCGTAGAGAAACCGATTGGCTGCGCCAGGGCGCGAAAGCCCGTACCACCAAATCCCAGGCGCGCATCGACGATGCAGGAGATATTTTAGAAGAGCACGCCGCTCTCAAATCCAGGAATGTGAAAAAACGAGTTTCGATTGATTTTAGCGGCAGCGAGCGCGAAACCCAAAAACTGCTCAGCGCCATCAACGTGTCCAAAAAAATAGGGGAGCGCACGCTGTTTCAGCGCCTCAATTTTGTTCTGTCGCCGGGGACCCGCATGGGTCTCATGGGCCCGAACGGATCGGGGAAAACCACTTTGCTGCGCATTCTCATCGGGGACTCTCTTCCGGATCAGGGGAAGATCAAAAAAGCAGATGAATTGCGCATCATCCATTTTGATCAGCATCGGGCGCAGCTACCCCTCAACTTGACCCTTCGGGAAGCACTCTCGCCGAATGGCGAATTCGTTACTTTCCGGGGCCGGCCGATCCACGTGAATGGATGGTGCAAGCGTTTTCTGTTTTCACCGGATCATCTGGGGAGAAAATTGGGAACTCTATCCGGAGGGGAACGCGCGCGCATTGCCATTGCCCACCTCATGCTGCAGCCGGCCGATTTGCTGCTGCTCGATGAACCGACGAATGATCTCGATATCCCCACTTTGGAAACGCTCGAAGAAAGTCTTCTCGATTTTCCCGGGGCGGTGGTCCTCATCACCCATGATCGCTGTATGCTCCACCGGATTTGCACAGTCCTGCTAGCCCTGGGTCATCCGGATCAAACCGATCTCTATCCGGACTATGCACAATGGGAAGCGGCCCAGGCCGTGAGCGAAAAACCCAAAGAGAAAAAAGTTCCAACGCCGTCCGAAAACAAGGCTAAACGCGCGAATGAACAGCAGCGCGAGCTCAATAAAATTGAAGATAAAATCGAAAAAAAAGAAGAGGAGGTCAAACGCCTCAATCTCTTGTTGGAACAGCCTGAAATGGCGCTCGATCCTCAAAAGTTATCGGAGCTCTGCACGGCGATTGGTTTGGTTGAGAACCAGATCGAACAGCTCTATCTCCGTTGGGAGGAATTGGAGAAGGGTTACGGATCGTTCAAAAATTAACTTTCGTTGATGAAAGTCTATTATTATTTATTGTAAGAAGGGATATAGGGTAGGAGGCGTTGTCATGCGGCTGTGTAGAAAAGTTCTATTCTTTTTTGTTTTTTTGCTTGCCTTCAATCTTTTGGAAGCCAAAGAGCCGAACCGCTACTCTGTCATCACTTTAGAAAATCATACTCCTTATCGTATCTTTTATTCTTATAGATGGGGAGAGGGCGAAGAGGAATCGAGAAATTCGATCCCGCCCCATGGTTCATGGGTGCATTGGTGGGAATTTAAACACCAGAATGAAGATTGGTCGCCCTGGTTCTATCTTCATCTCGATGGAGATGCGGATTGGCATAAACTGGGTAGTTTCTACTCTCCAGATACCGGGAAAGAACATGGGCGAAAATATAGATTTGTAGACAAACCTGATAACGGGACAATAAAAATCGACGTGGAAGGACTCCTTTATACCGAATAGGTTTAGAAAAACCAGCGCAGCGCAAAACGTTGCGATAAAAATGCGTCCCCGGCGGGAGTTGAACCTGCGACCTGTCGCTTAGGAGGCGACCGCTCTATCCACTGAGCTACGAGGACCCAAAGGGTTTTAAGTATATGCAATCCTGAGGAGCGCTCACAAGAGCAAAATCCTTGCCAACCTCCTTTTCGTAGCCGTATGATTGGCCAGTCAAAACAGGGATTACAATGAAAGCGGATATCGGATTGATCGGTCTGGCGGTCATGGGGCAGAATCTCGCCCTCAATATCGCCGATCATGGTTTCACTATTGCGGTATTCAATCGCACTGTGGCCAAAGTCGACGAATTTTTGGCCGGACCGGCCCGGGGCAAATCAATCCTCGGCGCCAAGGATCTGGCTGATTTTGTCGCCCCTCTTAAACGCCCGCGCCGCATCATTTTGATGGTCAAGGCGGGCGCGCCGGTCGACGAATTCATCGAGCAATTGCTCCCGCATCTGGACAAGGGCGATATCATCATCGATGGCGGCAACAGCTTTTTTGTCGATACACAGCGAAGGTTTGAGGCGCTGCGCGATAAGGGAATTCATTTCATCGGCGCCGGCATCTCCGGCGGGGAAGAGGGCGCACGCCACGGCCCTTCCATCATGCCCGGCGGCAGCCGGGAAGCCTGGCCCCACGTCAAGCCCATTTTTCAGGCGATCGCTGCCCGTTCGGAAGACAACACGCCATGCTGTGATTGGGTCGGCGATGGCGGCGCTGGCCACTACGTCAAAATGGTCCATAACGGAATCGAATACGGCGATATGCAGCTCATTGGCGAGGCCTTCGATCTGATGCGTAAAGGCGCAGGATTGGATTATCCCAAGCTGGCACGGATTTTCGAAGAGTGGAACCAGGGGCCGTTGAATAGTTATCTCATCGAAATTACGGCGCAAATTTTACAAAAAAAGGACAATGACGGAACTTTTCTCGTCGAAAAAATCCTGGATGCTGCGGGCCAGAAGGGGACGGGAAAATGGACGGTGATCAACGCCCTGGATCTCGGCATGCCCCTCACTTTGATCGGCGAAGCGGTCTTTGCCCGATGTCTTTCGTCATTGAAAGAAGAGAGGCAGGAGGCGAGCCGCCATTACCGATGGACGCATCCGAATCGGAAGATCGATGCCGAAAAATTCTGCTCACAGATGGCCGATGCTCTGTATGCATCGAAGATCGTCAGTTATGCGCAGGGGTTCATGCTGATGCGTAGGGCATCCGTTGAGTACAAATGGAATCTGAATTTCGGATCGATCGCCCTGCTTTGGCGCGGCGGATGTATTATTCGAAGCCGTTTTTTGGGCAAGATCTCTGAGGCATACGGTCAGAGCGAAAAGCTGGCTAATTTGCTCATCGATCCCTTTTTCGCTCACGAACTGACCCGCTGCCAGGGATCCTGGCGCGAAGTGATTGCGCAGGGCGTGATGCTGGGCATCCCGTTGAGCTGCATGAGCGCGGCGCTAGCGTTTTTTGACGGCTACAGGTCAGATCGACTGCCGGCGAATCTCTTGCAGGCCCAACGCGATTTTTTTGGAGCGCATACCTATGAAAGGACCGATCAGCCGAGAGGTCGTTTTTTCCACACCAACTGGACCGGCCGCGGCGGCGACGTCAGTTCCTCGCAGTACAGCGTCTGAGATTCCGCACCCGTCTTGCGTTGGGCCCTGTAACCTTTTTTTATGAATTATTGAGGGGGAAGCCCCCTCAAACCCCCAAAAAAGTTTTTAAAAATCTAACTAACTTATCCTGAAAGACCTCCCCAAAACACCTCAAATAGGTCGTTTTTACTAGGGTTAGGGGGTCAATATCTACCATTATAGTTCCGCAGAATAATAAACAACTATTTACAATTAATGTAAAATAGTGTATAATAATTCACGAAAGACTCAGTAAATCCAATCAATTGGAGATGATTATGAACAGAGTAACCCCTTATTGTTCTAAAGATGTATATGTTCTATCAAATGAGGAAAACAGTGAGGCTGTACAAGAAACGCTTAGTAAAAAAAAACTAGAAAATCCTGAAAATGATGCACATGTAGGAGTTTCAGGGTGGCAAAATTATGATTTGTGTATAGCTGGCAGATCTAAATTCCTATTATTAGTAGATATTAATGGGTGTGAATGTTTAATCCATGAATTAACTGGAAAAGCAATTCTAGCCGCAAAGGATGTTGATGATTTTGTAAGTAAAATCCTTGAAGCGTTTAAAAAAGAAACACGTTTTAAGATTAGGCCGGAAGACATAGATAATATTCAAAACAAAAAAATTTTTTGGCTTCAAACTCCAGGAGGCTTTGATAAAATTAAAAAACTTTATAATGAAGGAAAGGTTAAAATTAAACATTTTAACATCGCAGATCCCGAATCCGCAAATCGGATCGTCAACTGCTTGCAAAACAATGGAATTCAAACGATACACACTTTATATATTAGTAATGTTGCTGATTGGTTGATTGAAAACCCTGATGAATTAAGATCACTTGATAAAAACGTTAAAAGTTTAAAGGATAAATATCCTTCTATGCATGTAGTGTATTCAGATGGAACGTTAACTAAGGAGACAGTGGCTGCTTGTAAATATTATCCAATGAAACGTAAAATAGGAAATGTGGATTTACTTACCCATAGAATGCCCTGGATTAATCTGTGCCACAGAAGGTTTATTACATTAAGGGGCGTAACTTATAAATGCCCTTGTGCTTGTTGTTCCAAATCAAAGCTCTGATGATTTGGGCTTGTTGATGGTCTCGGACAACCGCTTGCCACAACAAGCTCTGGAGCTTCTGGTGATGAACGACGAGAAGTGATTTCCTTTGCACAAATCTTTAATTAAACAGCCAAATGCCTCTAATTTTTTGATTTTCTCCACAGAACGATCAGATAAAACGGAATGCTGGATAATACCACCAAAACACCATAAGAAAGAACTTCTATTCCAGCGCCTGTAATTGCCCAAAATGAGTACAGCATCGCGAGAATCGCTACAATTATTGATCCACGCGTAAGACTTATTTTTCCCGTTATATATAAAATAAGTTCCGCAATCGGCGTATAAAAATAAGATATCAATGCAGTTAGTGTAGCCATGAGGAGGATAAATTTAAATTGATTGATTAGATCAGGTGAAATCGTGAGAAATAATAGCAATGAAACCAATGCTGAGGAGATAATCAGCGCGTTGACAGGAGCGCCATACTTGTTGCGGCGGGCGAAAATTTTCAAAAAGAGATTGTCATGCGCAGCGGCCATTGGAATTTGCGCCTGAATCATGATCCAGCCATTCAGAGTCCCCAGGCAAGAAATCACAGCACCTCCTGCAATGATCCATTTCCCCCAATTTCCCAACAAGATTTGTGCAGCATCAGCGAAGGGAGATAGAGAATTTTGCAACTGTCCATTAGGAATCATTCCCATGATTACTGTTGAACCCAGAATATAACAGCCTGAAGCAATCAATGTTCCCAAAATAGTAGCAATCGGAATGTTGCGCTTGGGATTATCCACAGAGTCTGCCGGAACAGTAGCGGTCTCTAATCCAGTGAAGGCCCATAACGTGAGGATCGCCCCTTGAGTAATTACACCAAATGTGGACATGGGAGGATTGGAAACGTTTGCTGATTCAATGATATAATCTACATGAAAAAAGAACCATCCACAGATTGCAATAAACAGGATTGGAATTAATTTTGAAATTGTTGAGATCAGCTGAAATATGCCTGCCGCATAAACACCTTTCAAATTCAATGCTGTAAAAACCCAAACCAGGCCAATTGCGGCCATGCATCCGAACCGTGGATCAGTTAAGGCTGGAAAAAAGACTGATAAATATCCTACGCCTGCCAAAATAATGACCGCATTACCGACCCAAGCATTGATCCAGTAACAATATGCTGTCTGACATCCAAACGCATCTCCCAATCCCATACGGGCATAGGCATAAGGACCTCCCGTTTCGGGCATCGATTGACTCAAACGCGCAAAAACAAATGCCAAAAACAGGGATCCCAAGCTCGTGAAAATCCACGATATCAGGGTCATGCTTCCTAATCGCGCCATTGCCGCGGGCAACAAAAAAATGCCTGAGCCAATCATGTTGCCTGTAACAAGAGCAGTCAATGTAACAATTCCTAATTTTTTCTCTTTCATTTAACACGCCTTTTAAATTGGCATATAGCTACACATTTTTTTTTCGTCAAGCTCGCATGTTAATAAAGTGGTATAACAAAACGCAAGTGCCGACAAAATCGAGGTAAAAGGGGTCCGTTTACCTCGATTTTGTCGGCACTTGCAATCAAACTTACGTATGAATATTATAATTAAGCGCAGAAAGAATCCCCTCCTTGCAGGCCCAACGTGATTTTTTTGGAGCGCATACATATGAAAGGACCGATCAGCCAAGAGGGCGTTTTTTCCACACCCACTGGACCGGCCGCGGCGGCGACGTCAGTTCCTCGCAGTACAGCGTCTGAGATTCCGCACCCGTCCTGGATCGAAATCGATCTGCAGCGGTTTCGCGATAATCTCGCTGTCATCCGCCGTCAGATTGGGCAGAGCCGTTTATGCTGCGTTGTCAAGGCCAACGCTTATGGACATGGGCTCGTTCCGATGGCGCAGGCTGCAAGCGTAGCCGGCGTCGATTATTTTGGCGTGGCTCATTTGTCCGAAGCGGTTTGCTTACGCCGCGCTGGCATTGTGAAGCCGATACTGGTTCTGGGCGCGATTCATGAGGACCAGATCGATGATCTCATCCGCTTTGATCTGGAATTCACCGTCAGTTCGGCGTATAAGGCCCAACTGGTCGCTGAGGCGGCCCAACGGCACGCTGTCCGATGCCGCGTGCACCTGGAGATCGATACGGGTATGCGCCGCACCGGCGTGAGGGTGGAAAGCGCCCTGGCTCTGATCGATGATCTGCTCAAATGGTCCTGTTTTGATTTGAGAGGAATCTATTCTCATTTCGCCATGTCGGAAACGCCTAACGATCCGACGACACTGCGCCAGATCGAACAATTTTTGGCCCTGAAAGAAAAGGTTGGGCCGACGGCCCAATCCATAATCTGGCATTTGGCCAATTCCGGCGGCATCGCGTACTACCCCGATTCGCATCTCGATATGGTGCGCGTCGGGTTGCTCTGCTATGGCCTCTCACTACCCCATTCGATGAGTGCGCTCAAGCTGGTATTGTCATTGAAGTCGAAAATATCTTATTTCAAGGTCGTCGCGGCAAACGAGGGTATCAGCTATGGCCACACCTACCGAACGCGTGCGCAGACTCGCGTGGTGACCGTTCCTGTCGGATACGGCGATGGGTACCGCCGTGACTTTTCCAATAAGATGAGCGTGCTCATCCGCGGACAGAGGCACCGGATCGCTGGATCGGTCTGCATGGATCAATTCATGGTGGATATCGGGGACAAAGAAGCGTATGTGGGCGATGAGGTGGTGTTAATCGGCCGCCAAGGGAATGAAGAGATTCAGCTGTCTGAAATGGTCGATCTGATCAAAACAGATCCGCGCGAGATATTGTGCCACTTTAATGACAGGATTCCACGGATCTATACTGCCCACGGGTAGGTTAAGAACCTACCCGTGCGCAGTATATCGGTGAGATTTTGGATCAACAAGAGAATAGCTCGTACTGCGTCCACCTTCTAAATTCTTAATAAGAATTCCCCGGTTGATCATGTCGAGAATGTCTCGATAGGCAGTATCCTGGGAACACTTTGCGATCTTCGCCCATTTTGATGACGTTAACTTGCCCTCAAAGCCATCCAGCAAGCGATTAATGATTTTCCTCTGTCGTTCATTGAATGGGATATCTGCACGAGCCTCCCAAAACTGTACTTTGTGCACAATCGTCTCAAGAGAAAACAAAGCCTCTTCTATCGCTCTTTCCAGACAGCCAAAAAACCATTCGATCCAAGAGGTGATGTCTAACCCACCTTTTTGAGTGCGCTCTAAAATATCATAATAATGTTTCCTCTCTTTCTGTATTTGTGCAGATAGGCTGTAGAATCTGCGAGAGCTTTTTTCAGAACGGGCTAACATTAAATCCGCGACAGCGCGCCCAATGCGGCCATTTCCATCATCAAAGGGATGAATAGTGACGAACCACAAGTGAGCAATCGCAGCTTTTAAAACCGGATCGATCGTCATCTCATTGTTTAGCCAATTCAAGAAAAGCTCCATTTCATGATCGACGATCTCAGCTGGAGGAGCTTCCAAATGAACAGTTTCTTTACCCATTTGTCCAGAAACGACTTGGACGGGGCCGGTGCGCCAGGCGCCCACTCTAATCTTTGAAAAACCATTGCGTCTGACGGGGAATAGGAGTGTATGCCAATTGAATAACCGTTCTTTGGTGAGGGGTTGGTCAAATTTCTGCGTCGCATCGAGCATCATTTCAACGACGCCATCAATATTTCTATCAACAGTGTCAGCTGCGATATCTATTCCAAGATGACGGGCCACTGACGAACGCACGAGTGTTTGATCTAAAATCTCCCCCTCAATCTCGCTTGATTTAACGACATCTTGTGTCAACGTCGTTAGAATGGTTTTTTCCTGTAAAGAAAAACCTATCGATTCCATCCCGCCCTGTAAGCGTCCCTGTTGATGGCGTATCTGAACAAGGTTTTTTACTATGCTTTTTTGATCCCACAAAAAATGGGGCCAATTTTTCAGCTCGTAGATATACATGGGTATTCATCGCCTCGCGTTTCTGTATGACGCTACTTATTGCAATAATATCGGATAATCTCCGCATGGGCAATAAAATTCTCCGCATTTATGCGGAGAATAGGGGGCTTTTTTCTCCGCATAAATAAATGGAATTGCTTTTTAAAATGTTAATAATAAGCCACTTGAGCAATGAATTTTGCGGTAATCATTAAGACGCGTAGTGTATAAAAAATCGCTGTGACAGGCGTTCGTCTCGAACGCCCGTCACACCCCAGAATCAATCGTTCGATTCTGCTTTCAGCACTTCCATGAAGGCGCTTTGAGGGATGTTCACTTTCCCGATTTCCTTCATGCGCTTCTTGCCTTTTTTCTGTTTTTCCCACAGCTTGCGCTTGCGGGTGATGTCGCCGCCGTAGCACTTGGCCGTTACGTTCTTGGTGATGGCGCTGATGGTTTCGCGGGCAATGATTTTTCCGCCGATGGCAGCCTGAATCGGTACTTTAAAAAGTTGCTGGGGAATGACTTCTTTGAGCTTCGCGCAGATCGCCCGCCCCTTGGACTCAGCCTTGGATTGGTGGACCAGGCAGGAAAAGGCGTCGACCATCTCTTCGTTGACGCGGATCTCGAGTTTGACGATTTGGCCTTGTTCATAAGTATCGAATTCGTAGTCGAACGATCCGTAGCCGCGCGTGACCGATTTCAGCTTGTCGTGGAAATCGGTAATGATCTCGTTCATCGGTAATCGATAGGTCAGCAGCAGCCTGGATGCGCTCATCGTTTCAGTCTTGACGAGCTCGCCGCGCTTTTCCATGCCTAAGTTCATGATCGCTCCCAGATAATCGGTCGGTGCCATGATGTGGCACTTGACCCAGGGCTCTTCGACAAAGTCGATTTGGGCCGGATCGGGATATTTAGCCGGATTGTCGATTTCAACTGTCTGGCCGTTCGTCATGGTGAATCGATAGATGACGCTGGGAGCCGTCGTGATGATGTCGAGGTCAAATTCTCGGGAGAGCCTCTCAAAAACGATCTCGAGGTGCAGGAGGCCTAAAAATCCGCAGCGAAAGCCGAACCCCAGGGCCTGGCTGCTTTCCTGCTCGACGTAAAGAGCAGAGTCGTTGAGCTGGAGTTTGCTGAGGGCGTCGCGCAAATTTTCAAAATCGGATGAATCGATCGGATAGATGCCGGCAAACACGACGGGATGGATCATTTTGAATCCGGGCAGCGGCGCCAATGCGGGGAATTTATGCAGCGTGATGGTGTCGCCGATTTTGACGTCTGTCGTGTTTTTGATGGTGGCGGTCAGATAGCCGACTTCGCCGGGGCGCAGAATGTCGACAGTGCGCTCGTCAGGTACGAAGATCCCGACGTCGCTGACCTCGAACGTTTTTCCATTGGCCATGAAGCGGATCAGCGATTTTTTAGAAATTTCGCCGGACATCACGCGGACATAGACCATGACGCCGCGGTAGGGGTCGTAATGGGAATCGAAGACGAGCGCGCGCAAAATGTTGTCAGGCGGCTCTTTCGGGCAGGGGATGTCGGTCAGGATGCGCTCGAGCACATGCTCTACGTTGAGTCCGGTTTTGGCCGAGATGCATAAAGTATTGGAAGCGTCGAGTCCGATGACGTCCTCGATTTGCCTTTTCACTCCATCGACGTCCGCGGCGGGCAAATCGACCTTGTTGATGACAGGGAGAATTTCCAGGTTGCGGTCGATCGCCAGGTGGACGTTGGCCAGCGTCTGCGCCTGGACGCCCTGGACGGCGTCTACGACGAGCAGAGCTCCTTCGCAGGCGGATAAAGATCTTGAAACTTCATAGGCGAAATCGACGTGGCCCGGAGTGTCGATCAGGTTGATCTGATAGATGTGCCCGTCGCCTGCCTGATAGAGCATGGTGACGGGGCGAGCTTTGATCGTGATGCCCCGTTCGCGCTCGAGGTCCATATTGTCCAAAAACTGCTCCTGCATCTGCCGAGCTTCGACAGTGTGGGTCAGCTCCAGAAGACGGTCGGCGAGCGTCGATTTGCCGTGGTCGATGTGGGCAATAATAGAAAAATTACGAATGAAGCGTCGATCGTATTGAAACATGCAACCATTCTATCTATGAATTTATCTGCTGGCAAGGATGATTTGGATCGACCATTGAGAGAAGTGCAAAAAAATTGTTATTAATGCCTTCTTCGCTTTATGATTCCTTAACTTTATTTTAAGGAGGGATTCATCTTGAGCCCCCTCGAAGCGCAACCTCTTTTGCCCGTTGGCGAGAATCCTCGCAATCCCCACAGATCTGCTACGCCCCGAAAACCGACCGATATTAAGATCCACGATCTCATTTTACCCCGCATCGGTCTGCCATCTCTGAGGGAAGGATCGCTTTTGGCTTCCGCGACAGCGCCTCAAGTAGTGATTCCCGCATCTTTTGTGGCGAAAAATGAAGAAAACTTTTTTGTCATGCCCCGCCGCAGGCGACCGTTGCTCATACCGACGCGCCGCATTGCTCAGCCTGGCAAGTATTTTCCTGTCGGGCTAATCCGGTGCGAACCTCATAACTGGATCAATGCCTTGATGCAGTTTTTACTATTCATTCCCCTGCTCAGAGAAATTTTTAACTACACGCCCCAAAGCCTTTATCCCTTCAACGAGTTCATCGATCAGTACTTTCATGATGTCGAAGACAATAAACTCGTTTCGGGCGCTGATTCATTTGAGCTGATCCGCTGTCTTTTGGGGAAATTCCCTAAATTGTTTCAGGGAATCGGGGTGGCGAATCTGTTTGAAACGATCCGGGTCATCTCTCTGTGTGCTTGCGCGATGACCTCGCTATGTCATGCGAGTTTTCCTTTGGAGTGGCAAATATTATGGGATCCGAATCAGGAGCTGACCTTACAGGAAATGTTTGAAAGGCCGATCACTCCGCCTGAATTGATGATCGGGTTGCTTCCCCTCTATGATCCTATGATGCGAAAAAAGCCCCATGCGTTGTTTTGCCGCGCATTGCAAAGGCAATATTTTTCCAGCCTCAATTCTATCTGCTATGAGCTGGATGCCTTCATTGAGCATCGGGTTGACGTGGGGGAGGATGCTAGTTATATCACCTATCTCAAGGTCGGTGGCGCCTGGGTTCAATGCGCGGATGATCGTATCCTGACCTTGCGCCGCTCGACTCAATTGGAACTTCCTTTGAGACGCAGTATACTATTTCACTATCGACGCATTTTTGCGGGATAATCTCGACTTTGTACATTTTTAGGGCCGCCTGCCTCGCTTAATAAGGAAGGGGATAGTCAACCCCTTCCTTATTAAATTAAAGCCTCAGAGGGCAAATCCATCGAGGCCTTCGGTCCTAAAAATGTACAATGTCGAGATAATAAAAAAACCCATGGAGAAGAACCCCATGGGTTTGTTTAACGAAATGGCGACGGAGCGGTTTTAGTTGGCCGCAGGCGCTGTCGTTGTTTTGTTTGCGCTGTCCGTTGGAATTGCGGCGTTTTGAGACGCATTCAATTCGTTGAAACGGATGCTCAGCGCGCGGGCAGCAATGATCCAGGCGGCGATGATGCCGAACAGGATCACGGCGATATAGGGCGTAATCGCGCCCAAAGACCCGCAAGCCACAAGCAGCCCCTGCTGAATGAGGGATCCGCCGGCTTTGCCGAAGCGTGCGCCGACAACGTCGATCGCCGCTTTTCCTTTCACTTTCGATTCCTGGTCAAGAGGGATGTATGCCATCTCTTTTGTCGGATCGAAGAGGGAATATTTTGCTGACTTGCTCATGATGTTTTGGACCGTTCCAAAAACCACCGCGAGCATCAGCGGGTTCGTTCCTATCATTGCGATGACGCCGAGGAGCGAATCGCGGAACAGAATGCAGGAAAAGAAGCCGACGCCGGTAATAAGAAGAACGACAGGCGTAATCAACGCCGCGACGCCCCAGCCGAATCGGCGCATGACGTTGCCGCCGACGAACAGCATCATAAAGATGGTGATCGTTGCGGTCATGATCGAAAACGAACCCATGAAGTTCTGGTAATCGCTTGAATTCGGATACTGCAGCTTCAATTGCCCTTTCCAGGACACCTCGACGAGATTGATCGAAACGCCGTATGCGATGACCAAAATAGCCAGGCAAAGAATATAGGGAGATTTGCCCAGGAAGATAAAGCTTTCCTTCAGGGACATCTTCGGTTTTTCTTTCTTGGCTTTCTTGATCTCGTTGGGATCGAAGAAGCGAGCGTCAGTCAAGACTTCCTTATTGATCCACCAGTAGACGATCATGACGCAGACGCAGGCGACAACAACAGCCATCAGCGTATAATTGAGCGTTACGCCCCACGCATCGACATGGGCGGGAAGAATATCGCGCAACTGAGCGAACTTTTTCACCAGTATGCCTGATGGATACATGGCCAGGTTGGCTCCCAGGCCGAAAAGAGAGTAAAAGCGCTTCGATTCAGACACTTTCGTGGTGTCATTCGCAAATCCCCAGAACAGTAGAGAGATGGCCACGCTGCCCCATAATTCAGCCATGATGTAGAACGTGGAATAGGTCCAGTTACGGATGATGGCGACCAGGCCGCCCAAGCCCTTTGGTAAAAAGGCTTGCATCTGATCCGCAAACGCGTTCGGGTGAAGCGATTCGCGGAATGGATAGAAGACCAGCGCGAAGAAAATAAAATAAGCCCCAAAAAAGGCGATGGTCGACATGAACAACTTCTGCTTGCTCAAAATATTGCTGAGCTTGGAATAAACCAGCATGAAGATGATTGCGAAGGGAAGAACGCCCCAAACTTTCAAAAAGGGGATCGCTTCTGCGCCCGAGCCGGGTGCGGTAACGATCAGGGTGTCCTTGGTATCTCGCAGGATGGTGTAATTGAAGTTAATAAAGAAAAACAGAAGGAACATGGGAATGAATTTCTTCAGCTCGAACGTATGTACGGGCCAGAAGAAGGATCGCCACTTCCCAAATTCTTTTGTCACGGGTTGCGACATCGTATAGCCTCTTTAAGTTGTTTGTGTATATATATTTGTATTCTGAAAAAATTCTCTGGAAGATCATTACAAAAACTTCTGAAGACGTTTTTTCAGTTTCCGGGATCAATAATAAGCCAATAATATTAAAAATCAAGAGGTTCTTGAGAGAATCGATACAGAAAAAAACTTGCCCCGCGGATTATAGAGATCCTGCGGGGCAAGAAAACAATTAGGCTTGAGGAGCCATCATCATCTCGGCCATCATTTGCTGTGCATTGACGGCTTCGACGTATCCATTCCAAAGATCTTGGTCGATCTTGTTATGGCGGATTGATTGAATGAGTTCGCGTTTGCATGTAGCAAGCGATTTTCTTGGGCTCAAAATCGTAATAATTTCTTTGTCACCGGCCAAGCGGGCGATATTCAGCATCCGCTCGAGTTGATTGCGGGTGAAGTTCATATGGTCGCGGCGTTTACGGGATCCTCGGGCAGCGCGCTGCTTGGGAGCGACGACGGTCAATTTGTCGGAGTTGATGACGAAACGTTCGAGCAACTGAGAGAGGTCTTGAGGTTGTTTCACTTTCATTTTACGTAAGGTAAAATGATGCATATATCCACCCGTTTTCATAGGAAGATATTTGCATAGTTCATTTTCTTTTTTACCGCCGATTTTACGAACGGCTTTGGTAATCATTTCTTCGATATTTACGCTTTTTTCTTCTTTTTGTGCTGCGCTCATGAAATCCATCCTAATTTAAATTCAATTTAACTTTATTTGCCTCGAAATAAGTTCAAGACAAGTTTTGTAAGTGTAGTTTTTCATCAAAAACATGGTTTTTGATCAAGCGTTGCGCACTTTTGTATGCGATCGCTTTGGTTTCTGCCCCCTAATTTATGTGGGCGGTCCAATTATAATACGCTGATTATATGTGCAGGCTTGTTTTCTGGCAAGAAGATGAGGGTTTTCTTTTTTTCTTTTTTCTGGGAACCTAATCTATTCATTGAGGGAAATGATATACGATGATGAAAAAAAATCATTTAGTACCAGAACTTTTTTTGCGTATGTTGAATCGGGTATGTTCGCGGAAAAGATTGATCATCCTTTGTCCGATAGTAATAATTTCTTCTTTGATTTTAGCCGGATCGTTCGGATGCAGCAGTAACCATAATCAGGCGCTTCGCGACTGGATGAATGATAATGGGAAAATCAAAGTCCTTTCTACTACCCGGCAGATCAATGATCTTGTCTCTGAGATTGGGGGGCCGAGAATCGATTCATGGACTTTGATACAGGGCGCTTTGGATCCGCATAGTTACGAGATGGTCAAGGGCGATGGAGAGAAGATTGATCGCGCGGATATTATTTTTTATAACGGCCTTGGATTGGAGCATGGCGCAAGTCTTTCGGCTTCTATTGTTTCAAGCAACAGAGCATTCTCGATGGGAGAGTGGATTCAGATCTATCATCCCGATCAATTATTATACATAGGACAGGCCATCGATCCCCATATCTGGATGGACATATCTCTTTGGCGCCAGGCCAGTATAGGAATTCTGGATCGCTTGATCCAGTTTGATCCCGATGGGGCAGAGGAGTACCGGGAGCGGGCGAATGTGCTGTGGGCCCGGATGGATCGGGTTCATGAAGAGATCCGCGAATTATTATTGGGGATTGCGTCCGAAAGGCGCTATTTTGTCACAAGTCATGACGCCTTTCAGTATTTTACACGTGCATATCTGAAAGAAGGTAATGAACAAAATTGGGCGGATCGTTTTGCAGCGCCGGAAGGGTTGGCGCCCGATGGGCAATTGAGTCCGGTGGATATTCAGCGCATATTGGATTTCTTGCAACTTCACAGAGTCTCAGTCTTGTTTGCCGAATCGAATGTTAGCCGAGATTCGCTCTCAAAAATTGCAATTTCTGCGCGCGAATGGGGTTTTCAAGTGAAAATTTGCGATGAACCATTATATGCCGATGCGATGGATTGCCGCTTGCATTATCTCGAAATGATGAGCCACAATGCTCGCACGATCGCAAAAAATTTGGAAATGCAATGAACGCTATCGAGATCGAAGGTCTCACGATTAATTACGATCAGACATCTGTGCTGTGGGATCTTTCTTTTTCCCTGCCGCATGGAATCATCTGCGGTATTGCAGGACCGAACGGCGCGGGCAAAAGCACTTTACTCAAGGCCGCCGTCGGCCTGGTCAAGCCCCAATCGGGACGGATCGCTCTTTTAGGCCAGCCGCTTAGAAAAATGCGCCAGCGGATCGCCTACATTCCTCAGCGCGAGTCGATCGACTGGGATTTTCCGATCACCGCATCAGACGTCGTATTGATGGGGCGCTACCATCAATTCGGCTTTTGGGGCCGGCCTCGCCCAGCGGATCGGGCCGCCGCTGCCTGCGCTCTGGAACAGCTTGGAATGAGCGCTTTTGCAGATCGCCAAATCAGCCAGCTGTCCGGCGGACAGCAGCAGCGCCTGTTTATTGCGCGCGCGCTCGTGCAGGAACCGGATCTTTTTTTGATGGATGAGCCGTTTCGGGGCGTTGATCTGGCGACGGAAAAATCGATCATCGAGCTGTTGCGCCGATTAAAAAACGAGGGAAAGACCATTTTGATTGTTTTCCATGATCTTCACATGGCGCAGAGCTATTTCGACTATTTGCTCCTGCTCAACCGGCGGCTGATTGCTTGCGGGCCGATCGAAGCTACGCTCAATTCCCAGAATATTTCTCGTGCGTTCGGCAAAAGTCAAAGTCTTTTCGAAGAGGCGACGGCTCTATCGGCCAAAACTCGTCTAGGGATGAAATAGGCATGTTCGAATATTTTACAGATCCTGTTCTTCGAGCGCCGACCTGGGGGTGCATGCTCATGTGCCTGGCCGCTTCATTGATGGGAGTGCTATCGTTTTTAAACAAAAGGTCATTGCTCGGCGAAGGGATTTCCCATGCCGCTTATCCTGGAGTCGTTGCGGGAATGGCCGTTTGCGCGATCGACGCCGCAGATGAGGGCTCTCTCTTTTTTGCTCTCGTCGGCGCCTTGCTGTTTTCGATCATTGGACTTTGGGTCATTGATCGGTTGGAAAAAAAAGGAAAGGTCCATAGCGACGCGGCGCTCTGTTTTATGCTGGCCTCTTTTTTTGGAATCGGCACACTCGGAGCCAGTTTTTTGCAGGGCGCCCGTCCTTTGATGGCCCAAAGAGTGCAGATCTATCTATATGGACAGGCGGCGACGATGACCGATATTCATATTGTGATTTACGCGGCACTATCTGCCCTGATCGTTATGTTTTTGGTTATTTCTTACCGCCCCATGCAGGCCCTTTGCTTCGATCGCGTTTATGCGCAGAGCCTCATGATTGTTCCGCGTTATCTAACGATTGCAACATTTGTCTTGATGCTGCTTTCAATTGTCATCGGCATTCGCAGCGTGGGGGTTGTTCTGATGTCCGGCATGTTTGTGGCGCCGGCCGTCGCCGCCCGGCAATGGACCGATCGGCTGAGCACTCTACTGTGGATCGCCGCCATTATCGGCGTTGCGAGCGGGCTATTGGGAAATATCCTTTCGGTTGAAGCGTCGCAAAAATTGCGCATCTATTTTCCTCATGAAAGACTCTCGTTGCCAACGGGCCCCATGATTGTATTGACGGGATCTGCCATCGCCTTTCTTTCGCTTCTTTTTGCTCCTCGGCGCGGCGCCATTCCGAGGTTGGTCAGAATATTGAGCTTTCGCGTGCGCACAGTGGAGGAAAATATTCTCAAGTCTGTCTGGAAAAGCAAGGAAATATCATTGAAGGATTGCCGAGCGTGCAATCATTTATGGCCGCCGTCTCTGATTTTTCTTCTGTGGCGCATGCAAAGGCAGGGATGGATGACGCAGGCCTATCGAAGATATGCCCTGACGCCGGATGGCGACAGAAAAGCCGCGCGGATCGTGCGCCTCCACCGCCTGTGGGAAGTGTATCTGGCCGATTTAGGTTGGCCGGAAGAGAGCGTGCACCGCACCGCCGAAGAGATGGAGCATATTCTGACGCCGGAGCTGGAAGAGCGGCTTGCTGGCCAGCTGCACGACCCGAAACTCGATCCGCATGCCCAACCGATCCCGGAGCACGATGTTGTTTGCTAAAACGGCCCTTTCTCCTTATTGGGATTTGCACTTTTTCGAAATCTTCGCCCAAATAGGCCAGCGGCTGCTTCTGCTTTTCCAGGGCGGCGGTATTCTTGCGGCCGATGAGATCC
Source organism: Parachlamydiales bacterium (assembly GCA_015661075.1). GTDB lineage: Bacteria > Chlamydiota > Chlamydiia > Chlamydiales > SM23-39 > CAISYW01. The sequence continues at coordinate 108,968 of JACVQJ010000004.1, read as the reverse complement.
AAATCCTGGTTCTCGGCTGTATCTCGATTTCCTGCGGCGTCCTCGGACCTGTTCTGGTGTTGAAAAAAATGACCATGCTCGCCAATTCGTTGGCCCATACGATCCTGTTGGGACTGGCCATCAGTTTTCTGATATCGAGATCGATGTTCAGCTCCACCGGATTTGACATGCCTCATTTGCTCTTCGGGGCATTGATTGCCGCTTTGCTGACGGTGTTTTCCACCTACGTCTTGACCCGCCTTTTTCGCCTGCAGGAAGACGCCAGCATTGGCCTGGTCTTCACTGCGCTGTTCGCGCTCGGGATTGTCGTGGTCACTCTATTTACCCGCGATGTCCATTTAAGTGTGGAGGTCGTGATGGGAAATGCCGATGCTCTTCGCTTTGAGGATCTTGTCGTCGCGGCCGATTTGGCGCTCATGAATGGGCTGTTTGTACTATTGTTTTTTTGGCCTTTGCAGATGTCCTCGTTCGATAGTGGGCAATCAATGATGATGGGTAATCGCTTGAATCTTCTCCAGCCGTTGCTATTGTTTTTGACTGCGGCGAGCTGCATCGGGGCATTTCGTGCTGTCGGGGTATTGCTCGTCCTGTCGTTTTTGGTCGGGCCTTTTTTGATTGCCCGGCTATTTTTTCATCGATTATGGCATTTGTTGATCGTCACTCCCGCGATTGGGATTTTTGCATCCCTGATCGGCGTCGCTCTGGCCCGGCATTTGCTATCGGTGTATGGTCTGGCTCTTTCGACGGGGGGAATTGTATCGACGCTGATCGCCCTACTATATCCAGCGGCACGGATCGTGAGTAAGTTCTCCCGTTTAAAAGAGCTCAAGAGCAACTGATTATTCACATGCTCGTTAAAAATTTTGGGAAACGCTGAGTTTAAAAGAACTGAGGTACCGAGACGCAGAGAAAGAAAAAAACGCGAAATTCATAAGAGTGAGGGATACAAGCCGCCCATGTTTGCAAATGCATGGCGTTAATTAGCCCCCCTTCTTTCTTAAAAGTTTCGCAGCTTCGCATGAAGAGCTTCGCTCAACATAGGCGGCCTCAGCGCCTCGGCGTCTCAGTTCTCTTAAACTCAGCGTTTTTCTCTAATAACCACACAAGAGAAAATCTGCTTCCATAAATGATATACCGCTCGTGATTGAAGACGGCCCAAGAAATATGGTTCTGTATTGGTGGGGAAGTCTTCATGATCATAGCTAAGTAATAAGATAAGCAGGAAAATTTACATCATTCTGTGTATCATGCTAATCTTGTTCCATTTCGAGGCAAAAGAATGCAACGGCCATTGAGCCCATCGGTGCGCAAAATCGCTCTTCTCGGCAGTACCGGTTCGATCGGGCAGAGCGCCCTGCAAGTGGTTCGCCATTTGCCTGAAAATCTGCAAATCGTGGCCCTGGCCGCTCGCTCCAGCCTCGATTTGCTCGAACAGCAAGTGCATGAGTTTCGCCCGGCTATCGTGGCTGTCGGGGACGAACAAAAAGCCCGCGAGTTTCAAAAAAGAGTTCCCCATGTCGAAGTGGTGGCCGGAACGAGCGGTCTTTGCCAGGCGGCCTCTCATCCCGATGCGGATATCGCTCTTTTCGCGATGTCGGGCAGTGGGGCATTGATGCCGGCGATCGAAGCAATTCGCGCCCGCAAGCAGATCGCTTTGGCCAATAAGGAGATACTGGTTTCCGCCGGCGAGCTGATTATGCGGCTGGCTCGTGAAAACGGCGTGGCTGTGATTCCGGTCGATAGCGAGCACTCAGCCCTGTTTCAATGCCTGCAGGGCCAAGATCCGAAAAGCGTCCGGCGGTTGATTCTGACCGCATCGGGCGGACCTTTTCGGACCTACTCGGCCGAACGGCTCTCAACGATCAGCGTCACAGAGGCACTCTCACATCCTAACTGGAAGATGGGTGCGAAAATAACCATCGATTCGTCCACATTGATGAATAAGGGGCTTGAATTGATCGAGGCCAGGTGGCTCTTTGACGTTCCGATCGAGTCGGTCGAGGTCATTGTTCATCCCCAAAGTGTGGTCCATAGCATGGTTGAATATTGCGATGGATCGATTCTGGCCCAAATGAGCCAGCCGGACATGGTGCTGCCCATCCAATACGCTCTGACCTGGCCTGAGCGAAAGCCAGGGCTGCTGGCGCCCTTTGATTTTAGCCGTTATAGTCATTTGACCTTCGAGGCGCCGGACAGAAAAAAATTTCCTTGTCTGGCGCTGGCCGAGGAAGCTCTGCGCCGCGGGCAAAGCTATCCCTGTTTTCTCAACGCTGCCAATGAGGTTCTCGTCGAACGATTGATCCGGAATGATCTAAGATGGGCGGATATCGGATTCAAGCTCGAAAAATTAATGTCTTTTCACCGGCCAGTCGATATGGTATCCTTGGAGTCGATTCTATTAGTGGATCAGGAAGCTCGGGAACTATCCAGGAAAGCATAATCCATGTTCGAGCATATTTTATATATTCTTCTCGCCGTTCTGGGATTGGGATTTCTCGTGTTTATTCACGAGTTTGGCCATTTCTGGTGGGCGCGCCGTGAAGGCATGGCGGTGGAGGCCTTTTCGATTGGATTTGGACGGCCGATTTTTACCTGGATGAAAGACGGTGTTCGCTGGCAGATCGGCTGGCTGCCCTTCGGCGGGTATGTACGGATCGCCGGAATGCAAAAAGAGGGGAGTCTCGAGCCCTACGAAATCAACAATGGATTTTATAGCAAGCGGCCCATCCAGCGCATTCGCGTCGCCTTGATGGGGCCACTGGTCAATATCGCTTTCGCCGCTATCGCATTTATCGTTTTGTGGCTGTCGGGTGGACGGGATAAGAGTTTTTCTGAATTCACCCATCGCATCGGCTGGGTCGATCCGAAGTCAGTCCTCTACGAGCAGGGTGTTCGTCCGGGCGATGTGATTCAATCATACGACGGCCGGCCCTTCGACGGCATCAAGGATCTTCTCATTGCTTCGATCATGAGAGACGATGTGAACCAGATCACGGGTTATAAGATCGATTATCTGACGGGCCAGCGCAGCAACTTTGATTATACACTGAAAACCTACGAAAATCCAGCACTCCAGAAGACCAAGGACCGTTTTCTGACGATCGGGGTGCTGACGCCGGCGCAATATCTCATCTATGAAAATGGCGGCAGCCGGCTGCAGAGCGGCTCGCCCATGTTCGGCAGCGGCATTGAACAAAACGACCGCCTGATCTGGGCCGACGGAGAGATGATTTTTTCCCTCGACCAGCTCAAGACGCTGATCAATGAATCGACGGTTTTTCTGACAGTGCAGCGCGGCGACAAGATTTTTCAGACGAAAGTGCCTCGCGTGCATTTTGATGATTTGAAGATGACGCGGGTTCAGCGCGCCGAGATGGATGACTGGCAGCATGAAGCGGGGATCAAAGGGCGTTTGCAGGATCTCTATTTTATTCCCTATCTGCTCTCTCCAAAAGCATCTGTTGAAATGCGCCTGAGCTTCATCGACGCCGCGGATCAGGAAAAAGCATTCGATCGCTGCCAGCGCTGTTCGTATTTCAATCCGCTGCAAGAAGACGACATTATTTTAGCCGTCGATGGAAAAACAATTGACTCGTCGTATTCATTTCTTCAGCAGCTGCAGGAAAGGCGTGTGATGCTCATCATGCAGCGCGACTTCGCTGCAATCGCAAAAGTGTTGTGGAAAGATGCCGACCGCCAATTTGAAGATTCGTTGAATCTGCAGGATCTGCAATCGATCGTATCGACGATCGGCACTTCCAGGCCGGTGAGCCATGCCGGTAATCTGATTCTCTTGAATTCCGTCACTCCGAAGCCGCTGATGGAAGTTCCTGTTCCTGCGGATATGCAAGAGCAAAGAGACAAACAGTTCGCCCTGCAAAAAAAAGAGATCGAGTCCATTTCTGATCCTGAAAAAAAGCAGCAGATGATCAATGAATTGGAGCAAAGACAGCGCAATTTCGTTCTCGGCCTCACGTTCAAAGATCGCGTGATCATCTACAATCCCGGTCCGGTTCAGCTATTCGTCGAAATTCTCCAGGATACCTGGCGCACGCTTTCGGGTCTGTTTTCAGGATCGGTGAATCCCAAATACATGAGCGGGCCGATTGGAATTGTGCAAGTCATCCATCAAAGCTGGGAATCGGGCGCCAAAGAAGCGCTCTATTGGATGGCTCTCATCAGTATGAATCTCGGCATCATCAATCTGTTGCCGATTCCCGTATTGGACGGCGGTCATATTTTCTTTTCAGTCTATGAAGCTGTCACCAAGCGGCGCATCAGCGGCAAGAACATGGAACGGATGATTATTCCGTTCGTCGGGTTGCTCATCGCATTTTTCATCTACATCACCTTCCAGGATCTGTCCCGTATTTTTTCCCGATTCTTTTAATGATTACGTTGGATGAAAAAATTGGCCAGTTATTTGTCGCTCCCGCGGCGCCGCTGCAGGGGGGAACCCATTTCGCTGATTGGGACGCTCTAATCAAAGAATGTCATGTTGCCAATGTCCTTCTGAAAGCGTCGGATGCGAAGACGCAAATTGCTTTTTTACAGCGATTGCAAAGCCTATCTAAATTCCATTTATTGGTCGTTGCCGATGCGGAATGGGGATTGGGTATGCGCATGGTGGATGCCATCTCATTTCCTCGCAACTTAACGCTCGGCGCCGTGCAGGATCTGTCGCTCATCGAGATGATGGGCCGATGCATTGGAAAGCAGGCTAAACAGGCGGGCATCCATCTCAATCTTGCGCCTGTGGTCGATGTAAACATCAATTCGATGAATCCCATTATTCACATGCGATCGTTGGGGCAAGATCCCCATGAAGTGGCCAGGCGCTGCTGCGCCATCATCCGCGGCATGCAGAAAGAAGGTCTGCTGACATGTGCCAAGCATTTTCCCGGCCATGGCGATACCGTGACCGATTCGCACCTCGATCTTCCCATGCTATCTTTGTCGATCGTTCGGCTCAATCAGGTCGAACTGATCCCGTTTCAGGCCGCGATCGATGCCGGTGTCGACGGTGTGATGAGCGCTCATATTCTCGTCGATTGCCTCGATACTTATCCGGCATCGATGTCGCCCGCCTGCATGCAAAAACTGCTGCGAGAGTCCATGGGCTTTCAGGGGTTGGCCATCACCGATGCGCTCAATATGCACGCCCTCACGAACACCTGGAGCGTTGAGGAAATCGCCATCCGGGCATTTGAGGCGGGCCACGATTTCCTTCTCTATGGCGCCCATTTGATGGAAGATGTCGATGATTTAATGCAAAGCCAGATCCCGCGCGCATTTCGCGCTCTTCGCGAGGCTTTTCTCAGCGGCCGGCTTTCGATCGCGGATCTCGATGCGCGGGTAAATAGGATTTTAGCGATCAAGGAGCGCTGTTTACCCATTCCAGCGGCCCCGCCGGCCACATTGATGGATCCGGAAGCCCTTCTTCTCAAAAGAGAACTTTTTCGACAGGCGCTGACTATCGTGGGCCAGCCAGCGACTATCAACGAGTCCTTTGTCTATATGGCGATCGGCGGCTCGAGCGAGGATTGGATCGTCAAAAAATATCGGGAAGAGGGGATCGAGGTTCAATGCCTTGATTTGCAAGATTATCAAATACCGTCCTGCGAAAAAAAGATTGTCGCGGGCCTTCACCGCGTAAAAGGACTAGGCGGTGATTTTGGACTGTCAAATGAAATGACCGAGCTTCTGCAAAACAGCGACCGAGTGATCCTCTTTTGCACGCCGTATGTTATGCAAGTGATTCATGGCGAGTCGATTGTGGTTGCCTATGAAAACGATCCCGATGCACAGGAGGCAGCCTATGATGCGATCCAAGGGAAGTGGTTACCGCTGGGGAGACTGCCGATTCAGGTTATGCTCAAATAATTTGAAGAACTCCTCCTTCAAAAAAGAAGCCACTTCCAAACGGGGAGAGTTTTGATTTGCAGTTTTTGATGGTCTTCATGGATTTCCTCACATCCCTCTTCATCCATTGTTAGAATTAATCCGTCCGTGAGCTGGTAGGTGTGCATGGCTTCAAGAAGTCCTCGATATTCCCGCTTTTTCACATCTGGATCGTCGAGTGTTTTTGTCACTTGAATCGCTTGTGAAATTTTCAAGTCTTTTTTAACAAGAAAATCACATTCGTATTTTTGTTTATGGAAATAGATTTCCTCTTGACGACGCTTGAGTTCATTATGAACGATATTTTCCAGAATTCTTCCTTGATCCTCCGAGAATCGAAATGAAATCGCATTGGCGAGTCCCGTATCGGCGATATATATCTTCTTGTCGCTGCCGATCTGATTCTTTAAGGAATAATCAAATTTATACAGTTCGCTAAAAAGAAAAATCTCATAAAAGTATGAACAGTAATCCATGATCGTCTGCGGATGCATGCCCAAGGCTGTTGCGCAGCCACGATAGCTGAAATATTTAGCACTATTTGTCGCCAGATAAAGTCCTAATTCCTTTATTTTCGATAAATTTACTTCATATCTTGATGCGATATCTTTGTAGATAAAATCTTCGAAATAGCTGATTAATAATTCCTTTTGCAGTACAGGACGCAAAACTACAGCGGGGAATGCGCCGGTGTCCAAATATTGAAAAAAGTGATTTTTAATGATGGCTTCTTTTTTCGAAGAAAGTGGCTGATTTATTTCTTTGATGGACTTGAAATTTAGATATTCACCAAAAGATAGCGGATAAACGTTGATAGTAATATTTCGTCCGGTTAGTAGTGTGGCAAATTCCTTCTTAATAAAAGATGAGTTAGAACCGCTGATCCAAATTTGCGGGATCTCCTTGCGATCGTGGGTTTTCCTGATAAATGAGACCCAATCCTTACAGTTTTGGATTTCATCAACAAAAAGATTTTTCAGAGGTGCAACCTCGCGATACACCGAAGCGATCTCATTCAATGTGTATTTTTTTAAAATTTCGTCTTCGAAATTGATGTACAGAACGCTTTTGTCTTTTTTTAGTACGCTCTCAATGACTTGATAGAGCAGAGTGCTTTTCCCAACTCTTCTCGCTCCTTCCAATATTTTAATTTCGGGTATCTGGAGATAAGGTTCCAGAAAATAAGACCGGGGATAGCCGGCTAATTCCTTCGGGAAATCCCCCTCAATCCAGGGATTCCAGTCGTAGAGTGATTTAAGAATTTCGTCTCTCATAGACCTCAATGTGATACACCGCAGTATATCATTTATAGTGTTTTTTGATATACATCAATGTAGCATATTTTTATGTCGTTTGTTGTTAGCGGTTTATAATTTAGTCTTTGAATTTATATTCCCAATATGATTTTGTGATCTAAACGATCCACGGGAATAGCTATGATCAAAATTCCTCTTATTTTTCTGGCAATGGCCGCATTATTGGGAAACTGCTTTCGCGAAGAGTGGAAATCTCTCGTGTCCGACGATGAGATGATTGAGTACAGGCTGCAGCCGGGGCAGTACGCCGTCGTGATTGTGCTCGACGAGCAGACCACCATGGACATGGCCAAGAAGGCGGCCCGCCATCGCGCGGCCGAGCTGACGGTGAGCGGCGGCTTCCGCTATTTTTTGATTCAATCAGAGACGACGACGAGAGTGATCAAACAGCTTGCCAAGATGGAGCCGGATAGTGCGGAGATGATGATTGAGGGGGATTTTGGGAGCGCGCAGATCGCGGCATCCAAGGTCAACGAGTCGGTGTTTCCCGCTTTGCGCGTGGTTTTTCAATGCTTTGATAAAAAACCGAAGGGTAAATCGCTGAAAGCCTGCAACCTGATCGATTGCACTGTGCACAAAAAAAACAGCTCAGAGACAAATCCCTGAGCTGCTGATTTTATTAACCGGGGCGGTAAAAAGATGACAAATAGCTTGCTGTGGCTGCGACATATCGATCCCTTCGGGCCGGTTCGCTTTTCGCTCACCTGCTGCGCACTGCGAAGGTCCACCGGACCTTCTCGTGTCTTCGCAGCCTTCTCGGCCGCTGCGCTTCGATCTGTCTTTGCCTCGCTGCGCTCTGTGTCACCTTTTTACCGCCCCGGTTAATAGTGTTACTTCTTCTCGTCTTCGATGATTTCTGCCTCTTCCAGGTCGGGCTTTTTGGCCTCGCTGGACGGTGCAGCACCGGGTGCGCCTGCCTGTTCGGGTCCTGGCGCGGCTGTTGAGGTTTTGGCGAGCTCTTCGCCGATTTTCTGCATGTGTTCTTGCAGATCCTGCGTCTTCGTCTTGATAGAAATGAGATCTTCGCCCTCGAGCGCTTTTTTCAAGCTATCGATGCAGGTCTGTATCTCGGAAGATACGTTGGCCGGCAGTTTTTCCTTGAACTCGGTCAAAGACTTTTGGGCGCGGAACATGAGCGCATCGGCTTCGTTGCGCGTTTCAGCGACTTCTTTGCGGGCTTTATCTTCCGCTTCGTGGATTTCCGCTTCCTTGACCTTTTGCTTGATTTCCTCATCCGTCAGCCCTGATTTGGCCTGGATGCGGATCTTTTGCTCTTTGCCGGTCTGCTTGTCTTTCGCGCTGACTTGCAGAATGCCGTCGGCATTGATGTCAAAGGCGACCTCGATCTGCGGCGTGCCGCGCGGAGCCGGCGGGATGTCGGTCAAATCAAATCGGCCGATTTCCTTATTGTCGCGGGCCATCTTGCGCTCGCCTTGCAAAACAACGATCGTCACGGCGGGCTGATTGTCGCCAGCTGTCGAGAAGACCTGCTTTTTTTGGGTCGGGATCGTGGTGTTGCGATCGATGAGCGGGGTCAAAATGCCGCCGAGCGTTTCGATGCCGAGTGTGAGCGGCACGACATCGAGCAGCAGAACGTCTTTGACATCGCCTGCGATGACGCCGCCCTGGATGGCTGCGCCGATGGCAACGGCTTCGTCGGGATTGACGCTCTTATTGGGCTCTTTGCCGAAAATGTCGCGCACTTTTTGCTGGACGGAGGGCATGCGGGTCATTCCGCCGACGAGGATGACCTCGCCGATATCGGACGTGGACAGACCGGCGTCCTTCAACGCTTTTTGGCACGGCTCGACAGATCGTTCGATGAGATCGTGGCACAAGTTTTCGAGTTTGGCTCTGGTCAGCGTCAGCGAGAGGTGTTTCGGGCCGCTGGCATCCATCGTGATGAACGGCTGGTTGATCTCCGTCGTAGCAACGCCGGACAGCTCGATCTTGGCTTTTTCGGCCGCATCGCGCAGGCGCTGGAGGGCCATCTTATCTTTCGACAGATCGATTCCGGTCTCTTTTTTGAATTCTTCGAGCATCCAGTGCATGATCTGATGGTCAAAATCATCGCCGCCGAGGTGCGTGTCGCCATTCGTGGAGAGCACTTCGAATACGCCGTCGCCGATTTCCAAAATGGAGATGTCAAAAGTTCCTCCACCGAGGTCGTATACAGCGATTTTTTTGTCCGTCTTGAGCTTGTCGATGCCGTACGCCAGAGCGGCGGCCGTGGGCTCGGGCAAAATGCGCTTGACGTCGAGTCCGGCGATTTTACCGGCGTCTTTCGTCGATTGGCGCTGCGAGTCGTTGAAGTAGGCGGGAACGGTGATAATAGCCTCGGTGACTTTTTCGCCGAGATAGCTTTCCGCCGTTTCTTTCATCTTGATGAGGATTTGGGCGGCTGCATCTTCCGGCGTGACGATTTTTCCTTCGATTTCGAAGACGGCATCGCCGTTGTCGTTTTTGCACACCTTGAAGGGCACCATCTGGATCTCTGAGTGCACTTCGGAGTATTTGCGGCCGATGAAGCGTTTTGACGAGAACAGGGTTCGGTCGGGATTGGTCACGGCTTGCCGCTTGGCGGGGATACCGACGGAGCGCTCATTGCCTTTATATGAAATCACAGAGGGCGTCGTACGAGCTCCCTCGGCGTTCGCGATGACCTTGGTCGTGCCGCCTTCCATGATGGCCACGCAAGAGTTGGTGGTACCGAGGTCGATACCGATAATGATTCTTTTTTTCTGGGTCATATTTTTTTTCCTATTTTTTTAATTTTCAGTGGTTGCGGCCGCGATCGGATCGGGATCCGGCTCTACGGCTTTGCGAGGCGCTCGAGCCACACTCACCCGCGCGGGGCGGACGGTGCGCGAGGCGCTTTTGTAGCCTTTACTAAATTCCTTCAAGATCGTTCCTTCCGGAACGTCAGAGGTTTCGGCGGTTTCCACGGCATCGTGGTAGTTCGGATCAAACAGGCAGCCCGTGGATTGAAACGGGGTAATTCCGTAGTTTTGGAGCACCTGTCTGAACTGATTCAAAATCATCTGAAATCCGACGGCCCAGTTCTTCACATCGCCAGAGGCCGAGTCGGCCAGTTTCAGGGCATTTTCAAAGTTGTCGATCGCGGGCAAAAATTCGCAAATGATGTTTTCAATGCCGAAGCTGACGATCTCCTGTTTTTCTTTCGCCAGGCGCTTGCGGGCATTTTCGCCGTCGGCGAGGTTACGCAGGTATTTGTCCTTCATCTCCTGGAGCTGTTTTTGCAACACCTCCATTGGATCTTCCGGAATCAAAGCTGGCGGTGCAACTTCCTCCGCTGCCACTTCAGGCATCGGCGGGGCATCAGTGGGCTCAGTCATATTGTTTTATCTCGTTTTGTTTTCTAATAAAACCGATCGATTGGCTTTCACCATATCGTGGTCGCTTTCGATCCGCTTTTCGCCCGAACTGTTGGGTTGGCGGAACGTTATTTTGTGTTTATAAACGGTGTCGGTCAATGCGGATGTCATTAACTCGCTGAAATGGCGCATCAGGCCGAAGAGCTCGCGGTAGGGGAGCCGCAATGGTCCCATGAGCGCCACGGCGCCCGCGACCATCTGGTTAATTTTGTAGGGGATGGCGATGACGGTGTTTTCCGAGGACGGCGCGACGTGGGGGCATAGCTCGTCGCCGACCCAGTAGCTCAAGGTCATCTTGCGGCAGCAATCTCTCAAAATATTGCGCATCTGCTCCTGGTTTTCCAACAGCGAGAGGCTGTTGACGACGGCGGACGCATCGCTGAATTCCGGATAGGCGAGCAGCCTCGATACGCCGCAGCGCATCACTTCTTCGGTCGAAAAGTTCAGATACCCGACGACGTGGCGCACCATGGTCTCATTATAGATGCGCTGCGCCTGCTTCGTTTGCATCTCGCGCTCGAAGGTGATGTTTTCTCCCTTGTTGAGCCGCCACATAAAGTATTTTTCGCAGCGCTGAATGAAGTCGCTGTCGACTTCCTGCTCGAGATAGATCGTCTCGGTGCGGACCAGCCCGAAGTCGGTAATAATAATGGCCAAGAGGCGCATCGGGTCGAGCGGGATGAGTTTGACTTCCTGGATGAAGTCCTGATCGAAGCGGGGCATCGAGATGAACACGGCGCATTTTGACAGCTTGCTCAGCATCTCGGAGGCCTGGTGGACCAGAGCGCCGATCTCCTTATTTTTGCCGCGGAACACCTCTTCGAGGATCTCTCCATGGGAAGAGTCCAGAATGCCTTGATCCTGATAGACATCGGCATAAAAACGAAAGGCTTTGCCGGTGGGAACCCGCCCGCCGGACGTATGGGGCTGCAACAGGTAGCCGAGGGACTCGAGTTTGGCGAAGTAGTTGCGGATGGTCGCGGAGCTCAACGACTCAAAGCCGTTTTCCTGAAGTGTTTGTGATCCAATGGGTTTAGAGCTGTTTAGGTATAGGTCGATCAAGCCGAATAATACGGCCTGCTCCCGATCATTCTTGGGAAGTTTTTTGGATGCCAACGTTTTCAAGTGAATGCCCATAATATTTTTCAATTCTAACTAGATTATATCAAATCAGCGCAACCGATGCAAGAAAATTAGCAATCAAGCGATCTGATTGCTGATTCCTGTTCTTAAGTCACTTGTCGTTATGTTTTTATTAATCTATCCATACTCACCAAACCTTGTGTTTTTTTTCTTTTTAATATAGTTTTTTGGTATGAATGCAGGGATGCCTCCGATCATTCTAATATTGTGCTTTTCTCTTTGGATCCGCACTCGCCGCTCTCGCCAAGGCTGGGCCGAAGAGTTCATGATCGCGGGTGTGGTTTCTTCTCTCATATCCGTGCTTCCCTGGTTGATCGTTCCCCCGCTTCTCTTTTGCTACTTCGTCTTGCTGGCGATCGACGACGGACTTCATTCAAGACTTGGCCTGCGCCTTCGCCCCGAGCTTTATTCCCACTTTTTCCAGATCGCCATTTTTCGCAGCTCCATCGCTTCTCTTCGAAAAAACTGGATTTTTCCGGCAGCCTTTCTGGGTGTGGGCGCTGTGGGCCTCGTCTTTATGCGCGACCTGTCTTCCTGGATATTGAACGCCTGTCTGGCTGCCTTTATTTTTGTACCATCGACGCGGGATCATTTTCTTACTTTGGCGATCAAAGATCTGAATAAGCGCTGGCGAAAAAGGCCCATGAAGAGTCGCCGATGGGCATTTTCGACGGAAAACGCTCTCTTTTTGTCGAAAGACTATCCACTGCTTCGCATCACGAAGTCATTTAAGGGCAGATCTTCCTTTTCGATCCCCATTCCTCCTAAAGATCGGCCCCATCTGATCTTCTTTTTCCTGGAATCCTTCCGCGCGAAGAGCGTCAGCGAGACCGTTACGCCCCACTTTTGCGCCCTGCGCCAGAAGGGTATTTATTTTTCCCAGTTTTACACCAACAGCAACACCACATCATTGGCCACCGTGGCGTCGCTTTGCGGTATTCCTCCATCGATGACTCCATCCTATCAGCACTACTATGTCGGCTTGCCGCTCATCGGCTTGCCCCGGATCATGAAGAGCGAAGGGTATCATCCGGCTGTTATCCAGGGCGCCCATCTGCAGTTTCAGGGCAGCGAGGCGTTTTACCGATCGCAAGGATTTGAGACGATCATCGGCAAGCGGGAGATCGAGGAGGCTCTCCCTGGCGTGGCTTCGACGAGCTGGGGCATTCATGACGAGGCGCTGGTTCGCTACGGGATCAATTGGCTGAAAAAACAGAAAACGCCCGTCTTTCTGAACCTCTTTTCCATCACGAACCATCATCCATGGATTTCTCCGCCTGGCTGGGAGCGCAAATTCTCCGAGCCTTATCTGAATACCATGGCTTACACCGATTGGGCGTTGCAGGAATGGATGCGCCAGCTCGAAGAGGCGGATCTGTTGCAACACTCGATTCTCTTCATTCTGGGAGATCATGGACAGTCCCAGGGCGAGCATGACCGCCCGATTGAAGTGCACCGCATGCTCTATGAAGAGGACGTGCGGGTGCCGCTGCTCATTTTGGCGCAGGGTCTCGATCAGCCCCGCATCATCGATGATCCGTGCAGTCAGATGGATCTGTTGCCCACTATTCTGGATCTCTTCCGGATTCAGGCGCCCCACCACAGCCTGGGGACAAGCCTGATGCGAAAAAAAAAGCGCAGCGTCTTCATGTCGTGTCCCTTTGAAGAGGGAATCATCGCGCTGCGCCAGGGCCGATGGAAGGGGATCATCAGAGTCGGGCAGGAAGAGTTATTCGATATTCGATCCGATCCCGATGAACGGATCAATCAGCCCCGTTCGTGGCGCCGCCTCAAAGGAAAATTACAATCTTTCGCAAATGCCGTTCAGGAGCTCTACGATCAGCGCGCCTGGGCGCCGCCTTCCTGCTTAAACGAAGGGCTGCATTTTGCTCCGCCCCGGGACATTACCGATGAAGAGCTGCAAGAAGAATTGCGGCGCCGCCCGTCTCTTTTTTCATTGGATCTGACATCGTGTGCCAACATCCGGAGTCTCAAGATCCGAAATGATGCCCTCAAACGGCTCAATCTCACTCATTGCTGGCGCGTGAGCGACCCGTCACTCGATGCAATCCGTCGCGCTTGTCCGCATCTCGCCACGCTGAACCTCTCTCACTGCTCCCTGATCACCGATCGCGGCGTTCAGGATCTTTTGCAAGGTTGCCGGTTGGAAGAGCTGAGTTTGCAAGGACTCGATGATTTGCGATCTCTATTGCCGACAACAGAGCCGGCCCGCCATTTGCGGCAGTTGAATCTGCTCGAGTGCCCGCAGCTCGACGGCAGTACATGGGCGCCTTGGATTGCCAGGCTGGGCGCTCTGCATGATCTGCGCCTATGCTGTGCGGGGTGGACCAATCAGCACTTTCTAGATTTTGCGCCCCTCCAATCGCTGCGGTTTCTCGTCGTCGCAGATGCAGCGGTGTCGGAGGAGGCCATCTTGCCGTTCATTGCCGCTAATCGTTTCTTGGTGGAATTGACCCTCGATCATTGTCCCGAAGTGGGGGATCGTTTAGTGGATGTACTGCAAGATTTGCAAATTCAATATCTTACTCTAAAATCCATCGATCGGATCACCGATGAGGGATTGAAGAGGCTCAAGGATCTCCCGCTGCAATGGCTGAGGGTTCAGGATTGCCCGCTAATCCGGGGCGAGGGGCTTGCGGCGTTGCAGCGCGATGGGATAACCATCCTGTTCTCCCCGCATTCTACCCTGATTCCTGATGAGATCGAGCGGATCAGGGCCGCGGGTATTTACGTAGTGCCTTAATATTAACACGGCATTGAAGATCAGTTTAACAGATGGCTAAAATCAATCACCTGATCGAAATACCCCTCATCTAAAACGGAATCTTCAACACCATTTACGTGGATCAGGACAGGTCTGACCGAAAACTGCCTGGGCATTTTTAATCGCTCTCTTTTTTCTTCCATTTCCTTAATTACACTTTTATCGATCCGATTTTTCGAGAATTTCACCTCGCAAAGATACAAATTTTGAAATCGCGTTTGGATCATGTAATCGATTTGACATCCAGGTTGTCTTCTTGTGGGGTTTTGAAAAAATGGACCGTCCATCACTACTTCCTCCGGAGATATAGCCAATAGTTTCCAAACAGTACTGCGATTATGAACAACTAAATTCTCAAATTGTAATCCCATAATACCTTCCCAGCCGGGCAGGTTGGTTAATGTAAAATTGGAAAAATCGCCTTTTTTTATTTTTGAAAGATTGCGAGAAATGTATTTCAGATAAAAACGGAGATAATTATCGCTTAATCGATATCGGCTTAATTTCCCCTCTTTTCCATTCTCCAGGTACCAGGTAAAATCTCTTTGGACAAATCCTGCCATGACCAGATCATCTAAATATTTATTTCGTAATCCGCCCCGACTTTTTTTCAATTCTTTACAAATTTCCGGAAGTTCTTTTGAACCATCTGCAAGAATAGTGACGATTTCTTTGTAGCTTCCGCTACGGCGCGAAAATAGATCAGAAAATATCTCATCAAATTCTCGCACTAATAATCCACCCCGAGTGAAGCAAAGATTCTGGATGTTTTTTTCAGCAGGAAGCTCAGGTGCAATTTCTTCGAGATAGCGTGGCACGCCGCCTGTAATAGATAAAAGCTTAAATTTTTCAAATGCACCGATGCGTTTTTCTTTGGGACGCCAAAAAGCGTTGCAAACATTAAGCGGAAGTTCTTCTAAAACAAGGTCGATTGTAATTCTTCCGACAAAGCCCGTACTGCTTAAAATGTTTTCCTCGATCCATGAGGAAATGGAACCGCAAAGAGCCATCACTAAATGAGGGTTTTTGCTGAAATGCATATCCCATGCAGTTTTTAGCTTGCCCAAAAAAGTCGGATCTTTTCCCCCCATCCACGATATCTCATCAAAAACGACAAGCATTTTCCCTTTTTCTGTATGTTTTGATAGAGCCCAAAAAAGATTCCCCCAATCATCCGGTTTAACGCCAGGCAATCCGGCTCTTTCCATTTGATTGGCAAATTCCTCTCTCTGGAGCTGAGCATTCATCTTAAACACAGGGGGCATGCCGGAAAAGAAAAAACTTTTCATTTCTTTGCCAAATTCAGCAAGCAACCTGCTTTTACCAATTCGCCTTCGGCCTCGTACTACGATTAGACTCGCGCTTCGCTTGCTTAAGAGGCCTTTCAACCTCGCCATCTCAGGCTCACGTCCAATAAAAGAAGACATTGCTATTTTCTCATCCAGTTAAATTGTCTCGATTATCGCAGGTCGTGTGAATAAAATCGATCCCGAAATAAGCGTTATGTCGATTTCGGGATGAAAAAAACGACTAAAATATCGATCCCGAAATCAGCATTATGTCGATTTGGGGATCAAATATCAGTTGCAGTGAATAATGAACACAATTAGCTTAGGGATCGTTCAAGAATAAAGTTTAGTGTTGTCGAGGAGAAAAACGGTTTAGATTTTGAGAATTTTTCCGCAGCTGGCTGAGAGTCTTGTTTCTCTCTGCAAGGAAAAATTCTCAATAGATAAATCGATTTTTCCCTCGAGAACGCTAAAAGTTATTTTTGAACGATCCCTTAAAATCCACATATAGATTAAGTATTCTTAATACGTTTGGGAAGCGGTACGTAGTGCTTTAGCATTATCGTATTGACATTATTTAAATTAATAGCTATGAATTGACTAACATCTTGTGTTTTGGTATAATAGTAAGTAATAATTAAACGTGAGGTTATAATTATGCCTGCACCAATTGCTACACCAGGAAAGGTAGATGAATCGGCTCAAAGCTCTCCGGCTACAAAGGGAGGTTTTGGGAAGCAACGCAGGGTGCCATTAGCAGTGGTCAGCGCTGTTGCCGTCATTTCATTAGTGGCTGCTGGCCTCCTATTCTTTCCCGGTGCACCCCTTGCCATTTACGGAGCCATTATTGCGGGAAAAATAGGCGCCTCGATTGGAATGAGCGCACACGTTATCTCACCGATTTTGTTAGCAACATTGGCCCCCACAATTACTGGTATTGTCGCGCTGGGTGCCAAGTATTTCTCGCCAAATTTTATCTACCCGCCAGAGAAACTGGCAGGGGAATTCGCAACTAATGCGAATTATCCGTTGATGTGTGAACTCAATGAGCATAAGTTGTGCGGGTTTGGGCTTATGAAATTTTTGGCAGATGAGAGTGTCAAAGAAGACTCGAAGATTTTCGCATCGAAGGGCGTATCCATGATCGCAGATTATACTGGATCTGTAAATAACGCATCAGAAACAACAAAGCTGGCTCAGCTTCAGAATAGCGAAACAAAAAAAATCTTCATTCCCATCGTGTTGCAAGGCGCGTTTCGAGATCATGTTGTTTGTATTTTTATTGATAAAGACACAAAAACAGTTCATTTTTTTGATTCGCAGGGCCGGACCTTAAAAGAAGACGGGAAAAAGCGCATTCTAGGAGATAGTGGTTTAACTCTGAATGACTTCATGAAAAAACTGAAGTTAGAAGATTATACGTTTAATGATAAATTTAAAAAAATGCAGTTCGATGCCTGGAGATGCTCGCGCTTTGTTGCCTGGTATATATTACACAAAGCGGGGGTAATGATGGGTAGTGGACTAGATGGCGATTCTTTGACTTCTGCACAAGCTGATGTAATGAGCCGGCAATTGCTCGATATGGTTATGCGATCGTCGAGGAAACTTGAAATAATTGAAGGGCGATCTGGGGCAGTGGATGAGGTTGAGGCCTTTTAACTCTAAGCCGTTTTTCCTTTTAGCGATAGCGCGCGCGCTTGCAGATCCGCGATGATCT
Source organism: Parachlamydiales bacterium (assembly GCA_015661075.1). Classification (GTDB taxonomy): domain Bacteria; phylum Chlamydiota; class Chlamydiia; order Chlamydiales; family SM23-39; genus CAISYW01. The sequence continues at coordinate 91,419 of JACVQJ010000004.1, read as the reverse complement.
GCAGGGCCTGCATAGGCGTCAATTGATTGGGATTGATGCGGCGCAGCTCTTCGATGATCATCGATTCAAAAAGCGGCATCTGCTCTTCGATCCGCTTCTTTTTGGGAACCGGAACGCTTTCTTTTGCCGGCCGCATCTGTTCCAGCATGACCAGCATCTCTTCTGCTCGGCGGATGACCGCAAAGGGCAATCCGGCCAGCTTGGCGACATGGATGCCGTAGCTGCGGTCCGTGCCGCCGGGCACGATCTTGCGCAAAAAGACAATCCCGCTGTCCGTTTCCTGGACGGCGACATGCATGTTCACCGCTGCTTTATGTTCCTTCTCCAACCGAGTTAATTCCCAGTAGTGCGTCGCAAACAGGGTCTTCGCTTTTTTGTTGGCAGCCGTAAGCAAAAATTCCGCGACGGACCAGGCGATCGAGATGCCGTCGTAGGTGCTCGTTCCCCGGCCGATCTCATCGAGGATGATGAGCGAGCGCGAGGTCGCATTATGGAGGATGTTGGCCGTCTCGCTCATCTCCACCATGAATGTCGACTGGCCGCGGGCCAGATCGTCGCTCGCGCCGATGCGCGAAAACACCTTGTCGATCACGCCGATGCGGGCCGATTCGGCGGGGACGTAGGAGCCGATTTGCGCCATGATGGCAATGAGCGCGACTTGCCGGATATAGGTCGATTTGCCCGCCATGTTGGGGCCGGTCAACAGCAGCATCTGGCGGTGCGGCCCGAGATGGGTGTCATTGGGAATAAAGTGGGACGAGCCGATGGCGCTCTCAATCACGGGATGGCGGCCATTCTGGATCTCCATGACATCGCTGTCATCGACGACGGGCCGATTGAAGCGATGATCGCGGGCAGCCAGGGATAGCGAGAGCAGGGCGTCGATCCGGGCGAGGGCTTTGGCGATCCCCTGGATCGTGTCGCTTTCCAGCGCAATTTTGGATCGGAGCGCTTCAAAAAGCTCCGCTTCGAGGGCTTTGGCCCTTTCATCGGAGGAGAGCACCTTGTGCTCATAGTGCTTGAGCTCCTCGGTCACGTAGCGCTCGGCATTGACGAGAGTCTGGCTTCGTTGAAAGCCTTCGGGAATACCTTCGCCCTTCGCGCGGCTCACTTCGATGTAATAGCCAAATGCTTTTGTGTAACCCACTTTCAGTGTGCGGATGCCGGTTTTTTCGCGCAGCTCCGTTTGATAGCGGGCGATCCAGTCCATACTATCTTGGCTGAGGCCGCGCAAGCGGTCCAACTCGGGATGAACGCCTTCGCGAAAGAGGTCTCCATCAGACATGCGCAAGGGGGGATTTTCACGGAGAGACGATTGGATCTCATGGGCAACGGCTGAAACATCGCGTAAATTCGCCAGATCGCTTTGGATGCAATGGCACGGGAGAGCGAGCAATTCCTGCCGGATCAAAGGGAGCGATGCCAGGGAGAGGCCCAGCGTCCAGAGATCGCGCGGCGAGGCGCATTTCGCTGCGATCTTGGCGATCAGGCGCTCGAGATCGCGTACGCGCTCGAGATGCTGGTGGAGCCGCCGGGCGCTGTCGAGATGGGCGAGGAAGTCAGCGATCGCATCCTGGCGCGCCGCAATGGCGCTCGCGCTGAGCAGGGGATACTGGATCCATTGCCGCAGCAGGCGGGCGCCCATGGGCGTCGCCGTCCGATCCAGGATCGCGAGCAGGGTGCTGGCCGACGTGGCGTCGCTGAGAGATTCGGTGAGCTCCAGATTGCGCACGGTGGAGCGATCGAGCGCCATATAGTGGGAGAGCGCTTCATTCTGGATGGAGGTCACCTGGTGGAGGCGCAGCGACAGATCATCCTTCAGATAGGTGATCAAGGCCCCGGCCGCTGTGATGGCGGCGCTTTGCCCCTTCAGGCCGAAACCATCGAGCGTAGCCACTTGAAAATGGGTGAGCAGGGCGGTTAAGGCGCTTTGAGGGTCAAATTGCCCCGCGTCGCGCTCATTGAGCAGAAAAGAAAAAGCAAAAGAAAGATCCTGGAAAAATTGCGCTCGCTCTTCTTTGAATTTGCGCGCCGCGATGAATTCCGATGGTCGTAGGCGGTGCAGCTCATCGACGAGTTCCTGCTCTAGTTCCAATTCCTGCGCGCGGAACTCTCCGGTCGTCAGATCGAGGACGGCCAGGCCGAAAATCGAGCCCAGCTGGGAGACGGATGCAATGAAGTTGTTCTTTTTTTCATTGAGCAGCTGCGAATTGACGATCGTACCCGGCGTCGAGATGCGGGAGATCTCTCTTTTCACCAGGCCCTTGACCGATTGGGGATCTTCCGTCTGCTCGGCGATCGCGACCTTGTAGCCGCGGGCGATCAGCTTGTCGACGTATTGTTCAGCGGCATGATAGGGCACCCCGCACATCGGCACGTTCTGGCGCTGCGTCAGAGTCAGGCTGAGCTCTTTCGCGATGAGTTTCGCGTCGTCGTGAAACGCTTCGTAGAAATCGCCCAAGCGGAAAAAGAGCAGAGCGTCTTTCGCTTGCGTTTTGCAGGTTTGCCATTGGGCCATCATGGGAGTCGGGGACGTCATTGCTATCGCTCAAAATGTATGTTAGGATTGCAATTGTCCACATCCATACGGGTTTTGTAAAGATGTTCTGGTTCAAGAAAAGTCCAGTGCCGAGCGTATCCTTCGCCACCAACTGCTGGGAAAGAGACTGGCAGCAGATTCTTCTCGATCCCCACTATCTCGCCCAGCGCCAGATCGCCAACCATCTCTTTCCCTTCAAAGAAAAAATTCTCATCATCAACAACGTCAATGATCTGCCCGCCGTTTGCCATGCTGCACAAAAGAAGGTGGATGAGGGAGTGTTGACCCGTTTTGTGGTGGCCGAGAAAATCGCCCATGACGTGCTCATTTTTTTTCAGCTGAAGCGGGAAGATTTTCGCCCCGGTCGGGATGCATATTTGTATCACAACGTCAATGCCGATTGGATCTATTACAACGCGATCGGCCCCTTGGCGGCGATTTATCTGGCACAGAGCGACTATCTGCTATATCTGACGGGCGATGTGCGCCTCGACGAGCCAATCGAATGGATTGATCAGGCGCTTTTTCTCATGGAAAAAGATTCGCGCTACAAAGTCGCCAATCTGACCTGGAATCACAAATATGAAGAGGCGCGGCGCGAATCGTTGGGGCGCAAAAAGGGATTTTATGTTGCGGGCCAGGGATTTTCCGATCAGCTGTTTTTGGTGAAGCGCGCTGATTTTTGCGCGCCGATCTATCGCGAGATCCGGGCTGACGCCGGCCATTTTCCGCGCGGCGACGTCTTTGAAAAACGGGCGTTTTCAGCGATGAAAAATCGCGGATGGCTGCGGCTGACCTATTCCAAGGGATCGTACATTCACGAGCATGTGTAATTATGGGCACATTTTCACGAGAAAGTCTGGAGCTATTGCGATCGCGCATCGACCTCGTCGAGGTGCTGGGCCCGTATGTCAAATTGCAGCGCACGGGAGCCTCGCATAAAGCGCTGTGTCCGTTTCATGAGGAAAAATCGCCGTCGTTCGTCGTTCAAAAGGGAGACAGCCATTACCATTGCTTCGGCTGCGGGGCTCATGGCGACGCCATCCAGTTTTTGATGGCTCATCTGCGGCTCAGTTTTGTCGAGGCCGTCGAAATGCTGGCCGAGCGCTTCAATGTCCTCTTGGAAGAAGCGCAAGGACCCGAACAGCCCAAGGGGCCGTCCAAGGCGCTGTTAAAAGATACTCTGGATAAGGCCAGCCGTTTTTTTCAGTTTTGCCTGTTGCATACCCAGGAAGGACATGCGGCCCTGGAATATCTCTATAGCCGCGGCATTGATCTCGAGTTCATCCGCATGTTTCAGATCGGCCTCGCTCCGAAAGCCGACCGCCTGTTTTTGGAGGCGATGCGCTCGCAAAAAATATCAGATCCGCTGATGAAAGAAGCGGGCCTGTTCAGCCAGTCGGGACGGGTCTTTTTCTCGGATCGGATTATGATCCCGATTTTGGATCCGGCTGGCAGTGTCATTGGATTTACCGCGCGAAAGTTCAAGCCGGATACGTTTGGCCCGAAATATATCAACACGGCCGAAACGCCGCTGTTTAAAAAATCAAAAATTCTCTTCGGGCTGAGCTATTCCCGGAAAAGAATCGCCAAGGATCGCCGTGTGCTGATCGTCGAAGGGCAGATCGACGCCATGCGTCTCATCTACAATGGATTCAACTGGACCGTGGCCGGGCAGGGGACGGCGTTTGGCGAAGATCAGGCCAAAGAGTTGATCCATCTGGGCATTCGCCAGGCGTATCTGGCCCTCGATGGAGATACCGCGGGGCAGGAAGCGGCCGTGAAGATCGGCCATCTGTTTCAGAAAGAAGGCATTGAAGTCTGGGTCGTTTCGCTGCCGGAAAAATGCGATCCCGATCTGATTTTGCAAGAAAAAGGACCGCAGGACTGGCAAAAACGGATCGACGACAGCGTTGAATATCTGCCCTTTTTGGTGAACCATTTTTCCCGTACGATCAATATCCAGACGCCCGCCGGCAAGAACGAGCTGGTTCAAATGATTGCCAAGCGCATTCGCGATTGGGACCATCCGCTGATGGTGCATGAGAGTTTGCGCAAATTGGCCCGTTTAACGCAGACGCCTGAATCGATGGTGGGCGGAGCGGAAGAAAACGCGCCGCAGATTTATTTCAAGCGCTCGGCCACTCTGGGGACGACGGAGATCGATCCCGACCGCATTCTGGAAGCCGACCTGCTGCGCTGGCTGCTCATCGGCACTGTTTCGGCGCCGATCATCCGCATCGCCGAGCTCAACCTCAAGCCGGAGCATTTCCGGCTGTCGTCCGCGCGCACGCTGTATGAAAAGGCATTGAAGGCGGCCAAAGAAAACCAGACATGCGATTTGCTGTCGTTGGCGATTGATCTCGAAAATCCCGAGCAGCAGATGTTTTTAGCGGAAATCCTTCAAAAGAGAATCAATCGGGATAAGGCACTCGATGGGTTCATTGAAGCCGTCCGGCGCATTCTCGAGCGCTACTGGATGCAGCAGCGCGAGGAGATCAAACTCAAGATCTATAGCGGCCATTGTAGTGAAGAGGAAGTTCTTGAATTGGCGAAGAAGTTCGACGAGATCAAACGGGCACGGCCCCAGGTCGTCCAGGAAACGGGCATTTTGAGTAAAAAAGAGGATGTCAATTAGAGGCCGAAAATAGAAAAATATAATCCAAAAACAGCCAACGCAACTCCGCAAGTGCGAGTGATGACTGCGCATGAATCCGTATTTGTTGGGCTCAGTAGGTCTTCAATGTCTGGGTGGCCGTTTTCTCGGGCTGCTTGTATTGCAAACCTTCCCGTGCACAGTATATTAACCCGAGCCTCAAACGGGTGACAACCTGCTTGCTGCGGCGTTGCCATATCCATCCTCCCTCCTCGGCCTAGCCTTTGGCTATGGTCCTCGTCGTTCAGAACGCTATCGCTTCGATCTGGCTGCGCCTCGCTGGCGCATATTGTCACCTGTTTGGGGCTCAGGTTAATAGTCTGTATTTGTAAATCGATGAATACGGGAAAGGTTGGTTGTTGCGAAGGTATCGGTTGAGTAGGCTCAGTAGGAGGTGGAGTATGGCTAGATATTGGTTGTGGCATAATTACACAAGTTAAGTAATAAATATGTTTTTAGTTATTAATTTTCGCGTTTAATTCTTCAATCAGCTTTGAAATTAAAATGCGCTCCTGTTTCATGGAGTCGCGATCCCGTAGAGTGACGGTGTCGTTTTCGAGGGTATCGAAATCGATCGTGATGCAATAAGGAGTACCCAGCTCGTCCTGGCGGCGATAGCGCTTGCCGATGGCGCCCGATTCGTCGTATTCGCAATTCCAGCGCTCATGCAAAAGGTCGAATACCATGCGCGCTTTATCGGCGAGCGGCTCTTTTTTCATGAGAGGGAAAACAGCTACCTTGACCGGCGCGATGAGCGGGGAAAAATGGAGGACGGTGCGCATTTCCCCTCCTTCCAGCTGCTCTTCTTCATACGCATCGCAAAGAAGAGCGAGAATTGTGCGCTCGACGCCGAAAGTCGGCTCGATCACGTGAGGCGTGAATTTTTCACGGGTTTCCGGATCGGTGTATGTGAGTAATTGGCCGGAAAATTCAGCGTGGCGCGACAGGTCGAAATCGGTGCGGTAGGCGAGGCCATAGAGTTCGCTCGTTCCAAAAGGAAAATCATAGACCAGATCGACCGTGCGCCTGGAGTAATGGGAGAGCAGTTCCTGGGGATGCTCTTTTTCGTGGACTCGATCTGTCTTGAGACCAATGAGTTTGCACCAGGCGTGCATGGACGCGAGCCAGTCCTCGAATGTTTTTTCCCATGTGTTGGCGCGGATAAAATATTCGATTTCCATTTGATCGAATTCGACGACGCGGAAAATAAAATTACCAGGCGTGATCTCGTTGCGGAATGCCTTGCCGATTTGCGCGACGCCGAAGGGGATCTTCACGCGCATCGTATCGATGATGTTTTTAAAGTCGATGAAGATGGCTTGCGCTGTTTCCGGGCGCAAATAGGCCGTGTCGCCTTCCTGGCCCGTCTTGCTCATGTGAGTCGAGAACATCAGATTAAAATGTCTGGCGTCAGTGAAGTCCTGCGCGCCGCATTTGGGGCATTTCACTTTGTTGTTTCGCACGGTTTCGGTCATTTGCTGCAGCGACATAGCGTCGGCACTTTGATTGAGGGCCGCCTCGATTAAATGATCGCAGCGAAACCGGGCCTTGCACGCTTTGCAATCGATCATCGCATCGTTGAAGTTGTCGAGATGCCCCGATGCCTGCCAGACTTTGGGATGCAGCAAAATGGGGCCGTCCAGACCGACCATATCGCGCCGGCGATGGACAAACGTCTTCCACCAGAGATCTTTAATATTTTTCTTTAGCTCGGCGCCGTAGGGGCCAAAAGAATACGTGTTGGCAAATCCGCCGTAGATTTCCGAGCCGGGATAGATAAAGCCCCGTCGTTTCGCGAGAGAGACGATGTGTTTGAGCGAATCTTGCGGTAATGGTGCCATATGGCAGCTATTTTAACGCTCTCTCAAGAAAAATTGCTACAGGGAAAATATACTTCAATCCTTTCCAAAAGGCAGGGGACAGGGTATACTCATTGCCCAAAGAAATAGGAAATAAATGTCTGACAAGATCCCACTATGCTCCCTGACTCTAGATGATCTGAAAAAAAAGATGTCGGATATTGGCGAGCCGGTCTTCCGCGCCAAGCAAATTTTTGAATGGGTCTATCAAAAGGGCGCCGTTTCATTCGATGCGATGACCAATCTGTCGAAGGAGATGCGGGGCCGTCTGGCGGATGTGTTTCAATTTCCATCGATCCGACTCGTGCAAACTCAGCAAGCGGAAGAGACGATGAAGTTTCTGTGGGAGCTGGCTGATGGTAAAAAAATCGAATCGGTTTTGATCGAGTCGTTTGATCGCCGCACGGTATGCCTTTCTTCGCAAGTCGGCTGTCCGGCTCGCTGCGCATTTTGCGCTTCGGGAAAAGAAGGGCTGATCCGCTCGCTTTCCACAGCTGAGATTGTCGAACAGGCCCTGCATATCGACCGGTTTTTGCGGGAAAAAGGGGAGAGGGTGTGCCATCTGGTCTACATGGGCATGGGCGAGCCGCTGGAAAATTACGATGCGGTTGTCCGTTCGATCCGTATTTTGCACGATGAGAACTCTCTGCACATTTCCCAGCGCCGCATCACGGTGTCGACTGTCGGCGTCGTTGAGGCGATTCATCGTCTGGCTAAAGAGGATCTCAAGATCAATCTGGTGCTTTCGTTACATGCGCCCAATCAGAATATTCGCAAAAAAATCATTCCGTATGCCCGAAAATATCCTCTCGAAGAGATTTTAATGGCCATGGATGATTATGCCATCGCCACGAAACGGGATATTACCTTTGAATACACCCTGATTGAAGGTATCAACGATCATTCCGGCTGCGCGCAGGAGCTGGCCGCATTGCTGCGCATGAAGCAGTGTACCGTCAATCTGATCCCTTATAACCCCATCGAAAATATCGATCTGAACCGTCCATCCCAGGAGAAGGTCGCGCGTTTCCGCGAAATATTGGAAAAAGCGGGGATCAACACGACCTGGCGCTATACTAAGGGCGACGATATCGCCGCCGCTTGTGGTCAGCTGGCTTTGTCAACCACCTAGCGGGAGTTGAAAGGAGGAGATTCTTTACGCAGCTTTTGGAGGCGGTGCGGCTAAAGCCGCATACCGCATCTCATAAAATAGCTTGCCTAGACCCACCCCTAAAGGGGCGGGACTCTAGGCAAGCAGTGCGTTCAAAATCTTGCATCATATCATCAAAATAACTGTAAACTCCCACTAACCCAGGTTTATGACCTGGATTCTTGTTTAAAAGAACTGCTAAAATGATTTGCGAACTATGGAGGTAGCGTCAGTCAGATGACTACTTTCAATTTTAAACTATTTATCGCGCTTCAAATTAGAAAAGGCGAAACATTACAAAAAAACAGAACAAACCTTTGCATTAAATCAACACATTACAGATAATATACACCAAACAGGAGCGCCAGCCATGAGCGTTGTACACATAACTAGTCATATTACCAATTGGGATGGTTATAAGAATTCGATAACAAAAGCAGACTGTTCAGTTAAATCATTGGCGGCAAAAGTATCTGTCGTATTATTTCCGATTTTTATTTTTCTAGCTGCCATTTTTTTAGCTATCGATTTTTTTGCCTCGCAGCAAAAACCTCCCACGACTGATCGAAGATTATCACTTGTTCAGCAAAAAGAGTTTCATGACGTACTTACTCACATCATGAGTTTTTTGAACGGTCCGCAAGCACCTGTGAAAACATCGCTCTTTACAAAAAGCAGGGCTCCGCTGGTAATATACAACGACAAAGGCGAATGGCTATCACTCCCACCCAGCTCTATTTCTCGCGTTTGCAAACAATGGAATAGAGCGTTTAATCATGTCGTCGAAAATGCGGCAGATCATCTTTTTGAAGGAAGCGTTTTTTCGGATAATAAATATACCCCCCCATTTTGGACCCACCGTTATATCCGCAGCTCGAATATCAAATCTGGTATTGATGACACAGCTGTAATAGTTCATCCTGAGCTTAGAGCAGCATATCTCCGTTGTATCTTCGAGACAGCGCATGAAGTCTTTTCCGGTAAAGATGGAAGGGGGTCTGAACATTTAGAGTCTTGGAAAAAACTGTCTACCGAGTGCTGTGAATCAAAACGGCCAATACCTGCAGTAAATATCGCAAACATGCTGTGCTTTATTTCTAAAAATGAGTGGGCCGCTGCGGCAACAATGAATCTGCCGCCTTATCCTCAAGCACTCATTGATTTTCTTAAAGAAACGTGCCCATTTAGCCCCGGGAATATAAATTCGGATATGGTCATTGTCGTGCCCCTGTTTCCACAGGTAGACATCGATGGCACTATCGTCCCATTAACATTAAAATCTCTTGATCAGCTAGATAAAAGTTCTGGAGGAACTGGATGTAGATTGAATTCGTTCGGAACTGCTAACTATATACCTGCTGAAGAAGAATTTCGCTATGCAGTCATGACACGCGATGTGATTCCTGGAAGCAGAAACATGTCTTATAAACAGCAGTTAGGGTTATTGCCTCCAGGATACGAAGCCCCCAGGGTCTTTGATGCTGTCAGGGCTATTCTTTGGGAAAATCGACGTTCAGGAAATCGATGTTTCAATGACAATCCCTGGACTTACACGCGTTGTAAAGAAATCATTTGTGGCTACAACTTGGTTGTTGGGGGCTTCGCCCCTTCTGGCTTGTACGTCGACGACTCCCGCTACTACGACGACGAGTGCTTCGGCGTCGCGGGCTGGCGGAAGTTCTAAAGGCCATTGGTCATTGGATACTTGGCCATTGTAATCAGGACATTGTTTTCTTGGAATTTGGATTTTCCCGGCGAAGCCGGGCAAATTTTCATTCTTCAATCGGGAAATGATCCATTTCGCACCCAATAAGCATTTTTGATCCCGATCGATAGGGTTTGCTGATCGGCATGAGACAAAATCCCCAAATAGGACTGTAACTTTTGATCCATAGGTGTTGCGTCGGTTTTTCCGATGAGATAGTTCTCGTACGCCTCGTTCAACCGCCTTTTCATTCTTTGCTTGGAGTTCGTGCGCATTAATGTGTGATTTTCAAATAGGACGTATCCCAAAAAATCAATACCTGACACGAGCTTGCTGATGAACACTTTTTTGGGGTGGAGTTCGAGTCGTAGATTTTTTGCGAGAAATTCACGAATCAAACTAATCAAATGTTTTAAATACTCTTCATTATTGGACAAAATAATGAAGTCATCGGAATATCTCAGATAATATTTTTCTTTAATGTTTTGTTTAACAAAGTCATCAAGTTCGTGAAGGTAAACGTTCGCAAATAGCTGGGATGTCACGTTGCCTAGAGGGATTCCAACCGGATCTATTTCTCCTTGATTTGCCTTAAAGCTATCGATGATTATATCGATCATTTTCAAGGCATTTTCATCTTTGATCACTTGTCGTAACAGTCCTTTCAGCGTACAAAGATGGACTGAGTCGAAAAATTTACGAATATCCATTTTCAATGCAAAACATGGTAGAGCCCCATTGCTGCTTACTTTTCTAATCATTTGACGTAGGTTGGCTACACCCATGTGAGCTCCCTTCCCGAGGCGGCTGGAAAATGAGTGAAATATAAACTTTTTATCAAAAACCTTGGTCAATGTATCGCAAACCACTTGATGAACTAACCTGTCTCGGACGATTGCCTTGCTAATATGTCGCTGTTTCGGGTCGGTAACATAGAATTGTTCATATGGAGCGTGGCTGTATTGTGAGGTTCTCAAATCCTCCTGAAGCTGGAAGATATTATCCTCCAAATGCCTTTCAAAAATCTGGATATCTTTTCTTTTACTTTTCCCTCGTTTAAACTGATTCCAGCATTGAAAAATATGTTCCAATGAAGTCATTTCATCAAAAAGGAATCGAGCAACTTTCATGACCACGCAAATTCGCAGCGTTTTAGATATCCCCATTTTTCATAAGATATACGACCTCTACAAACTGCTTCATAGTTATCAGGCCAAAATCTCCAAATCTGGGCGTTATACGATTTGGCAAAAGTGCGAGAATACCACGCTCGCTCTTTTAGAAGCACTCATTGAAACAAGTCATCGGAAAGGAGAAGATCGAGTTCAATCACTATTTATTATTAGCAACAAGCTAGATCTGCTGAAGGTTCTTGTCCGATTGGCCAAGGACACCCGTATCATAGGAGATCCGCAGTACATTGAGATTCAAAAAAATATTCAAGAAATTGGCAAAATGATTGGTGGATGGATAAAGTCCGTCCCTCATTAGATGTTTTAAGACCTAATGAGGAAATTATTAACAGGATTTCCGCCAGCCCGCGACGCCGATGTTCTCGTTGTCGTAGTAGTTGTTGTTGACGTTCAAGCCAGAAGGGGCGAAGCCCCCAACAACACCCAAAGGACTTGCGCCGATATCCATCCTCTGCACCAGAGCCAGAAATAGCATCTCCATCTGCCCCCACCCCTTGAATTTTATTTGGAGACCAGAGCAATTACGCTCCTTCTCACCAGACATCGGCACGAAGTTCTGTCTTGATGCACGCTACCAAAGTCCGTAAACGTTAGTATTCTGGCATCGCTCAAATGAGCCAAAGAACGAACTGTTTCAGGTTGATTGTTGCTTTCGCTAACAATCACATCATTTCCAAAACAACTGACAGTATAAATGATTTGCAAAAACTTGTCGAGCAGATGAGAGGGGCTCTGCACTATGACAAATTCCACATTTGTCTTCTCGGGAAACAACGGATTATTCTCAATGAGAGAGCCTATCTCCTTAAGCTCAATGCAATCGCGCTGTTGACGAATTTTGCGCTCAAGGATAGGCTGATCATAAGAAGATTGCCGAAAAATGAGCTTGGCCCATTATTTTACTCTTTTGCGAATCGTCATCAGCCCATTGTTTCCATTGATTTATCTGGAATACGAATGGCTGGGTATCCCTTATCGCGTCATGCCCTTCATCCTGTTTTTTTTGCTCAGCATCTGTGAATTTTCAGATCTCATCGACGGGATGATTGCCCGGCGGCGCAATCAGGTGACCGATCTGGGGAAAGTTCTTGATCCCATGGCGGACAGCGTGACGAAGATTTCCCTGTTTTTAACATTGACGCAAGGCCCCGTTGCCTTGCCGATGATTCTTGTTCTCGTCTTCTTTTACCGCGATTTTTTTATCAGTACGCTCCGGACTTTGTGCGCACTGCGCGGGTTTGCTCTGGCCGCTCGATTCAGCGGGAAAATGAAAGCGGTGATTCAGGCTGGCGTGCTGTTTTTGATCTTGATTTTGCTGATTCTTTATTCGCGGGGCATGTTGTCGAATGCTCTATTGCACCTGATCAGCTTGTGGGCTGTTTCGATCGCAGCTCTTTATACGGTGGCATCCGCTGTCGATTATATCTATTCGAACCGGAATTATGTCAAAAAAGCCTGGCTCAGCTGATTGCTGTGAGATGTTCGGAAATCTTCGGTTTTGCTGAATGCATCTTGCGATAGAGCTTCAGGTATTCCTGGGCCGGCTGCTTCCAGCTATAGTCGCACCGCATCGCCCTGCGTAAAATGGTGAGATGGGTCGCATGGTCTGTCTTGTACATATTGAGGGCGCGCAAAATGACGCTGTTCAGGGCCGGCGCCGTCGGTTCGTAGAATACAAATCCATTGCGCTGTTCCAAGGGAACTTTTCCGTCCTCGCAATCGAAAACGGTGTCTTTGAGCCCGCCGGTGGCGCGCACGATGGGGATGGTGCCGTAGCGAAGGGCGATCAGTTGCGTCAGCCCGCACGGCTCGGATAGAGAGGGGACGAGCAAAAAGTCCAGGGCGGCGTATATCTGGTGGGCGAGCTCTTCGTTATATTCGTATTGCAAAAGGACGCGAGGATTGTTCTTGTAGAGCTCTTTCAGTTGTTCGAACTGCCGGCGGATCTCGGGAACCGGCGTCGAGGCGAGAAGGACAAAGGATCCTCCCGCATCGAGGGTTTGCTCGACCGCTGCCAGCAGCAGATCGGTGCCTTTTTGCGGAGCGAGGCGCGTGACGGCGCCAATGAGCGGGCGGTTTTGGCCATCGAGCGAGTAGCGCTTTTTGAAAAGTTCCTTATTGGCGTTTTTAGCTTTGACGATCTTTGCGGATGAATCGTCAGCGCTGTATCTGCCAGCCAGCATAGGGTCCGTCGCGCTGTTCCAGATCGCGGCATCGATGCCGTTGAGGATGCCGATCAGCTTGGCTTTCTTTAGGAACGGCGCCAGGCCGTAGCCCCGCTTCGGCGTCAGGATCTCTTTAGCATAGGTCGGGGAGACGGTGTTGACCGCATCCGCATAGACAATGCCCCCTTTCATCAGATTGATCGTATGGGGGTAGCGCGAATCAGGATCCTGCAGCCGGGCGCTTGTCAGATAGGAAGAGCCGCTAAGGCCGATCGCATCGAGATCATGGGCGGCGCATTTGCCCTGATATTCCAGGTTGTGGATGGTATAGACGACCGATTTTACCTTGATTTCTCTGGAAAGGAGATCTTTTAAAATTACGGCGCAGGCAGCCGCATGCCAATCGTGCAGGTGAAGGACATCGATCGGCTCGTTTTTCAGTTTGAGGTATTCCATCGCCGCGCGGGAAAAATAGAGGAAACGGGCCGCATCGTCCGCAAAGCCATAGATCCGATCGCGATGAAAATAGCCGGCCGGGTGTCGGGCCTCGAGCAGGTGCAGCGAGCAATCCTGGGCATTGGCCGACCACATGGCATTCGAAATGGGCTGTCCTTTTTCCTGACAGCGGAAATCGGCGATCTCCATTTTGAGCTGTTGAAGAGTTTTGGGATCAATCAAGGAATATTTTGGGATGATGATATCCACTGAATGGTGCTGGGCGCCCAGCTCGCGGGATAGCCCGAGCACTACCTCGCCCAGCCCTCCGGCTTTGGCGATCGGCGCAAATTCAGCGGCGATTTGAACAATCCTCATAAAAGTATCTATAAACAAGATTGGTAAGAATGAAAAGAAAGGAATCTTTTCGACGATTTTACGCCCATTTTTCGAAGTCCATATAACTTAAGGAGATATTGGACTTCGAAAAATGGGGTAAACTCGTTCGAAAACATCCTGAATCTCCTCGAAGAATTCACATCGGGAATGGCTCTCTGCGGACTCTCATTGCTAAAAATTTACGCGGTTCGTTATGATGGTTGTCGTTTTTTTGATCATGGACACTGGGGTGTCGCCAAGTGGTAAGGCAGTGGTTTTTGGTACCACCATTCGGAGGTTCGAATCCTTCCACCCCAACTCTTAAGACTTTATGGCTGAGCAAGATACTTCTTGGTTGTTATTTGCTGGGTCCTCCCATGAGGAGCTGGCGCGCGAACTTTCGAATGAACTCAAGGTGAATCTCGGCCAGAGGTCGATCGAGACTTTTCCCGATGGTGAAATTGGGGTTCAGATTCATGAAAACGTCCGGGGCAAGGATGTTTTTGTTATGCAATCGCTGTCGCGCCGCCCCAACCACTATCTCATGGAATTGTTGATTATGGTCGACGCGCTGAAGCGCGCATCGGCCAAAAGTATTGTCGCCGTGCTTCCGTACTATTGCTATGCACGGCAGGATCGGAAAGAAAAGGGCCGGGTGCCCATTACCGCCAAACTGGTGGCCGATCTGCTGGAAAAAGCAGGGGTGACGCGGGTGCTGACGATGGATTTGCACGCTGAGCAGATCCAGGGTTTTTTTGATATTCCGGTGGATAATCTTTATGCGCGGCCTTTGTTCTTGAGTGCGATCAAGGAGATGCGGCTAAAGAATCTGGTCGTCGTTTCTCCTGATGTCGGGAGCAACAAGATGGCGAGAAAGTTTGCCGAAGATTTGTCAGTGGATATCGCCATCGTCGACAAGCGCCGATATAGCGCGGAAAAAGTCGTGGCGAATGCACTGATCGGCGATGTTTCCGGCAAGAATGTAGTTCTTGTCGATGATATTTGTTCGACCGGCGGCACTTTATTGGTGGCCGCTAAAGTTTGCAAGCAGGGCGGCGCTTTGAGCGTCGATGCCTTTGTATCGCATGGATTATTGGTCGGCGATTGGGTTTGTGGAAGCGATATCGATCGCGTCTTTGTTACGAATTCGGTCCCTCGCAATGTGGTGGGAAAAAATCCGAAAGTAACGTATATTTCTGTCGCTCAGCTGTTTCAGCAGGCGATCGAGAGAATATTGACGGCGCAGTCGATTTCCTCACTTTTTACTTAATGAAGGATGTTTATGAAATTGACACTTACGAAACGAACCAGTGCGACAAAAAGCGCGATTAAGACGATCCGGCGCGAGGGCAATATCCCCGCCGTCATTTACGGCCTGGGCCAGGCGGTAGAAAAGATTACGATCAAAGGCGAAGAATTTCGGGCGATTTTGCGCAATCTTCCACAAGGCCAGTTAGCGACGACTGTGTTTGAATTGCACCTTGGTGGAAAGGCCAGCAAAGCCATTATCAAAGACATTCAGTATAATGTCGCATCTTACGATGTCGAGCACATCGATTTCGTTTTGCTTTCCAATGACAAGAATGTGACGATCAATGTTCCGATTCAGGTCGTCGGCATTGCCGAGTGCCCTGGCATCAAACTCGGCGGCACGCTTCGCCAGGTGATCCGGACATTGAAAGTGACATGCCTGCCGAAAGATATCCCTAGTGAATTCCAGGTCGATATCCGCGATCTCAATATCACTCAATCCAAGCGCCTGTCGGACATCGCGATTTCAGAGAAAGTCCGCCCTCTTGCGCTGATGAGCGAGGTCGCTGTCGTGATTGCGAAGGGTAAGGTCGCCTAAAGATGGGCCGAGCATATCTCATCGTTGGTCTGGGCAATCCGGGCAAGGCATATGAAAAAACCCGCCATAATCTTGGTTTTTTGGCTGTTGAGAGAATCGCACGTGTTCAAAAGTGGGAGCTGCGCAAGAAGTTCCTTCTGAAAGGGCGTCTGGCTCGTGGAGAAATTGAAGGCAAAAGCGTTTATTTGCTTGAGCCGACAACATTTATGAATCTCAGCGGCGTAGCGGTCGCGCAGGCGATGCGAAAATATCACATCGCGATCGAAGATCTGCTCGTCATTGTCGATGACGTGGCGCTGCCCTTTGGGCAGCTGCGGCTGAGATCTCATAGCGGTTCGGGGGGTCATAACGGCCTCAAGAACATTGAGGATAACCTCAAAACGAATGGTTATGCCCGTCTGCGTATCGGTGTCGGAGAAGATCGCAGCGGTGATTTGGCGGAGCACGTGCTTTCGCCCTTTTCTCCGGCAGAACAAAAACTCGTTCCTGAGATCCTGGAGCGAGCGGCTAATATCGTAAAGATGTGGTTGACTGAAGGATTAACCAGTGCGATGAACCACGCGAATGCGAAAAATGAGTAGCATGTACAAAGTCGAGCAAAGGTTCATCCCAACCCAAAGGAAGTAAATGAGAAAAGAGAGAATAGCCCTTTATGAGGGGATGTACATCCTGAGCGCGACGCTCAGCGAGGATTCCCGTAAAAAGGCCTTCGACAAGATCCTGACAGGGATCACCGAGAAGGCGGGGAAGATTGAAAAGGTCCATGAAATGGGGCGCAGGAAACTCGCCTATGATATCGATTCGAAGCGCGAAGGGATTTATTACGTCGTGTTTTTTACCGCGCCGACATCGATCATCCAGGAACTTTGGAAAGAATACCACCTCCATGAGGATTTGATCCGCTTTCAGACGATTCGCACTGAAAACGTTCAAGAGACTCTTGAATTTCCATTATTAAAAATGGCGCAGTAGGAGATTGAATATGGAACAAACCAGCTACTCACGCAGACCACCGAGCGGGGATTCAATTTTTGCGAAGAAACGCAAGAGCTGCCCTTTTACTGCGAACAAAGTCAAAGAAATCGACTACAAAGATATCGAAACGCTCAAGCAATTTATCACTGAGCGTGGAAAGATTTTGCCCCGCCGCATCACCGGTGTTTCGCATTATTATCAAAATCTGCTCAAGCAGGCGATCAAGCGCGCTCGTCACATGGCCCTGATCCCGTTTGTCGCTGAAGAATAAACGGAGGGGATCATGAAATTGCAATTGCTATTGCTAAAGGATGTCGAAGCGCTCGGAAAAAAGGGCGATGTCGTCAGCGCTAAAAGCGGTTATGTGCGCAATTTTCTTCTGCCGCAACGACTCGCTGTCATCGCCAGCCCCAATACTTTGCGCAAGCAAGAAAGGCTGCGCGAGGAGAGGGCTAAACAGGCTGTCATCGACCGCAAGGAATCGGAAGATCTGGCCAAGCAGATCGAGACGGTTGTTTTGGAAACGCGCGTCAAGGTTGATCCTGAAGGCCACATGTACGGCTCGGTATCAGCATCTGACATTGCGACGCTCTTTCAGGAGAGCGGCCTTCCAGTCGATCGCAAGTTTGTGCAGCTGACCCGTCCGATCAAAGTGACCGGCGTGCACAAAATTACTTTGAAGCTCAAGGAAGGCGTCGAGTTGATTTGCCAGCTGACGATCATTCCCGAAGGCATCGTTGCTACCGGCCTCGAATCGGTCGTAGCCCCGATTCCTGTCGAGGAGCCGATCGCACAAGAAGCCAAGCCAACGCCCCCCGCTGATGCTTAATTTTTTAAGGGCTCCTCGAGGGGCCCTATGACTCATTATCTTTCTCCGGCCAAGCTCAATCTGTTTTTTCGCGTATTAAACAAACGACCGGATGGTTACCATTCGATCGCATCGATTTATCAGGCGATTGATCTGGCCGATCACATCACGCTGTCCGATGCTCCATCGGACCGCCTGACCTGCACTGATCCAAATCTTCCTTGCGACGCATCCAATCTGGCGTACAAAGCCCTCCAGCTCTTTCGTTCGCATTATGAGTGCCCGAACGTTCATATCCATCTGGATAAGCGTATTCCGATGCAGTCGGGCCTGGGCGGCGGCAGTTCGAACGCAGCCACTGTTTTGTGGGCCTTGAATCAGCGAGCGGGGAGGCGGGCTTCTTTGGGCGCTATCCAATCGATGGGAGCGCAAATCGGATCCGATGTCGCTTTTTTTCTGTCTCTGGGAACGGCCTATTGCACCGGCCGGGGCGAGATTCTGGAACCCATCCGGCATATGTTCATCGAGGGCTGTCTGGCCAAGCCTTCCTACGGACTCTCCACGCCTCTGGTGTATCGCGAGACGAAGATTGGCGAGCTCGATCCCGTTGATCCCGAACAGGTTTTGAAGAGCTATCAAGCGGGAGTGCCGCTTTATTTCAATGACCTGGAAAAAGCCGCGTTTCGCATCGAGCCGCGACTCGTCCATTTCAAAGAGCAGCTGCAAAAAAATGGATTTCGCTACGTCTGTATGACGGGCAGCGGCACTGCCTTTTTTTGTCTCGGCGGAGATTCTTCGACAGCTAATGGCGGGCGCTTAAAAGCGCCCGATAAAATAAATAGCTCGGCTTACCCGCCCCTGAAGGGGCGGGATTGCGCTTCGAGCAGGCTGTTCAACGATCTCCCTTTTCGCTCGATTCAGCGCACAGCTGAAACATGGTATTGCATACCCCGATAATTTCTGCTACATTCTGATGCTTTCCAAGAGGAAGAATGAGCCAATTCATTGTCATTACAGGCGCGGCGGGTATGATCGGATCCGGCGTCGTGCGCTGCTTGAATGATCGTGGATTTTCCGATTTGTTGCTCGTCGACGATTTTAAGGAATCTGATAAGTGGAAAAATCTCGTCGGCAAAAAGTTCTACGATTTCATTTCACGTCACAAGATCTTTGATTACCTTCATGGGAAAGAGAGAGAAATCGATGCCGTCATCCATTTGGGGGCCTGCTCGGATACCGAAGAGAAAAATGGCGATTATCTCATGGAAAACAACTATCGCTTTTCCGTGAAATTGGCCGAATGGGCTCTGTCTCACAACAAGCGGTTCATCTACGCCTCGTCGGCAGCGACGTATGGAGATGGAACGCTTGGTTTTTCCGACGATGAAGATGCGCTGGAGTCGTTGCGCCCGCTCAACATGTACGGTTTTTCAAAACACCTGGTCGATCTGTGGCTGAAGCGCGAGGGCGGGCTGAAAAAAGCAGTCGGGCTGAAGTATTTCAACGTATTCGGCCCGAACGAGTATCATAAAGGGCGCATGGCGTCGATGGTGCTCAAGATGACGCAAAAGGCGCAAGATGAGGGCGTGATTCGTTTGTATAAGTCGACTCAGCCGCATCGTTTCAAGGACGGGGAGCAGTGCCGTGATTTTATCTACATCAAAGACGCCGTGCGCATGACGTGCGATTTCCTCGAACCGGAGCATCGGAGCCTGGCCGGATTGTTCAACATCGGACGGGGCGAGCCGGCGACCTGGAATCATCTGGCGCATGCCTTGTTCGGTGCCATTAACCAAGCATCGAACATCGAATATATCGACATGCCCTGCGATTTGGCGAAGCAGTATCAGAACTACACTTGCGCCGATATGCGCAAATTCCATCGCTGTTTTCCTCGCCACATTTCGGCGCCCATCGCGGAATCGGTGCGGGAATACGTACAGGAATATTTATTGAGAAGCGCCCGATGGTAAAACTAGCCGGAACGCTCAGCCATTTTCAGCCGATCCAGGCCATTGTCATTGGCGATTTCATGCTCGATAAGTATACGACGGGGCGCGTGAAGAGGATTTCGCCCGAGGCGCCCGTTCCGGTGATGGAGGTTGAAAAACAGGAATCGCGCCCGGGCGGAGCGGGGAACGTGGTTTTGAATTTAACCGCTCTCGGGGCTAAGGTTTTTGCCTTGGGCCGCATCGGCTTTGATTTTGAAGGCGAACAGTTGAAGAGCTCTTTGAGTCACGAGGGCGTAGTCATCCAGGGATTATTATCGCAAAAAGAGTATCAGACGCCGGTCAAAAACCGCCTGATTGCCGATAGTCAGCAACTCCTGCGCGTGGATTTTGAAACGATCTCGCCCATCCATCCTGCTTTTGAAGAAAATGTCATTTGGCAGCTGAAAGAACTGCTCCCCCAAGCCAAGGTCGTTGCCATTTCCGATTATGGCAAAGGGTTTCTGACCGAGTCGCTGATCGCCGAAACAATCCGATGGGCCAAAAAGTATCATGTGCCGGTGATCGTTGATCCGAAGGGCATCGATTTTGCCAAGTACAAAGGGGCAACAATTCTCAAGCCGAATCAGTCGGAGGCCTATGCGGCGGCCCGACTAGGCCCCCATGCAGAGCTGGATGCGGTGGCGCAAAAGATTCTGGAAATTGCCGATGTCGATCATCTGCTGATTACCCGCTCCGAGGCGGGCATATCTCTTTTTGATCGCTCCCGCACTCGCCAGGATTTCCCCGTCCGCTCGCGCGAAGTCAAGGACGTCACAGGCGCCGGCGACACAGTATTGGCTATCCTCAGCGCAGCGATGGCCAATGGCCTCGACATTCGTTTTGCTGCCCAGCTGGCGAATATCGCCGCCGGCATCGCGATCGAGCGCCTTGGATGCGCTCAGATCACCATCTCAGATCTGGCGCGCCGTCTTCTCGAGTATGACACGGATACGAAGATCTTTGACGACAGCCATACGTATGCCCTGCGCCAGGTTCTTAAAGACAAGAGTTATTCCCTTCTTGTCCTTCCGCAAGGCCAGAAGATGTCGAATGCGCTGTTTCGCTCCATCCGAAGTCTGGCCCAAAATGAAGGGGAGGAGATGATCGTCTATGTGCAGGGCTGCCATCCCGACGATGAATTCATCCATTTCCTCTCCTCTTTGCCGGAAGTGGATACCATCGTCTTGCAAAGCGAAAGCCTCAAGGTCTTGTGCGAATCGATCCAGCCGCGGGAAATCTATTTTCTCGAAGGCGAAGAGTTGAGGGGGTATGACACCGCTCAAGCCATGCTCGCAGCTCTGAAACAGGGCGTTATCAGAGTAGATTTCTAAAGTTGAGCGAGTTCGAAGCGGAAGGCCTCGACAACGCGGAATGTGAGAGTTTTGGCTATGGTCCCATTGCCCAGGTAGCCGTTTAGGATTCGTCCAATGACTGCATTAAAGAGATCGCCTTCTTTGCCCAGATATTTACCCACAGCGATTTTGGTGAGTCCTGAGAGGTTTTTCAGGGTAATTTTATGGAGAAGAATGGCTGTTTTCTCAAGCTCACTCGTGCGCTTTTTCTCAATTGTTTCACTTGATTGTTTTGCTTTGTCGCTGAAAAACAGTTGGCTTAGCACATCGGGACTATTGAAAGCTTTTTCGAGCCCATTCAAGCTTAAATGAAGAATCTTCACGTGGGATACCCGAAAATCGTGAATCTGACGACTGATAGCCTTGGCAAGGGGTTTTTTTAGATAGCTAACTGCATAGCTTCCCAGTGTCCCTAATTGACCCACCTTGCAAACAAGATTTTCAGCGAGCTCTCCATAAATGGGAAGGGATTCAATTTCTGCTCCCCCAGGGTTGTTTGGCTCAGGAGGGGCATTAACCATTTCCTCAAGTGTGGTATTAAAGTTTGGAAGGATGATGTCTGCCAAAAATTCATTGAAAACATCGCTTACGTAAAACTTTTCCAATAAGTCTGCTAGAATTTCTCTAAACTTCTTGTCGACCTCTTTTTTTAGGGTGTCCAGCACAAAAGCAACGATTGCTTTTTTTAAGAAGCCTTTGATTACGTTAACATATACCTGACGCTGGGGGGTAACAATGGCTCCAATCATTTGAGAAACCTGATTCAGTAGGTCATCAATCTCTTTGGGAAGTTCAAAAAGACCTAGAAGCTCCTCATACCCGTGCGCTTTTTGAGGCGGACCTAAAAGAAGTTCTAAAAGAAGATCGGTCATTTGCTTTGCAAATTCTGGACTGTATCTTACTACTTTATTGTTTGGATTTTCCTCGCCTGGACTGACACTTTCAGTAACCAAATTGCTAAGTTTAGATAATGTCTCCAGTTTAAGGTTGTATTCTTTTCTAATGTGATCGGGTTCTTGTGTGAGAGACTCGACTCCCAGAACGAGTCTTTGGAGCTCATCGGCTAATTTTCCGATCGCTTTGCTGTTATCAGAATCCCTTTGAGGCGGTGGGATGACCAGATTTTCCAATTCAGCTTTTAGGTATTCTTGTTCATCGCCAATACTCTCTAAATATTGTTTAGCTTCGAGGATCTCTTTCTCAGAGCTGTTGTCATCATTTAGCAACTGATGGGCATAGGCAATTTTATCTCTTTTATCGGGAAGGGAACGATCAGATAGAGCTTTTGAATAATCAACAGCATGTTTATTTATGCCCGTCAATAAGTTGTCGAAAAGTCTGGAGTAGGGGAGTTTTTCAATAAGGGTTGCAATTCGGATCGATAGCACTTTTCCAAGCTTGGCACCATTTTTTTCCAGGCACTGAGGGATAATTTCAGTGAGCTTGTGAATCAGTTTATCTTCCCATCCTCCTTTTAACTCTTCAAGCTTTCTATGAATCAAAACATGACCCAGCTGTTCTGCGACAACGTCGAGCCAACCATTATTTTTCTCTATCCAGGATTTATTATTCGGATCGGTTGGCAGGGATCTGGAGAAAAAGTCATATAGTTTTTCCTGCCTTTTGTCTATGGCCCAAGTGAGGGCGATTTGGGCAATCTCGTTGAGATTAAAACCGTTAAAATTCACTCCAGGTTGATTGCCTTGAGGTCCTAGAGCCTTTAACTTGATCGTTAATGCGTCTTGTAGGAGATGCCGGTTTTCTGGTTGGATGCCTTCTACTAAAGAGGTGATTGTGTTAGTTACATCTTGCTCGGGTATACAGTTTTTAAGGAGTTCAAAAATTGGTTTTTTATTTCCGCCAATTCCAAGAACAAAAGTTCCCAATTGCTCTAGCAGCTTAGGTATATTTTCTGCCGATTTTGAAATGCCTTCTATCTGAGGTTCGACAAACTGCTTTGAAGCGGCTGTCACAGAATCCTGGACAAATTTTTCCACAAATGTGCAGAGTCTCTTTAAGGAGTCATCAAAATCGTTAGAGGACTCAATAGGCTGGGCCTCAGATAAAGATGAGGAGATTCTTTTTTGTTCTGGTGCTGGCTGTTGGATTGGCACTATTTTGGGAGCTGGAAGTGAATTTCCTGCTACTGGTTGGGGTGCTGAAGAGACTGACTTTATAGGATCAAGTTTTGGAACTTTTGCAATCCTGAAAAATACCAGGATCCAGTGAAAAGCACGCTTGACAGCTCTCCATATTTTTTCACACATACTCTTTTGAGGATGGTGTGCGCGAGCCGCCACAGTTGGGGTTGACGTAATATTCTGAGGTTGACATTCATTTGTTGTGGTCATGATGGTTATTGTACGTCGATATGGTTTTAAGTGTAATAATAGCAATTAATTTAATTTACCCGAGGGAACGACTCAGAGGGTGTCTACAAAGTCGCTTCATAAGCTCGTCCCACCGTTTTATCCCAGGGAAGGACAGGATAAGCAGGATCGCAAGCGGCAGGATGGGCAGGATGACGATGAGTTCTTTTGTACTCGAGACGCCTTTTGCCAAAATTCACTAACAGTCCAACGTGAACATTGGTAACCGCCAAATAGTTAATCAGTTGGGCCTGATGCTCAGCCAACAAATGTTCACAACATTTCAACTCTACGATCACGGAATTCTCAACGATGACATCTGGGACGAACAGACCGATCTTCCGATGTTTAAATATGACCTCAAATCCCTTGTCAGTGTGCACACTTAACCCCTTGTCTACCAATGCAATAATGAGTGCATTTTTATAGACAGATTCTAGGAATCCACAGCCCAATGTGTTCATCACTTCAAAGCAAGATTGCAGAATCTTTTTCGTGAGGGCTGAATGAGGTAAGTCACTTATATCATCTTGCATATCCTGCCGCTTGCGATCCTGCTTATCCTGTCCTTCCCTGAAATAGAACAGTGAGATGATCTCATAGTGAAGTCATCCGTTTGATTTGCTCCCACTCTTTGTCATTTAGGTCGTCAGGATATGACTTTCTCATGAAGCTTTCCTCGTTGAAAGCCGAGTATTCTACTAAAAATTAGACTTTGTAGACACTCTCTCAAAATAACTGGGGCCGGCTTGCCGGATGACGCCTCCGCCGAGCGTTATGTCGCCGTCGTAGAAGACGATGGATTGGCCCGGAGTCACGGCTCGTTGCGGATCATTGAACGCGATGCGCAGAGTAGTGTCATCGTTCAACAGGATCTCGCAGGGCACATCTTTTTGTCGGTAGCGGATCTTGGCGAAACAGCGGTGTGGCAGGGAAGGGGGCTCGTTGATCCAGGTCAGCTCCTGGGCGATCAGTTCATCAAAGTAGAGTGCGGGATGTTTTTCGCCCCTTTCTACGTAGACGGCGTTGCGGGCGGGGTCTTTTCCCACGACGAACCAGGCTTCGCCCTCGCCGCCGAGGCCGATTCCCTTGCGCTGGCCAATCGTATAGTAGGCATAGCCATCATGCTGCCCCACAATGCGGCCATCGAGGGTGAGAAGCGGCCCGCTCTGGAAACCGATGAATTGGCTCAGAAACTGCTTAAAATTCCTCTCCCCGATGAAGCAGAGGCCGGTGCTGTCTTTTTTTTCGGATGTGGCGAGACTCGCCTCGCGGGCGATGGCTCTCACCTGGCTCTTGAGCAGGTGGCCAATCGGAAACAGGGTTTTGGCCAGTGCCGATTGATTCACGGCGTGAAGAAAATAACTTTGGTCCTTGTTCGGATCGGTTCCCTTGAGAAGGCAGGTTTTGTCATTGTATACTTGCGTGCGGCAATAGTGGCCCGTGGCGAGGAAATCAGCGCCGAATTCCATCGCTTTGTTCATGAAAACTTTGAATTTGATCTCCCGGTTGCACAAAACGTCGGGGTTGGGAGTCAGGCCGGCTTTACAATCGTCAAGGAATTTCTCGAATACCGCCTCGCGGTATTCTTTCACAAAATTAACGCTATAGTAGGGGATGCCGATCTGCGAGCAGACAGCAGAGACGTCTTCATAGTCGCGCGTGGACATGCAGACCCCTTGCACATCGGCTTCTTCCCAGTTTTTCATGAAAAATCCGGTGACGTCGTGCCCCTGCTGCTTGAGGAGGTAGGCTGAAACCGAAGAATCTACGCCGCCAGACATGCCAACGACGATCTTATGTTTTTTCATCGTCGTAATAAATTAGCAAACCTCGCTAATAATATAAAGAATCAATTAAATTATATTGTATTCTTCAGTCGTTCAATTCGCTCTTCAATGGGGGGATGGGAGGCAAAAAGATGCAAAAGCCCCTTTTTTGTCGGCGTCGAAATTTTCAATGCACTGAACGCGGGATTTTCAGTTTTAGGGTCGCGGATCTCATGCAGGACGCGGAGCGAGCTGAGCGCTGCGATCATATTGGATTTCCCGGCGAGACGGGCGCCTCCGGTGTCAGCTCGGAATTCGCGGCGGCGCGAATAGGCGGCAATCACGAGGGATCCGAGGAGCATGAATACGACGTCGAACAGGTAGACGAACAGGATATAGCTGAGATAGCCGCCGCCTGAGTTGTTTTCGCGGCTGCGGCCGAGGCCTGAAAAAATGTAGGCCAAAACGCGGGAGAGGAACATCACGAACGCGTTGACAACGCCTTGCAATAGCGTCATCGTAATCATGTCGCCATTGGCGATGTGGGAGATTTCATGTCCTAAAATAGCTTTGATTTCCTGTTCCTGCATTCTTTGGAGAAGACCGCTGGAAACGGCAACCAGCGCCCGGTTTTGCGTTGGACCGGTGGCAAAGGCGTTGACTTCGTTGGAATGATAGATTCCCACCTGCGGCATCGGTACGCCGGCATCGCGCGTCAAGGACCGAACCATATCGATCAGTTCGCGCTGCGAGGGATCTTTTGTGTCCGGATCGATCAACACGACGCCCATTGCCCATTTGGCCATGATGCGCGATAGAGCCAGAGAAATGAACGCGCCGCCCATGCCCCAAATCAGGCAGAAAATCATGAGGGATGAATAGTCGATGCCGTATTGAGTGAGAAATGGCCGGACATTGAACAGATTCAATACCAGCGAAATCATCAGCATAACGAGAATGTTGAGCAATAAAAAGAGAAAGACCCGCTTTGCTAGTGCCATATTTAGAGCTCCAATAAAAATAGCTTGCTTAGACCCACAGACCCACACCTGAAGGGATGGGATTATGGCAAGCAGTGCGTTCGCAAACATATATTATCTTATGCCTGAATCATAAGTGTCAAACTGTATGTAAATTTTTGCCATGGTCGGTATTTCATAACAGGTTTTCTCTTCGGTGGTTATTAGAGAATAACGCTGAGTTTAAAAGAACTGAGACGCCGAGACGCTGAGAAAAAAAATGCATATGAGTGAGGGATACAAGCCGCCCATGTTTGCAAATGCATGCATGCGAAGCTCTTCTTTCTTAAAAGTTTCGCAGCTTCGCATGAAGAGCTTCGCTCAACATAGGCGGCCTCAGCGCCTCGGCGTCTCAGTTCTTTTAAACTCAGCGTTTTCCAAAAATTTTAATGAGCAAGTGAATGAATCGAGGCATTGGAAAGGCTTAAAACACCTCATGAACGGGAAGGGCTTTTTCTACAGCCTTTAGCTCGAGAATGATTCATATACGGTTTCGTTTTCAATTGCGCGAAATCTATTTTTCTGTCATTTATTTCAGTCGAAAATATGGAAAAATCGTTTCCATAAGTAAAGGGCGGCGATGAAGAAGTCCGTAGTCAAACTGGAGCAGAAAACTGGCAACGAAAAAAAAGAATATTCGCTTGAACAGATCCGCAATGCGCTCAAAGAAAATAATGCCTGCTATGTTCTCATCACTTGCACAGATCCGACCAGCGATGGAAAGATGAACGTCGAAATGTCTTATGATGGGGATGAAGTTCTCGCTTCCTATCTCGTCGATAATGCCCAGCAGGTATTCGACGGTAGAGCCAGTAATGAAAAATCTCATTGAGCCATTGCCACCAACAACTTCTTTTATTATAGTTGCGAGGTATGAAAGAGCTCCACACATGGATCGATCGTCATTTTTCCCAGATCAAGGCTGATCTGTTTACTTTTTTGCGTTTCAAAACCATCAGTTCCGATCCATCACTGAAAGCGGAACATCAAAAATGCGCTGAATGGCTCAGCCGTTATTTACAGCAATCCGGCTGCCAATCTGAAGTCATCCCTACGCCGGGATTGCCGCTCGTCTATGCCGAAAATCTGAGCGCAGGACCGAGGTCGCCGACATTACTCATCTATGGCCACTATGATGTCCAGCCCATCGATCCGACGAATCTGTGGCACACGGATCCGTTTGAGCCGGTGGAAAAAAAATCGATGGTCTACGCCCGCGGAGCGCAGGATGATAAAGGTCAGATTTTCTTTGCGATTCAGGCTCTTCGCTTTTTCATGGAGACACACAAAACATTGCCGGTGAATCTCAAATTTTGCATCGAGGGCGAAGAAGAAAGCGGCAGTACCGGTCTTTCGAAGGCGCTGCCCCAATTGAAAGACAAGTTAAAAACCGATGATCTTCTGGTTGTCGATTTTGATATTATTGATGCCCAGACGCCTGCGATCAATCTGGGCGCGCGAGGTCTCATTACTCTGGAAGCTGTTTTGCGAGGATCGAACATCGATCTTCATTCGGGAATGTACGGAGGGATTGCGTATAATCCGAATCGCGCTGCGGCGGAATTGGTTTGTGGTCTGTGGGATGAACAGGGCCGCGTGGCGATTCCCCATTTCTATGACGAGGTGGCAGAATTATCCATGGCTGAAAAGGCCCTGTTTTCCAAAGGCGATGTGAAATTTATCCGGGAGGCGGGCATCGAAGCATTGAGTGGCGAGGCGGGTCTTTCGCCCATCGAATCGTGCTGGTTTCGCCCCACGCTTGAGATCAATGGATTGGCCGGCGGATATGCGGGGCCGGGTGTGAAGACGGTGATTCCCAGCGAGGCCCGGATCAAAATTTCCTGCCGATTGGTCCCGAATCAGGATCCGTTTCGGATCGGTCAGTTGGTCAAGGAGTACTTGATCCGGCAAGTTAAAAAAGGCATTCATATCAGCGTCGAGATCCTCCATGGTGGGAAGGCATACCGGGGGCAAGCGGATTCCAGGCTGGCGAAAGCCGTCTCAACATCGTATGAGGAAGTGATGAAAGCGCCATGCCAGAAAATTTTGTCGGGCGGCTCGATTCCGGTTGTGTCGGAATTGATGAGCGCTTTGCATCCGAATGTCGTTGGCATGGGCTATGGCCTTGCGAGCGACAATGTGCACGCCCCCAACGAACATTTTGACTTGGAAAGGTTCAAAATGGGAATAATGACTGTCGTTCGAACTATTGTTCATCTGGGTGAGGAATAACATGTCTGCCCTTCAAATGTTGCGCATGGTCTGGCATCGGAAAGAAGATGAGTCGGATTTATCGATCTTTTTGATGGCAGGACCGATTTCCGTGTTTTGTTCGGCCGTTGTAGGTTTGCAGCGCGCGGCCAATTGCGATTTGATCGTATTCGCGATGCTGGGGATGGTCTTGTGCATGCGAGGAAGGATGAGGGGATTGGTTTATTCTCTGATTTTTTTCGCCATGGGCGTTTTGATCAAGCATCTTTTTTTTATCGATCGGCATCTTTGGCAATTGGCCCTCGAGGGATCCATGGCCATCGGCTTTGCCATGACGGCGCTGGCCGTCGAAATGATCGATAAAAAAGAAAAAATGCTGCTCACCCAGATTGACAGTGCGAAATTGACCGTACGCAATCTGGAAGAAGATCTCGAGAAAGCGCGCCAGGACGCAATCGATGAGCAGATTGTTTTACAGGATCGTTTGGCTGCCATTCAAAAAGATTTCGAAGACAGCCAGTCCGATGCTTCCGCATTTCAGATTCTCAATGATGTGCTGAGAAAATCGAGCGCCCAGTCCAATCAGGAACGAGAAGAGATAGCGGTGAAGCTGATCGAAAAAGATCAGCAATCTCGCATTTTGTCGAGCCAGGTTGAGCAGATGAAAGAAGAGTCGCATCGATTTAGCGAAATGATTGCGGAGCGCGAATTCGACTTGAACCGCCTGCAAGAGCAGATGCATGACCTTTTGTCCCAGCAAAACGTCTTGAATGAGCGCCTCGCAAAGATCGAGCGCGAAAAATTGGACATCATCGCACAACTTGATATGTCTGAACAAAAGCGAAAATCGGCTGAAATCGCCAATGCTCAGCCATCTTCTGCCCAGTTGGAGCGAGAGATCCAGCATTGGGCCCAGCAAGTGACTGAGCGCGATGCCGCACTAATGGCGTTGCAAGAAAAAGTGAAGGTATTGAGTCAAAAAGAGGCGCAGTTTCTGGAGCTGAAAAAGCAATTTGCGGAAAAAAACCAGGTTTTACACCAAACCCGCGCTGAGCTCTTCCGCGCGGATACGGCCTTGCAGTCCATTAAAATCGAACGGGAGAATCCATCTCCGGTGGAAGAGGTTTTGTCTCAACAAATCTCCCAGCTGGGAGAAGAGCTGGAAGCTCTGGAAAAAGAAAATAAGGAACTCGTCGAACTTGTTGGCTCATTGTCGGTAGACAGCCCTTCAAAAAGTCCTGCGAAGATTATCGAGCGCCTGTCTAAAATCAAACAACAAGAAGGCCCGGCTGTGCCGCCCCCGGCTAAAAAGAAGAAGAAAAAGAAGAAGAAAAGCAGCAAGAAAGTGGAAGCTGAGCAAAAAGCGCTATTTTAATACCGTCAAAATGTCGCAGCCTTTTTCCGTGATGCACAGCGTATGTTCCCATTGGGCGCTGGGCTGGCCGTCTTTGGTCCGCACGGTCCAGTGATCCGTTTCGTCGATCCATCCTTCCCTGACGCCTGCGTTGATCATTGGCTCGATGGTAAACGTCATGCCTGGCGCCATTTCGATGCCAAGCTGATTGTAGTGGTGGGGGACTTCGGGAGGTTCATGAAAGGCGATGCCGACGCCATGGCCGACAAACTGATTAACGACGCTGCAGCCGTGCTCTGTAGCGTAGTCTTCGATCGTTTGACCAATCTGCCAGATGAATGCGCCGGGCCGGCAGATGGCGATCGCGCGAGTGAGGCATTCCAGAGAAACATCAATCACTTTTTGTTTGTCTGGCGAGATTTTTCCGATCGCAACCATCCGGCTGCAGTCGCCGAAAAAACCATCGACGATGCTCGAAACGTCGATGTTCAAAATGTCGCCGTCTTGCAGGGGCCGCTCATCGGGGATGCCGTGGCAGATCACTTCATTGAGCGATGTGCAGATCGTTTTGGGGAACGGCGGCTCGCCATAGCCCAGCGGAGCGGGGATCGCATGGTATTCTTGATGCAGTTTTCTCGATAGTTCATCGAGTTCCAAGGTGGTTATGCCGGCCTTGGCATGGCGGCAGAGGGCATCCAGAATTTTTGCAGTTACTTGACAGGCAATGCGGATTTTTTCAATTTGCTCCGGACTTTTCAGCAAGATGCCATATTGTTTGTGATATTGCCGAGCCAGTGCATTTTGTGATTGCGAGGGCATCTGGGGATAATGGCATTTTTTCCACTTTTTCCCGCTGCCGCACCAGCAAAGATCATTGCGTGTTATCATAGGCATCCATTTTAGAAGAAATGGCTGTATTATAAAAGACTTCCATGAGAAAAAGGCCTTTGGCCGGCGCCGTCATGCCCGCCAGTTTGCGATCTTTCGACTCCAGGATACCCTTTATCTCATGGGGAGAAATCTTGCCCTGACCGACCTGGACAAGTGTTCCTGCGATATTGCGCGCCATTTTGTATAAAAAACGATCCCCGCGCAGCTCTATCCTCACGCGGCGATCGTGGGTAGAGATAATATCGATTTTTTGAACTGAGCGGATGGCGTCATCAGTGCGCTCATTGGAAAAAGCGGAAAAATCACGCTGGCCAATGAAAGAGCAAGCGGCCGTGCGCATATGATCGAGATCGAGAGGCTCGTGGATGTGCCAGGAGTAGAGGCGGTGCATCGGCGATGGCGTCGGAGTATTGCAGATCCAGTAGTGGTATTCCTTCGCTTGAGCGTCGAGCGTGGGATGAAAATCGGGGGGGGCCAACTGAACGGAAATAACGGCAATTTCCGAAGGTAAAACGGCTTTCATGCCGCGCTTGAAGCGGTAGGGATTGATATCGCGATTCGTATGAAAATGGACCACCTGTCCAAACGCATGCACGCCGCGATCGGTGCGGCTCGCCGCTTCCAGCTGGACTTTTTCGCCCAATATTGTTTGGATCGCTGTTTCCAGCGCTTCTTCGATGCTGGGGCCCGTGGAAGTTTTTTGCCAGCCGAAAAAACGGGTCCCATCATAGGAAATAATCAATTGATAGTTTGCCATGCAACTTAGGATTATATACCTAAGTGCTGCTTATGCACAAAGGAACTAATCCCCGTCAGGAACATTTGCACGGCGATCAGGATCATCACGAGACCCATCAGCCGCTCCATCGCCATGATCCCGCGCCAGCCAAGGAGATTTTTGAGAATCGATGAGCTGAGAAGAATGAGAAGCGAGGCGGCCCATGCGATGAAAATCGCTCCGATGACTGTCAGAACCGGGGCCTCATGGCTATAGATGATGACAGCGGCCAAAACAGCAGGACCGGCAATCAGGGGAACCGCTAGGGGCACAATCAGCGGCTCGGTATCGCGGGGAATGGATTCGCTGAGATCGTGCGGGGGAGGAAAGACCATTTTCAGACAGATGATAAATAATATGACCCCGCCCGCAATCTGGATTGTGTCATGGGTCACATTGAGAAAATTCATCAGCCCGCTGCCGATGAAGTTGAACAGGATGATAATCAGGAGCGCAATGAGCATTTCCCGGGCGATGACATAGCGCTGGCGCTTCGGATCGACGCCCTTTAAAAAGCTGATGTATAATGGAATGTTTCCGATCGAATCCATGAGCATAAACAGTGAAAAGGCGATTGAAAGCAGTGACATGATCATCCTTTAAAAATCGAGGGCAGCTCTAAACTTAACGCCTTGAAAACCAAGATCCTCGGCATAACGAGTCCAGGAATAGGCCGTGCCTGTATCAAAATGCAGGCGTTGGTTTTGCCGCCACCAGTACTGGAATTCATATCCCGCAGCGAGCGTAAGCCGTAGGGCGCACCAGGCTTTTTCCCATTGCAAAGCAGTATCGATACTCATGTTGGGCAAGAATTTATACGTGTCGGCCTTCACATGGAGGGGCTCTGCGGGTGTAGTCAGATAATTCTCGGCTTTGGCTGAGACTTTGAATTTTCCATAAATGAGGGATCCGGCGATATGGCTCGCCAAGCTCCACTGGCTCGACCAGTGCCATCGCAGTCCCGTGCCGCCCAACAGGCCGGCGCCGGCCGTTTCGTTCACATATTTGAGCAGATTGCTGACGCTGGTGGATGCGTTGAAATATTGAGCATGGTCGCGCTGCTGAATCCAGGCTGTGCGGATGCCGAGTAAAGGCGATACGGAAAAGCGGGGCCTTAAAAAGTAGGCGCGAGTCAGATCGAAATCGAACACATTGAACGAACAAGTCCAGCTCGCTTCGGCGGATGTTTCGTTAACGACTCCTGGCAATCCGGAAGCCGAAAGACCTCCGCGGGGATGGGAAGCGTGTTCGGTATCATGAAACTTGACGTGGGTGTATTCGGCGATAATGGCCCAGTCGGGATTGGTGAATTGATAGCCGAGCGCGGTGCGCACGCCAAACTGCCAGTCGAAATTGAATTCGACAATATTGCCATTGAACGGACTTGCGACGGGGAAGGTATCGTCGAAATAGGCAAATTCTGTTCCGCCGATAAAGGGCATCCAATAGAGCATTTCCATGGAGAGAAAAAGCCCATAGCTGTTGATGGCAGGTAGGGCGGATACCGTCCTGGCGCCGGCGTTTCCGAAAACAGTATTTGTTCTGACCTCGGTCATCTGCTGTTCGAGATCTGCGATGCGCTGATCGAGCGAGTTTGCTGCGATCACATTACTGGCGGCAAGTATTATAAATGGGGTAAGTTTCATGAGTAAGTCCTCTTAAAAATCAAACAGCATATCAAAGGTAAATCCATGCATGCCGAGATCCTCGCCCAAGCGAGTGAACTGGTAAGTTGTGGCCGTGTAATTGATGGTCAGATTCTGCTTCCACCAATACTGGCCTTCATACAAAAGGCGCAGAGCCACATGATTGCGGGCGCGGTTGAAATTCATATGCCAGCCGCATCCGAGAGACCCTTGCACAGTCGGCGACATTCTCTTCGTGTCGGCATCCAGGTCGATGGGGGCAGTCCCGGTGCGGATCATTTGGCTGCGAATGTCGTAGTCCGATGCCAAAACAGCGCCGGCGAGAGAGCCGAAGATCCACCAATGGCAGGTCATATGCCACTCTGAATTCATGCCAGCTACAGGGCCGATTCCCCAAAAATCCTGGTGGGCGATGACGTCGTTCGGAAGAGTCTCGCCTTGAGGATTCGTAAAATGGGTCGTGTAGTTGTGGTTGATCCAGGTATTGCGCATGCCGAAAAAGGGAGCGACCGAAAAATGGCGGCTCAAAAAGTAAGGGCGGCGCAGAGCGAGATCAAAATTCTGATAGTGCAAAATCCAGCGGATGCTAGCGGTAGCATCGACGGCAAAGTTGGCGAATGGAGCGATCAGGGGCACGATCGTTCCGCCCGCCTTGCTGGACACGGAATGATCCGCTTTGTCATGAAACCAGGTGTAGGATGCCACCACATCCCAGAGGTCATGCGGCAAATGGTATCCCGCTTCGGTGCGGAAACCCCATCGCCAACGAAAATCGGCTCTCTTGACGTTGCCTGTCATAATGTTCGAGACAATCGTTGTATCTGTCACCGCGTAATCGCTGCCGCCGAAAAAGGCTTTCCAGATGAACGTATCCACTTTGAAAAACAGCCGGTTGCTGCAGATTTGGGGGCGGGCGGATGCGGCTTTGGCGCCAAAGTCGCCGAGCTGGGAGCCGACGAGCACCTCTTTCATCTGCGATTCAAGGATCGAGACGCGGTCTTTCGGCATCCGCGAGTCGGATGAAGCATCGCAGGGCGCTGTTTTCAGCATCGCGACTTCTGAATCCTGGGCGAACAGCCCCGATGCTGCGCATAGTGAGAAAAGTAGCAAAGACGAACGAGTCATTTTGATCCTCGATGATTAGAACGAAACAATGTTCATAGCGGAATTCAAAATTAAAGTTTAGAAAAAAAACCGTTTTCGCTATGAATGAGGGCGATTTGATTTGAGGCAACCATATGCGCATTTTTCCGTTGATCGCACTTACACTGTCGGCGGCTTCACTGCTCGCTGATTCGAATTACGAAGAAAGAGTCAATCTTTTGGAATGTAAAATGCAAAAAGTGCGCGGCGAGTCTGTCTATGCCTGTCGCAGCGGTGCGCGTTTTGCGTCGGGGCGGCCCGTCACGTGCGGCTATAATCTGTCAGTCTTTGGCGATGTGCTGTACTGGAGATTTTACGAGGGCGGCAATGACTACACTGTGAAGAACTCGACAATCTTGCCCGGTGTCGATGGCTCTATGGAAAAGCTGTATTTCGAATGGGAAACAGGATATCGGCTGGGGTTGAGTTGCGGATTTTCCGATCAGTGGGATATGACGGCCAACTACACCCACATGAAGAGCGATGGCGATGATGAAGAGCATGCGCCGGCCGGCGGAGAGCTGGAGTTCGTGTCTCCCTTCGGTGTCAATGGGGCGAATGGAGGCGTTAGCGCCATATTAAAATACTCGGTGTTGAATTTAGAAATGGGATCGAGCTATTTCGTGAGCCGTTCTTTTTATTTACGGCCGCACTTTGGCGCCCAGGCCGCATGGATCCATCAGAAAATGATCGCTTCGTCCAGCGGGAATTCCGTGTATAACCGGTTTCAGAATAATTTTACGGGAGGCGGGCTTCGCATCGGGATGGATACGAAGTGGTTCTTCCATCGATACTGGAATCTGGTGTTCAACGCATCCACATCG
The DNA here is from genome assembly GCA_015661075.1 of Parachlamydiales bacterium. GTDB lineage: Bacteria > Chlamydiota > Chlamydiia > Chlamydiales > SM23-39 > CAISYW01. The sequence goes on along the minus strand of JACVQJ010000004.1, from coordinate 56,360 downwards.
GCTCTGTATGGCGAGTGCCAGGTTTCCATGCGCGACAATTCAACATCGACTGTGACGCATGTCGGCGCGGATATCCATCGCATCGTTCCTTCGGTTCAGTCTCTTGTGGGGCTTTGCTGGGAGATGAATTTCGCCGAAGACAACAATCACATTAGCCTCTTGTTAGCCTATGAGAATAGCTATTGGTGGCGGCAGAATCAGCTGGTGCGCTTCGAAAACAGCCTGATCCAGCCTCCCTATGGCACTCGTTTGTCAGAGGATTTGGGATCGCAGGGATTGACGTTTGATGTGACTCTATTCTTTTAATGCATCGCTCCGGCTTCCGCTTCGATGCGGTGCCAGAGCGTTTTCATAAAGTCGCGCTGCTCGTCGGTCAGGTGATGCAGCGCGAGGATGCAATCGCTGTTTTTATTAAATGCCGCTTTAGTCCAGTTGGCCGACCCGCAGATCAGGGTCTCTCCGTCAATCCATACGAATTTGTGATGAAGCAGCTGAACGCCCTGGCTGTACAGAATTTTGACATTATTTTGCCGGAGCTGATCGATGGCTTTGGCGCTCGCTCCGAGGCCGCTATGCATATCGACGACAATCGTGACATCGACGCCGCGCTCTTTGGCCGCGATGATTTCATCGCATAAATTGGGATGAGTCAAAGTAAAAAGGGCAATCTTGATCGAGCGGCCGGCTTTACGGATTTGCCGGCGCAGGTCGGTCAGAGCCGTCCCGCGAGAATCGGGCAGTAGCCACAGCTCGATATCCTGCCCGCCCACCATTGTCCGAAGATATCCCGAAGAATAGGGGATGCGGCTCATCAGAAAATCTGCAACTTTGCGGCTGCGCAGTCCGACGACCAGGTTGTCGTGCATCATCAGAGACGAGGTAGTCATGTTGGCGGATCCGATGAAGATGAGATCATTGTCCAGGATGAGGATCTTTTGATGCATCAGGCCGCCGAGCTGCACGGGATGCAGCGTGGCGTGGGATAGTTTGTTGCGGACGCGCGATGATTCTGCGGCGTCGTAATAAATGACTGTCGGGACCTCTTCATGAATGCGATGGGCCAGGGCGCTGAGGATCGATGGGTCGCTCAGGCCAAACATCACGAGATGGATGGAGTGTTTTGCCTTTTGAATGGCGTCGACATAGATGTAGCGCAGGTTCTGGCGGCACTGGTTGGAGTAGAGGCGCGGCTCTTCGTCCAGCTGCGGCAGGTGCGGGTTCAGCGTGGTGATGATCAGCCAAACGCAATAACCAACGATGGCAACAATGGCCAAAGGCAAAAAAAACTTGGCTTTGAATCGCTGGAAAAGAGAGGGCGACATCATAACGCCCTCGCAGGAATCTATTTCTTACGCATGGAGCGCATGACAGCGCTCAAGCCCTTCTTGTCAATCGTGCGTAGGGCAGCGGTCGACAGGCGCAGGGTCACGAAGCGGTTTTCTTCGGCGAGGAAGAGGCGCTTTTTTTTCAAATTGGGCTGGAAGCGTCGGTTGGTGATACCGGTGATTTTCAAGCCGATCCCTTTTTTCTTTTTGGCGATCCCGCGGAGGGTGTAACTGCGGCCGGAAGATGGCTTGCGACCAGTTACTTCACATGTTCTGGGCATATAAAACCTTTTAATAAAAGTAGGGCCGATCATAGCACTGGGCAGCGTTAAGCACAATCAGATTATGCTAAATGAGCCAGTCGGCTATAATTCCAGGTCTTTAAGGAATGGGTTATGCCTCAAGATCAGTGGTTTAAAAAAATGCTTGAACGCACTTCTTCAAGATTCACTATTGGAGCTAAAATATGATTGAAAAATCGTCTTACATTACACCTTATTGTGTTTCGGCATATGTCATTTGTGAAACCTCTGAAGGGCCGCGCTATCTTTTGATTCGGCGGTGTGGATCATCTTTATTTGGAACATGGCAGATGGTTACCGGAGGTATTGAAAGTGGTGAGACAGCTTCGCAAGCGGCTCTGCGCGAAATTCGCGAAGAAACAGGTCTTGAACCATCTAAAATGTACTGTGGTGATGTCGTGGAAACGTTTTATGTGAAAACGCGCGATCGTGTCGCGTTTGTTCCTGTATTCGTTGCGTTTGTAGATCAGACTGATGTTCGGTTATCGCCGAGTGAGCATGATGCGTTTGAATGGTTGCCATTTGAAATGGCTCAAAAACGACTTTCATGGGCTGAACAACGAAGAACGATTGGCGAAATTCATGAACGTTTTGTTTTACAAACGCCGGATGATTTGCATTCTGTACCAGTTGGCATCTCAGACTCAGTGGCTAAAAGTCATTAGGAATCATAATTTTCATAAAGTTCAACAAAATTATCATTTACAACAATCGCTCTCTTTTCCTAATTTTTTTCGCTTTAGCATTGCACTCATCGAGTATCCCCTCTTCTTTAAGGAAATCATCGAAGCTGGAACCTATGTGTTGATTTTTCATCTTCTTTATTTGCCTAGCGGGTTAATAAGCTCGAAAAGTCAATAATATAAGTGAAAAAAGAACTTCTTTTCACCGGTTCGGTAACTCCATTCACATGGATCAGCACGGGACGTATGGAAAAGACAGTCTTGGCTTGCTTCAAGTGGTCTATTTTTTTTTGCATCTCTTCAAGAACTTCTACTCCAATTGGTTTCGCAGAGTATTTTATTTCACACAGATACAAACTATTGTATCTGAGCTGTAATAAATAATCGATTTGACACCCTTTTTTGTTTTTTGTAGACCGCTGAAAGTAAGGTCCGTTATTTATGATTTCATCGGATGAAATTTGAAGAATGGGGTATAATGAAAAATGATTATTGAGGACTAAGTTTTCAAACTGAAGCCCCATAATCGAATCCCAAGCGGGAACGTGCTTTAATGTTCCTTTGGAAACTGCCCCTTTATTAGGTTCTATATATTTTAAATAAAATCGGAGATAATTATCCTTCAGACGATAAAGACTCAACTTTGACCGCTTTCCGCTATTAAAATCCCAACTGTAACACCGTTGAATGTATTGGGTTTCTTCGAGATCCGTGAGATAATCGGTGACTACCCCTCCTTTTTCCATTTCAAGTGTCTTGCAAATTTGGTTTATATCAGCAGGGCCTTCCGCAAGTCTTGAAACGATTTTTTTATAGGTAGAAGACCGTCTAGAAAAAAGATCCGAAAAAATTCGTTCGAATTCATGAAATAGCAATCCCTCTTTTCTAAAACAGAGCCGGCGAATCATCTCATCAGCCGGAAGCTTAGGATCTATTTCCTCAAGATAACGAGGAACTCCTCCGGTGACAGAAAGAATCTTGAATTTTTCAAAAGGAGCGATTTTTTTTTCATATGGGCGCCAAAAGTGGTTGCATTCGATTAATGGGAGCTCTTGAATTGTCAAATCTAAAGAAACCCTCCCTAAGAAACCCGTACTGCTGAGGATATTTTCCTCTATCCAACCCGACATCGAACCACTTAAAATGCAGATCAGCTGTGGATTTTTTTTGAAATATTTATCCCAGGCTGTTTTGAGTTTTGCCAAAAAAGTAGCATCCTTGGAACCCATCCAATTGATCTCGTCCAAAATGATGACGACCCTCCCTTTTTTGGTCAATTCTCCTAAATGCCAAAAAAGGTCGTCCCAATCATCAGCTTTCAGACCTTTAATTTTCCCTACTCTTTGTAAGCTATTCGCAAAATGTGTCCGTTGGCTTTGGGCTGTAATGGATTCATGATTTGGAGGCAGTCCCTCAATTGAGATCGTCCGAAACGGCTTGCTGAATTCTTCTGCAAGCCTGCTTTTACCGATGCGTCTTCGCCCTTTAATTACGATCAGGCTGGCTATCTTCATCCCCAAGCGCTCTCTCAACAGTTTTAATTCTCTTTCTCTCCCATAAAATGGAGCCGCCATATACACGTCCTTTTCCCTTACATCTTACAAAAAATCTATCACCAAATCAATGTTTTTTCGATTTGGTGATAGATTTTGCAACAAAAAAAACTATCACCAAATTCGCATTTTTCGATTTTTGTGATAGAAGGATAGTAAATTCAAAGGCACTTTTTTGAGAATCGAACGATTGCACAAAGACACTAGCCCCCATTCCCGGGGAAGGGGGCTAGTGAACGGGCCGTTCTTTTGCTCTCTTAAGTTTGAAAATCTCAAAAAAATATAGCGGAAAATCCACTAGATATGACTCCCCCTATTCCCGCTTCTTGCAGATACGAAATAAACGTGATATCTACTCTTGATTATAGTCGAATTCCATCTCCGGCGGTCCCCTAGCCGGAGAGATTACTGGCGGTTCAGATGGTTCGTTGATGTAATTCAGAATTTTTCGAATGGAGTGCCTGTCCTGGATAAACGAGATGATTCTCATCGGCGCCTCGCATTTGGGACAGATTAAGGGAAAAACCTCAAAAATTCTGGCCAGAAGCATGGCCCATCTGTAAAGCGATGCTTTGGATGGTTTTTTGCATTCTTGAGGCCTAGTCTCTTCTTGCTTTGAAATAGAAGGTTTCTCTGCCAATGGGATGGGATGCTCTTCCCTTAAGTTCAATGACTCGGATTCAAGTTGCGCTATTTTAATTTTACGCCGAATGGGTGAATTGGGAGCCAAAACTCCATGATAGCGATGCCGATGTTTCCGTGGAGGAGGAACTAACTGTGCAAGTCTGTTTAAAAAAGGATAAAGAAAGTAGATCTCTTTCCGAGGGAAGGGATCTTCCCGTTCATTGTCTTTGGAAACATAAATTTTAAAAAACCGCCGAAAAAAGTCGATTGAAGCAATGCCGAGCAATTCATGAAAGAACTGAAGGAACGACTCCAAAAGTTCGGACTGGAATTGCATCCTGAAAAAACGCGACTCATAGAGTTTGGCCGATTTGCGGCTGAAAATCGAAGTAAGCGACAGGAGAAGAAACCGGAAACTTGCACATTTCTCGGATTCACGCATATCTGTGGTAAAACGAGAGCTGGTAAGTTTGCAATTAAACGGCAAACGATAAAGAAGCGGCTGCATGCGAAAGTGAAGGCGATTAAAGCTGAGCTTATAATCCGCATGCATGATCCCATCACAAAAACAGGACAGTGGCTCAAAACGGTTATTAACGGGCACAACAGATATTTTGGAGTGCCTGGCAATTGCCAAGCGATGAGCGATTTTCGCTATTTGATCATACAAAGGTGGCGACACACACTGTCACGGAGGAGCCAGAAAGGGTACATGACCTGGGAGGCAATGCAGCCTCTCATAAGTCGCTGGTTGCCACAACCGCATGTATATCATCCATATCCATCTGAGCGAATGGGTGTTGTGACCTTAGATAAGAGCCGTGTGCGGTAATTCTGCATGCACGGATCTGTGCGGGGGGTGTTGGGTAACTTACATCCCTACCGCGACCTATGCTGAAGGGAATAACTATGCTTATAAATGCCTGGCACATCGTACGCTGCATCCATTAAATCATAGCAATTGGTGATCTTCCTTGCTGATAGAGTAGCCAGAGGAATTGCAACCTGGCTATCATGAACAGATGCCGACGTTACGATTGCGCTGACAGGGATATCGCCGTCAACTGTATCCAGATGCAATTTGTATCCTATCCAATACATGACGTTCCCCTTGCTATCCCGTTTTGCCCCTCTGTCGCATCCTCTGGATAAATCCGCCAACATTTCTGCCAATGTCATTGTCGGTTGCCTTTCAATACGGGTAGGCTCTTGTTCAGGACGTTTCATTCCTTTTTTTGGACGGCCCTTCTTTTTCGTCTCTATTTGTTCTGTTTTTGCCACCCGTGGCTTCTCTCGCGCTTCGATTGCTGTGGAATCTGTCGATTTATGGAGGAGAACCGCGTTGCCAAGTGTTTTAAAAATTAATGCATTGTGTACCCGTTGAGGTAATGCTGATTCTGAAAATTCCTCAAAAGCTCTGGAAAATGTCGACTCACTGGGAAGTTGAGTCACTCGCTCCCAGCCGCAAATGCGTCTCAGGTTTTTGTCAGACCTAAGCCACTCGATTAAAAATGTCGTGGTATCGATGTTGTACACCATCTTGGCGATAAATGACCTGGCAATAGCAGAACGTGTTTTTTGTGGACGACCCTCGCATCCAAAATAATCGGGAAGGAATTCTTCGATGCGAACAAGTTCCAAAATTTCAATGAGTTGCTGCTGTTTTTTAGTGAGCGGATCGAGTTCTTCTTGCAGCCGCGGAAAAAGCGTTCCTTGAATGATGTTCCAATATTGTGATAAACTTTTAGACAATTGACTCATTTGAGTCGCTCCTTGCTTTGGTCTTGTTTTTTGTGAAGAAATAACTATATCAAATGCAAGGTGTTTATTTACACAGAATTGTGGTCAAAAAACGTGAATTACAAAAATGGCAAAAGGGAAGATTTTTTCGGGTATTAGTTAGCGTTTGTCGAGCAAATCCCCGAAAAAACCTTCCCTTTTGCTAGTTTTGCAATTGCCTCTATAATGAAAATCAAATTTGTGAAAGAAATAAAGGGGCACAGCAAAGACACAACTTTTCCAATGACATGGGTAGCGATGGAAGGTAAGAATTTCGTGAGCACGTTAAGTTTAAGAGCGGGCGATTTGCTTTCGTCATTGAAATTCACTTGTAAGGAAATATTGCTTTGAGGTAGTGTATTGGTTTTTTTTCTGTTGATATGGACAAATTGCAGGTAAAAAATGAAAAAAATTATTTTTGTTTTGTTGCCGGTGATAATTCTTTCTTTGATATATATCTTCTGCAAAAAAACGGATAGTAGTGAACAAACAATCAAGATAGGTATTCTTCCTATTCCTGATGTTTTGCCATTCGTCGTAGCTAAAGAGCTAAGATATTATGAAATGGAAAACATTAAGGTGGAACTTGTTTATTTTCAAAGCGCAGCTGAAAGGGATAGCGCTTTTCAAGCAAAAGCGATTGATGGGATGCTAACAGATTGGGTGGTGTGCACTCAATTAGCATCCCATGGATTTGATGTTAAAGCTGCATTTTTAACTACAGGAAAAAGAACTAAAGGATCGCGTTTTGCCATTATTTCTTCTCCCGGTTCAACCATTAAAAAACCTGAGGATTTGAATGGACAAACTATTGGTCTTGCTTCTAACTGTATTATCGATTTTGCAACTGAGGAGCTTCTTTCAAAGAATGGCATTTCTATAGACAAAGTTAAAAAAGTTTCTATTCCTAAGATTTCAGTTAGATTATCGATGCTTTTAGAAAACAGGATCTCAAAGAAAGTAGATCTCTTTCCGAGGGAAGGGATCTTCCCGTTCATTGTCTTTGGAAACATAAATTTTAAAAAACCGCCGAAAAAAGTCGATTGAAGCAAAAGCCATCGTAGACCCCCTATTCTGGGGGGCTGTAAGTGGTTCTAGATAGTTGATATTCGCTGTCTTAAGCGAATTCGTGCGATTGATCGTAGTCAAATTCAGACTCAGGAGGCCCCCTGGCAGGGATAATAGGAGGTGGCTGGATTGGCTCGTTTACGTGTGTCAGGATTTTTCTTATTGAATGTTCATCCTGAATGAATGAAATAATCCGCATAGGGTGGTTGCATTTTGGACAGCATAGCGGTAGAACTTCAAAAATCCTGGCCATGAGCATGGCCCATCGGAATAGGCTAGCTTTGCTTGGCTGTTTTTTCTCTTTAGGCCTGTCTGGTATTTCAGCAGCGATTTCAGGGGGTTGATTAGGCGGCGGTGAGATAAGTGCCTTTTGGTCGATTTCCAGCTCCTTGCAATTGATCGCAAAGCTCAGACACTCACTTGAAAATGGCTTTGTCTCTTGGGCGGTATTCGTAGGTGAAATCTCCTTGTTAACAAGAGATGCGATCTTCGATCGAAGGGGAGAATTTGGTGCTAAAACGCCATGATAATGGTGGCGGTGACGGCGTGGGGGAGGAATTAGAGAGCTAAGTTTATCCAAAAGTTCGAAGGGTTTAAGCAGCAGAACCGTTTGTCCATCTGCCGTGGGCTTTGGAAGACGATATTGGAGTTTATCTCCCGCCCAATCAAGCCGCTCACCCGAGAAGACGGGTCTCGCACAATAACGTATCAGCCGCTCCAGGCCTGCTCTGTCCTGAGCCTCGATGCGGACATTTGCATTGAGCGAAAAACCTCCATGATCCCAGCTGAGCATATCCGATGCTTCATCAGAGTTTAAATGGTTTTTTTTTTTTGAAAAAGCTTGACCACTCTCTTGCGCACCTGTTCTTGAATGGATTGGATATCATCGGGAGACAAAAAGTTGGCCGGATAAAAATTCCCATCAAAGTCGAAGACGCCATCGATAATACAGCAATGGAAATGAAAATGAGGATTCAGCGCTTTACCGAACCGCTGCAAGAATGTCACAGAGCCCAATCGGCAACCATCAGGAATATTGGAACCGTTTGAGCAAGATTGAATAAGCTGGCTTTCAACGGCACTGATCAAAATATTCAAGACAGGGCTGATATATTCGTGATGGTGATGGAGAAAATAACGAAGCCGTTTGGGCAGGGAGAGAACCCATTGACGAACGGGCGCCTTGGGAAAAACATGATCAACTAAATGAGCAGCAATTTGTGCCATGTGGCGTGTGTTGCAAGATGGGCAGATACCTCTTCCCTTACAGGAAAAAGCGATGAGAAAATCATGGCCGCAACCATGGCAATGAGCTCGGGCGAACCCATGGGCAAGAATGCCGCATTTTAAGAATGAACGAAATTCATCCTCAACAAATCGGGGGATATCATTGTTCACAGCGCGAGTTTCCAGCCAAGTCTCCAGTTCCTTTTGGATCGTTTGATAGAGAACCGATTTTTCCGGTCTTCTTCGGCGGTAAACAGTAGGAGCTAGGCGGTGAGACGCCTCTGGTAAAGGGCAAGCCATTCTGATTTATGTACGTTAATCATAAACCGGAGAGGTTGTCTTTTATCTGATTATAGTGCAACAATCATTAGATAGTCAGGAGGGTTTATGGCAAGAGGCGGAAAAAGAATCGGATCTGGACGGCCACATGGAACGGGGAAATTTGGCGAACCGACGAAACCCATTCGGGTACCACTCAGTGATCTGGATAGGGCTATAAAATGTCTTCAAAATCGCTTTTTTAGACTTCCTCTTTATCACTGTTGTGTTACAGCGGGAGTGCCTTCGACCGTTGATGATAAAGTTGATAAAGAAATGGATTTAAATGAGCTTCTAATTAAGAAACCAGCAGATACGTTTTTTGTAAAAGTGTCTGGCCTTTCTATGATTAAAGCTGGCATTCAAGACGGAGACATTCTTATTGTTGATCGAAGTGTAGAGCCCATTCATGGAAAAATTGTTATCGCATCGATCAATGGAGAACTCACCGTTAAGCGTCTGTACCTAAATGGAACGATAATTCGGCTCATTGCTGAGAATGACGCTTTCTCTCCAATAGAAATCTCTAATGAGATGAGCTTTCAAATTTTAGGCGCTGTCACAAGCGTGATTCATGTGATGTAAAGGGCTTAGTTGCAAGAATGTCAACGAAATCAGGAAATTCAAAGATTAGCAAAACATAAATTTGTTCTTCTCTTATTGATTCAAAGAAGTCGTATACTCCCACCAAAAGTGGCTAAAGCGGGATTTTCGCTGTGCGTTTTGCTGATTGACTCGATCTAATAGCGATATCCGATCAGAAAACGCGAGCCGTAATTATGCCATGTCCTTTTGAGCGACTCGGATCGATAGAACTCAAAATGTAGATCGCAATGGTGGGTAGGATGGTAGATGAGAGGAAAAGCAATCTTCTCGTACCAACCGATGTAACTTCGTATCGGCATAAAGAATGTGAGAGTGCATCCAATATCAGTCCTGGCATTAATCGAAATCAGGGACTGAAATCCTCCGGTCGCGTACCTGAGAACTTGGGGATGCGTGATCAGTCCGCCGATAAATGGCGTGACCATCGTTTTGGCTGTGGCAGCCGTATAACCGATGCGCATGTTGAGCGAATAATACCAATTGAAATTTCCACCCGGACAACTGGAGAAGAAATCGAGCCCGCTATAGATGGAATTCGGCTTTAGATACTCATATCCCAGACGAACTCCCCAGTATTCCCAAAGGTAATTATTTTGCGGAAAACATTCCACTTCTGGGCCAACATAAATTCGATTCGGATGCTCAGAATAAAGTGAATGAGTCGTTTCCCATCGACAATTTTCTGCAAAGATTGAAGTCGCAAAAGCCGTGAATAAAAATATCGCTTTTTTCATGTAAAACTCGTCTTGATAGATTTTAAAATTTATAAAGGATAGAAATTTAACACTTTGACTATTTATTTGTTAGGCGAAGTAATTATTTGATTGTTATCAAAATTGGATTTACATCATCGGGTCAAGATGCTTTAATGGAGCGATTATGATCAAAAAACTAAACCAGTATAACAAGCATCTCATCTTGCTCAGCATCGCTGCGGCTATTGTGTTTGGGATTTATGTCCCAAATACGTTCCTGAGTATCAAGTTTTTGGGCGATTTGTTCATTAATTTGCTCAAACTGTTTGCTCTGCCTTTGATTTGTTCTGCCCTGATTGCGGCGCTTGGCGGCATGTCGAATAACCTATCCCACCTCAAGTCTCTTTCACTCAAAGTGGTGGGTTACATGCTGCTCAGCGAAATCATCGCCGTGACCATCGCGCTGACTCTGTTCAATGTTCTGCACCCCGGATCGGGGGGAAATCCCGCGTTAATCCTTTCCGGACAGGTCTACGAACCCAGCTCTCCGCAATCCTTTGGCCTGGTCAATTTTATCTTGTCCATTTTCCCCGATAATATCTTCTCGGCTCTCGCCCATTTTCAACTGCTGCCCGTGGTGATCTTTTCCATTCTGTTTGGAATCGGATGCTGCCTCGTCGGAGATGTAGCCAAGCCGCTGATCCAGCTCGCTACTGGTATTCGAGAGGCGTCGTCGAAATGTCTCCATGGCGTCATGCTGTTAGCTCCCGTTGGTATTTTTACCCTTGTTGGGGCGGGGATTGCGCAATCGTCCCTTTCCGGAGATCTTCGAGCCGATCTTGTGGCGCTTTTCAGTTTTGTCGCGGTTCTTTTTATCGGTCTATTTCTCCATGCCCTATGGCAACTGGTCGCGGTCGTCATCGTTTCCAAACAGAACGTGAGACAGATTCTTCATCACAGCATTCCTGTTTTTTCGACGGCTTTTGGCACGTCCAGTTCTGTTGCCACTCTACCAGTCGCAATGCACTCCGCCGATCAACTCAAATCGAAACCGTTTGTCACAAGATTCATGTTGCCTCTTTGCGCCTCGATCAACGTGGGCGGCATGATGATGTATGAAATGGCTGCCGTATTATTCTTTTCTCAGATGCTCGGTCTCGATCTGTCGCTCTCGCAGCAAATTCTACTGGCGGTTGCCTGTATCTTCGGCGGTATGGCTGAAGGAGGGATCCCGGAGACGAGCATGGTCAGTCTCGTGGTCGTATTCCGGATCGTCAATATCCCGCTTTCCGCAATCACGCTGCTTCTGCCGCTCGATCGCATCATTGACCGTGTCAGAACGGTCGTGAATATCTTCGGCAATATGTGCGGCGTCATCCTCGTCAGCCGATGGTCGGGTGAGGATAGAGAAGTAAAATAAATTTTTGCAATATAAAATCTATTTTAGTTAATTTGATTAGATAGCTGGGATATAATTATTTCGATTAACTAGGAGTCGGTAATGTTTTTTCAAGAAATTCCACCCACGGTTGCAGCGTCCTATGTCGGGATTCTTTCTCCGGAATGTGAGAAACAGCGCGAAATCGCAGCGATTCAACGAGATCCGCGCCTCTTTGAAAAATTGGGCAATCAGGTGATCCTGGAAATTCGGCAAATCCAAGGCGGCTATCTCGTCATTACCGATTTATGCGAAATGAGGGTAGACGTAACGTATCTTCCTCCCTCCAATCCCAAGATAATCGGTGAGCCGCAGCGCTTCGAGTTTGCGTTCAACGATCCGGTTTGGTTTCATTAAGCCTTTGCGCCGCCCGATTCTGCGGCGGCGCCTATTTTTCAAGAACTCCACCTTGAACGCACTGCTTGTCGCAATCCCTCCCCTATAGGGGAGGGTCTAGGCAAGCTATTTTATTGGCGCGGTATGTGGCTTTAGCCGCACCGCACCCTTAAGCGGAGTAAAGAATCTCCTCCTTTCAAGGTGGAGTTCTTCAAAGGAGGAGATTTTCAAAAGCTCTATCAATGCCGTCAGTGAAGACGTCACGAAATTGTGCAAAATGATTTTTTTGCTGTTGTTGGCACGCTGATTTTGATATCCGTTGCGTGAGGAAATCGTTCTAAGAGATGCTTTTTAGCGTACCATCTCTGGTTTATTGCAAGCTGACTCCGGCTTATTCCAAGCTGACTTGTGTCTTTAGACTGGAGTGAAGGCTGAATCATCCAGATGATTGTGCGACTCTCATTTTCTGTTAGTGAAGCTTCCATTGAAATATTCATTAACCGATAAGTATCATTCCTGGATTTAATAAGATCTTCTCGAAGTTGTATCAAAACTGGATTAAGATATGCATAAAACTGAAGTGGAGATTTTTCGAGAATTCCTTTGATTTCTCTGAGTGTGATTTCGGAAAGCGTTTGTAGATGTTCTGAAAGTTCTTTTGGCTCCAGTAAAATTGCGGTAAACGGTTTTTTAAGGAGAAGTTTTTGTTCTCTTTCGGCTTGGTCGCTAAACATTTGAATTATTTTCTGATTTATACAAAATGCCAATTGATAGCCTTCTTTTGGGTCTAAATACCCATGAATCTCCTGGAACATTTCATAGCAAAGAGGCTTTAGGCTGCCAAATGGGGTGGTGCGCTCTGTAGTCTTCATAATAAACACTCCTTAAGTTATTTATTTTACTTTATAATTAAAATTATACCATAACAATGCAATTAAATCAATATTTTTAATTACGCCTTGTGTTTTTTTTTAAAATACGTTGTGGGTGCTTAAAAGCGCACATAGCTATCCTATAATCAGTGTTTAATAATTACATTCAGATGCCGATACACCGTTTCCCTGCTCCTGACTTCGACGGTTTTTTTGTTTCTATCATTAACCCGAGTTCACTGATTTTTGGATGAAAATCAGTGAAAAAACATAGCTTGATGATCGCAAGTGGCTAATAATCAATGTTTGAATTTTTAAAATTGGCAATGTAGTTTTGGTCTTTTTCTGCCTTGTAAAATCACGATGATTTTCAATGTGATACGTCAAGTTGTAGTGTCGAATTTCAAGTCGCGGTTTTGTAATGCTCTAATTCACAGGTTGTTGGAGTTTTGCTTGGTGAACTTGGGTTAAAGTTTAATCACATACGTTTTTTTCGTTACACTACATTTAAATCACTGCGGGAAAAATCGCAATGTTCAAAAGAACACCGGGTAAAAACTTTGTTCTTGGGCGAATGGTCGCAAAGGAGTTCTTTTTTAAAAGTCTGATTTTCGATCGTCATCTTATTTTTGTTTGGCGACCTCGTAGCGGATCTGAAATTCTTCGCCTACCATCGATCCGGTAAGCAATAGGACGCTATCTTTCGGGATTTTGTTTTCCAAAATCGCTGAGGCAAACAGATTGACGACGCCTTGTTGGATCAGCCGTTTCAAGGGCCGCGCGCCGAAAGCAGGATCGTAGCCTTCCTGCGCCAGATGCTGCACGACGGCCTGATCCCATTTGAGCGTGATGCGCCGCTCTTTCAGCCGTTCGGCGACTTTGAAGAGCTGCAGGACGACGATCTTTTCCACATCTTGCAGCCGCAATGGGAAAAACGGCAGGATCTCATCGATCCGGTTGAGAAACTCAGGCCTAAAAGTAGTCTTCAATACTGGCTCGACGATTGAGAGTAGCTCAACTTTTGTCAAAGACGCCGTGTTTTTTTCGAGCCGTTTCAAAATGAGATCGGATCCGATATTCGACGTCATGATGAAGAGGGCGTTTTTACAATTGACTTTGCGGCCCTTGCTGTCGGTCAGACGCCCATCGTCAAAAATCTGGAGCAAAATGTTAAAGACGTCATGGTGCGCTTTTTCAATCTCGTCGAATAGCACGACGCTGTACGGCCGCCGTCGCAGGGCTTCTGAGAGCTGGCCTCCCTCTTCATAGCCGACATATCCGGGCGGCGAGCCGATCAGGCGGGAGACGTTGAATTTTTCCATATACTCCGACATGTCGAGCCGGATGATCGCATCTTCCTTGTCGAACAGCTGTTCGGCCAGAGCCTTGACCAGCTCGGTCTTGCCGACGCCGGTCGGCCCGAGGAATAGAAAGACGCCGAGGGGGCGGTTCGGGTCGTTGAGATGGGCGCGCGAGCGGCGCAAGGCCTCGGAAACGGCCTGGACGGCGGGTCTTTGGCCGATCACTCTCTCTTCGAGGTGCTGTTCGAGATGAAGAATTTTTTGCGTTTCCTTTTCCAGCATTTTGTCGACAGGAATGCCCGTCCATTTGGAGACGATTTGGGCGATGAGGTTTTCATCCACCTCTTCTTGCAACAGGCGGTTCTTTAGTTTTTGCAAAGACGATTGCGCCTCTTCGATCTGCTTTTTCATCGCCGGAATGTAATTGTAGCGGATCTCGGCGACTTTGTTGTAATTGCTGCTTCTCTCGGCCTCTTCTTCCTGGAAGCGCAGTTTTTCCAGCGCATCTTTTTTCTCTTTGAGTGTCTGGATGAGCTGTTTTTCCTCGTTCCAGCGGCTGCGCAAGACGGCGAGCTCTTCTTTGCCTTTTTGAATTTTCTTTTCAATCTCATCGATCGGGGCGTTTTCCTGCTTGAGAGCTTCCTGCTCGACGATGAGCTTGGAGAGAGCCCGTTCTTTTTGGTCGATCGGCAGGGGCAGGGAGCCGATCTGCATGCGGATGAGGCTCGCTGCCTCATCGATGAGATCGATCGCTTTGTCGGGCAATTTCCGATCTGGAATGTAGCGCGCCGATAAAAACACAGCAGCGTGAAGTGCGGCTTCGGTGATATGCACGCCGTGGAAAATCTCGTAGCGCTCTTTAAGGCCGCGCAGGATCGCAATCGCATCATCGAGAGACGGCTCGTTGATGATGACCGGCTGAAAGCGCCGCTCGAGGGCGGCATCTTTTTCGATATATTTCTGGTATTCGGCGAGTGTCGTTGCGCCAATGCAATGCAGCGTTCCGCGGGAAAGAGCTGGCTTGAGGAGGTTGGCGGCATCCATCGCGCCCTCCGAGGCTCCCGCGCCGACCAGGGTATGCACTTCATCGATGAAGAGGATGACGCGGCCCTCGCTCTTTTCGATATCCATCAAAATAGCTTTGAGCCTCTCTTCGAACTCGCCGCGGAATTTCGTTCCGGCGATCAGGCTGCCCATATCGAGGGCGAACAGCTCTTTGTGCTTCAGGGAATCGGGGCAGTCTCCCTGTACAATGCGGTGGGCCAATCCTTCGGCAATCGCTGTTTTGCCAACGCCGGGATCGCCGATCAGCATGGGATTGTTTTTCGTGCGCCGCGACAACACCTGGATTGTGCGGCGGATCTCGTCATCGCGCCCGATCACGGGATCGAGCTGGCCCAATTTTGCGAGATTCGTGAGATTTTTGCAGAATTTTTCCAGCGCTTTGAGAGTCGACTCGGCGCCGGGAGAATCCATATGGCGCGGGCCGCGGATTTTGCGGATCTCGGCCTCGACTTCCTTGATCGTTTTTTTCGACAGTTTCTTTGCTGTGGCAAGCGGTTCTGTCGGACTTGGCCAGAAAGCCATCATTAAATGATCGCTGCTGATATAGGAGTCGTTCCATTGTTTGGCGATCGCTTCCGCCTCGGCGATTTTACGCTGTAAAGAGGCGCTGGCCTGCGGGGCTTGCGGCGATCCGCTGTAAGTGGGTGCGCTTTCCAGAGCGGCCGTCGTCTGGGCGAGCAGATGGGCCGGGTCGATATTTAAACGGGTGCAGATCGAGGAAAAATATCCCTGCGGATCCAATAGAAGCGCTCGCAAGAGATGATTTTCGGTGATCTCTGTGTGATTTTTGACCGTCGCATATTGAACGGCGTCATTGATTGCCTGAGCAACAGATTCAGTAAATTGTTGAGCCATAATAATATACCAATTATATGAATGAATTTGTTTTAAATTATAAAGGATTTGAAATTTATTTTGTGTCAGTTTTCTATTGTTTCCGGACAGGAGCGCTGCAGGGCGGATCTCAGATCTTTTAATGCCCGTGGATGGTGGTCCTTCGAGGCGACGATTGCTTCGGCCCTGTGCAGATATTTCCAGGCTTGCACGTAGTTGAAGCGCTGCAAGTGGATCGCCGAGAGATAGTAATTGGCCGAGGGATCATCGGGGCAAAGGCCGATATAGCGCTCGAGCCAGGGAAGGGCTTCTTTTTCTCGACCCAGTTGCAGGTGGGCGATGGCCAAATGCAGAATGCCGGCCCGAAACGCGGGACAGCGGGCGGCGACCTCTTCAAGCTTTTTTTGTTTTTCCAGAATTGATGATCGCTTTTCATCGATTTCGCTATAGATTGCCTGGATGGCGTCGGAGTCCGTTTTTCCTGCCAGATAATCTTCCGAGACGGTGTCGGCCGAGATCATATGGTCGGGTACCTGGCCTGCGATTTTTTTGAGCAGGGCTTTTCCCTCTTTGATGCGGCCGGCGAAGATGTAGTTGTATCCCAAAAACATGTTGAGTAGATAGTCGTCATCGAGAAAGCGCCTGGCCTTTTCGTAGAGTTGGATTGTCGCGGTAAAATCCTGGCGGTGCCAGCTGACCGATGCCTGGTTCATGAAGGCGAGTCCGATTACTTCGCGCAGGGTTCGTTTTTGCAGTTTTCTGGTTTCGAGACCGAGATACATCTCCGACGGCATTTCGATCCCGCGCGCTGTCGTTTCGATGTTCGTGATGGCGGCTGTCTCAGGATCGACATGGCGCACGAAGATGTGTCCCGGCGGCGTGATGGCTTCCAGCGCCAGATCGAGGCGCTGGGACAGGCAGAGATAGAGGATTGATACGCCGAGGCAAACGCCGCGGCGGCTATCCAATACAGAGGGCAGTAGAGTATAGACGTCGACATCCTTGGCCCAGAGAGAATGGGGCGGGAAGCGGAAGCGCATTTCTCCAAAAACATAGTCGTTGATGACGCGGATTTTTTGCTGCGGCGTCGGATTGTCGGGAAGCCGTGCGAGGATCTGCAGCGCCATGAGATCGATGTGGGCCTCGTAGCTGCGCACTTTCAGGCGCGCCTCAGCGCTGTCCTGCTCCATCTCGGATAGAAACAGGGCGCGGGCCAGATCAATTTCTTCGAGGGGAAGGGCTTCGATCGCTAACAGATCCCAGATTCCAAAACCTTTGAGTGGGCGGTTTTTGAGGTGCTGGGCGAGTTTTTCGATCGTTTTTAGCTGCGGCTCGGCGAGCAGGGGGGCGTTTTGCGCATCTGGCAAACGGTTAACGAAAGAGATGATCGGCTGCAAATCGATGGCGGGGAGGATTTCGGGGTTTTGATTGCCGTGGAGCAGTTCCCAGGCGTGGCGCAGGGATTGTTTGCCGAGAGCCGTATCGGGATAGAGCTCATAGAAGGCAAAGTGCTGGGCGACGGATGTCGGATCAAGGCTGGTATAGAGCGATTGCAGGGAGCCGCCTTTGCGGACGGGAACCTCGTCGGACCAAGCGTTGGTCGCTAACATAAGGCAAAAAAGGATCCGTTGCATCCCAACTCCTGTTTGACCCCATCATATTTAGATTTTTAATGGAGTCAATGAAGGATATGGCGAATCTCTTCGGCCAATGCCCGATGCCCGGCGATTTCTTCCAGGGTTGGCTTGAAGCGGTAGGTCCAATTGGTGGGAAGCTGGGTGCCGGGGATGTTGATGCGCTCGTCTTCCGGATTGGCTGCAACGAGCGATGGAGCGAGGGCCAGATATTCTTGCAAAAGATTGATGTGGAACAGACTGGTTGTATGGTGCGCATCGCGCAAGATCTCCTGGCGCTGCCAGATTGTGAGATCGGGCTGATAGGTCCAATGTTTGTATTCGGCCAGGCGCGCGGCTTCATGGGGCCGCGTTTTCCACCAGAGCTGCAGCGTTTCCGAGTCGGGTGTAGAAATCGTTGTGAGGCTGATCGGCTCGTATTCGGAGATCGAAAGCCATCCGCCATCGTCGCGGCCGACCCATCGCATGACTTTTGTTCCGCAAATGCCCAGATTGCGCAGCGTCTGGAAGACGATCGGGGGCATGGATGCGCCGAGATCTTCCGCCATGGGCAGCATTGAGGAGGCATGGATCATCATTTCGAGAATCTCTTGTCCCTGCTGGCCCCAAAGATGGGGATCTTCGGGCAAATAGCGGCCCTGTGCGGGTTTTTCCGAGGGGCGAATCGCCCAGATGCGGAAAAATCCGACGACATGATCGATGCGGTAGAGATGAAAAAATCGGCTGGCGACGGCGAGGCGCTGTTTCCACCAGGCAAAGCCGGTTCGGCGGTGTTCGTCCCATTCAAACAGGGGAAAGCCCCATTTTTGCCCGAGCCGGGCATAGTAGTCAGGAGGGGCGCCCGCTGAATAGCGCATATTGAATAACGAGCGATTCGCCCAGACATCAGCGCTGTCGGGGCTGAGCAAAATCGGGATGTCGCCTTTGAGGAATATTCCCTTGGCATCGGCATAGCGCTTGGCTTTTTCCATCTGGCGAAAGGCCCAATACTGCAAAAAGCAGTGAAAATCGATGGCGATCTGGTTGGCCGTGCAGGTGGTCGGAGATCTCTTTTCGATCGGCCACTCTTCCCAGTGCTTGCCGCCGTACTCATCTTTGCACGCTTTGAACAGGGCGTAGGAAGACAGCCAGGGATTTTGCTGGCAAAACGCCTGATAATCCGGCGAGGTTTTCAGTTCATGAAAGGAGTTTTCAAAATAGCGATGAAGCCATTCAATTTTGCGGTGCTTGATCTCGAAGTGCGGCAGGCGTGGCAAATCCTTGATCGGAGCGAAGATGGACAGATCATCCGAACCATTGGGCAGGTCTCGCAGATTCAAATAGATCGGATCGAGCGCGCAGGAAGAAAGAGCATTGTATGGACTCGGGTCGTCGCCGGAATCATTGAGCGGCAGCAGTTGAATGCAATCGAATCCCACGCTTTGACACCAGTCGATCAGCGGCAGTAAATCGCCGAAATCGCCGATGCCGCAGCTGTTGTGGGTTCGCAGGGAGGCGAGGGGCAGACAGATGCCGTGATGCGGCCGCACACCGATGCGCTTCCAGTGGGAAGCGGTCAGAGTCTTGTCCAGATATGAGGCGACGGATTCCATTAATTGTTATCTCTTCATTCCGAAAGGAGAGGCGCTTGCGCTGGGACGGATCGGCGCAGGACTCCATAGCCCGCTTTCGATGGCTGCGCGCCATAGTTCTGCATAATCAATAAAACCGGCGACATATTGAGCGAGCTTCTCGCCGTCGAGGATGGCGAAGGGGTAGCGCTGGTGTAAAGTCAGCCGGTTGTTGATCAGCAAAAAGCCCAGGATGCCCGTTCGCGGATCGGGAAGATGATTGGCCTTTAGAGCCTCGCAAAGGACGTTTTCACGAAATTTTCCCGGCGGCACTTCGCAAATGAGCGAGGCGATGAGCACATTTTCCTGGGCGGCATCGATTTGCAACTGGATCGTCAGCTGATTGTGAACCTTGATGGCGCAGGCGTAATTGTGATCCACGTGCAAGGGCACATTCAAGGCAGATCCGAGCTGCTGGATCAAAAGTTCAAAGGGATCCGTCGTCATTGTTTTTTCTTTTTCTTTTGATCTTTGCTTTCTTTTTCTTCCTGCTCTTCTTCTTCGACTAGGTCTTCTAAACTATCCAAAGCGGCGACGAATGCCTGGAAGAGCTCATCTCGCTGTTTAGGAGTGCGGTAATAGCGGGGGGAGATCTGCTTGAGGGCTTCGCGCATCTGAGTAAAGATGATGATTTGCGCGATCGCTTCTTCCGAGATGCCGAGAAGCCGCGCGGATTGCAGGATTTTTTCGGGCGCCATGAAGCGCTCGGCCAAAAACTTGACGAACTGTTTGGCTAAAACCTCAAATTGCAATCGGCTGGGATATGCGACGTCATAGTTGGAAAATTGGCGCTGGATCAGCCCCATGCGGCTCTGGAAGAACCGGTAAATGCCGAGGATGCCTTGCAGCGAGCGGGTTTCATCGACCAGGCGGATCAGTTCAGGGCGGGTGATCGACGGCCCCTTCGAGCGAAGGTCGGCGCCAAAAGAGTGGAGAAGGAAATTGATCGCCGTTTTGAGTTTTTCGTAGGGAAATTTGTCGGACAGTTCAGTGAATAGAACGAGGGGATCGCGCTTGTTGAGGGTAATGTCGCGGTACATATCGCGCAATGACGTTGGCGAGCCGAGACCTTCCTTCGAAAACTCGCGGGCCTGCGCGCCCATGTTGCGCCCGGCTTTGATTTCAGTGCTAAAGCGGGCATTCAGCTGTTCTTTGGCGAGGCGGATGACAGCGGCTGTCTTTGCGTTGGATGTCTCGATGAGGAAGTCCATCGCTTCGTCGGCGAGGGCCGGATCGGCATAGGCCTGCAAGACTTTGCTGATGACCTCATCCGGAGTATCCTCGGCCGTGATGCGCGAGCGCAATATGAGAAGGCTTTTGGCCTGCAGCTCGTAATTGTTGCGGTGGAAGCGGGCCGCAGCCTCGTCGACTTTTTCGACATCCGTGACTTTTTCTGATTCTTCGATGCGCTCTTGTTCTTCGAGTGATTCTTCGTGTTTGATGTCTTTGAAATCATCCAAAGGGCGGAAACGGCGCATCATCGCCATCGGATTAAATGCCTCGAGATCGCACCACTGTTCGAGATCCTCGGTGCTGGCAATCTGCTGGAGCTCTTCTTGTTCCGCCGCCTTTTGCAGCATTTGCGAGGATAGTGCATTGACAGGAGATGCACCGGTGACTCGGGGATCGGCCATATTGAGCTATCCTATGTCAGCTGCACTCTACCCAAAGGCTGAATGCGGATTTCAGGGACGATTTCCTGGAAGGAGACGACGGACAGGTCGGGGAACTCGCCTTCGATCAGCTTGCGGACAAAGCGGCGCACGTCAATGGCTGTGAGCAGTACAGGCGGCTGGCCGCCGGGCGGGGAGGGTTGAATGATGTGGCGCATCGAGTGCAAAATGAGCTGGATCGAGTCGGGGTCGAGGGCCAGATAGGATCCGGCCGAGGTCTGCTTGATGGATCCACGCACCATGTCTTCGATTTCAGGATCGAGCAGATAGACGGAAAGAACGGGCTGTCCGAGCGAATATTTATAACTGATATAGCGGCGCAGCGACGAACGGACGTACTCGGTCAGCAGCACGGTGTCTTTTTCGGTCTGGGCCCATTCGCTGAGAGCTTCCAGGATCGTACGCAGGTCCTTGATGGAAATCTGCTCCTGAATCAGCCGTTTGAGGATTTCGGTGAGTTTTTGCAAAGGCACCAGACGCGTGACTTCCTTGATCAGGTCGGGGAAGGAGCGCTCCACGAATTCGAGGATGCCGCGCACTTCCTGGATGCCCATGAATTCGCTCGCGTATTGGCGGAAGAAGCGCGACAAATGCAAGATGAGCATGTCCGGGCCGGTCCAATAGCGAATGCCCGCTTTTTTCAAAATATCTACGTATTTATCTTCGACCCATAGTCCTGGCATGCCCAATGAAATCTTCGTCGGGACGAAGGGGAGATTGAATCGGCGCAGCGTCTCTTCCGTTTCATTCGTGAGGAGGTGTTTGGGCAAAATTTTGCCGCGCACGATCGGAACTTCATTCAACAGGATGGAGTACTCGTCTTTTTCCAGAGTCGGCGAGTCGGTACGGACGTGGACGCCGGGAAATCGCACGCCTAAATCCTGATAGAGGGCATGGCGCATTTTGGGAATCATCTGGTCGATGAAAGTCAGGCCCTGCTTGTCCCTTTTAATGATCTGGGAAAGATTGGCGCCCAGCTCTAATACAACGGGAAGAGTCAGGGCGTAATCATCCGCCCCGCCGCGCACGACGGCATGCCCTTCGACCTCGGTTTCCGTAACGCCGATGCCAGCTGCCGCTTTGGCTGCGACTTTCTTCGAATTGGCCCAGATCATGTAGCCCACAGCGCTGACCACCGCCGACAAGACCAAAAATGGAATTTTCGGAAAGCCCGGTACAAAAACCATCAATAGAAGAACGGCGCCGCCAATCATCAGCGCTTTGGGCTGGCGGAGGATCTGTTCGGAGATCTCTTTTCCCAAGTGCGCGTCTTTTTTCTCCGATGATACGCGGGTGGTGACGATACCGGCGGTGATGGCGATCATGAGAGAGGGGATCTGGGAGACCAGACCGTCGCCGATGGACAGCAGGGTATAAATCTGGGCCGATTGGCCCAGAGAAAAGCCGTGCATCGTGACCCCAATGATGAGGCCGCCGACGATGTTGATCAGCGCGATGATGATGGTCGCGATCGCATCGCCCTTGACGAACTTCATGGCGCCGTCCATGGCGCCGTATAGTTGGCTTTCCTTGGTCAGGCCCAATCTGAGCTCGCGGGCTTGGGCCGTATCAATCACACCCGAGCGCAGGTCGGCGTCGATGCTCATCTGCTTGCCGGGCATGGCGTCCAGTGTGAATCGGGCCGCCACCTCGGCGACGCGCTCGGCGCCCTTGGTGACGACGATGAACTGTACAATCGTGATAATCAGGAACACGACGCCGCCGACGACGAAGTTGCCGCCGACGACGAAGTTGCCGAACGCAAAGATAATGTGTCCCGCGTTGGCGTGCAGCAAAATCTGTTTGGTCGACGCGATGCTGATGCCCAATCGATACAGAGTGGTCAACAATAGCAGCGAGGGAAAAATTGAGAGCTGAACGGCTTTTTGAATATAGATGGCGACGAAGATCAGGATGATGGAAATGGTCAAATTGAGCGAAATCAGCACGTCGATGACAGCCGGGCGAAGAGGCACGATCAGCATCATGATGATCGCGATAATGACGACAGCTAACAACATATCGCTGGATCGGGCAATCGATGACAGCGCTCTTTCGCCGCCCAGCAGCCTTGTGATGTTTTCAACAAACTTTTTCAAGTGATCAGCTCGCTATTTATGTCAGGGTTTTCTTCGAGGGACTGAATCCACTTCAAAATTTCAGCCACGGCATCGTATGTGTCCTCAGGTATATATTGCGAAATTGCCCCATTCGTGTACAGGTTCCTCGCTAATTCTACATTTCGCATGATTGGTATTTTGTTTTCGAGTCCGATTTTTATAATCTGATCGGCGAGATAGCCGACCCCCATGGTTAAAATGATAGGAGCGGGCTCTTCGGCGGGGTCATATTTGAGGGCCACGGCGATGTGAGTGGGGTTGGTAATGATGGCCCGGGCCCGCCGGGCGGCCCGCGGGCCTTCCTGATAGGCGATCTCGCGAAACATTTCACGCCGTTTGCCTTTGATCATCGGATCGCCTTCCGTATCCTTATATTCCTGGCGGACCTCGAACTTTTCCATTTTCATTTCTTTGGCAAACTGCTGGCGCTGGAAAAAAAGGTCGAACAGGGCGATCAAGACAAAGAAAATCCCAACCTGGATCGTAGCATTGATTAAAAAGTCGCGGACGACCTTCGAGCTGGCGGCGGGCGGCATGGCTACGGTCGAGATGATTTGCGGCAGCGCATTCCAGATGATGAAATAAATAATGATAGCGGCGCCCGTGATTTTCAGGATCGATTTGATGAGCTCGACGAGAGTTTTCAGTTTAAATTTTTGCTTGATTCCCTCAATGGGATTGAGTTTTTTCAGATCGAATTTCATCGCCTCGAATGAAAAAGTAGGGCCCACGACGAAAAAGTTGGCGACGACGCCCACGATCGCGACAATAACCACGATGGGAAGGCTTGTGATGAGGATCGTCTGAATCGTGTGGAATAAATAGCCCGGCGCACGGCTCTCAAAATCCCCGGTGTTTCCGATAGATCGGAACATGGTGAGCGTGAATGTGGCGATCTGGTTGTATAAAAACCCGGCGGCCATGATCGTGGCGCCCATCGAGGTGATGAAGGTGAATGCCGACGAAAAATCCTGCGATTTAGCGACTTGTCCTTTTTTTCGGGCATCGCGCAGTTTTTTCGGGGTCGCCTTTTCGGTTTTTTCTGCCATCTGGATCGATCGGGTTTGTTATGGAGTGCTAAAGAGATTGCCTTGCAGAGTTTGCGAAGGGCCGCATTAGCGTTTCCTGGCTCCAACTCTAGCGGACAAAATGCAGCGAGTCAATAGGGGATCGTCTAAACTGTAATAGATCAGAAAACAGATCTTAGATACAATTTCACATCTTTTTGTCCTCGTAGCTCAGTGGATAGAGTGGAAGCCTCCGGAGCTTCAGGTCGCAGGTTCGAATCCTGCCGGGGACGTTTAGGAGCTGTGGTAAAATAGAATGACATCGCCGTCTTTGACGATGTATTCGCGGCCCTCGGACCTGGCTTTTCCCGCTTCGCGGGCGCCAACACGGCCGTGATAGCGGACGATGTCTTCATAGGAGACCACTTCCGCACGGATAAAACCTTTTTCCAGATCGGAATGGATCTTTCCAGCAGCGGCCGCGGCATTGGTGCCCTTGCGAATCGTCCAGGCCCGCGACTCCAGCTCTCCTGTCGTCAGGTAGGTGATGAGATCCAGAAGCTCGAAGGCAGCCCGGATGAGCCGGTCGAGGCCCGATTCTTTGAGTCCAATGGATTGTAGATATTGCCGGCCCTCTTCTTCGGACAGCTGGGAGAGTTCTTCTTCCAGCCGCGCGCACACAGGAACGACGAGGTTGCCTTCCGAAGCTGCATATTCTCTGACCTTCTGGACGAAAGGATTTTCCATGGAAGGCAGGTCTTTTTCGCTGACATTCGCAGCGTAGAGCACTTTTTTCATAGTCAAAAAGGGATACTTGGCCGCGATCTCGAGTTCCTGGGGATTGAGGGGGCATTTGCGCAGCGGAAGATTCTGGTTTAAATGATCGCGCGCTTTTTTGAGCAGATCGACAGCGGGAAGTAGTTCTTTTTTGCCCTTCGCCTGTTTTTCGATGCGCTGCAAGCTGTTTTCCACCATCTGCAAATCGGCCAGAATCAGTTCGAGATTGATCACTTCGATGTCCTGGATCGGGTCGATGCGCCCCGAGACGTGGATGACTTGATCGTCTTCAAAACAGCGCACGACCTGAATGATCGCGTCGGTTTCGCGGATATGAGAGAGAAACTGGTTGCCCAGCCCTTCGCCGAGCGATGCGCCCTTGACGAGACCGGCGATATCGACAAATGTCACCGTGGCGAAGACGGTTTTTTGGCTCTTCGATTGCTCCGTTAACACGAGGAGCCGCGGATCAAAGACATTGACGATGCCGATATTTGGATCGATCGTACAGAAAGGGTAATTTTCAGATGGGATCGATTTGCGCGTCAGCGCGTTAAAAAGTGTCGATTTGCCGACATTCGGCAGACCTACGATGCCGCAAGAGAGGTTTGACATATTTTGTTAAAAAGCAGGGGGTTAAGGTTTGGCCCGAAACTGATGAGCTGCGGGATGTTTAATGGTAGAACAGGAGTTTGGTTTTGAATTCGGATGGTCATGGGAGCGATGCCGGAAGATGAGTGCGAAAAGATTGTGTATTCGCCATCGGGAGGAAGGGTCGGCTTTTGCGGATCGTCAGGTGAATAATAAAAAAAATGTGGGCGGCCGAGCAGACTTTGGGCTGTAGCTAGATCTCCCGCCGCAATCAAGCGGCGAATGCGGGTGCTGGAAACGGGTTGTTTATCGATGCAGAATTTGGGGAGGGCATAGACGGAGAAGCCGCGCTTCAATCCGAGCAGGCGCAACGCCTCCGGCGTGCCCTGACAGTCCTTTCCAAAGGCAGCGTCTTCGCCCAATATCAGATGAGTGATCGAATAGGGGGCGAGGAATTCTTCGAACGGCTGATCGGCCAAATGGCGGGTGAATGGGACCGAAATGATTTCGCTGATTCCTTCTTCTTGCAAAAGGATGCGTTTGATGGGCATGGGGGTAAGCGGGGGCGGCGCCAAATGCTTTAGGATTTCAGAAGGATGATTGGAGAAAGTCAAAATGATGGTAGGCGCATGGATAAGACGCAAGCGCTGCAAGAGGCTCTGATGGCCGAGATGCACACCGTCGAAAACACCGATCGTCATCGCTAGCATATCGCTTTCCTCAAAAAAGGCGTGATGTTAAATGATGGATCTTTCAGGCTTTCTTGCGCAATGCAATCGGAGAGTGTAAACGTACCGGACCTTGTGCGGGTCAATGCCGAAAGAAATGCGCCGCAGCCCAGCATTGCGCCCAAATCATGCGCCAGAGTGCGGATATACGTTCCCTTACTGCAGGCAATATCGATCTCGATAAGAGGATAGGCGTAATGGATCAGTGTTGTGCAAAGGCGCACGGGCACGGGCTTTCGGTCGATGGTTTTGCCCTTGCGGGCTAAATCGTAGAGCTTTTGTCCGCCGATTTTTTTGGCGCTGAACATCGGAGGGATTTGCAGGCATTCGCCCTGAAAAGAGACAAGGGCCTGTTCGAGATCGGAAAGGGATGGAATATGATCCGAGCGGTTGAGGATCCGGCCATCGATATCGAAAGTGTCGGTGGTTTGGCCCAACTGAATCGTGGCGCGGTACTGCTTATCGGCTGACAAGAATTGGTTGGAGAGGCGAGTATATGGTCGCCCGATGAGCATGACCATCACGCCCGCAGCGAAGGGATCGAGAGTGCCGGCATGCCCGATCGTTTCGATCCGTGTTTTGCGCCGCAGCATGGCGACAAGGTGGAACGATGTGCAGTTCACAGTTTTATGGACGGGCAAAATGCCGAAGCTGGATTCGGTCAGAGCTGAATTATTCATTCGAGACATCTTGGGGCAATTCGGGTCGGGCGCGGCGCTCCTCCTCGATTTTACCGAGGATCTTATCAATACGCATGTGCTCATCAGCAGAATTGTCGAGAAAAAAGGTAAGCTGCGGAAAGTAGCGGATTTGGACTTTTTTGGATGCATTCACGGCAATGAATCCGGCGGCGGTTTGTAAAGCCTGCAGGATTTTAGCTTTTTCAGCGTCGGTAGCGATCAGACTGATATAAACTTTCGCATGGTGTAGATCGGCCGATGTGTCCACTTTGGTGACGGTAACAAAAATATTAATGTGCGGATTGCGGACATCTTTTTGTATTACTTCCCAAATCACTTCCTTGAGAAGAGAATTGACGCGATCGAGTCGTTGTTTTTTCATGAAAAAATTGTCCGCTGTTCTGTCTATAGTTCTTGCTCGAGATAAGTGACATCGTACGCTTGTAAAATGTCTCCTTCTCTGATATCGCTCTGATTTTCAAGCAAGATACCGCATTCGAGGCCCTTGGATACTTCCTTGACATCTTCTTTTTGGCGTTTGAGAGACGCGATTTTTCCCTTCCAGACAACCTGTCCATTGCGAACCTGGCGAAGAAAATATGTTCGCTTGATGATGCCGTCAGTGACCTGGCATCCGGCAATAGCTCCCAGCTGGGATGATTTGAATACAGCTTGGACGCGGGCCGAACCCACATCGTTTTCCTGTACGATTTTGTCGAGCAAGCTCTTCATCAAGAGCTTCACATCGTCGATCAAATGATAGATGACGTCGTGCTGAACAATCTTGATGTTTTTTTGCTTGGTCATATTCTCGGCATGGCTCTCGATCCGGGTATGAAAGCCGATGATCTGTGCTTTGGATGCAGCCGCCAGAGCTACATCGGATTCGGAAATTTCACCAACGTCCGCATTGACAATTTCAAGCCGCACTTTGTCGGATTGAATTTTCATTAGCGAGCTTTTGAGCGCCTCGAGGGACCCTTGCACGTCGGCACGTAAAATAAGTGGCAAAATCTTTTTCTCGCCGCTTTCTTTTTTGGCCATCATGCGGTCCAGACTGCTGATTTTGGCCGTTTGCAGCTGGCTTCTCTTATGGCCTGCCACGCGCTCTTCAGCCAGATCGCGCGCCTCTTTTTCATTCTTAACAACAACAAATTCTTCGCCGGCTTCTGCCATTTCAGAAAGACCGGTAATCTTGACCGGAGTTGATGGACCCGCCTCGTCGATCGAAATGCCGTGCTCATCTTGCAACGTTTTAATGCGGCCGGAAAAATGGCCGAAAACGATGGCGTCGTTTTTGCGCAGCGTTCCGTTTTGCACAAGAATGGTCGCAACCGCTCCCATGCCTTTGTGCATCTCTGATTCAAGGACTGTACCCCGCGCACGGCTTTGCGGATTGGCGCGCAGCTCGAGAATCTCGGCTTGCAGCGCGATCATCTCCAGAAGCTCATTGACGCCTTGTCCCGAAACGGCTGAGCAATTGACGGTAATGGTCGTTCCGCCCCAGCTTTCCGGCAGTAATTGGTGATCGGAGAGCTCTCGATAGACTTTTTGGGCGTCAAAGTTCGGTTTGTCGCATTTATTTAGAGCGACAAGAATCGGAACTTTCGCCTCATTGGCCTGGCGGATCGCTTCTTCCGTCTGGGCACGGATTCCTTCATCGCCTGCGATAACGAGAATGACGATATCAGTCACATTGGCTCCGCGCGAGCGCATTTCAGAAAAGGCTTCATGGCCCGGCGTATCGAGAATCGTTACGTCGCCTGCTTTAGTATGAACTTTAAATGCACCGATGTGCTGCGTGATGGCGCCGGCTTCCGATGCGGCGCGGTTCGATTTGCGGATTGAGTCGATCAGGCTGGTTTTACCATGGTCGACGTGGCCCATAAATGTAACAACGGGTGGCCGCAAAACGACAGCGCTGCGTTCCATTGTTTCGATTTCCTGGCGGATGGTTCTGTCAGTAATCTGGATGCGCTCTTTTTCAGACGTGTCGATTTTTACTTCACAGTCAAAATCATGACCCAAAAGCTGTATGATTGTTTCATCGTCAAGAAAGTCGTTGAGAGTCAAAGTGAGGCCTTTCATGAGCAGTTTGGCAATCAACTGGGATGACTTGAGTTTCATTTCATGCGCAAGATCTTTAATCGTGATCGGCAAGCGGACTGAAACTTCCTTGGGACGAATAATGATTGGTTCTTCGTATCGTCTTTTTGCAGGCTTAAAAGCGCGGCGCTTGCGCCAGGCTTCGTTTTCTATATCTCTCAGCCCTTGCCGGTCTCTGGCATCGAATGAGCGCTGCTCTTTTCGTTTTTGAGGAAGGCGCAGTTCTTTCGGCGCTTCTTTGAGAGGAGCCGCTTCGCCGATGATTGCGGGGGTTTCAAGTTTGGCGGCTGGCTTTTTCGGCTCTTCGGCGTGAGAGGGTTTTATTTCGGGTTTATGAGTTTCTGCATCGGTCTCTTTAACAGGCGTCGCTAAAGTCTTTGCGATGGGAGCAGGTTCGTGCGTAATCGTTTCTTCCGGAATCGCTGCGTCGATCTCGTGAGAAGTAGTCGCAACAGGGATTGGTTCGGGAGTGGGCTGAACGATTCGCGTTTTACGTTTCTTGGCCGCATCTGGTACTGGCTCTTCCACTTTCTTAGCGCCCAGCTTTTTTGTTTTTGCGTCTTTTTCGGGCGCAGCATCAACCTCTTTGGGAAGCGTTGCGGCTGGAAGAGCTTTTGGTTTACCGATCGTAAAAGCTTGAGCTAATTGAGTGTTTTTAATGTTCAGCTTGATTTTAGCCAACGGTTATCCCTTTTTTTTACGAATTTGTTCGAGGATCTTGTCAGCCAAGTCATAGTAGTTTACGCCAGGCACTTTCACAGGAATCTCTGCGGGTTCCGCCTTCATCACTTTGCGCAAAGTGTCATAGCCGGCTCCGACTAAACTTTCTATAATCAGGCTGCTGACGCCTTCGATCTTGGGGCGCTCATCCAGTGATGGATCAGGAGAGTCGGAAAACTCGGCCATTTGAACGGTCAGCAGTTTTTGATATTCGGTCATTTTCTGTACTTCAATTTCTCGCTGCAGAAGCTGACCGATCAATCGGGCATTCATCCCTTTCTTCCCGATCACAGTAGGATAGTCTTCATCGCTTACGACCATGAACACTTTCTTTTCGCTCATTTTCGTCTTTTTCGGCTCGACAGGAGCGATCAGATTTTCCAAAAGGGTCTCGGGATCATCGGAATAGGGGACGACATCGATTTTTTCATTGTTCAGTTCGCGGATGACATTCTTGATCCGCGTACCGCGCACGCCGACGCACGTTCCGACCGGATCGACTTTAGAGTCGAATGATCGAACCGCGATCTTTGTTCGATATCCGGCATCGCGTGCGATTTTCTCAATCGCGACAGTGCCGTCGTGTAGTTCAGGGACTTCCTGGACGAACAGTGCTGAGACAAACTCGGGATGGCTGCGCGATAAAATAACCTCCGCGCCGCCGGTGTCCGTGTCTCGAACTTCCAGCAATAGTGCTTGCACTTTTTCGCCGATGTTATATCGCTCGAGCTTGGGGTAATTGCGCTCCGGCAAAATGGCCTCGACTTTACCAAGATCTACGACGATCGTGCGCCCGCGGATAAACCGCTTAACGGTGCCCGAAATAATTTCGCCGCTTCGGTGCCGATATTCCTCGTAGATCACATCGCGCTCAGCGCCTTTCAGCTTTTGAGTAATGATCTGGCGGGCAGCTTGTGCAGCGATGCGTCCAAAGTCCTGCGGAGGAACCGAGATTTCGAGCAATTGCCCAATTTGGCAGTCCGGTTCCATCTCGCGGGCGTCGCCTAGAGAGATCTCTTCGTGAGGATTCACCACCTTTTCGACGATCTTTTTTTGCGCATAGACATCGATTTCGCCCGTTTTCGGGTTGATCTGGACCGTGACGGTGTCGCCGATTCCCTTGATGCTCTTGCGAGCCGCGGCTCGCAAGGAATCTTCGATGGCTGCGATCACGATGTCGCGTTTAATTCCTTTTTCGCGCTCCAGATATTCAAAAATGGCGATGAGGTCTTTATTCATCCGTTTGACGAGGCGGTAACCCAGTCCTTTAGGGCTGGGAGGAAGCCTCGCTCCCTCTATAAGTGTTTAAAAATGGGGTCTTGCGACCCCGTTTGCAGTTACCTGCGCTCCGATTTCTCGGGTATTGACCTTAAGTTTGACTTGCTTAAGATCGTCTCCTCGACAATGTTATCTGGCGGTTTACGCACGTGCATCACGCGCTTAACCCTTCTGCGTGTTTAAACACACGTCTCAGTATCTGGAACTGGAGAAGCATCCCAGAGTGACTATACATTCGCCAGTAACGTAGCACCATCGATGCTTATCAGGCTCCGATGCTAAGTCTGGTCAACATAGAGCTTGAAACTTTAATCCAAGCCTCTCCCTTTAGGGAGGGGTAGTTGACTAAATCTTACCTTTTGCTCAAAAATCTTGGTTAAAAAAAAGAAGAATTTTCACTCTTCTTCTTCTACCTTCTTCTTTTTGCTTTTTTTCCCTTTAGTGCTCACGACGATATCGTCGCGGTTTTGCTGGTTTTTCTCGATCAGGTATTCCTTGATCGAAAGGGCGATTTTCTTATGTTCCGGATCGAGCTTGATCACTTTCGCCGTGACGCTGTCGCCTTTCTGGATGACATCTTCTACTTTTCCGAATGGCTGATCGGATAATTCAGTGACGTGAATGAGCGCTTCAATCCCATTGTCGAGTTGAACGAATGCGCCAAATGCCGTCGTCTTGGTAACGACGCCAGACACCAGCATGCCGACGGGCACCGATTTTTCGATCGTTTCCCATGGATTGTTGCTCAGTTGTTTTACGCCGAGCGTAATTTTTTTACTTTCCTTGTCGACAGAGAGGATCACCGCTTCGACTTTATCGCCTTTTTTGAGAACTTCCGACGGGTGGGATACTTTTTTGATCCAGCTCAGATCGGAAATATGGATCAGGCCGTCTACGCCCGGTTCCAGCTCGACGAATGCGCCGTAGTTGGTGAGGTTGCGGATTTCAGCGACGACGCTGCTGCCGACAGGGTATTTCCGTTCGACGTCTTCCCACGGATTGCGCTCTGTCTGTTTGATTCCAAGCGAAATTTTACCCTCTTCTTTCTGAACGGATAAAACGATCGCTTCGACTTCATCGCCGACGCGTACGATTTCACTGGGATCAGTCACGTTTTTAGTCCATGACATTTCCGATACATGAATCAGCCCCTCGATGCCCGGTTCGATTTCGATGAAGGCGCCGTACGATACGAGGTTGACGATCTTGCCGCGGATGCGAGTTCCCTGTGGATAACGCTTTTCGATCTCTTCCCAGGGATTCGTTTCTTTTTGCTTGAGGCCCAAAGCGACTCGGCCTTTTTCGCGGTCGATATGCAAAATCACTACATCGAGTTCCTGGCCGAGATGGATCATCTCGGAAGGATGCTTGATCCGCTTCCAGGTCATATCAGTAATATGCAACAGGCCGTCGATGCCATCGAGATCGAGGAATACGCCGAAATCGGTGATGTTTTTCACGATTCCCTTGCGCATTGTTCCTTCTTTAATGTTCTCGAGCAGCTCTGCTTTGCGAGAGACGCGCTCTTCTTCGAGAAGCTCGCGGCGGGATACGACGATGTTTTTGCGCTCAATGTTAATCTTCAAGATCTTGAAATCATACGTGCGGCCGATGAAGTCATCGAGATTTTTGATCCGCTTGTTGTCAATTTGCGAGCCGGGTAAAAATGCCTCCATGCCGATATCGACCATTAGGCCGCCTTTGACTTTGCGCATGACTTCGCCCTTGACGATCGAGCCTTCTTTGCAGTTATTGACGATGTGCTCCCACTGGCGGAATTTGCGAGCTTTTTCTTTGGAAAGAACGATTTGTCCGTCTTCGCCTTCAGCCTGATCAAGGAATACTTCGACTTGCTTGCCGAGCTCGACTTCTTCAGGATCGGTGAACTCGGAAATAGGAACCAGCCCCTCTGATTTCAGCCCTACGTCGATCACGACATAGTCTTTTGAAATTTCTACGACGCGGCCGCTCAGAATTTGTCCGACGGTTAAAAAAGAAAGAGAGGATTCGGAACTCGTTTTTCCTTTCCCATAGAGCAGATCTCGGAATTGGCGCGCTTCGGTTTCTTGAAAATCAACATCATCTAGAACATTGCTGGTGTTCCAATCGTGATTGGGGTGTTTGGCTGGCATTTTGAGGGTTTCTCCTGTTTCTAATTCAATGCATGCATGAGCGCCGCTAGGATTGTTGAACAGCTTGCTCGAAGCGCAATCCCGCCTCTTCAGGGGCGGGTGAGCCGAGCTATTTATTTTATCGGGCGCTTTTAAGCGCCCGTCATTAGCTGTCGAAGAATCTCCTTCCTTTAGGAAGGAGTTCTTCAAATCAAAGCAGAACAACGCCCAGTACAAGCGTAAAGGAAATAGGTTACCAGACGTTTCTCAATATAATCAAGGAGAAGAAGATCCGACCAGCGGGGTGATAGATATTTTTGTCAAAAATATTCCTTTTGGAAGTTATTTTTTGATTTTTTTTGGCGGTATTGCGGCTTTGATCACCGGACGAGCGACACTTATTTTCCCGCCTGCTCTGCCCGATTGAGCGCTCCCTGCCCGCGTCTTGATAGCTTGACTAGAGCCCCCCCCCTAAAGGGATGGGACTCTAGTCAAGCAGTGCGTTCAAAATAAATCTTTCTGATATATCCTAAAGATATGACCCAATTTTCCAAGAAAGACATCTTTGTCAATCATCTTAAAATTCATACCGAAACTTTTGGAAAATCTTCAAATCCTGCTTGTATTCTCATTGCCGGAAAATGCAGAAATTCCGTTCGATGAAGAGATGGCAAAAGCTTACACAATCGATTTTCTGATCCGCACCAAAAATAAAAATGCCCATAACCATGATCTTATGATGCAAGAATTTCTTTTTCAGATGAATCAGTCAAATACTCTTCAAAAAATAACCCGACCCACTCTGGTCATTCATGGAAATAAAGATCCAGTGGTCCTACTGAGACATGGCAAAGCTGTGGCTGATGCAATACCGAACTCTAAGTTTGTCATGATAAAAGGCATGGGACATGTATTCTTTAACCGTGCGCTGGAAGAAAAAATTGCCAAACTTGTAGTAGAGCATTTAAAAAGTATCTGATGGTGAACGCATTGCTTGCCTCTATCACACTCGTTTAGGTGTGGGTCTAGGCAAGTAGTGTATTCTAAGCGGTTTTCCGAGTTGCTCTCAGAGCTTTTCAGGGCCTCATCGGCTCTAGTCATCAAAGCTTCGAATTTTATCCAATTCTCATTTATGATGCTTTTCTTTGATGATTGAGGGTTTATGTTAGAAGAGGAAGGTCTTGTTTTGCGAAGTAGTCTGCTGTTTTACCAAACAGAGGATGGGAAGCAAAGGATTGAGGTGCGACTTGAAGAAGAGACTGTATGGTTGACGCAAAGACTGATGTCTGAGTTGTTTCAGACCACTTCAGAAAATATTACCATACATTTAAAGAATATATTTTCTGAGGGAGAGTTAGACCCGAATTCAGTTACTAAGGAATCTTTAGTAACTGCCCGAGATGGTAAAAAATATCGAACCAAACTGTACCGCCTGGAGGCTATTATTGCTGTTGGTTACAGGATTCAATCCAATCGAGGAACACAGTTCCGGCAGTGGGCCAGCCAAAGGTTGCAAGAGTACATTGTGAAGGGGTTCGCAATTGACGATGAGCGTCTTTCTAATCCCGGTGGGTTAGATTATTTTGATGAACTTCTTGAACGCATTCGATTCATTCGCGCGTCTGAAAAGCGATTCTATCAAAAAATCAGGGATATATATGTATTGAGTGCTGATTATGACCCAAAGCATCCGATGACTCAGGAGTTTTTTGCCACTGTTCAGAACAAGTTGATTTTTGCAGTGACGGGAATGACTGCTGCTGAGCTCATCAATAGTCGTGCTGATGCCCTTAAGCCGAATATGGGGCTAATGACTTGGAAAGGTGCTGGAAGAGGCAAGGTTTTGGGGAAGCAGGATGTTGAGATAGCCAAAAATTACATGAATAAAGATGAGATTGAGACTTTAGATCTTTTGGTGAACCAGTATATTGACTTTGCAGAATTGCAAACCCGATCGAGAAAGGTCATGTATATGAAAGATTGGAAGGCCAAGCTTGATGCGTTCTTGCGGCTTAATGAGCGGGATATTCTCAACTCTGCTGGTAAGATTTCAGCTGAGATGGCTAAAGAGTTGGCTCATGCTCAATATGATAAATTTGTAGACCATCGTAAAAGCCTTGAGCTGAAGCTGGCGGAAGAAGAAATAACCAATCTGATTCGGCAAGTGGAAGCGACAGTAGGAGGAAGTGCGGGGGAGTCTTAACGATCAGGGATATGTGTCGGCATGGTTTTTAAATGATCTGAATTATTTTTGGAAAAGCTGTTGTTGCGATCGATATCTGCGATTAAATCAAATCATGAACTAGGTCTTTTCGGTCTCTTTTCTGTTTTGGCAACAGTGATTTCAAAATATTTTTTAGAATTTTTGATGTATGTAATTCTCTATGGTGGATTTTCTTAAGTGGCTTAAGATACGGCTTTAATGGCGTTCTTTTTGTTTCGTGTTTTTGGTGCTTACTGAAAAAATTCCTGTTTTGTTTATAAAAATTAAACGTTTTGACTTTATTTTTTTTACGGTCATCCGTAGATTGAAAATTTCTGGCGCAAACAAAATTATTAAATGCGCTCGGGAGTTTAGGGTCAATATGTTCGTCGAGTTGGAAGATTTTGAATTTGCCAGCGAGCCTCTAGAGGCCGAGTATTATCGGGAGGGGGCCCAGGATTTGATCCGTAAGCTGGTGCCGCCCGATCTTCTCGATTCGACGCATGACCTTGTCTCGCGCGTCCGATTCAATGATATGCTCCCGCTCATCAAGCCCTCCGCACTCGACCAGGCTCCCTGCAGTTTTTCCGTGCGCATTTTATGTAAATATCGACAAAATGCCAGCCACTTTTTTTATGAGATGATCAGCCGCCATTTGCTGCCGCATAAGAGGCTGGATGTCGAATTGTTCTTCTCCTCCGAGCTCAGGCTGCCCCGCTTAAGCGAAGACATGCTTTGCGTCGCTGAAATCGTTGTCCAGATTAAGAGCACGCAGGATCTGGAAGAGATCCGAAGAAACTTCAAGCAGATCGAAACGGAAATCCGCCTCGGTGTGGTATCTCACTATCATGCGCGCCGTATTCTGGAATTCAAGGGCCTCACGAACGATGGGAAAACCGCGATGATCCAGGAAAAGATCGGCTCATTAATTCAGAGTAGATCCAAGGATTTCGACAGGGGCATCTTTTCCCAGATGCAGCATTTCCTCGTGACATGCCGCGAGGAATTCAAGGCCGCGCGAGACTACCATCACATCAGCCGCATCATATCCAATCTCTATTCGTTGAGACAGCTCCTCAATCAGAATGTCGAAGCTCAGCCGCAGCAGCGCCATATCATTTTGAAGTTTTTTAAAACCCGTCTCCTTTTGCCGAAAAAACAGGAACCGGGCCAGTATGTGCTCGGAGTGCTGGTCGGTCTCAACTTTCTTCGCGAGCACGAAATCTTTGATAAAAGCCACTTGATCGCGGCTATTAAGCGCTATATTCCCAGCGCGCGTCTGGTGGAAGGTTCTTTTTTTGATGATCGCTCGCAAAATTCATTGATTCAAACGAACTATATCGAAATCGAAAAGTGCGATGGAGCGGATTTTACTCACGAGGAGATTCAGATCCTTCGGCTCCATCTGCCTGAAGAACTCAAGGCGCACGTCGAGCAGCTGACCCATCCCATTTTTATGCCGCGCAATGAAGAAGAAGTGCTGCGCAATATTATGGCTCTTTCCCGCCAGCTCCGTTTTGTTACCGACATTCCCCAGGTCATTATTTCTTTTGAAGAGCAGAGGGGCAGCGAGCTGTGTTTTACAGTAGTTTTATTGAGAGTCGTTGGGCCTCTCGGGGAGTCGGCGATCGAGCGCCTCTCTTCCGCTAAAACGGGTCTGAAAATCGTTCCGGATCGGGTTCGTCCGCTGGGCGCACTGGGCCGCAAACACATCAAAGAAGCTGCAGTATTAAGAGCTTATATCGGGAACAGCTCTTTCATTCGAACGGATCACTCGGTCGATTTGTATAAGGCGCGCCAAAGTATATTGGCTGAAATGACCCGCGTCTTTGGCGAATTGCGCGATTATAATGGCGGGATGATCGGGAAACAGAACGAAGTGCTGTCCGCCCTCAAACAATCGTTGGGGCGATTGGCCGAGCAGCATGCGCTTTTGCTTGAAAAATTCTTTTTCGCTCTGACCCCGGTCGAGTTGCGCTCTGTGATGGATGCAGAGCATTTGAAGCAGTTATTTTTGTTGCTGCTTCAATCGCAAAAAAGCCGCCGCCGCTTCCAAATGAAAAAGACCGATTGGCTTTTTCGCCAGGAAGCCCAGCGCCTTTGCATCGTTTTGCCGCAGGTCGGCCCAGCGTTGAAAGAAAAGATCTTCAGCCATCTGAAAAAAATGAGTTTGCCTCCTTATCAGCTGATCTCGTTTTCGATCGAGATGCGAGAGACGCTTCATATGGGTTTTCTTCTCCAAAGTGAAAACGTTTCGGAGCAGAAACAATTTTACGATGCGATCGAACAGGCTGTTCGTTAGGGACTGTAAGAAAATAATTTTTACAGTTCTATAGGGAAAAATCGATTCATCTATTGAGGATTTTCCCTTGCAGGGGTAGAAAAAACCCCTGCTGCGGAAAAAGCCTCAAAATCTGAACCGTTTTTCTCCTATATAACTGTAAAATTTATTTCCTTACAGTCCCTTAATTTCCCTAAAATCTGGCAAGTGAGATATAAGTAAAGGCTTGCCTGGAGTCGATTGGATGCAACAGAAACACATTATTATAGAACCTTCCATATTATCAGCGGATTTTGGCCGTCTGGCTGATGAGGCCAAACGCATTGAGCAGGCCGGCGCCGACGCGATCCATCTCGACGTTATGGATGGCCATTTTGTGCCGAATCTGACTTTTGGCCCGCGCGCCGTTGCTGCGATCAATCGCGCTACGTCTTTGCCGCTTGACGTCCATTTGATGATCTATCATCCGTATGACTTTGTCGAAGCGTTCATCGAAGCAGGAGCTGATGTTGTGACCTTTCATTTTGAAGCGACGGAGGACGTCGAAGAGACGCTGGCATTCATTCGCCGCTGCGGTAAAAGGGCCGGATTGTCTTTTCGCCCCGAGACGTCTTTTTCATTGATGCCCCGTTTTTTGCCGATGTGCGATCTGGTATTGATCATGACGGTGAATCCCGGCTTCGGCGGCCAGTCGTTTATGCCCGAAATGCTGGAAAAAATCCGCTTGACGCGCGAGTGCTGTGATCGGAACCTTATTCGGAAGGGCGGAGTGGTCGTTGAAAAAAATCAGGAGTCCAGCCTGCCGCCGTTCGACATCAAGGTCGATGGCGGAATCAATCTCGAAACAGGCCGTCAATGCGTGGCAGCGGGCGCGAATATCCTGGTGAGCGGCCACTATCTGTTTTCCCAAAAAGATTTAAAATCAGCCATTGAAATATTGAGAAAAGGTCTATGAAAAGAGTTGTTGTTATCGGAGGGGGAACGGGGAATTTTGTCGTTTTGCGGGGACTGAAGAAGTACCCTCTTGAATTGTCAGCGATCGTTTCCATGGCGGATGACGGAGGAAGCACCGGGATTTTGCGCGATGAGCTCGGCGTTTTGCCGCCCGGAGACGTGCGCCAGTGTCTGGTCGCCCTGTCCAATTCCAGCCGGTTGATGCGAAGCTTGATGAATTATCGCTTTGAAAATGGCGGCCTCGGCGGACACAGTTTTGGCAATCTTCTATTATCCGCTCTCGAAAAAGTCACGGGCAGCTTTGAAAAAGCGGTGGAAGAAGCCGGCAAGATCCTTTTTATTCAAGGCAAGGTGATTCCCGTCACGACGCACCAGGTGCGATTGAAGATGATCCTCAACGACCGGCGCGTGCTGGAAGGGGAAAAAGAGATCTACTTATCCCGGGAGATCGATCAGGGATATCATTCGATTTATCTGGAGCCGATTCCAACGGTCAATCCACATGTGCTGGAAGAAATCCATAAGGCGGATCTGATTGTGTTGGGACCCGGCGGTCTTCATACTTCGGTGATTCCCAATTTACTGGTCGAGGGCGTTTGCGATGCCTTGAGAAAATCGAGAGCGCGCAAGGTTTTTATCGTCAATTTAATGAATCGCAAAGGCCAAACGACCGGTTTCAAAACCAGCCAGTATTTAAAGGAAATTGTTCAATATCTTGGCGTGGATGTCTTTGATCATATTCTGCTGAACAAGCAAAAACCACCTCAACAAGTGATTCAACTGTACAAAGCGGAAGGGGAACTCGTCGAAAATGATCTGGACGATCCGAGGATTGTTTTCGCCGATTTGCTTGGACGCCCCAAAGAAAATGCGAAAGGGGATATCATCAAACGCAGCTTAATTCGCCACGATTCCAACAAGCTGGCGCAGGAGTTGGTGAAATTTGTTGATAGTATTTGATCTGGATGACACCTTAATCGACACTTCAGGCACTATCACGCCTTATAAACTCAAGGAATTTCTTACATTTCTGGTTCGGCGCGGGATCGATGTCGGCGATTGGGAAAACGCAATCGCTGAGATTACGCAGCTTGATAAGCAGTGCGTTACGTCTAAAGACACAGTCCGGTTCACGCTGGAGCGCTACGGGGCTGTCCATTTGTACCCGGCTGCCCTGGCTCTCTATAGCGAGCCATTGCCAAAAGATTTTCGGATTCCGACGACGCCGCATGCAAAAAATGTATTAGAGGTTTTGCATAGCCGGGGAAATCGGCTGGCCCTGGTAACGGGTGGAAAAAAAGATTATCAGTTGGAAAAGATCGAAAAGGCTGGCCTTGAACCTGCATTATTTAGTAAAATAATGGTCCCCGCGGACATGAAAAAAAGATCGGCCTACGAGTCCTTGTTAAAAGATTTTTTGGTTCTTCCGGGCGATTGTGTCGTGGTGGGAGACCGGATTCCGATGGATCTGGTACCGGCTCACGATCTGGGTTTTCGCACCGTGCATATGCGCTGGGGGCGGGGCCATCTTTGGAAGAAGGAAAAGTGGATCGAGCGATCGATCTCGGATTTGTCTGAATTATTGGAAATATTATGACAACAGCTAATCAAATTTCGCCCGGCATGACGATCAATCTCGACGGCAAGGTATACCGCGTCGAATCGAGCGTGAAGGTCACCGTTGCGAAGGGGACGCCCTTTGTCAAAACAAAGCTGCGCAACCTCATCACCGATGATATTGTCGAGAAGAATTTCAAGCTGGACCAAACGATTCAGGAAGTGAATCTGACTGAGCGGACGCTGGAGTTTCTCTATCCCGAAGGGAAGGAGTATCTCTTTCTCGACGTCGGAACCCTGGATCAGGTCCCCGTTTCTTCTCAGGTTCTGAATGATAAAGTGCACTTCCTCAAGGAAGGGATTCAGGTCAAAGCGATGTTTTACGGCGAAACCATATTCGCCCTTGAGCTGCCCCAGTTTTTAGAGATTATGGTTGTGAAGACCGAGGGGGCGGAAGGGGATGCGTCATCCGGCTCTGGCTCTACGAAGCGCGCGGTGCTGGAAACAGGAGCCAAACTGCAGGTTCCTCTTTTTATTGAAAGCGGCGACGTCATCAAGGTGGATACGCAGACCAACGAATATATACAGAGAGTCTAAACGTGGATTTGGATCAAGTTAAAGAAATCATGGGAATTGTCGAGGCCAGCAAGG
This sequence comes from Parachlamydiales bacterium, assembly GCA_015661075.1. GTDB lineage: Bacteria > Chlamydiota > Chlamydiia > Chlamydiales > SM23-39 > CAISYW01. The sequence goes on along the minus strand of JACVQJ010000004.1, from coordinate 15,653 downwards.
TCAAGAAGCTCCACTTGAAAAAGGGAGATTTTGAGCTGCAGATCGAAAAGGCGGACGAGCACCTGCCGGCAGCGGCGCTGCCGCCGATTTATCACCCGCCGCGCGCAGCTGTTGCTGAGATACCAGAGACCATGTTCCATTCCGAACACACCTCCAAAGGAGGCAAGAGGGCGGTAGAAACAGCCATTGATGGCAAATTCGTCATATCTCCCATGGTGGGGACGTACTATTCTTCGCCAGCCCCCGATCAGCCGTCTTTCGTCAAAGTGGGCGATAAGATCGATGAGAATACCGTTGTTTGCATAGTTGAGGCGATGAAGGTGATGAACGAAGTGAAAGCCAATGTGAGCGGAACTGTGGCGGAAGTGTTGGTTGAATCAGCCCATCCCGTTGAGTTCGGAACCAAGATTTTTCGGATTGTATAAACGAAAAACATGAAAAAAGTCCTCATAGCCAATCGTGGAGAGATCGCCGTCCGGATTATACGGGCGTGTCATGATCTGGGCCTGCAAACTGTCGCGGTATATTCCGAAGCCGATACCGATGCTCTGCATGTCCATCATGCTGATGAAGCGGTTTGCATTGGCGAAGCGCCCTCCATCAAGTCCTATCTGAAAATCTCCAATATTATTTCTGCCTGCGAGATTACCGGGGCGGATGCAGTTCATCCCGGCTATGGGTTTTTGAGTGAAAATGCCAATTTTGCCTCCATTTGCGAGAGCTGCGGCCTCTCGTTCATTGGTCCGTCTCCGCAAGCGATTGCTCTCCTTGGCGACAAGTCCCGCGCAAAGGCCATTGCCCGCAGCGTGCGCTGTCCGGTCATTCCCGGCTCGGAGGGCGTGGTCCGCGATATCGAATCTGGCTTGAAGGAAGCTCATAAGTATGGTTTTCCCATCTTCATCAAAGCTGTCGCTGGCGGAGGGGGAAAAGGAATCCGCATCGCCTATTCTGAAGAGGATTTTACCAAGAAGTTCGTCGCCGCCCGCGCTGAGGCGGAGGTGAATTTCAACAATCCCGACGTCTATCTGGAAAAAATGATCGTTAATCCGCGCCATATCGAAGTGCAGATCATGGGCGACAAGTCGGGCCATTATATTTATCTAGGCGAGCGCGACTGCACGATCCAGCGCCGACGGCAAAAACTGATCGAAGAAGCGCCGAGTCCTTGCGTTGGCGAATCATTGCGGAAAAAGATGGGGCAGGCTGCAGTTGAGATTGCCAAAGCGGCGAAATATCATTCGGTCGGCACTGTCGAGTTTTTGCTGGACGAAAGCGGCCACTTTTACTTCATGGAAGTCAATACCCGCATCCAGGTCGAGCATACGGTGACAGAAGAGTTGACCGGCATCGATCTCGTACAATGGCAAATTCGCATGGCTCGCGGCGAAAAATTGCCGATCCGTCAAAAAGACGTGATACTCAACGGCCATGTCATCGAGCTGCGCATCAATGCCGAAGATCCCCACAACCAGTTCGCTCCCAGCCCGGGCTATCTGGAACACTATGTTCCGCCGGGCGGTCCTCATGTCCGCGTCGATAGCGCCTGCTATGGCGGCTACCGCATTCCGCCGAATTACGATTCGATGATTGCCAAGCTCATCGTGCGCGGGCGGACGCGCGCGGAGGCGATTGCCCACGCCAAGCGCGCGTTGAATGATTTTCATATCCATGGAGTCCATACGACGATTCCATTCCATCAATTCATGCTGCAAGACACGCGCTTTTTGACCAATGAATACTCGATCAGCTATATTGATCAACTCATCACTGATGGGTGTACCTTTGATCAATCTCAAACCGCTGATCCTTCAAAAACAGATCGCAACTAAAATCGCCGAGATTGCACGTGCGATCGATCGGGAATATCAAGGCAAAGATCTCGTTATTCTGATGGTGCTCAAGGGCGCGATCTGTTTGGCGGCCGATCTGATCCGCGCCATTCAAATTGCCTGCGATATCGAAGTTGTGCAGTGCAAAAGCTATGGCTCCGGCGGAACAAGGCGAAAAGCTCTTCAAATTCTGGGTCTGGAGCCGTTGGAGCTGCAGGGCCGGGATGTGCTGATCGTCGATGACATCTTTGACTCTGGCCATACTCTCGATGGATTGATGCAGGCCATCGCATTAAAAAAACCGCGCTCGGTGAAATCTCTCGTTCTTCTTTACAAAAACGTTCAGCGAACGGTCGCGTTGCGCCCGGACTATGTACTCTTTGAGATCGAAAATCATTTCGTGGTAGGATACGGCCTGGATTACAAGGAACTCTATCGCGGGCTGCCGGGCGTTTATATCTATGAGGAGACTGAATGAAAGGGATTATATTAGCCGGCGGCAGCGGAACGCGCCTGTATCCGGCCACCGTTGCCATCAGCAAGCAGCTCCTTCCGATCTATGACAAGCCGATGATTTATTATCCGCTGGCGACTCTGATGCTCGCAATGATTCGGGAAGTGCTCATCATTTCCACGCCGCAGGATACGCCGCGGTTTCGAAAATTGCTCGGCAATGGCTCAAAGCTGGGCATGAAGATATCCTATGCCGTCCAGGCGCGTCCCGAGGGCATCGCGCAAGCGTTTCTCATCGCGGAGAAATTCATCGACAGTGATCCGGTGGCATTGATTTTGGGAGACAATATTTTTTACGGCCATGATCTGCCCCGATTGATGCGCGAATCGGTTCAGCATCTTTCGGGCGGGCTGATTTTTGGCTATCGCGTCAAGGATCCGCATCGCTATGGGGTCGTCGCATTTGATTCCGAGATGAGGGCGATCGATATTGAAGAAAAGCCCAAAACCCCGAAATCGTCCTACGCCGTGCCAGGTCTCTATTTTTACGGACCCGATGTCGTGTCCATTGCTCAAAAAATCAAGCCATCGGTTCGAAAAGAGCTGGAAATCACCGATGTGAACCGGGCCTATCTGGCCGATCAGCGCCTGCAGGTGCGGCTGCTGGGCCGCGGATACGCCTGGCTCGATACGGGCACTTTTGATGCCTTTCATAAGGCGTCGGCCTTCGTCCAGACGATTCAGGAGCGGCAGGGCGTCAAGATCTCCTGCATCGAGGAGATTGCCTATCGGATGGGATATATCGACAGCCAGGAGCTGCTGAATTTGTCCGAGCGATTCAAAAATAATGAATATGGCGAATATTTACGCCAGGTGGCCGAAGAGCTCAGTCCAAGTCTCGTCTCAGTATAGTCACGTAAATTTTTTATTAAACACTTTAATTCTCTGGTTATAATGGTTTGTTTGGCTGCGAATGTAATTTATTAATACTAATTGATCTTTAATTGTATATATGTAATAATATTAGTCAACAAAGTAATAACGGTTGGAGAGTAAGATGAGCTCCATTACACCCATTAGTCTGTCCTATTATCAGGTCATTAAAAAAGAACACCAGGAAGCGTTTACAAATTTTTTTAGGGCTGCTGGGGTGTCCAGTGATGTGAATGAATGGACTCAGCTTCAAATTAAAGGGCATACCGTCACGATAATGGGTACAGGGATAAATATTCAACTCACTACGGAAAAGACGAAAGAGGTCGTCGTTAACACTTTTTCGCCCGAGGAAAAGCATATCAAAGGGCCAGTGGCAGAAAAGTTTCGTAAGGCAATCAAAGCATTATCGCAGGCGGCGAGCGTTCTCGACGAATTTGGACTGTTAAATGAATCTGATTTCTTGGTCCCGGAGATCCAGTCTCCCACAGTTGCCGATAAAATTGTTAAAGTCGGTTACCCGATTGCCGATTTCGTCGGCATGTTGCGCAATGCTCTCAGCTTAATGAGCCTTTTGTTCGTTGGTGTGGTTTCATTAAGTTCTGAGATTAATTTAATTATCGGTCCGTTCGCAACAATATTAGTTAAAGTGTTTTTTTTAGAATTTATTGCGATCGGAAGAATTATTCAAGGAGTGTTGTCGATTGTTTTGGGATTTATCAAATTTAATAAGAACTATCAACTCTATCAACTCGCCAAAGAAAACCATGATGTTGAGGGAGCTAAAATTTACAAGCGCCAGGTGATCTATGCAGTGATCGGAATCTGCGAAGGGCTGTTGTGGGGTGCGTTGGGACTTTTAGTCGTTTGCAACCCAGCCATATTAGCAGCGGTGTGTGCAGGGGAGTATGTAAAGGGTTTCAGTGAATTGGGATTGGCCTTGTTCTACGGCGGATTTGGAGTGGATGCTATCTTGAATTGGAATGTTGCTTACCGGACAAAGAAAAATATCGAGAAGCAATATGAGCTTTTCAAAGTTGCTGTCTTGAATAACCCTGATCTGAATGAATATGAACGGGAAGAAGCCTCTAAACGCTTTATGAGAATGATTTTGGACGTTACGCCTGAAGAAATCGCGAAAATTGAAGAAAAATATCCTGCAAATGAAGTTCAAAAACGCATTCATGAGAAGCTTTTGAAGAAACGGATGATCGCCGCCCGATGGGGTATCACTCCACAGCTCTATCAAAAAGCGGTCAGGGACGAGGTAAGTGCTTATACGGAAATTCAGAAATGCTATGAAAAGAGCATTGCCGGACAAAAAGCTCAAATTGCGCTAGCGATAATATGCATTGTCGTCAACATCATCGGTGCGGGGGAGTTTGTGAAGGGAATAAATCAGGATGCGTTGGGACCAGCGACGGACGGTTTGTGGGTCATTGTCAACTTCCTCTTTCTCATTGAGGACTGGAAAAGTTGGATCACGTCCCTGTGTAAAAAGCAGGTGCCGGAGCTTCCGATGCAACCTCAAGCAGAAGATAGCAAAGCTGTCTAAAAATTCTCGATCGACTTCGTCTGACGGTAATGTTTTTCGATGCCGTCAGCGATTTCGTCGGGATCGTCCGAGATGCGGATGAGATCGTAGTCAGCCTTTTGGATGTTGTTGTGTTCGAGTACGGTATTTCGCATCCAATCCAGCAGTCCCTTCCAATATTTGCTTCCGACGAGATAAACGGGAAAGTACTTGATTTTACCGGTCTGGATCAAGGTGAGCGATTCGAAGAGCTCGTCAAGCGTGCCGAAGCCGCCGGGCATTACGACGAACGCCTGCGCATAGCGCACGAACATTACCTTTCTGACGAAAAAGTAGCGGAAATTGAGTTCGTATTTTTCATCGATGTAGGGATTGGCTTTGGCCTCGGTGGGAAGGTTGATGCATAGGCCGCAGGATTTGCCGCCGGCCATCTGCGCCCCCTTGTTGGCGCATTCCATAATGCCCGGGCCGCCGCCGGTGATAATGCCGAAGCCCTTTTTAACGAGCTTTTGAGCGAGCTGTGTCGTCAGATCATAATAATAAGGGTCTTTCGGCGCCGCATTGGTCGATCCGAAAATAGCCACCGATGGGCCGAGGAACGTCATCGTTTCGAAGCCGTCGACGAATTCAGCCATGATCCGGAAGATGCGCCAGGAATCCAGGGTGTGGATTCTCTTGTGCGGCTTCATGTGTTCCTGGGCATAATCGTCATCGTCAATCATAATGCTCCTTTTCCAATCAGTCTCTTCGCTAGACTGAGGCGCGCTTTGCGGCTCAGTGCGATCCGGGCTGTTCGGCCGTAAGCGACCTCATGCAGATTCTCGATCGCCATGAAGGCGGACGGATCTTCTCTTAAAACGATTTCCTTGAGCTCGGACAGATCGAGGCGCTCGACGATGATGAACAGAATATCGCGATCCTCGCCGCTATAGCCGCCCTTGCCCTTGATGAACGTCAATCCCAGCCCGAGTTCGTGCGTGATGATTTTGCTCAATTTCTCCGGTTGCGAGCACATGATGAGCACGGATTTCAGCTCTTCGAGGCCGGCGATGATAATATCGATCATTTTGAATGCGACGATATAGGTCATGAGCGAGCGGAGCGCGATATGCCAATCGAGGAAAATCAAACCATACGCGCCAAATATAAAGATGTTGATGAACAGCACGACCTGTCCGACCGTAAAGCCCTTCTTGCGGTTGATGATGATCGCCAAAATTTCTGTGCCGTCGGTGCAGCCGCCATTGCGGATGATGAGGCCGGCTCCCGCGCCCAAAAGGCCGCCGCCGATCACGATCGCTTCCAGCGGGTCGGCCTCAAACGCCGGCAGATGCTGGACGAGCGAGAGGAAAAAAGCGAACAGGATGACCGCGACCAACATGTGGAGGACAAATGAGCGCCGGATGAAGCGCCAGGCCAGAAAAAGGAAAGGAAGGTTCAGAGCGATCAGGAAAAAGGATAGATACTCGTTGCCGTATAGACGGCCCAGGATCAGCGCGATACCGATGACGCCGCCGTCGATCAATTCATTGGGAATTAAAAAAACGCGGATGGCCATCGCGGCGAGTAGAGCGCCCAGCGTAATGCCGAAGAGGTTCAATGCATGGTGAACGATAGATCGGGGAAGAATGGGTTTGTTAGGCATATATTCCTGACATAATCGAAATTAATATTAATAGAAAGCTCCCTCGCAAAAAAAAACCGTTCTAAGATTCGATTGGTAGATGAGCAAAGAAGCAAACGCGAGAGACGGGACTCGAACCCGCAACTTCCGCCGTGACAGGGCGGCGCTCTAACCAATTGAGCTACTCCCGCAAAATCTAATGGGCGCAACAGGACTCGAACCTATGACCACCTGTGTGTAAGACAGGAGCTCTACCAACTGAGCTATACGCCCTCAAGGGCACCATTGATTGCCCAAAATCGAGATGTTATTCTATTCTGAAAAGATCATTTTCCTCAACAACAGATGTGACTGACTATGCACGGCCTTACGGAAATCGTTCAACGCCATCCTTCAATAATTCTCGATATTCGCTATGCCACCAAAAATAATTTTCTGGGTCGGCCTCTTTATTCATCGGCTCGCTGTTTTCTCGTCCAGGCTACAGCTGAGAGGCTCTATCGCGTATCCGCGGCCCTTGAACAGTGCAAGCTGGGGTTGAAAGTGTTTGACGGATACCGCCCCTTATTAGTTCAAAAAAAATTTTGGTCGATTCTGCCCGATCCGAGATATTTTGCCGATCCGGCCGTCGGCTCCAACCACAATCGGGGGGCGGCGGTGGATCTGACCCTGGTCGATGAATGGGGGATTGAGCTTCTTATGCCGAGCGGCTTTGATGAAATGACCGAACGATCTCATCGGAATTATCAAGGAGGACCGGCTCAAGCCCTGGCTCATCGCTCGATTCTCGAAGAAGCGATGGGGCAAGAGGGCTTTGTGGGCTGTCCGACGGAATGGTGGCATTTCGATGATCCGGACTGGGCCCGGTATCCTATCTTAGATATTCCCATCGAGGCTTAGGATAGCATCCTCATGCTGTTTTAATAGCCGATGATCCGTCAAGTCGCCCACGCAGATGGGCACAGCCGTGATATAGCCCTTTTGCAGCAGGATAACGTCGCTATCACTCACCTCATCATGAGTGGACCATTGGCCGCCCAGCCAGTAGTAGGGGCTGCCTTCCGGATGAAGGCGCTTGTCCGGTTTTTCCATCCAATAACCGCGGCCTTGGCGGGCCATGCGGATGCCCTGGATGCCCGGGCCGTCCAATAGGGGAAAGTTGACATTCAGAAAGGAGCCGGTGGGGATGGGATGGTCGATAAAATGTTTTACGATGGTTGAAATATAATTTTTGACGACGCCGAGGGCAGGGAACGAGGGCTCCGAAAATGAGAAAGCGATGCCGGGGATGTCGCGCATAACGCCTTCGATGACTCCGCCAATAGTTCCGCTATAGAGAACTGTTCGGCCGGCGTTCGATCCGCGATTGACTCCCGAAATAATCAGATCGGGACGCCTTGTCAAAAGGACGCTGATCGCCATTTTCACACAATCGGTGGGGGTGCCGTTGATGCTCCAGGCAGGCGTAGCATCGTCCCACGCATATTCGCGGATCGTGAGGGGTTTGGTCCATGTGAATGAAAGACTGCTGCCGGATTTTTCCGTGTGGGGAGAGACAATGGCCAGATCGGCGAAATCGCGCGTCGCGTCCCACAAATGTCTGATTCCTTCGGCTTGGATGCCGTCGTCGTTGGTGATGAGAATAAAGGGTCGTGTCATTCACTTATTATTCGTGATGGTCAGGATAAGTTCAAGTGCGTCGGGTCAAAAATGAGACGCTCTCAATGGCGATGATGCTGAGAATAAACCCGGCGACTAGCGACGTGGGGGTTTCCCAATGGTAGATGTTCTCGATCCAGGGCCAGATGGCGGCGGTCATTCCACCGACGAAAATGCCCATGAATGCACCGTAGCGGTTGATCGATTTGCGGTATAAAGATAACAGCAATAGCGGGCCGAAGGAAGCGCCGAGGCCGGACCAGGAGTAAAGAACCAGCTGGTAGATCGTGGAAATTTTCAAATAGGCGATCGCAAAGGCCATGATGGCGAAAAGAAGTACGCTGATGCGCGATACCAGGAGCAGTTCAGAGGCAGAGGCGCTTTTGCGCACGATTTTCTTATACAGGTCTTCCGACATGTTGGAGGCGACGACGAGGATCTGAGCGGCCATTACATTGGTTGTGGCGGCTAAAATGGCGCACATCACCAATACAGCGAAAAAGGGCGGCAAGGTCTCTTTGACGATATTCAGGATGACGCGCTGCGGATCGACTAAACCGGCGGGAAAAAAGTAGATTCCGATGAGGCCGATCAGGGTCGCTGCAAAAAGAGTGACGAATTGCCAGCTGATGCCGAGCCATTTGGCTTTGGCCATTTCGCTCACTTGGCGGATGCCCATGAATTTGGTGATGATATGAGGCTGTCCGAAATACCCCAGTCCCCAGCCCGCGGCTGTCAGCACGATGAACCATAGCGTATGACCGCTGAAATTCGGGAACAGAGAGGTTGAAAGTTTTTGCGCCGCCGCCGCTTGCATGACCGGTCCCATGCCGCCGATCTTCCAGAGGATGATCGCCGGGATGAAGACGATGACGGCGAGGAGGAAAAAGCCCTGGAACAGATCGATCCAGGCGATGGTGCGATAGCCGCCGGTGAAGACGTAAAGAACCACGATGAGAAGGCCGATCGCGATGCCGACGGTATAGGGCAGGTTGAAGAGCGATTCGACGAGAATGCCCAGACCGACAAGGCCGGAGGAGATATAGAAAGTAAAGAACAGGATCGACATCACCGCGGATACGATGCGGATCGATCCGGATGTGTCATTGAAACGGTTTTCAAAATAAGAGTTGATGGTCAGGCTGTTGGATTGTTCGGTGGCAACGCGGATCCGGGGGGCGACGAACTGCCAGTTTAGAAACATGAAGAGGGTCAAACCGATCGCGGCCCATGCGCCGATCATTCCTGTGGTAAAGATCATGGCGGGATAACCGAGCAGCAGCCAGCTGCTCATATCGCTGGCGTGGGCAGAAAGAGCGGTGAGCCAGAAGTTCATCGAGCGGTTGCCGATGATGAAATCGGCATCGGTCCGCTGCTTTTGATATGAAAAAAAAGCGACGGCGAAAAGAAGGCAAAAATAGATGAATAAAGTGGCTAATTCCATCATAAGATCCAAAATTTATACCCTATTTTGTGAATTCTCTCAATGAAGAAAAAGGGACAGTCAAGTACATTTTTGCCATGGAAAATCAAAAACCGTACATTCTTTGGCTGGCTGGAGCGATATTGCTCTTTTTTCCCCTATGGGGGCATGCCGCTCCTAAAAACGGGTTCGACATCGGCTTGGGAGCGGGATATCGCAAGGACGAAATGGCGTTTTCGATTCGCCAGGGCGGGGAGCTTCTCTATAAGGAAAGCGACCGGAATTTATTGGGCGTGGCGCTCGATGCATTTTTGGATCTCAGGATCTCGGGTTTATTGTGGGCCAACCGGGCGGATTTCGGCTGGTATGTAAGCGGACAAACTCATGACATAGCGTTCATGGGAGTTCCAGCGCTTGCGCACTACCGCGCAACGTTTAATCAGAGCGCTCGGGGCTTTTTTGCCGATATCGAGGAGTCTTTGGGGTTTATTTTTGATTTTACCGATCGCAAGGGTGGTTTTAAGATCGTTCCGCAAGGAGGCTATAGCGTTTTTTATCAGCAACTCACGCGCGGCTCGCCTCATTCGGGGACGAATATTGCTGCTGCCGCCATGTCGTGTAATTTGTCGCACGGCCGGCTGCGGCGCCAATGGCGGGGATGGCGGGTCGGCGGCGATGTGATTTATCAGCTTTTGCATGCGTGGACATTCGAAGCGTCCTATTTTTATTATTTCTTACACTTCAAGCAGACATTCGATGCGTTTGAGGACATGGCCTATCTGGCTCCGGGTCCGATCGTTTCGTCCGAATATTTCATTCGTATGAATACCCGTTTTGCTGGCAGCGGCGCCCATGGGCAATGCGTGAATACCAAAATCACTGCCAAAGTGGCCGAGCAATGGAAGGTGAACTGGCGGCTCATGATCGATTGGTTTCAGCTCCCGGAGAAAAACTGCGTCGTCCACCAGGAGTTCAGGCGCGTTCTGCCATCGGCCAGCGCCGTCTCGATTCGTGAATCGGCCACTTTCCAGACATGGTGGCATTCCCTATCATCGCTCATCGAAGTGGAATATTTTTTCTAAATTTCGCGGGCTTTATCGGAGCCGTACAAGAGGCCAGCACGGGCCAAATTGCTTCGCGCGTGGGGGAACACCGCTTCCATTTCCTGGATGAGCCGGTCGGTTTTTTTTCTCCGCGAGTCCTGTCCGACGGGGCATTGGCAGCTGATGCGATGAAACCCATATTGCTGGGCGAAGGATTTAATTGTCTCTTCGCTTGCGTAAATCAGGGGGCGGATGATTGTGACGCCATATCGATGCATGGCCAGCTTGGGCAGCAGGGCAGCGAATTCGGCCTTGTGCAGGACATTCAACAAAAGCGTCTGGGCGCTATCGTCGCGGTGATGGCCGAAGGCCACATGAGTGGCGCCTGCCTCTTTAGCCGCTTCAAAGATCAGTTTGCGCCGCTCCCGCGAGCAGGAATAGCACTCGAGATTTTCCAGTTTTTTGGTCGATGTGCGCACGATGAGCTCGACGTCCAGCTCCTGGCAGATTCCCTGTAAAAAGCGCTCGTCGATGCCGGCGCCGCAGGAAAACTCGCCTCTGACATGGATGGCAACGATGCCAAACATGGGAAAGCCGCGCCCGCGCAAGGCATGCAACAAGAAGAGTAGGCTCAGGCTGTCTTTGCCGCCGCTGAGGGCGACAGCGAGCCTGTCTACGTTGTCCAGCAGTCCGAAGTCGAAGATCGCCTTGCGGCAAGCGCTCTCCAAGTCTCCTCCCAGGCCTTTCCAGGGGGGCCGGGCGATGGGTAATAGTGAAGTCATGTCCCTAACTCTATGAAAACCTGTATTTTATCTTGTTTGGCTCTCGTCGTCAATACGCATGGACAAAGGAGGTCCGGGTGTGCTATAATATTAAGATCATATTGATGAGATAATGTATGGAAAAAACTGGACGTAACGATCCATGTCCTTGTGGCTCTGGCAAGAAGTTCAAGAAATGTTGCGAGTCCAAGATGATCGGCAAGCGTTTTGCCGCTCATAAGATTGAGGATCAGAATCAAGTGACGAAGGCGGCAGGATTGTCGAGTCTATTCAAATCCCGGCTTTCTTCAGAGCCCAAGATTCCTCCATCCGACGGGGAGTCATCTTCTAAAAATCCTTGAGTGTAAGGCGTTATTTTGATAACGTTTTGCAACGTTTTGCTGGCGTAGCTCAATTGGTAGAGCGCCCGACTTGTAATCGGATGGTTGAGGGTTCAAGTCCTTTCGCCAGCACCATTGCCCATTCCATGGGGGTGTCGCATAGCGGCAATTGCAGGGGACTGTAAATCCCCCGGCTTCGGCCTCCGCTGGTTCGAGTCCAGCCACCCCCAACCTCTTAATAGTCATCAAAATACATCCAATTCCAGTCGTTAAGTCTAAGCTCGACAATATTCGAAATGGGGGAGCCTTGGGGGAATACAGTGCTGATCATTACAACACTGTATAGGTGCATAGATACAGGAACTGAACTTCTGGAATGTATGCGAACAATTCCCAAGCGTCTCAATTAAGGCCTTAGGCGAAAAAAAAGAAATTGCTATCATCAAAGATCTATTACTGCTGTGTATTTTTCGAAATTTCTTCAGATTCTTTCGAGACGATCTCAGTGAAAACAGCGCGTAAATTGTTGCTATCGAAAAGGAATTGCCATGCGTACAAAAATTAAAGAAATCCTTTCTCATCCATCTGTGGAATCCATTATAGGGCACAAAATCTCCGTTTGCGGTTGGGCAAGAACGGTACGAGACCAGAAGTCGTTTGCCTTTGTTGAACTCAACGATGGATCTACCCTAGCCAACTTACAGATCATCATCGATAGCCAGCAATCGAATTACAGCAAACTTATGCAAGAAATCACCACTGGTGCAGCACTTTCCGTTGATGGAATTGTTGTCGCCAGTCCGGGAAAAAATCAAAAAGTAGAACTCAAAGCCGAGTCGATTCATGTCTATGGGTTGTGCGATGCCGCCACCTATCCGTTACAAAAAAAGCGCCATTCTTTTGAGTTTCTGCGTACAATCGCGCATCTACGCCCGCGTACCAATACTCAAGGGGCCGTGCTCCGAGTTCGGAATGCAATGGCTATGGCGACGCATCAGTTTTTCCAAGGCAGGGGCTTTCTTTATGTGCAAACGCCAATTATTACCGGATCAGACTGCGAAGGAGCGGGCGCGATGTTTCGTGTGACGACGCTCGATATGCAAAAGGGCCATAAGGATTTTTCTGAAGACTTTTTTGCGAAACCCACCTATCTCACCGTGTCAGGTCAACTCGAAGGTGAAGCAATGGCTTGCGCACTATCAGATATTTACACTTTTGGACCTACTTTCCGTGCTGAAAAATCGAATACCTATCGTCATCTTGCTGAATTTTGGCAAATTGAACCTGAAATGGCTTTTGCTGATTTACGATCCAATATGGAATGCGCAGAAAGCTACATAAGGCACTGCACGAAATATGCGTTAGAACAATGTAAAGAAGATTTGGAGTTTTTCGATCAGTTTATTGAAAAGGGACTTATTCAACGTCTCGAAGGTGTAGCAAATACATCCTTTGCTCACCTGACTTATACCAAAGCTATCGAGATTTTGCTGAAAGCGCCCAAAACATTCGAGTTTCCAGTCAGCTGGGGCTGCGACTTACAATCAGAACATGAACGATATCTTGCTGAAGAATATTGCAAGCAACCAGTCATCCTAACCGATTACCCTGCGAAGATTAAATCTTTTTACATGCGCGCCAATGAAGATGGCAACACGGTTGCCGCGATGGATGTCATTGTACCCAAAATCGGCGAAATCATCGGCGGCTCGCAACGAGAAGAACGTTACGATGTGCTCGAAAAGAAGATCAATGATCTAGGGCTTAAGATTGATGATTATTGGTGGTATCTTGATCTGCGAAAATATGGAACCGTTCCTCATGCAGGATTTGGCTTGGGTTTTGAAAGATTGCTCCTCTTCATCACTGGCATGGAAAACGTCCGAGATGTAATTCCCTTTCCCCGCGTCACAGGGTCGGGTGACTTCTAAAGAGTCTCCCGAAATATTCTCAAATGTTTAGCAGAATGGTTTGGGATTCTGTGTTTCATACAGGTGATGAACTTTTTTCTTCAAATAATTGAATCAAAATTCCGCTTAAAAAGAAAAAAGCAGCTGATAAAAGCACAGAAAACCAAATTGAAAGATTTGAAAAAACACCAACGCTTAAACCGATAACAATAAATGAAATAGCATAAAGAGATCCGCATCCTCCCATCATTTTACCCTGTTCCTCACTCGTAACTTTATTAGACAACATTGCTAGGAGTGAACTAAAAGCCAACGCTTCAAACACTGAAAAAACAAAAACAGCAATCCATTGCATTTCTTCCAATGATCGCATCAAAAAGGAGAAAACAATAAAAGTTCCGCTAACGATAAATCCAATAAAACAAATCGTTTTCAAAGAAAAAAAGCGCATCATAAATTTCTGAAAAAAAAGAGGAACCAAAGCGAAACCAATCCCTAACACAATAAAGAAGGAAGATATTTGGGCTGGAACCAAATGATATACTTCCTGAAGGACGAGAGAAATTGATTGGAAATAGAATCCAAATGCAAATTGAAAAACCAAAAAAACTACCCCCAATTTTTTTGTTCTATCGTCACGTAAAAGAAAAGTAAAAGAAGTTAAAAGGGAGAGCCATAAAATTTTATGTGCTTTTCGTTCATGTGTTTCTCGAAAAAAAACGGAAAGACAAAACACATTCAAACAAGAGAGAGCTGCTGTGAATAGAAATGGCATAATAAGTCCAAAAGAAACGGTTAGCCCGCTTAAAAACGGTCCAACAATTGATCCCAGGGCAAATGCCAAGATCATATAAGACATGTTTTTTGCTTTTTCTTCTTTACTGCTTTTATCCGCAACAGCCGCTTGAGCGATCTCGAAACTTCCTGAGAAAAACCCAGAGCCAAAACGCATTAAGATAAAAAGTAGAAACCATTTTTGAAGCACTGCAAAAGCTGTAAAAGCATAAATAAGAGCGTTACATGACAAAGAAATAATTAATATTTTCTTTCTGCCGATCTTGTCGGAAAAAGAACCCAAAAAAGGAGACCCAAAAAATCCTCCTAAAGACCAGACAGCAAGGACCAGGCCGTAGGAAAACAAAGAATTAATTCCGTTGTAAAAGGGGCTGGTTGAGGAAACAACCAGATTAGGCAGCAACGGCAAAACAAGCCCTACTCCCATTACATCCATAATAATGGTGAACATCAGCGTAATGAGAGTCGAATAGGGCAAGACATTCATTTTTCCACCTTTACGATTCACAGTATGTTCTACCAAACTCTCAAAATTGGTAAATCTTTTCAAACCTTTACGAAAAGATCAATCCGACATCTTGAGTTTACCCATGATGCGAGGTGTCGATGGAAGAGCGGACCTTTTTAATGAACTTATATGCACATTTTCGTTTTTCACGAGCTTCCAAGGAATAATACCCATGTTTTGTGTTCATATCTTTAATTCGGGCTAGTCCTGCAGTTGTTTTGGCTCCAGTACTTTTTCCTCCATGTAGTCTGCATCGTCCATTGGCCATGGCGGGTTGTCTACATGGTTGATAGTGGTTGGTTCTCGCTTTGGCTCCGCATTCCCCTGAGGACATGGGCTGTCTCCTTGGTTTTGGGTAAATACCCCCACCCCTATGTGGTTTACTACTGTTTTATCAGACATTACATTGCTTTGATGCTGTACGATTACCTGCTGCGTGCCACCTCGTCGATAACGAGCAAGAGTTTCTATGGTTTCGTTATGGATCCGCATTAATTTAATCGAAAGATTCGTCATCGCCTCAATGTGACACAACATGTCTGAATTACCGGAAACTCTGGATCCATTCATTGCGTACGCGTGAGCAACGATAGCTTGAACGACGAGACGCGCTTCTATAGCATCTTTGGGTTGGAAGTCGATTAGGGATTGGATGATGATTTGCAAACCTGTTTCTTCACACATTTTTTGGTTTTGACGGAAGAACTCTTTCAATATAGCGATCGATTAGCTCCGCTAAAGCCCAAGTTCGCCACGAAAACGCCTAATCTTTCTTTAAACACGTTTAGTCTAGCAGCTTAAGTCTTTTTTTGTTAATAAGTTACGTCTAATCAAAATTTT
>JACVQJ010000026.1 GCA_015661075.1 Parachlamydiales bacterium | reverse complement strand
AGCCGCTTACCGCAGGAATAAAATATCTTGCCTAGACCCACCCCTGAAGGGGTGGGATTGCGGCAAGAAGTGCGTTCAAAAGCGGTCACGTTTTTCTAACAAGGAAAATTACTTCAGGAGCTGTCTAACAATAAATTGAACCATTTCGCTGCGTCAAAGCCCGTATAATCGACGATCGCAAGTTGATTCGTATTGCATTAATACGGATCAACTTGCGATCGTCGATTCTACGGAGCTTTCACGCTAGCCAAATGGTTCAATTTATTGTTAGACAGCTCCTTAGGCGGTGCGTTCAATAAGTGAGAAAATAGTCGTAAAGCCTTGAATGATCTGACTTAACCAAATGAAGGGTCATCATCAGCAAGATCCTGGCTTTGCAGGCAGGAAGATCGCCTGCTACGATTGCTCCCGCCTCCTTTAGAGTGAATCCACCGCCGATATCGCCATAGAACGGGAATACGCCGCCTTCCGGAACGCGCGTAGTGACAATGACAGCAACCCTCTTGCTAATCGCATATAGAATCGCATTATACATAGCGACATTGACATCGCCAGAACCGAATCCCTCGACGATAATTCCCTCAGCACCCTGATCGACAGCATAGCGCAAAAGCGATCCGTCCGATCCGGCATAATCATAAATGACGACGATTTTGGGCAGTGTCTTCGGAATGGCGAAAATCTTCCTTTTGGGGCGTTCATTAATCCGGTAGACCGTCCGATTGACAATATAGCCGAGAATTCCCTTGTCGCCGCAGTTAAAGGATTGGATATTCACGCTTTGCTTTTTTTCAACATATCGCGCGGAATTGATGTAATTATTCATCGTTACTGTCACGCCCCAGTCATGAGCCTCATTGGAACATACCTGATAGATTGCATCGATGAGATTGGACGGTCCGTCGGAATAAGGATCAGAGGCATTTTTCATCGATCCAACAAAGACGACAGGTTTGTTTTCAGTGATCGTAAGATCCAGAAAATAGGCACCCTCCGCCATGGTATCCGTACCATGTACGACCACGGCCCCGCGAATATCCGGTTTTTTCAAAAGCCGATTGACAGTTTGGCTCAAATTAGCCCACAGCTCAGGTGTCATTTGCGAGCTATCGATATTGGAAAAAGGAACCACGGTAATATTGGCGATTTTTTTCAATTCAGGAATCGAGTTCAGGATCTGGTCAACGGAAGGAGCTGGAACACTGGCGCCGGTTTTGGGATCGTTGACCTGAACAATCGATCCACCCGTAACGACAAGAGCCACCTGAGGAAGAGCTCCCCAAAAAGTCCACGGCATCATAAATAGCAGACTGACAAACAACAGCATCCTTTTCATACGCTTTCCATGAGCTTACGTGTACAAAACAAGCCATAACAAAAACCAATATTAACAAACTACTTTGTTCTCTTTGATGGCTTTTTTAAAAGTACGGCCGAGGTAAATGGCGGCGATTAGCCAGAAGGCCAAAAGAGGAAAGCAGAGAATTCCGCTCAGGAAAAAATAGTGCGACTTGCCAATGATCTCGCCAAAAGCGGTCTGGAGGGGCGCTAGAGACATGTTGAACGTAGAGCCAACCTGTTTGGACGTACGGGAACCGAAGGTTTCGATCCAGGCCTGTGCTTTGAATTTAACGTCCGGCGTCGTAGGGATATAGAGCTGCTTCAAGGCAGGTCCGTTAAGAGCATAATTGATCGCTTTGGATCCGACCATGAGGACAAAAAGGAACGTCAACGAGTTCAAACTGAGAAACCCGGCAAGCGCAGCGCCAACGATGACCGGCATGGCGGCTAGAGCAACGCCGACGCCCAGGAAACGGGTGACGTTGCTGATCCCGAGCAGCAAACAAATCAGTGATGCGGTATTAACGCTAGAGCCATAAACGCTCAGGTAATTGCTGAGTGCAACGCCGGAATATTGAGTGCCGGCAGCGATCGTGAAATTAAAATCAAAGATGGTCACAACGATTTCATAGACAAAATTGACAGCAAAAATACCGAGCAGATAGCGGTGTTTCAATAGCAGCTTCAACCCCTCCAGGAAACCGGGCTCCTGCTTGCTTTCTTCGTCGCGTTCATTGGTTCCATGGAAGGAGACAAGAAGGCTTTTGGGTGTTGCTCGCAATAAATAATAGACGAAAGGGACAATGAGAAAGAGCATAGCTCCCAGGATAAACAGAGAAAGAGTGTCGGTCGAATGTCCCAGGCGGAATGGGAGCCCGCCGACGCTGTAGGGCAGCACAATCCCCCCGATTTGCCCCAATGTGACCACGAGCGGAAATCCTCTTTTCGCGGAAGCCGGTTCTGTCGTGTCGGCAGAAAACGCCCAAAATAAAGCGACGACAAGCGATCCATAGCTTTCGACGAACACATAAAAGAGGTAGCCCAGCACGCGAGTAACCGCAATGAAAAAGAGGGAACGCTGGGCGATTGCTTCTGCGGGAAACTGAAAAAACTGCATCAAAAACGCAAAACAAAGAACCCCGATCCCGTAGAAGACGGGAAGAATGATGAGCATTTTTTCTTTCGAGGTTTTTTCAAGCAGTTTGGTGTAAAACATGACCAGAGGAAGCAGGATAAGAACAGAAGCGGTTTTGGCATAGGGCAAGTGTAATTTGTCTACGAGTTCAATAAAAATGGCGTCTTTGAGAGGGCGCAATGTCCAGTAGACTCCGATGATCAAGCCAAAGATCATTCCCAAGCGGAGAAACTTCTTAAACTCCTCTTTTTCAAAGACTCCAAAATTAAAACGACAAATAAACTGGAAGAATCTTAATATTTTTGCTGACATACCCTCAAATCGCTATTGCCACGAAAATAGTACACTAATAATTATTATTTCCGCATCAACAGACCACCTTATTCTCCTTGATGGCTTTTTTGAAGGTGCGTCCGAGGAAGATCGCGACGATCAGCCAGAAGGCTAACAGAGGAAAGCAGAGAAAGCCGCTGAGCAAAAGATAGTGCGACTTGCCGGCCAAATCGCCAAAGGCACTCTGGAGAGGAGCCAGGGACATGTTGAAAGTCGATCCGGCCTGCTTGGATGTGCGGGAACCAAAGGTTTCAATCCAGGCCTGGGCTTTGAATTTGACGTCCGGCGTTGTGGGGATATAAAGCTGCTTCAAGGCAGGACCGTTAAGCGCATAATTGATCGCCTTGGATCCGACCATGAGGATAAAAAGGAAGGCCAATGAGTTCAAACTGAGAAACCCGGCAAGCGCACAGCCCACAATGACCGGCATGGCAGCCAGGGCAACGCCGACGCCCAGGAAACGGGTGACGTTGCTGATCCCGAGGAGTAAGCAAATCAGGGATACGGTATTGACGCTGGATCCATACACGCTCAGGTAGTTGCTGAGGGCGACGCCGGAATATTCACTGCCGGCGGCGATTTTGAAGTTAAAATCAAAGATCGTCACAACGATTTCGTAGACAAAATTAACGGCGAAGATGCCGAGCAGGTAGCGATGCCCGAGAAGCAGCTTTAACCCTTCTAAAAATCCAGGCTCCTGCTTTCTTTCTTCCTTCTTTTCATTCGCACCATGAAAAGAGACGAGAAGATGTTTGGGAGTCGCTCGTAGTAGATAGTAGACGAGAGGGACTATTCCCAATAGCAGAACTGACAAGATGATCATGGATAAAGTGTCTGTTGAATGTCCTAGGCGGTACGGAAGCCCGCCGACGCCGTAAGGCAATACAATTCCTCCGATCTGTCCTAATGTGACGACGAGGGGAAATCCCCTTTTCGCTGATGTAGGCTCAGTTGTATCGGCAGAAAAGGCCCAGAATAGGGCGACGACGAGAGAGCCAAAGCTTTCCACAAAGACATAAAAGAAATATCCCAGGAAACGGGTTGCAGCGAGAAAAAAGAAGGAGCGCTGAGCAATTGCTTCTGCCGGAGACTGAAATACTTGCATGAGCAAAGCAAAACAAAGAACCATAATGCCGTAAAAGACAGGCAAAATGACGAGCATTTTCTCTTTCGAGGTCTTTTCCAGTAGTTTGGTGTAAAACATGACCAAAGGCAGCAGGATGAGAACAGAGACGGTTTTGGCGTAGGGCAGCTGTAATTTATCGACAAGTTGAATAAATACAGCATCTTTCAGTGGGCGCAATGTCCAGTAGACTCCGATGATCAGGGCAAAGATGAGTCCCATGCGGAGAAACTTTTTAAACTCCTCTTTTTCGAAGTTTCCAAAGTTAAACCGGCAAACAAACTGAAAGAACCTCAATATCCCGCTTGATACACCCACAATTTCACCATCATTTAAAATGTGAACGCTTTTTAATTATTAATTATCATTTTAGCCACTTTAATTCTACTAATTTATAAAAACCCTATTCTGTGGCCCGCATGAGCAACCCGAAGAGGGCATAGCGGTTTTGGGGATTGCCGCGCAAGATAGCGTCGACGAGAAAATCGATGTTGCGATCAGAGGCGACGGCAAGAAACGATTCGACCAGAAGCCGGGAAGTCTCCTCGGGGGTCACCGTATAATCACCATCGAGGCGCATTTTCCAGGGAAGCATCGGCCGAAGGCGTATGAGCTCAGCGTCTTTCTGATGCATGATCCAATGTTTGATATGATCGCTATACGGCCCCTCTTCCTTGAGGTTAAAGAGCGCGAGATGGCAATAATCCCTGACGAGCGGAGCCATCCATTGGGCGCAGCCCTCTTTCAATACATCGATTGCCTCCGTGGTGCGAAGGTCCTGCAATAGCGAAATGAGGCAAGGTATAAGATCGTTTTGCTGACGTTCCATGATGCGGCGGGCCAGTTGAAAAAAAGCGTCCGGCGGAAGATAGATCGTCTCGCGCAGAATTTGCTCGCGCATTGACAATGAAAGACTCAGGTCGATGGTCGGGTCCTTGCTGCGAAGCTCCGCAGAAGGGACCGCTTTCCAGACGGCCATGGTCCGCCCGACGGACGGCATCGGATAAAACGCCAGATCCCGGGCATCTGCGATCAATATATCTTCCAGGGCATTGAGACATCGCGCATCGCGCCTAAGCAACAGAGCAATCCCCGCGTTGATGCGGATGGACAAATCCTTCGATAGCGCCAGAGGAGCCAGAGTTTCTTCGGTCCCCGTAATCATACCCAATGCGCTGATCGCGTATACATTAAGCCCTCTAGAGCCAGTTGTAACACTCGCTTCGCAATCCAAATTCGATGATTGCAAAGCCGGTTCGATTTTCTCGCAAAGAGACATATCCGAAGATGGCATAGGCTCTTTGCAAGAAATCGAATCCGGCGAAGCAAGCGCGGATTTGGGCCCGAATTGGAGTTTTGCAACTGGCTCTCTTGCCATTTCTTCCAAAATCGCTACGCAGCTGCGATCGCCGAGCTCCTGCAAAGCCAGGATCGCAGCGATCTTCACGTTGTCGCTGGAAGATCGTGCGAGTTTTTTAAGGCGATTGATGCTCGAGCTGTCCTTCAGCGCGCCCATAGCGAATGCGCACGCCTCCAGCTCGGATACGTTGCAATGAGTCAAGCGCTTGCGCAGCAAGGGCAACAGATCGTCGCGGCCGAGCCGGGCGATATTGAGAATCGACTCGATACGCACTTGCGGATCAATATCATCGAGGAGCCTTTTGAGAGAAGCGGTAGCATCGCTGGTTCCGATGAGGGCAAAAAGGGATGGGAACAACGGCTTAAAGATGGGCGGTAGCCGGACCATCAAGCCTTCAATCTGTCCGACTGCGCGGGGATGTTTTTTTTGAGCCATATAAAACGCGGCTTCCATCCGTGTCGATAAAAAATCGGAGCGCATGGCGCGATTGAGGAGCTCGTCGGTCTGATCATCTTCGATCTTGGCGATGAAATGCAGGGCAATCATCTGGACTTGCGGATCAGGGTGGGACAGGCCTTTTTCCAGAATGTCCAAAGCGCCGGCCGCCCCCGAAAGACCTGCGCCAAAGAGAGTCATCGTAAAAATCGCAGGATCGTCGCTATGAATCCCGTGCTGAAATAATACGAGCCCCATTCGTTGCAGCACCTCAAAGTCATGGCGCCCAGACTCGGCAAAAGAGCGTTGATATTCCAAGATGGCCGATTCGATGTCGGCGTTTTGCATCCTGTAAAGGGCGTGATGTTTAGAATCCGAGCCGCTCGATGCCCATAGCGCTGCGGCCCAAAAAAATGCAATCAGACAGACTTTAAATATTCCCATAGGTCGATCCCTACCTTGGCGAGCAGGCGCCGGGTTGTGTTGAGCGGCAGCCCCATAATGTTGTAATAGCAGCCTTCGATTCTTTTGACAATGATGCTGCCGCCGCCCTGGATCGCATAAGCCCCCGCTTTATCGAGGGGATTGAATTGTTTATGGTATGCACGAATCTGAATATCAGTGAGTTCGTGAAAAATAACGCGTGTCGATTCTGCCTCGGAAAATCGTAAACGGCCACGCAGAGCGCACACGCCGGTATAGACGGTATGCTCCTTACCCGCCAGTTCGCTCAGCATGACAAGAGCTTCCTGCATGCTTTCCGGCTTTAAAAACAATCTTCCATCGCGATAAACGATTGTGTCGGCCGTCAAAATCGTAGAATCCGGAAACCGCTCCGCAAGGCTGATCGCCTTGCGTTCTGCTACTTCGCAAGCAAATGCGGCGGGATCATTCTGAAACGGCACTTGCGTCTCATCGAACTCCGAAAAGACTTGCTCAAAGGGAACCGAGAAAAAACTTAAGATATCGCGCCGTCTCGGGGATTGGGAACCAAGAATTAACTTTTTCATGGAACTAGTTTTTTTTTGGTTAACAACAAAAAATCGAGACAGGCTGATAATTTAATATTGCGCTCAATGGCGAGCTGGGCGGTAGCAGCTCTAGTTTCAGCATCGATGAGAGCCAATGGCATGGCGGGGCCGGATTTTGGAAAATAGAGCAACCCTTCGTCGCCGCCCGCCCGTTTTAATTCCTGGTCGCGCGCCCACATCAAGTAGGATGCGATGAGATGTTCGGCTTGCCGTTGGAACTCGAGTCCTTCCAATTCAGAAAAGAGCGCATCGATCTGCTCGATCGCCTGAACTTTCGAGATTTTTTCCTGCAAAGCGTCAAACAGAATCTGTTCGGCCTTTTCGCTGCGGTTATCCTGCAAGAGGCGAATTGCATGGCCCAGAGATCCATTGGACAGACGCGCCAACATTGCCGCGCGGGTTGCATCGAGTGAATGGCGCTGCATGAGAAATTGGGCAATCTGATCTCTTGTAAGCGGCTGAAAAAAGAGATGAATGCATCGGGATAAAATCGTAGGCAGAATTTCGTTAGGGCTGCTCGTCAACAACACGAACTGGCAATCGAGATCCGGCTCTTCGAGTGTTTTTAACAAAGTATTGGCCGCTGGGGGCTGCATGCGCTCAGCATCGCAGATGATGAATACTTTTTTTTTCGCTTCGAATGGCGGCTTATGGACCTCCTGAATCATTTCGCGAAGCGGATCGACCCAGTGCGTTCCGCTCTTGCCCTCGGGCCTTAACACATGAAGATCGGGGTGATTCTCACGCTCGATCCGCTCATGGGATGCCCCCAAAAGCTCGCGAGCCAGGGCTTTGGCAAAGAGAAATTTGCCGATGCCGTCTCTTCCGCTAAATAGCATCGTATGATGCAATTGTTCAGAGGCAATCGCGCGGGAAAGATATGCTTTCATGGGCTCGTTGCCGAGCAGCGTTGCGGGAAAATCCATAGCTTTTAGATTCTATTCGAAACGAGGGTTATTCACCAGATGGCTCAATTGAAGAACTCCTCCTTGAACGCACTTCTTGCCGCAATCCCACCCCCTGACGGCTTAATTCCTGAAAAAAAGGCTCTGCAGACCAAAAGCGTTTGGCGTCGATGGTAACCATTTGATAACCAGAACGAGCGGCATCTAACAATATGGGTTTCGTGAGGCTTTCAAAGCGATCGAAGCGCCTGCGAATGGTTTCAGGATTGTCCTGTTCACGGGTAATCAAGGGTCCGTGACATGCATCGCACTTACCTTTCGTTTTCGGAGGAAGGACACGAAGCTGATAGACCCGAAAACACTTTGAGCAAGTTAATCGACCACCCAAGCGCTCTACACTTGTTTTCAGATCGGAATCGAGATAAATAAAATGAACTTTTTTAGATAAAATACCTAGCATAAAGAGCCATTCTTTCAAATAGGTCCATTGAGCCAGGTTGTAGGGAAAACTTTCCATCACAAAACATCGATCCAGACGAGCGTGCAACGCGGATTTAACGATAGAAAAGACAATATCGTCGGGGATGTTATCTGCAGTAACAGCGCAGTGTTGGATAAGAGCAGCGTGAGGACCGCCATTTTGCATCTCTGCTCTGATCAGATTACTAGTGGAAATAGGCATAAAACCGCGATCGCGAAAATATTCCATGATCGTGCTTTTCCCTGCGCCGCATGGACCGACCAAGATATAATTCACATCTGCGATCATCACCGTCTCCTAACGGGAGTTTACAAGTTATTTTGCGCGATCTGACGCAATCTTTTGAGCCACAATCGATTATATTTTTTCGTGCTTAGCCGATTGGGTAATACACTCAATAATATAATCGATTGCGAATCAAAATCTTGCATCATATCGTCAAAATAACTTGTAAACTCCCGCTAAACTTGATATTTCGTGGCATATTTCGGCAGTAAATGGGAAGGAACAGGAAAAGCAAGAGCGGAATCGATCATTTTGATTAGCTCTTCAAGTTGCGGAACGAAGAGTTCAAAACATCTTGTAGTCAGCCTACCATAGTCGCTTTCCTGCATATCGAAAGAGGCTTTTTGCCAAAAGAAACGAAAGATCTCCATAAAAACCAGATCTGATTTTTTCTCTATGACTAAGGCTAATTCTCTTTGATCGGCCAGTAAGTGGGACCGTATGCTTTCATAAATAAATGAGGCTGATTTGAAAAATTCATTGTAACGCCTTTCCATGGTGGATGCCAATTTCCGATATCGCTCGATCCGTGGCGATTGGGTGGTATAAGTGTAATAATGTAAATCGCCCTTCCAGGATAATGAAACTCGCTGCTGCAATTCTTCAAATGCTGTGGTGCCCGGAATCAATGTTAATTCATGAAAGAACTTATGCAATTCAATCTTGCCGATTTTTTCCAGCAAACAGACGTTTTGCTCAATATCTTCATCGAGCGCCCACGGTGTGATCATCATGAATCCGTAGCTGTAATCGATGCCATGTTCACGCAAAATGCTCGTAGCTACGACGTTATCCTCGACCTTCGTACATTTATTCATCTTGTTTAAAATCCGCTGCGACCCCGATTCGATTCCCATGTTTACACGAACAAGACCTGCCGATTTGAGCAATCCGAGCAAATGAACGTTGCGGATGATCGAAGAGGCTCTGCTTTCTATACAGATCTGTAGGTTGGATAGGTTCGATTGGATCAGTTCAACCAAAGTTCGGATTCTCGTGGATCCGGAAACACCAACAAAAAACTCAGGATCAACAAACCGAACTCTTCTTAATTTGGGATAACGTTCGCAAAGAATTTTGAGTTCTTTAAAGATCGATTGCGCAGATTTTTGCCGGAGCAACGGACCTTGCTGAAGACCATAAAAGGGGCCGATCGTGCAAAAAGAACACCGATATGCGCATCCTCGACTTCCCTCGACAACGAGCTCACATTCATCTCCCTCATTTTTCAAATGCGATCTTTTCGGAGCCGGTAACGTGTTAATATCAGCAATGAAATTACGTCTTGGATTTACGATTACCTGAGATTGATCCCCTCGATAAGCTAAACCAGTCACACCAGTCCACTCCTTCTGGTCGGCCAGATGGGTGATCAAATCGAGAAAGGTAACCTCACCCTCCCCGATTACGATAGAATCGGCGTGCTCGATTTGCGATAAAGCCATCTGAGGAAATAGCGATGCAAAATGATTCCCTAATGTTGTATGAACGCTTTTTTTCCACTCCTTGACCATTTTGAGAAAAGAAATACTCCAGACAGTGGATTCATGAGAACAAAGAGAAACCCCCACAAGAGCGGGATTTAGTTGTTTCACCTGATCAAGGGCGCTCATCGGGTCAAGCCCCTCAATTCTTGCATCGATGATCAACACCCGATGATTGGAATGAGACTCCACATAGGCAGCCAACGCCGCTAGTCCCAAGCTGACAGACGGCACTTTCGCTTTTCGATATGACCCAGGAACGCAGGGATCGCCGTAGAGATTGGGATTCACCAGAACGATATTGAGATCCATGCAAAAACTCGGCTAAAATTTCGCGAACTATACTATAGATTCAAAATTATTTACAAGACTCTCAATAAATCCTGTTGGCAAAATATTTACTGACCGATTAAAATAATGCGTCATTTTTAAATGACATCAAAATGATACGCTGCGTTTATTGTTATCCTCAACCTGATCTCATCGTTCATGAAACGCAAAATTTGCGCGTTGTCGTTGATCCCTTTCCGATTTGCGTAGGTCACGTCTTGGTTCTTTCGAAAAAGCATTATGGATGCATCGGCGAGCTGACCATCAACCAAATCAAAGAACTTCAAGACATGGCCGATGTGCTCACACAATACACGAAAGAACAATTCGGCCATTTTATCAGTTTTGAACACGGACGGGCCGGGATTTGCGCAGCCACTCACGGTGCGCTCTGCGTGCACATGCACCTGCATGTTTTGCCCGCCCAAATCGACATTGTCAAAGCATTGGCGGATCAATACTCGCCTCTCAAGATCAAAAAACTGGACAATCTTCCCAAACAATTTCATGGCTTTGGCGAATATATTTTCTACCATAACCAGCATGATCGGTTTTGTTTTTTATTAAACTCCAAACCAATTCCTCCTCATTATCTGCGAACACTCATTACCCACGCGCGAGGAGAGCCACATCTGAGCAATTGGGAACAATATCAAGCCCCTGAGATTGTAAACCGAAACATGCAATACAAGACCCAACTGAAGAGCTACCTTGAAGCCCATATACCTCGATAACGCCAGCTCCTCACACCCCAAACCTTCCTGCATGCTGGCGGGAATGCAAGACTATTTGTTGCACATTGGCGCCAACCCCAACCGAGGCAACCATCAGCTCAGTCAAAGGGGCCAACAGATGGTATATGAGACAAGGGAACTTCTTAGTCAGTTTTTGGGGATCGGCCATCCCAACAAAATCAGTTTTACCTACAACGCTACCTATGCAATTAATACCCTACTTTCGGGGTTTTTAAATCCATTCGATCACATCATAACATCAAGTTACGATCACAATGCCGTGGTTCGTCCCCTTCATCATTTATCGAAAAAGGCCAACATTACGTACGACGTATGGAAATGCGATCTCAAAGGCCAATTCAATTTAGCTGATCTTGAAAAGCTATTAACCCCAAAAACTCGACTTTTAATTTTTTCGCATGCATCCAATGTCATCGGCTCTCTCATCCCTCTAAATGAAGTCGCTATGTTTGCGCGCAAAAAAAAGATCGCCTTCGCCCTGGATTGTACACAAACAGCGGGTCATATCGACCTTGAGCTCGAATCGCTCGGAATCGACATGGCAGCCGGCACATGTCATAAGGCCCTGCTAGGTCCCACCGGCCTCGGATTTCTATATATAAAAAATCCCGATCTCGTTTCCCCCTTCGTCCAAGGCGGCGGCGGATTTTTGGCGTCCTCGCTAGATCAGCCCGAAACGTCACCCGCCAAATTCGAGGCTGGAACAATTAATTTTTTAGGACTATCCGCTCTGAACAGCAGTCTGAAATGGTTATCAGTAAAAAAAAATGAAATCCGTTCCCACCATCAGCAGTTGACCCAACATCTGAGATATGAACTGCTAAAAATTCCGGGTCTGATCCTCTATGGCACAGATAATAATGGATCGATACCGATTATCTCGTTTAATATCAAAGATATAGCACCCTCCCTGATTGAATCGTATTTGGAAATCAATCATCAGCTGATCGTTCGCTCTGGTTTGCAGTGCGCCCCGTTGATGCATGAGGCTTTAAACACCCTCCCCGACGGAGCCGTTCGCGTTAGTCTGGGACCCTTTAATCGCGCAACACACGTAACAAAACTGGTAAAAGCCCTATGGGATTTAAAGTCCTATTCGTAAACCCTAACGTGCCCGGCAACTATCGCAAGGCGCGTTTTGCCACTTCGAATCTGGGTATTTCATATTTAAGCGCCTATATTCGGCAACATCATCGAGACTGCCAAATCGACATCATCGATGGGCGTTTTCACGGTCTTACACCCGCCAAGGCTTTTGAGCAGATTCAAGCGATCGATCCCCAATGGATTGGAATGTCACTTTGTGTGGATGAAGCCGCCCCCTGGTCGCAGGAATTAGCGACATTGATCCGGGCCGCTCGTAGGAAAATTCACATTACATTGGGCGGATACTTTCCTACTCTTCTCACTGATCAGGCGTTAGAAAAATTTCCAATGATTGATTCGATTATTCTAGGAGAAGGGGAAGAGACCCTATCCGAATTGATCGATCGATTAGTAGCGAAGCGCGACTGGCGCGATATTCCTGGTTTAGCGTATCGGGAAAAATGCGCGACCATCTCTACGCCTAAAAGAGCACTCATCGAGAATTTAGACCTTCTCCCCTTTCCTGATCGTTATCTCGCCACCGGAGATGGTGAGACAATAGAAGTGATGATGGAAGGAACGCGCGGATGCAAGTTTAACTGTAGTTTTTGCGCCGTTCAGCCCTTTTTGCGTAAAAACACCGGCAAATCTTACCGTCTACGTTCAGCGGATCATATCGTAGCGGAAATCAACAGCCTCTGTTCACAATACCCGAAATTGCAATCGTTCCGCTTCGTTGATCCAGACTTTATCGCCCCAGGAACATCTGAGAGGGCCGAAAGGTTGGTAAAGATTCTCGAAGAGTCCCCACGAAATATCCATTTCATGATGGACACGCGCATTTCATCTATTGTACCCAATCAAAAACTCTTACAAGCGCTGAATCAGGTCGGATTAAAACGCCTCTATCTCGGCATCGAATCAGGTAGCGAGCATATCCTAAAAAAAATGCATAAAGCCATCAAAGTGGATGAAATCGTGAAGGGTATTCAGATTTTGCAAACCATCGGAATCGACTATTCATATGGATTTATGATGATCACGCCCTGGTCGACCGATGCAGACATAGAGAGCAACGCACATCTTTTAAAAACAATCGGCCGTATCGAGTTTCGTAGTTTTTTCCACGAAATGACTGTGATCCCTGGAACCTATTCCTATCAACAACTCTCCCAAAACAACCAGTTGGTCTGGTGCGGCAGTCTCAGCTACTATTCTTATCCTTCCCAAAGTGCGCGGATCGAGCGTTTCCGAAAACTCAACAACCAACTGCAAAAACGCTATCCCGCATGCTTCGGCGGCGCAGCGGGTTTTCTATATGAAAACAACCGCCAGTTGCGCCGCACCGGTCAATTAGAAAAGGCGCAAGAACTGGAGTCTTTGTCAGATCAATTATTCCTCCATGTTTTTGAAGATTGCTGGGAAGAGGCTGCGAAAGAATCTGTTTCGATGGATTTATTCACTGAACGTTGCCATGAAAAATTTTCCCCCCAATTTTTATCGATTCTCCATCGAATCGATCCATCAATGATCTTTTCAACTATTTCAGAACGGATTCCACACCATGCGCCGACGATTCAAATTTAAATTTTTATCATGGCTTCTTCTTTATCTTCCTTTTCAGGCAGCTGCATCGGGCGATTGGACCGAGTCCATTCGATCGATTGAGGAAAGCCGCAAGATGATTTGGGATCAACTCACTCAAATCGAACAGCAAGATGATGAAGATCCTTCAGACAAAAGCGTAGAGTTCATTTCAAGTCGCGGTGATTCGCTTTTGGTGTCACAGGCGCTGGCAAGGAAATTGCTCTCCATCGATTCCTTCGGGCGCATGCACCGAACCGATGCGTCCTTTCGCGGGCATCACCCCGTCGTTTGCGTTCACAATCTGTTTTTTAAAAGCGATCTCTCCTTGCCGTCGCTTGATCCCATGATGGAAACCGCCGTTTTCTTTTTTCACAGACTCTTATTTATCAATGGCGTCGCACCAAGCGATTTTGTTTTTATCAAAAACGTAAACGTGCTGCGATTTCAAATCTGCGATGACGAAAAAGTGCTACAAAGCGTTCTAAATGAACAAGAAGAAGATTTTATTCAACAGCACCAGGATTATCAATATCTAACCAAAAATGAACAACAGATCCACCTTTTGCAAATCTCAAGAAAGATCGATGGAGAACGGTTGGATACATTTATCAAAAGAGTCGACGAAAAAATAGACTCGCTGGACCAATTGGATCTGCTTAACTTTCAATGCCATTTCATCACAGATCTTTTGCTCATTCCCGGCGATCATAAAATGGAAAATTTTATCGTTGAACGCACTGCTTGCCGCAATCCCACCCCTTCAGGGGTGGGTCTAGGTAAGCTATTTGATGGCGCGGTAAGCGGCGATAGCCGCACCGCATCATTAAGCGGAGAAAGAATCTCCTCCTTTCAAGGAGGAGTTCTTCAATCAGTTGAGTCGAAAAGACTCGTCAATATTGATAATGATGCCATGTTTTTTCACTTTCGGGTTGCCCGAAACGCACAAGGATTTGCCGAGATTCAACCCTTTGGCGGCTGTAAAAACGTCTTATTTTTGTTCAAACCGCTGATGACTCAGCCGATTAACCTACAACTTAGACAAAAAATCATCGATCTCAATCCGAAGGATTTTCTTTCTACCTGGTTATCCATGCTGGAAAAACAAAACCAGACAATTGAGGAGATCTTCCGTAAAAACCCTGGCTTTTCCGATCGTTATCATTGCAATCACCTTCCCTTTTACATGCCGCCAAAAGCCTTAGCCAGAATAAGTTATGAGATATCTCTTATTCAAACAATTCTGAAAAGCAACTCCAGCTGCAGCTGTCAGAATTTGTTAGAGTTTTTACGCCCCGATCTGGTAAACTATTATTCTTGGATGCTCTCGCAGCATGGAACCTACACAAAAACGCTGAGCAAGCTCTATTCAAACGAGAGGCCGCTGGCATGCGGCCAAGTTGCTAACGCCCGAATTGGGCCAAAACCATTGAAGGGGCGATGGATTTTTCAAGCTCTGAATCGATATAGGAACTTAAGAACACAACCGTTAAGTGAATCATTCAAAGAATTGCAAACGCCCCAAATGAATATCGACGAGCCGCTGGCCGATCGAACAGATTGGAAGGAAAGATTGTTAAAAAATAGCGACGATCTATCACTGAGAGAAACCATTTCAAATGAGATTCTGTATTCGCTACAGAACAACTTACTACCGATT
Source organism: Parachlamydiales bacterium (assembly GCA_015661075.1). GTDB lineage: Bacteria > Chlamydiota > Chlamydiia > Chlamydiales > SM23-39 > CAISYW01. The sequence continues at coordinate 4,740 of JACVQJ010000026.1, read as the reverse complement.
GAAATGCTACATCTTTATCCCTATGATTATGTCCAGGAATGGGTCAATCGCCAGCCAAAAAAAGTTATAGAACAAAATCTCAAAAGTTTTATTCTGACATCCAAAGTCTTTGAAGATTACGTCTTTTTTATTATGGATGAACCCGCTCATCTATTTTACTAAGAGCAATTTTACTAAGAGCAATGCTTATGAAAATCGAATTTCGCACGCCAGAAGCTAAAGATGGGAGCATTAAATATCGGTTTAAAACCGCAGATGGCCTTTCGATAGAGGCTTTATTTTTTTCCTATCATGACGGGTTAAAAGTATTATGCCTTTCCTCACAAGTAGGATGTGACATGGGATGCTGCTTTTGCGGAACTGGACAAACGAAAAAAAAACGCGATCTTACGCAAGATGAAATCGTGAGGCAGGCGCAATTGATCGTTCAAGACGCCTTACCCAAAGAAAAGCCTGATACAATCACATTAGCCGGTCAAGGGGAACCTCTTGCCAATTATGAAGCATCGATAGGAGCGCTATCAGAATTCAGGAACATGTATGGCGATATTCGACTATCCCTATCAACGGTGGGACTCTCAAAAGGGATTGAAAAACTGATCGAGGAAAAACGATCATTCGGCCTATATCTTTCTCTTCATTCATCAGACGATCTCGTCCGTCAAAAAATAATGCCATCAGCCCGATCTGTTGCAGTACCCGATTTGATCAATCTCGTCGATCGATACGCCCAAATCAACCCCGTCGGCACTGTTCGGATCAGTTATTTGTTATTGAAAGGAATCACCGATTCGGAAGATCAGCTCGAAAAACTCATCCAATTAATAAAAGGAAAGAATTTTGTTGTGCAAGTAAGAATCTGGAATCCGGTGACAGGAATGAATCTGCAAAGCTGCACGGATGACGATGCGAATAGGTGGGTCAGCCGACTACAAAAAGCGGGCATTCAGGCCTGCGTACGACCCAGTGTGGGACAAGACCATAACGGCGCGTGTGGACAAATGCAAAACATCGACGGCCCGCACAAAATCATTCCGGTTGATTCATTTTCCGAAATCAATTCCTATTCGGATCACTTTAACCCGAAAACGTTGATCCTGGTCGATGTCGATTCGACTCTAATCGTTCCGGAAGACCCTCTCCTTCATCCCAAGGCTTTTTCGACCTATAAGCATGTCGTTCGAGAACTTTATGATTCCATTCCTCCGGCGGTCAAACACTTTGTCAACCACTCCATCACCGCGCAGCCGGCCATGATCATAGAAGAGACCTGCGTCCAATGGATCCAAAAAATGCAAGCCCGAAACATTCCCATATTGGCAATGACATCTGCTAAAAAGGGACGTTTCGATCAAAGTATTCGAAAATTTCATGAGATCCGATACGCTCAGCTCAAAAAAGTGGGCATCGATTTCTCGAATCATTCACAAGTCAATACGGAATTTTCTTCACTGACGCCCACTTACGAAGATTATCCTGCCCTAATAGATGGGATCATCTATGCCTGCGGCCATAACAACACCAAGGGCAGCGTACTCAAAGAACTAATGAAAAATTATCCGAATATCGATCGTGTCGTTTTGATCGATGACAAGAAAAAACATCTAGAATCCACAGCTAGTGTTTTGAGTGAATTATTTCCTCAAATTTCTTTTATAGGGTTTCACTATCGCGCAGCAGATTTTTTAATCCCGAAAATACTTGTTTCTGAAGGACAATTCCGTGAAAATCTCTTGTCCATGATCCACAAAACAAAAGAAATCGATTGGATATAAGAAACAATCCGGCTCGCACCTTTTTCCAGATGATTAAAGAGAACCATTTTTGGAAAAAAAATGGGGATTTGACTCAAAGCATTTCAATTACGACCTTGGATGTTTTTTTTCTTTTGGGTTCTATATTTTCCACTATTCCATCCATCGTAACCAACGGTGCATTCACCGCCTTAAACTACTCAGGGCTATTCGCATGCTCTTTTTATTTCGATCAAAGCAACAAACTGATGAATGATGTTGTTTTTTCATTTAAAAAACAAAACCCTGTTATGGGGATAGCCGCTTTTATCAAAATGACTTTTGTCGTCGCCAGCCTGGGCTTGATTCTTATTAATTGCTGCGCCGCCACCTTGATGTTAGTCAACGCATCGAAAGCGGCGCTAACAATATATGCTTTTTTGCGTCCAATTAGCTTACCCTGCCTCATCACGTGTATCTTTTTGGATGTCATTTATTTTTTTATCGAAAGACGGACTGCACGCGTCAGCCTGGCTCAAAATGAATTAGCCGATTTTTTTTCAAATTTTGCGCCGCACACCGAACTAAATCACTACAGCCAATATGCCTCATTTGTGCAGGGATGCATCGACAAAGACACATGGAAGCATCTTGTCTCTCACCTTCATCAAGTACAAAATAATCAGACTTCCCAGGAAGAACTTTATAAAAAAGTGGTCATTGCCAACATCAAAATCCAGCAAAATATTTCTCTATCCGATCTGACACTAAGGTTTATCGGCGAAATCGCCATGTTTATTTCGATGAGACATCCAGCCTCGATCATTCAGGCGGCGTGTTGGACCGTAATTTCTTCCTACTATTCAGGTCAGCTGCTCTACCAAAAAATCAACCAGTTTCGTCAGCGCGAATTGACTTCAACCGTGACATCGGAATTGAAGATCTAAGATTGAAGCAAGTTTAGATAAGGTCTCCCCCAAAGTATTGCATTAAATATACTCTTACCCCTTCATAATCAATAACCTCTTGACCGGAAAATTCTTCAAAATTACCTAAGCCACTACATTGGTAATTCCACTTCCCAGATGAAGAGCTGCAAACAGTATGAAGTCGAGCCGTCAATTTGAGTTCTCTTAAGGATTGACGAAGAAAAGAAAAGATTCCGTGAGCTCTTTCGTCTGATTCAACAGAACCTCTATAACTAAAAGACCAGATAGGTTTATTATTTTTAAATACAACTTCCTGCCCTTGAAATGTTTTCGCTTGGTCATAATAAATGTCTCGATATGCGAATTCACCATTCTCAAAGAAATAATGCTTTCCTTCACCCAATTCAGCTTTTTTGCCAGAAGCATAAGTTGCAGCTCTAGCATCAGCAATAAAATTGACTAGCTGTGAGGTCATTTATTAGTTTCTCCAGATTGAACCGGTCGCATAAGTCTTACCGCACCCCTCGAAAAGGTTTGTTCTCAATTTCACAAATTCTCGAGCTAAATCCATCCTACCATCAAGCAATTCCAGCCTTGTATTGAAATCTGATAGACTGAGTGTCGTCATGGTATCCTCCTCTGTTCAAAAAGTGCGTAAGAGTCTATTTGAAAAGGAAGTACTAGTCCACAGCACATGAATCAGCTTGATCGCCTGCGTATTGAGGATGGGCAAAGACTGCGCTGCATCGAGCATTACAAACCGGCGTTTGCCCTTTTCCTGATCGTTGATCTTTCGAAAGGCGTCACGGATTTTTTGATGGAAAACAAGACCTTCGGATTTAATCCGGTCATATCCCCTCGCCCCTGCGATTTGCGGCTGATCGCGCCGGGCGCGCGACAATCACACAGCTGGATCAATATCGAGATACAACGTTAATTGCGGCTGGATGCCATGGCAGATGAATTGGCAAAACGCAGAAACCTCTTCCAGACCGAGGCCCCTCGCTACGCCCTGATAGGCAATCGTCGAGTCATTGAACCGGTCGCATAATACGATTTTGCGCGCTTCGAGCGCTGGAGCAATGATCTCTTCAATATGCTGGGCGCGGCGAGAAAGAGACACAGTTCCGCATAGATCGTCCCCCAATTCTTCCCATGAACCACATACTTTGCCACCCATCTTCCACGATAACCGCGTTCTGAACTTCAAAACACATTGATATAGAGATGATTACATGTTTATTTAAATACATATTCTCTTAAATCTTTAAATCTGGGAAAATGAAGACATAGAGAGGTACTTATGTCCAGCAAGAGCAACTTATTCAGAATGACGGTAGATATTCCTGCCGAGGATCACAAGCGTTTGAAAGCTCTAGCTGCCGTTTTAGGCAAGAGTATGCGCGAAATTGTGTCTGATTGGATTCACGGGAATCTTTATAGCGAGAACGTGCCGAACGCCGCGACTCTCAAAGCCATCGAGAGCATTGAGAAGGGGAAAGATTTAGTTGAAGCTAAAGATGCTCAAGACATGTTCCGCAAACTGGGGATCTAAAAAATGCTGAAGCCCGTGTACCTTCGTTCTTTTGAACGTGAGATTGAAAAGGCCAAGAAACGCGGTCTAGATATTTCCAAGATCAAGGATTTAATAGAAAATCTTATCAACGAAAAGCCTTTGGCTGCAAAGCATAAAAATCACAAGCTGAAAGGCAACTTTATTGGGTATTGGGAATGCCACATCGAGCCTGATTGGTTGCTCGTTTACAAGAAAGATGATAAACACATCTATTTCGCCCGAACGGGTACGCACTCTGACTTATTTTAAGCGCTATGAACACGAAGACGATAACTCATTCTATTTCAGCAGCGCATGAATCAGCTTGATGGCCTGCGTATTGAGAATAGGCAAAGACTGCCCTGCATCGAGCATCACAAACCGGCGTTTGCCCTTTTCCTGATCGTTGATCTTTCGAAAGGCGTCGCGGATTTTTTGATGGAAAACAAGACCTTCGGATTCAATCCGGTCGTATCCCCTCGCCCCGGCGATTTGGGGCTGATCGCGCCGCGCGCGCGATAAT
>JACVQJ010000045.1 GCA_015661075.1 Parachlamydiales bacterium | reverse complement strand
GAAAAGAACGACGCAATAGGGACGCCGGCGCACTTGTTCGGTGAGCTGTCCGCCTTCCTCGTATCCGACATACCCCGGAGGCGATCCGGTCATGCGGCTGATGGCGAATTTCTCCATGTATTCCGACATGTCGACCTGGATGAGCGCATCGTCGCCGCCAAACAGGTGCGATGCCAGAAGCCGTGCCAAGTGTGTTTTTCCCACGCCGGTGGGGCCGAGGAACAGGAAGGCGCCGATCGGGCGGTTGGGGTCTTTTGATGTCAGCTCGAGAGCGGCGGATCGCGCGGCAGACCGTGCTGAGCGCTTCGTCCTGACCGATGATTTTAGTTCTGAGCGCGTCTTCCATCTTGAGAACTTTTTGGGTTTCGCCCTCGGTTAAACGGGTCACGGGAATGCCGGTTTGTTTCGCCACAATGTTGGCGATGTCTTCCTCATCGACGATGGGCTGGTTCTCGTCTTTATGGTTTTCCCACTCCGAGCGCTGGCGCTGCAGATCGTCGCGCAGGTTTTTTTCTGTGTCGCGCAATTTCGCGGCCTTTTCATATTCCTGGCGGCCAATCGATTCTTCTTTGGCGACGCGCGCCTCTTCAATCTGCCCTTCTAATTGAGTGAGCTGCGGCGGCTGGTGCATCATCGAAATGCGCGCCTTGGCGCCGGCCTCATCGAGCAGATCGATCGCCTTGTCAGGCAGAAAACGTCCGGACAGGTAGCGCTCCGACAGCAGGACAGCAGCTCGAACCGCCATATCGGTATATTTGCAGCGGTGGTGCTCTTCGTATTTGGGTTTGAGACCGATCAATATGGAGATGCTCTCGTCGATCGATGCTTGCGGAATTCGTCGAGCGTGGTCGCGCCGATGCACTGGATCTCGCCGCGCGACAGGGCGGGCTTTAAAATATTGGATGCGTCGATGGCTCCCTCGGCCGCTCCGGCGCCAAGCGATTCGCTGTCAATATACTGAAATCAAGATCATTAAATCTGCTGGGATCCATATGGCAAAACCACAACCCTTTATGGAAATAGAAGATGTGGCTATTGTTCAAACCCAGCTTTATGCCTCTATCCGGAAACTGGAGGATAGACTATTTCAGCAAGCATTTCATGAAAATGTAACGATTGTTCTGCGCTTTTTCGATCATAGTTTGTTTTCCAATGGAAATGTCCATCTTTAACATCTTTTACATCTTTTACAAGAGGACCCATGTGCTCAGTTCCGCTGCGTTGGGTATTGCAACAATATTGATTCCATCTCTTGTCGACAGAAAAAATAATATTCCAAATCATTTCATATTCCTGCGAAAATTTCTTGGATTCCTCGATTTTTCTGGCTATCATCGAGCTTGAAATAAGACACACAGAACACAAAGCTAATGAAAAAAACAGATTAGAAGATGTTGTAAACAAAAAAACAACAGAAAAACTGGCAATGATGGGTAATGCGACAACCGTTGCTGCTTTGACTAAATCAATTTCTTGAAAAAAAACCATCGTTTTTTTAATAAAGACAACAGGATTGAAATCATCAATTGAAATGGCCCACGATGGTTGGTGCGGAAAAGAATCAATCTGGTGCTTTTCTCTTTCGTCCATCAGTTCATGAGCAACGCTATCCCAATTAATTACATCTTGTTGGAGCAAAGATTCAATTCTGTCGTTATAAGAAACAAAGTTCATTATATTTTCCTCATTTAACAGTCTACTCGTGCGCCTAAGCAAAATGCTTAGGCGCACTTAACTTAGGCTTTTATTTTTCCTGTTGAAGTATCGTTCAACATGCTAAGAAAATTATCACTTCTCGTGTTAAACGAAGGAACGACTGCACCGCTTTCAATGTCGTCGCTATAAATCGCTCCTGCTATCAAACCAAGAGGTCCCCCAATAATCACGCCTCCTGCTGCTGCCGCACCAGCTACTTGAGCTGGAATGCTTGCTGTCATTGCGTAAGTAAACGGCACCGAAAATTCTCCTACATACGTAGTTACGATTGTTCCTGCTGGAACCGCCCCTATATATACTAGGGCTCCCATTGCAACCCCACCAGCCAGAATCCCGAGAGAAGCTCCTGCGATGATTGCAATTTTCTTAACCTGAGCTTTCGATGCCAGTGACTGTTCATCGTTAATACATTTCATTTCATAACGTAGTCGATCGATTTTTTGATCGGCAACTTTTCCTTCAGATTTAGCAACAAAATAGATTTCAGTTAGCCTTTCTAATTTGGTGTTTGTATCTAATGATGGTTTATCCGTTTCATATTGCTGGAAAAGATGAGTAGATCTTCGATCATCAACTGGTAAATACACTGTTGGTTCATGCTGAAACGAAACCAAATTGTTGCCACTGTTAGCTACTGGACTTGTCATATCGAACCTCCAAATTTAGAGTTCGCAGGAACGCTATCAACCAAATATTATTTTTGCAATACCTTTATGAATTTTTATTATTCAGGTGGGGAAAACACCCCATATTTCAAAACGGCTATGAAAATGTTCTTTGTCATCAGCTTGATATTTGCGATCATTTCTGCACTTTTAGGTAGATGGCTCTCTGATAGAATGTTGCTTCGATTCGGGGCTTTGACAGTAGTTGGTAATCTTTGAGGTGGGCTTATTTTTTTCGTCTCTGGGATAGGCGGGATCGAGAAAGAGCTTCAGATGAATGAATTTCTCACCTCCCTACGAATGGGGGAGGTGAATCTCTTCAATAGCTATTTTTTGCTGGCGGCTTCTTCTTTTTTCTGATCTATCGGCGCTGGCGGTGGTGTCTGATCGATGAAGGCGATCGCGCCATCTTTGACGGTGATCAGATATCGCTTTTCGAGATTGGGCTGCTGGAGCACTTTTTCTGCGAGCGGATCTTCGAGATACTGCTCGATGATGCGGCCCAGCGGCCGTGCGCCCATTTCAGGCACATAGCCCTTTTCGACCATGAGCTCGCGCGCTTCGTCGTTGATGACGATCTCGATTTTCTTGCGGGCGAGGCGGGCTTTGAGCTTGTTGAA
>JACVQJ010000003.1 GCA_015661075.1 Parachlamydiales bacterium | reverse complement strand
TTCGGATTCAATCCGGTCGTATCCCCTCGCCCCGGCGATTTGGGGCTGATCGCGCCGCGCGCGCGATAATCCCACGGCCGGATCGATGTCGAGATACAAAGTTAATTGAGGCTGGATGCCATGGCAGATGAATTGACAAAACGCAGAAACCTCTTCCACGCCAAGGCCCCTCGCTACGCCCTGGTAGGCGATCGTCGAGTCATTGAACCGGTCGCATAGTACGATTTTGCGCGCCTCAAGCGCTGGAGCAATGATCTCTTCAATTTGCTGGGCGCGGGCCGCGAGAAAGAGACACAGCTCCGCATAGGCCGACAAGGGGCGGTTTTGCGCGTGATCGAGCAAGAGCGAGCGAATGTGCTCGCCAATATGCGTTCCGCCGGGCTCGCGCGTCTTGACGACGTGATAGCCATCGGAGGCGAGTTGACGGGCGACCTCATCGATCAAGGTCGATTTGCCAGCCCCCTCTCCCCCTTCAAACGTGATAAATAGGCCGCGTTTTAAAACCTGTGCCATTATACCTCTTCAACCACCGCTTCAATTTTCTGCGCACCGACGACGACGTCTTCATCTTCATCCTTGATATTCACAAGGCGGACGCCTTGCGTCGAGCGGCCCATCACACGAACATCGCGCATCGGGATCCGCACCGCCTGGCCCGATGTGGACATCAGCAATACGCTATCCTCATTTTTAACACAGAGGGCGGCGACTACCATGCCGTTTCTCTCGGAAGTGATAATCGATCGCACGCCAACGCCGCCGCGATTCGTCTGGCGGAAATCATCGACCTTCGATCGCTTGCCGTAGCCATTTTCACAGACGACAAGAATCGAATCTTCCGGATGGACGACTTCACAGCCAACCACTTTGTCTTTTTCATTCTTCAGAGTTACGCCTCGAACGCCGCGCGCCGTACGCCCCATCGAGCGGACCAGCGTCTCTTCGAATCGAACAGCCATGCCGTTGCGGGTAAATAACATGACCTGCAATCCCGGCCGCGTCATGCGGGCCGCGATGAGTTCATCTCCCTCATCGATATCGAGGGCAAAGACGCCTTTTTTGCGCGGATTGCTGAAAGCGGACAGCTCGGTCTTCTTCACGACGCCCTTCAGGGTAGCGAGAAGAATGCAGGAGCCCTCTTCGTTGAAATCGCGCACGCGCAAAACGGCGGCGACTTTTTCATTTTCCTTCAAATCTTCCAGCAGATTGACGAGCGGACGCCCTTTAGTGCGGCGGCCCGTTTCGGGGATCTGCCATACTTTGGTCCAATAGCAACGGCCCAAAGTCGTAAAGAGAAGCAGAAAATCATGGGTAGACGCGACATAGATATTCTTCAGCGTGTCGGCCTCTTTCTTCATCTCCATGCCGACCACGCCCTGACCGCCGCGGCGCTGCTCGCGGAAAGTGTCGATGGGCATGCGCTTGATATAATCGTCGCTGGAGATCGTGATCACGACTTGCTCATCGGCGATCAGATCTTCCATCTGGAACTCGCCCTCAGCGGCGACGATCTTGGTCTTGCGCTCGGATTTCTGATTCTTGCGCAGCTCTTCCAGTTCTTCGCGGATCACATCGCGCACCATCGCTTCGGACGCCAAAATGGCCCGGTAATGGGCGATCTTCGATAAGAGATCTTTGTGTTCGGCATCGATCTTTTCCGCTTCCAGACCCGTCAATTGGTAGAGGCGCAGATCGAGAACAGCATTAGCCTGCTTTTCCGACAGATCGAATCGAATCATCAATTCCGATCGAGCCGCATCGCGGCTATGGCTGGCGCGGATGATTTTGACAACCTCGTCCAAATGATCCAGGGCCTTTAAATAGCCCTCGAGGATATGGGCGCGCGCCTCGGCGCGGTTGAGCTCAAATCGGGTGCGGCGCCGGATCACTTCGATGCGATGATCGACCCATGCGGAAATCATCTGCTTGACGTTCATCGTCCGCGGCAAGCCGTGTTCGAGTGCCAGCATGTTGCAGCCGAACGTGATTTGCAGATCGCTGTTCTTGTAGAGCTGATTGATCGTGACGTCGGGAATTTCGCCGCGCTTGAGCTCCAGCACAAGGCGCAAACCGTCTTTGTCCGATTCGTCGCGGATGTCCGACAATCCCGTCAGCACCTTGTCGTTGATCAATTCAGCGAGCTGTTCGATCAAACGCGACTTGTTGACGTTGTACGGAACCTCATCAATGACGATCTGCTGTTTGCCGGAAGCGTTGGGTTGGTCTTCGACGCGCATCAGGGCGCGGAGCATGAGCTTGCCTCGGCCCGTGTGAAACGCTTCCTTGATTCCGCGATAGCCGCAAATGATGCCGCCTGTCGGGAAATCCGGACCAGGCATCACTTTCATGATGTCGTCGACCGTGGTATTGCGATCATTGAGGACGAGCAGCGTAGCCTGGATCAATTCGCCCAAATTATGGGGCGGAATGTTCGTGGCCATGCCGACGGCAATCCCGGAAGAACCGTTGCAGAGTAGGTTGGGGAATTTCGCCGGAAAGACCGTCGGTTCGGTTTTCGTCTCGTCATAGTTGGGGATGTGGTCCACCGTATCCTTGTCGAGATCTTCCATCAGAGCCATGGCCGCTGATGTCAGACGAGCTTCCGTATAACGCATGGCCGCCGGTGGATCTCCGTCAATCGAGCCAAAATTTCCCTGGCCGTTGATCAGCGTGTAGCGCATGACCCAGTCCTGCGCCATACGCACGAGAGTGGGGTAAATGACCGTTTCACCGTGGGGATGGTAGTCGCCGGACGTGTCGCCGGAAATCTTGGCGCATTTGCGGTGTTTGGCTCCGGGAGTCAGGTTGAGCTGGCGCATAGCAAAGAGAATGCGCCTTTGCGACGGCTTCAATCCATCGCGCACATCGGGGAGCGCCCGGGAAATGATCACCGACATCGAATACCGGAGATAACTTTCCTTCATCTCCTCTTCGACATTGCGCGGTACAATGATCTCATCTTTCGTATAGGACATAAATCAGTCTCTCAAATATCGAGGTTTTTCACATACAGGGCATGCTGCTCAATGAAGCGTCGGCGAGGTTCGACCTCTTCTCCCATGAGCATCGTAAACATATGGTCGGCGGCAATGGCGTCGGGAAGCGTAACGCGGACCAGGGTGCGGGTCGTCGGGTCCATCGTCGTATCCCAGAGCTGGTCGGCGTTCATCTCGCCCAAGCCCTTATATCGCTGGATTTCGACGCCCTTGCGCCCATTGACGCGGACGGCATCGATCAACTCGCGCAGCGTATGGTATGTCGTCGTCTTATTCCCCTCTTCGATCAGATCAAACAAGGGACCAGAGGAAACCATATACTGATCGAATTGGATCCCAAACGAGCTGAGTTTGTCATGATAGAGAGCGAAGCGGTGGGGATCGAACAGCTCGACAAACGCCAGCGTTTTGGGAACAAAGGCCTTCATCTCTTCCGTCACCTCTTCCGGAGGGATGGATGCCAAAGTCTCTTCGTGCGTTTTTCGCTGAAAATCTTCGTTATCTTTCTTCAGGGCGAGCAAGTCCTCTTCGGTATAGACAAACTGCGTCTTTTCGCCGATCGAGACCTGGTAGCGCGGAAATAGACCGCTCTCGGTGCGGGCTGCGAGAAAATCGCGGAATGGGACGCCCTTGCGCTCGATCGATCCGATGAACCCCTCGAAATCGACGATCGTCTCCATCAGCTTTTCTGCGCGCTCTTTCTCCAGCGAATCCTTCGCACCGAAGGGACGAATGGCCAAATCGCTCATGCCCAGTTTCAACATGTACTCGTCCATCTCTTTTTCAGAGTGGATGTACTGACTCGTTTTTTTTCTCGTGACGCGATACAGAGGCGGACGAGCGATGTAGACAAACCCGTTTTCGATGAGCGCCGGCATGTGTCGATAGAAGAAGGTGAGCAGCAATGTGCGGATGTGAGAGCCGTCGACGTCGGCGTCGGTCATGATGATCACTTTATGATAGCGCAGCTTGGCAGCGTTAAAATTATCTACGCCGATCCCGCATCCGAGAGCAGAGACCATTGCTCCCACTTCGGTGTTCTGCAACACTTTCTGCATACGCGCTTTTTCGACGTTCAAAATCTTGCCGCGGATGGGCAAAATGGCCTGAAAGCGGCGATCTCTGCCCGACTTGGCCGAACCGCCGGCTGAATCTCCCTCAACGATGTAGATCTCGCACAGCGCCGGATCGCGCTCCTGGCAATCGGTGAGCTTGCCGGGCAGCCGCGCCGAGTCCAGAGCGCTCTTGCGCAGCGTCAGCTCGCGGGCTTTTTTCGCCGCTTCGCGGGCTTGCGCCGCGATGACGGCTTTTTCCGAAATGATTTTGGCAATCGCGGGATTTTCATCGAGAAAAATCGTCAGATCTTCGCCGACGATCTGCTGGACGATGGAGGCGACCTCGCTATTGCCCAGCTTTTGCTTCGTCTGACCTTCAAATTGCGGATTCGGGACCTTGCACGAGATGACGGCCGTCAGCCCTTCGCGCATATCCTCGCCGGTCACCGTAATATTATCCTTTTTGAGCGAGGGATGGTTCTTGATGAAATTGTTCAAAACACGCGTCAGCGCGGTGGAAAATCCGGTTAAATGGGTCCCCCCTTGCCGCGTCGCGATATTATTGACGTAGGAGTAAATCGATTCCGTGTACGTATCGTTCCATTGCATCGCCACTTCAAAGTCGACAGGGCCATCCAGCCCTTCTTTATTGGCGTGAATGTAGATCGGCTTGGGAAATAATGGGTTTTTCCCTTCATTCAAATAGGAAACAAATGACGCAATGCCCCCTTCGTAATTAAAGCGGACCACCTCGCGATTCGGATCGCGCTCGTCTTGAAACACAATCGTGATGCCGCGATTAAGAAAAGCCAGTTCGCGCAGGCGTTTTTGCAGAACATCGTAATCGAATTTCGTGACGGAAAAAATCGAATCATCAGGCCAAAATGTCTCTTTGGTTCCGCGCAAATCCGTCTTACCGATCTGTTTCAAGGCGGAAACGGGCTTGCCCTTTTCAAAGCTCATTTCATAAGCCGCCCCGTTGCGAAAGACCTGGGCAACGAACTTTTTGGACAGGGCGTTGACGCAAGAAATCCCGACGCCGTGCAATCCGCCGGACACCTTATATGTTGATTTATCGAACTTGCCGCCGGCATGAAGGATCGTCATAACCACTTCGAGGGCTGTGACTGTCCGGCCCTGCTTGACCGATTCTTTTTCGTGCTTTTCGATCGGAATACCGCGGCCATTATCCTCCACGACCACGCCGCCGTCGGCCAGCAAGGTGACCGTAATCAAGCTACAGTGGCCCGCCATCGCTTCGTCGATCGAATTATCCACCGCTTCGTACACCAGCTGATGCAATCCGTTCGAGCTCGTATCGCCGATGTACATGCTCGGACGCTCGCGAACGGCCTGCAGTCCTTCCAATACGGTGATCGAACTTGCGTTGTATTCCTTATCGTCTGTCATCGTCGTCATATCCTACTTCATCCTATGCGAAATAATATGTTCCGCACCTGGGTTTTCGGGAAACTTTCCTGCAGCTTGCGCAAAAGATGCGGTTTTTCATGCAAACAGAGCAAACTGTAGAGCGTAGAGCTCTTCACTAATACCGTCAATACGCCATCCGCAAATGATACAGCCTGCGTCATTTTCGCCAGGTTCGGTCCAATCACATCGGGCCAGGCACTCAAAATATTTCTATCCGTTTCGCCATTGTTCTTCTGGATCTGGACCAGCATCTCCGGCAGCAAATCCTTGATCGATCTGGCCGGCGTTAAAATCCCGTCGTAATTCTTCGGCGTTCGCTTCATATGAACCGATCCCAACTATAGTCGAGATCGATCAAAAAATCAAGCGCTACCGCACACAATTCCTGAAGGAAAAAGAACAGGTGATTAAAAAATATATTACGATATTGCTGGATCAACTTCTCAAATCAAAAATGCAGAACTGATTCCCCAAGCGATGAGAAAATAGATCGTCAGCGATAGAAAATCGTTAAAAGCTGTAACGATGGGGCCTGCAGAAATCGCAGGATCGACGCCAATGCGGGCAAAAAAGAGCGGCGAGAAAACACCGAGAAGCGTGCCGGCGATGCACCCGCCGAGCAGGCCGATCCCGACGATGGCGCCGACCGCAAACGGAGGAACGATGCCGAGCGAGCTGCCTCCAAACAAATCGATAAAATAGATGATGACGCCGCACCCCACCCCAAATATCGCTCCGGTGAATATGCCGCTACCCAGCTCCTTGATGATGGTCTCTCGGCGCGTGCCTGCGGCCGACAGCGTGCCGATGGCCATGCTCCGAACCAATACAGTGCTGCACTGAAGCCCGATATTGCCGGACATGCCGGTGATCAGGGGCACGAAAAAAATGACGAATGTCAGGATGTGGTTTTGAAACGAGGAGATCACCCCCACATTGATCAACCCGGCCAGCAGCGTCGCGAGCAGCCAGGGAGACCGTGTCAAAAAGCGCTTCATCACCGAGTCGTGGGAGGTAAATTTTTCTTTGGTACCGGCCATGTGCGCGATCGTTTCATCGGCCAGATCCTCCATCGCCTCGACGACGTCTTCATGGGTAATGACGCCGATGAGATAATTATCGATATCGACGACGGGAAGAGAGGAGATTTTATAGCGCTCGACAATATCGATCACTTCCTCGCGCGAAGCGTCGGCCGTGACTTTATGCAAGATGGAGCGCATGACCTGGCGCAGCGGGATATTCGGCGGATTGATCATCATGTTCCGTGCCGGAACGTATCCCTGCAGCTCGCCCGCCTGATTGAGAATAAAAATCCCCTTGAGAAAATCAATGCGCGGGTTATCGCGGATGTAGGCGGCCGCCTCGCCGATGGTCATATCCATTTTGAATGCAAAAAACTCCGACGTCATCAGACGGCCGGCGCTATGGCGGTGGTGTTTTTTTTGCTCCTTGATCCGGCTCGCCTTTTTGGTGTCGAGCTGCTCCATCAAACGGCGGAAGCGCCTCTCGGACATATCCTCGATCGTCCATACCGCTTCGTCCGTCGGCATTTTTTCAAAGAGTTTCTTCAACTCCAGATCGTTTAAATAACGAAATAAGATCAGGCGCGTATCGCTATCGGTATTGACGACGAACTTGATTTTTGCTTCGCGGTTCGGCAAATTCTCATACAAAACCGGACGCACATTGGGGGGTAAATGGGACGCCGCGTAGGCTAAGTCAATGGGAGAATGTTCGCAGGCGATTTTGGCGAGGTCGTGGAGGCGGACTTTGGATGTTTGCTTATGGAAGGCCTTTTCAAGTTTTTCTTTGAGGATATCATCGAGATGCCCTGTCCTGGATTCGAGATTTCCTTGAGGATAATTTGATTCATCCGCGACTTTGCTGGCATGAGTTTCCATGAACGCCTCAAAAGAAAAAACTGCCCGCAAATGCTTGCACAGCAGCGCACTAGTCAATCATTGGTCATTGCCGTTCCAGATTGGGAAAGGTTACGGTAAGAAACATTACCCATTTTTTGATTATTTCGCAACCTACGAAATATCTACCAATTAAATAGTTGATTCATTAAACTAGCCGTAGTAACGAACACCCCCAACCAACTGACCCATGTTTGATCCAAAGAAAATACGCAATATTGCGATCATTGCCCACATTGACCACGGCAAAACGACTCTTCTCGACAATCTGCTCAAGCAGTCCCACATTTTCCGCGAGAACGAAAAAATCCCTGAACGAGTCATGGACAGCTATGACCAGGAACGGGAACGCGGCATTACTATCTTTGCTAAACACACCTCAGTATATTACCATGACTATAAAATTAACATTATAGACACTCCCGGCCACGCGGACTTTTCCGGTGAAGTCGAGCGCGTTCTCGGCATGGTCAATTGCGTACTGCTCCTCATCGACGCCCAGGAAGGGCCCATGCCCCAAACGCGCTTTGTCTTGTCCGCTGCGCTCAAGATGGGTTTAAGACCGATATTGGTCCTCAATAAAATCGACCGCCCGCATGCCGATCCGGACAGAACGCTCGATCAGGCATTCGATCTCTTCATGGAACTCGGCGCCAATGATGAACAACTCGATTTTCCCTACATCTACGCTTCGGGATCGCAGGGTTTTGCCATTAGAAACCTGAAGGACGAGCACAAAGATCTCTTTCCTCTATTCGATCTGATTCTTGAAGCCTGTCCGCCTCCGCCAGGAAGCCTTGAACTGCCCTTCCTCATGCAAGCGGCCACGCTCGCTTATGACGATTATTTAGGCAGGCTCGCGACGGGACGGATTTTGGAAGGGAAAATCTCCAAAGGGGCCACCGTCACATGCGTTGATCGCAACGGCAACCACACCCAGCACCGCATCACAAAAATCGAGGGTCATCTCGGACTCAAAAAAGTCGAGCTCGAAGACGCCGGAGCCGGCGATATCGTTTCGCTGGCGGGCGTCACCGAAATCGACATCGGCGATACTCTTTGCTCTTCCGATCAAATCGTGCAATTGCCTCCAATTACATTGGCCGAGCCCACGGTTTCGATCGACATCACCATTAACACAAGTCCGATGGTCGGCCGCGAAGGCAAACACGTCACAATGAACAAGCTCCGCGAGCGGCTCTTCAAAGAAAAAAGAGCCAACATCTCGCTGAAGATTGAAGATATTGAGGGACGCGATGACGCGATCCGCGTCTGCGGGCGCGGCGAACTTCATCTGGCGGTTCTTATCGAAGCGATGCGGCGCGAAAGCTACGAGCTCTCGTTCTCCAAGCCCATCGTCATTACGAAGGTGGTCGACGGCACCGTCATGGAGCCTATGGAGCGGGTCCATGTCGAAGTTCCTGAACAATTTTCTGGAATGGTCATCGACGATTTGCTGCGGCGAAAAGGAGAAATGCGCTCCCTATCGACATCCGAGCACGGCCTGACCACCCTGCAGTTTCTCGTTCCGACGCGCGGCTTGATGGGCTATCGCAACGACTTTCTCACCCGCACGTCCGGCCTCGGGATATTGACATCGATCTTTGAAAGTTTTGCTCCATGGAAAGGAGACATTGCCGGGCGCCTGCGCGGCGTTCTCATCGCAAACAGCTTGGGCAAGGCCAATGGCTACGCGCTGTTCAATTTGCAAGACCGGGGCACACTGTTTGTCACGAGCGGCGACGAGGTTTACGAGGGCATGATCGTCGGCGAGCATTCGCGTGAAAACGATCTCATTGTCAACGCGACCAAAGCCAAGCAGCTCACGAACGTCCGCGCCTCCGGCAGTGATGAAAACATCATCCTCACTCCGAAGCGAAAATTTACGCTTGAACAGGCGATCGACTATATTGACGACGATGAACTTGTCGAAGTCACTCCCCATTCGATCCGCATGCGCAAGCTCTATCTTTTGGAAATCGATAGAAAACGCCATGGCAGAACTAAGTAGAAAAAGCCGGATTATATTTTTTTTCCTTCTGGCTTTGTTATTTTTCGCGATTCCGATTGAGCACAAATACGATAAGCTCTTTCGTTTTTATTCGTTGACGCTGGTCCCCCATGGCCTGGAGCTTCCTTCAGGCTATGATCCGAAGATCTACTTTTATCTGTCGGATATTTTGGGACTCGTTTTTTTAACATTCGGCCTGACAAAGATCCGTCATTATGATCGCGAAAAAGGCGCGCTGCCGCTCTTGATCATCTTCTGCTGCGCTGTGATCTCGATCATCGCCTCACCGTTTATCAACTATCCCCTCGCTTATCTCCGGCTGCTCCAGTTTTTAACGCCGCTCTCGCTTTTTTTCTTTCTGGCACATAGCTCTATTTCCAAAGAAAAGCTCTTCAACATTGCCTCCTGGAGTATTTTTTCGACCGCGCTCGTTCAATCATTTTTTGCCATTGTGCAGTATTTTTCCCAGCACTCTTTGGGACTGAGAATCATCGGCGAACAGCCTTTGAATGCCATCATCAACGTTCCCAACGGCCATCGATGGCTGCTGGACCAATGGACAAACAGGATCGCGGACTCAAGCATCTTTCGCGCCATGGGAACCATGCCGCACCCGAATCCATTGGGCGGCCTTTTAGCTGTTTCCCTGTTGATTACGGTTTACCTCTTTACCTGCCATCGCAAGCTGCGCATTTATCTGGCGCCGGCTTATCTAATCCAGCTGTTTGCTTTAGGCATTACTTTTTCCCGCTCGGCGCTCTTTGCCTATGCGATCGGTACCATCGTCTGGTTCATCTGGATGCGGCTCCGTCAACCCATCGAGATGCGCGCCATCCTATCGCTGATCTTATGTTCAGGACTGATCGTCGGAACATTGTTATCTGAGCAGATTTTTCATCGAGGCGGCATCGTTAATTACACATCGCAAGCCCGCAACTCCGATCAGGTGCGCACCTTCTATCAAAATATCGCCGTGCGGATGATCGAAAAACATCCGATAATCGGCGTAGGATATGGACAATTCAGCCTGCGAGCTCCATCTTATTTGCCTGAAGATGTCGATCCGTCCCAGGAAACATCGACATCTGTCCACAATATTTTTCTTCTGCTCGCTGCCGAAATCGGCCTTCCGGCGATGATTTTATTTTTATGCTGGATCGGCTGGATTTTATGGGCAGCCTGGCGGGCGCAGGAGCACCTCGCTGAAACGGGGCTGCTGGCCAGCGCACTCATTGCATTCCTTTTCATTGGCTGCTGCGATCTGTACCCCATTTTTTTCCAACAGGGCAAGCTTCTGTTTTTTGGAATCGCAGGCTGTCTGGCGAGATTCGGATTTTTCCCCATCAAACGGAAGTTGATCCTGAATGAGCGATAATCATGTCCTCGATCTGTTCAACCGGATCTCCCAGAAGTACGATCGAACCAACCGGCTGATCTCGCTCGGTCTGGATATGCGTTGGCGGCGCACTGTCGCACGCCATCTGCCTACAGGCCGTCCGCTGTCTCTTCTCGATCTAGCCACAGGAACCGGCGATCAGATCGCCGCTTTATTGAATAAAAAGGCTCCCATCAAAAGCGCCATCGGCATCGATATCTCGGAAGAAATGCTCCAAATTGCCCGAAAAAAAATCCCCGACTCAACCATTTCATTTCAGTGCTGCGACGCCGAGGAACTCCCTTTTTCCGACCACTCGTTCGACGTTTGTACATTTTCATTCGGGATTCGCAACGTCAAACATCCACTGACTGCCCTAACGGAAATGTTTCGAGTGGCCAAACCGAACGGCCGCTGCCTGATCCTTGAATTCTCGGTGCCCCGCGGCCGGATCAAAAATCTCTATCTATTTTATTTGCGCCGCCTGATGCCCTTGATCGGAGCCACTCTGTCCCAAGACATGGCCGCCTATCGTTATCTCAATCAAACGATCGAAGCGTTTCCCTCTGGCGAAGCATTTCTTCAGATGATGCGGCAAACAGGTTGGAAAAATCTGCAAGCCACCCAGCTGCTGTTTGGCTGCGTGACTCTCTATCGCGGAGAAAAATAGATCCGATGGATTTATTTTCATTCTTACGCACATCAACGCTCTATCCGAAGATCTATTGGTCCAGCAGAAACTCAGATACCACCATCGCCGCGGTCGGAGTCTTTGACGGTCCAACAAACAGGCGTGCGTTCACTTTTCGCCACTTTACTCCAACCGATGCGGTCGAATGGCAGGATTTTCCTCACGCTTTGACCATCACACCTCGCTTCGAAGTGATCGGCCGCCGAAGCAAACAAGATCTTCCCCAACCACAGGGTCCGATCGTTTTCAAAAAAGAATCGTCTCATTCCTCCAAAAGTTGGAAGATCCAGATCGAACAGGCGCTCAATGCCATTGGCCAAAAACACTTTGAGAAAGTCGTTATGGCCAAAAGAGTCTCTCTTTTTTGCTCATCGACAATCGATCCCCTCTCACTTTGCCAATCGCTGCAGGGGCCGCATCAAACCGTCTTTCTCTTTCAACCCACGCCAACGAGCGCCTTCCTCGGCGCCACGCCGGAAATGCTGTATCGGCGATCCAACAGAAAAATCGAATGCGACGCCCTCGCTGGAACGCGATTGCTCGCGCGTCAGGAAGAGCTGCTCACTAGCGAAAAAGATATTCGTGAATTTTCTATCGTTCAAAACCAGATCCTCGATGTGCTCTCACCACTTTGCCAATCGCCGCCGCAAGCGACGGCTCGCGCCATCCGCACGACGCCTCGCCTGGCCCATCTCTATTCGCAAATCAGCGCAATGATCTTTGATGACGTGACAGATGAGCAACTGATTCGCACTCTTCACCCCACCCCGGCGGTAGGCGGTTATCCACGCCAAAACGCCCTGTCATTCATCAAAGCTACGGAACCCTTCGCTCGCGGTCTTTATGCGGCCCCGATTGGCTGGACATCCGATTCAGATGCTGAAATCGCCATAGGCATCCGCTCCTGCCTGATCCAGGGATCGACGGCCCATTTATTTGCCGGAACTGGGATTGTCGAAGGATCTGACCCCATGAAAGAGTGGGATGAATCCGAGCACAAGCTCTCGCAATTGATCAGCCTATTCTATGGGGAAGCTGTATAGAGCCATTCCCGATATGAATTCTTCGAGGAGATTCGGGATATTTTCGAATATCGTCGAAGAGGCACATCGGGAATGGCTCGTATAGTATAGATAGAACTGTTTGGCGTCATCGGGTATTGTTTTCTCTTTTTTACGAACTTTTATGAAAAACAGCACCTGGGCTCATTGCCTGATCGATCAGCTTATTTTGCAGGGCGTTTGCGATTTTTGCATTGCCCCCGGCTCCCGCAGCACTCCGCTCGCGCTGGCTGCCGCCCGCCACAAGCAGGCGCGAATCAAAGTCCATTTCGATGAAAGAGGTCTGGGATTTTATGCCCTGGGCCTCAGCCTAAGCCAACAAAAACCAGCCGCTCTGATCGTCACATCCGGCACTGCCGTGGGCAATCTCCTCCCCGCCGTGATGGAAGCGCATCATAGCCGCGTCCCCTTGATCATTCTGACCGCCGACCGTCCACCGGAACATCTTGGCTGCGGCCATACCCAAACCACCAATCAGACAAAAATATTTAATAATTTTGTCCTCTGGCAGGCCGACCTCCCCTGTCCCGACGAATTTACTAGCGAAAACTTCATTCGCTCCCAGGCCAGTGAGGCCGTGTTTCAGGCCATGCGCATGGGGCCGGTGCATCTGAACGGCCCATTTCGCGAGCCTCTCTTTTCGATGCCTGAGCAACTTCCAAACGGCCTAAGCCAACCCATCTTTCATCCCCGCCATTCACCCGATCCGGAAGCCGTCAAAAGAGCCCGTCAAATGATCTCAGATGCACGCCGCGGCCTGATTCTCATCGGGCGATTGCCTCCCAATTCGAATCTTGCGCCCATTTTCGCCCTGGCCAAGCAGCTTCAATGGCCCATCATGGCCGATCTGCTCTCCTCCGCCCGCACTCAACAAAAGCCCAACGAATTAATCATCCATCACGATTTTGCGATTCGATCCAAACTCCTGCCGCCGCCCGATCTGACGATTCATTTCGGTGGCTCATTCATCTCCAAAGCACTTTTGGAATGGATGAATAAAGTGCATGTTGCTTCCATGCACATCGATTCTCATATCGAGAGGATCGATCCGCTCCATCTTCGCCCCACCCGAATTTGCGCCGATCCGTCTCTATTTTGCCAGGCGCTGCAATGCCCGCCCCGCCAGGATACGCTTTATCTCAACGAGTGCCAGAGCATTGATCAGCTCATTCAAAAGAGATTCGAGGATACTTTCCTATCCGAGCATCCGTTCACAGAAGCGGATATGATGCGAAAACTCGCTGAGCATCTACCGAAAAACTGGTCGGTCTTTTTCGGCAACAGCATGCCAATCCGCGATGCTGAACATTTTTTTATGGCCCAGCCAAGGTCCATTTTTGCCAACCGCGGCCTTTCCGGCATCGACGGTCAAATCGCTACAGCTGCGGGAATAGCTTCTCACACCAACGCCCCGATGATGGCGATCATCGGCGATCAATCCGCTCTTCACGATCTCAATTCAATCGCATTATTGCGAAGGGTCCATCAGCCATTTTTATTAGTGATCTCGAACAATAACGGCGGCGGTATTTTTTCACGCCTTCCCGTATCCAGCGAACCTGTTCATTTCGATCAGCTCTATACCATGAGCCATCATCTCAACTTTGAAAATATCGCCAAAATGTTCAACCTGACCTACCAATCCTCTTTACTAAACTGGGAAGATCTATTCAGACATCCAAAACCGACTGTACTTGAAGTGTTTACGTCTCATAAAGAAAATGCAGGCATAGAAATAAAAATTCTGCAAAATTGCATGGCTTCCATTCATACGTAAAGGAATCGGCTTTGCATTGCGAAATATTATCAAAAGGAAAAGGCCCTCCGATCGTCTTTCTACACGGTTTTTTAGGAAGCGGCCAGGATTGGAAAAAGGTCGTATCCCATCTAAAGGGACGAACTTGCCTTGCCTATGACTTGCCAGGGCATGGCAATACGCCGTGGACGACCATGGAAATCGAGGATCTTTTAGCCAGCGCGCTTCCACCGCAAATGGTCGATTTGGTGGGCTATTCGATGGGCGGACGATTGGCGATGCGCTTTGCCTTGAACCACCCGCATCGCATTCATACATTGACGCTTTTGTCGACGCATAGCGGTTTGAAGAGCGAAGAAGAAAAAATCCAGCGCCTGCAGGCAGACCGGGTCTGGGCGCAAAAAATCCTGGTTCTTCCTTTTGATGAATTTTTATTTTCCTGGTACAAACAGCCGGTTTTTTCATCCATGCAAAGTAAACCTGTCCTTATCCAGGAAATCGTCTCCATGAGAAAAACCCAGCGGCCCAAAGAACTGGTCACAGCCATGCTAAACTGGAGCTTGGGGCGCCAGGAGTGCTACCGCGACCGGTTATTAAAGTTCCAGCGCCCCTGGCGCTTATTGTATGGTCAAAACGATCATAAATTTAGTGAGCTGTATGCCGACTGGCCGCAAGCCCGTTGCATCTCGTCAGCCGGCCATGCTCTGCATTATGAAGCCCCTCAAGAAGTCGCGAGTTTCTTATGACCCCGATCGAATGGAAAAACTGCGGAACCTACTTCGACATCAAATACCAACTCTACGACGGGATTGCAAAAATCACGATCAACCGCCCCCATGTGCGCAATGCTTTTCGGCCATTGACCGTCGACGAAATGGCCCACGCTCTGGATCTGGCGCGCCATGATCCGAAAATTGGCGTGGTTATCCTGACTGGCGAGGGAAAAGATGCCTTTTGTTCCGGCGGCGATCAAAAAGTGCGCGGCGATGCCGGCTACGCGGATGAAGAGGGAGCGCATCGGCTCAACATTTTGGATTTCCAGCGCCAGATACGCACCTGCCCGAAACCTGTCATCGCCATGATCGCCGGCTATGCGATTGGCGGCGGCAACGTCCTACAGGTCGTATGCGATTTGAGCATCGCGGCCGATCACTCCATTTTTGGCCAGACAGGCCCCCGCGTCGGTTCGTTCGACGGCGGCTACGGCGCGAGCTACCTGGCCCGGATCGTGGGCCAAAAAAAGGCGCGCGAGATCTGGTTTCTTTGTCGGCAATATAATGCAAAACAAGCGCTGGAAATGGGCCTGATCAACTGCATCGTTCCCTATGAACAACTCGAATCGACGACCATCCAATGGTGCCAGGAAATCCTGCAGCTTTCTCCAATTGCACTTCGCTGCCTCAAGGCATCCCTCAATGCCGACTGCGATGGACAAGCCGGATTACAGGAGCTCGCTGGCAACGCAACGATGCTCTTCTACATGACCCAAGAAGGACAAGAGGGACGCAATGCATTCCTTGAAAAACGATCTCCTGATTTCTCCGCGTTTCCGAAGCGCAGTTAGGAGTTGGATCCAATCCGCGCGGCCCAAAACATTGATCGCGGGGATCAGCCCCGTTCTGATCGGCACCTCGATCGCCTCCATGTATCAGCCCATTTCCTGCTGGGTCTTGATTTTCTGCCTGGGCTTTTCGATCAGTCTGCAGCTCGCCGCCAACTGGGCGAATGATTACTTCGATGTCATCAAAGGAGTAGACACTTCGGCGCGCAAAGGACCCATCCGCCCCATCCACTTGCAATCGCTGCCACCAGCGGCCATGCTGCGCGCCGCGATCATCGCTCTGATTTTGGCAGCCGGCTTTTCCCTGCCCCTATTGGCTCGCGCCGGATTGAATTACTGGCCCATGACCGCTCTTTGCATGCTGTGCGCGATCTTGTATACCGGCGGCCCGCGCCCTCTCGGTTATTTAGGCCTCGGCGATGTTCTCGTGTTCGCTTTTTACGGACCCATTGCCACTGCCGGATCGGCTCTGGCGCAGCTTCACACGATCCCCTCCGATGCCTGGATCGCATCGATCATTCCGGGATCGCTTTCCTGCGCTATTTTATGCGTCAACAATATCCGCGACATCGATGAGGATCGCCGAGCCAAAAAATTGACGTTGCCTGCCCGCTTTGGAAAGAGATTCGGACAGATTGAATATGCCGTCTGCCTCTTGGCAGCCCTAATCACCCCCCTATTTCTGCCAAAATCTCTTCTGGCCGTCTGGCTGATCGTCCCCTTCGCCATTGAGCCTCTGGCGATCGTTTTTAATAAAGAGGCCCATTTGAAGAACTCCCTCCTAAAGGAAGGAGATTCTTCGACAGCTAATGGCGGGCGCTTAAAAGCGCCCGATAAAATAAATAGCTCGGCTTACCTGCCCCTGAAGGGGCAGGATTGCGCTTCGAGCAAGCTGTTCAACCGCGCACTCGCACTCACCGCCCTCTTTTTACTCTTGTACACACTCCTTTTTTGCATGATCAGCTATGCATATTTACACTTTTAGCATTCCACTCCGCTCATCAATCCTTCCATTCGCCACTAGAGAGGGCCTGATCGTAGAAACAAGCGATGGATGGGGCGAGGCGTCGCCTCTACCGGGCTTTAGCCCGGAAACGCTAATGGAAGCCTTCCAATCATTCCAAACGGGCTCCTTGACACCGAGTGCAGCATTTGCTCTTCGATGCGCTCACCAGCCTTTTCCCCTATCGTTTCCACGCCTACCTGTTTGCGCACTGGTTACCTCTTGGCCAGAAGCTCTGCAGGCCGTTCAAGACGGCTATCAAACCATCAAAATCAAAGTCAAACACTATCGCATCGAAGATGCTATTCGACTCGTTCGCCAGCTCCAGGAACTATCCGTCCGATTGCGCATCGACGCCAACCGCTGCTGGAACCCTTCGCAAGCGCACGTTTTTTTCAAATCAATCAACACTACTCATATCGAATATATCGAAGAGCCCGTGCAAAATCCGATGGATCTTTTTTCTCTGCCTGCAATGCCCATCGCTCTCGACGAAACGCTGCTCGAAAAAGATTTCGAGCGTTATTTGCAGCTTCCCCACCTGAACGCGCTGATCCTGAAACCCACAATGCTTGGATCCAGGCTGGATTCTCTCATTGCCTTCGGACAAAAGCAGGGCAAAAAAATCGTTTTCAGCTCGAGTTTTGAAAGCGCTGTCGGCCTTTTGCATATCGCGCATCTGCAATCGCTCTACAATCCAAAAATCGCAGTAGGCCTCGACACATATCGCGCATTGCTTCATCATTTTCTTCCCATTACCATTGAAAATGGAATGCTTAAATCCGATCGATTACCTCCATTGGACCGAACATGGCTCGCCGACCCTGTCTTTTAAGAAATTATCCTCATTGGGATAGGATGGCGGCGCGCGCAGCCAACGCATTAGGCGAAAGCGGCTGTCAATCGGGCGATCTGATCGCAATCACGGCGCACCCGAATTGGCAAACAATTTGCCTGCTCTTCGCCGCCTGGCGCCGATCCCTCATCGCCGTGCTGATTCCTCCGCATCTGCCAAAAATTGCTGAGCACAACCTACTCTCTACTCTTCCCCTTCGCCTCATCATCAACGACGGCTCCCACCTGTTCGCCAACCCAGATGATGAACCGGGGGAATTGGATCTTTCATCGCCGGCATTGGTCATACCCACCTCCGGATCGAGCGGCCCACCCAAGTGGGCCGCGTTTACGCTCAGCCAGCTGTTCGAAAGCGCCGAGACGGTTTCACACGCTCTCTCGATTCAACCCGGTGATCGCTATCTTCTATCCTTGCCCCTGCATCACGTCGGCGGCTTGGGAGTTGTTTTACGATCGCTGATCAGCCAGGCGACGATCGTTTTCGACGATAAAAGCCTTCCGTATCCGGACCGCATTTTGACGGCCCGCGCGACGTTCGGCTCTCTGGTCCCCACCCAGCTCTATCGCCTGCTGCAAACCGATTTTGATTCCATTTCCACGCGCTTCATCATCGGCGGCGCCGGCATGCCGCAATCGCTCTATGAAAAAGCCATCGCCAGAGGCTTGGATCTTTGGTTCAGTTATGGAATGACCGAAATGGCTTCCTGCGTGTTTCTCACATCCAATCCGGTCTGGCGCCAGCAAATCCCTTTTTTGGGCTCTCCCTTGCCCGGACGCGAAGCCAAACTTTTGGATAAGGGCCCTAATGAAATACTCGTACGCGGAGCGCCTCTTTTTCTCGGATATGGCTATCCCATTGATCATCCAATCAACGACTGGTTTGCGACGCGCGATGTGGGTATTTATTCTCCAGAATTCGGATTTGCCGTCACTGGACGCAAGGATTTGCAATTCATCTGCGGCGGCGAAAACATCCAGCCCGAAGAAATCGAATGCGCTCTTCTTTCGCACCCACTCGTCGAACAGGCTGTCGTGGTTCCTCTTCACGATGCTGAATTCGGTGCAAAACCGATGGCTATGATCCAATCGAGCGCT
This sequence comes from Parachlamydiales bacterium, assembly GCA_015661075.1. Lineage (GTDB taxonomy): Bacteria > Chlamydiota > Chlamydiia > Chlamydiales > SM23-39 > CAISYW01. The sequence goes on along the minus strand of JACVQJ010000003.1, from coordinate 95,079 downwards.
GCGAAAAGCGAAATCCTCTCGTATCTATCATCTCGCTTGCCTAAACACAAAATTCCCATAGAGCTTCTCGATCTTCCATCAAGCGCGAACCTAAAACCGGATCGAAGACAGCTCACCGAAGATATTAATAAAAATTATCATTGATAGTGTTTTTCAAACCACTAACCATTAGCTACATAACAGCTTTGCTGGGCAAATAAAATCAGGTTCACTATAATCCGCTCCTTATCATAACTTCCGAGAGCCATGCAGGAACTCAGCGCTTTTCGAAAGATCCTCAGCCGCTTCTTCCCCCGCAAAGCCGTCAGCGGCACGCTGACAGTTTGCGACCCTAAGCAATGGGAGCATTTGCCGATCCAGGAGAAGCTGCTATTAGCGGATCAATATCTTTCCCGTGGCGAAATCGCTCTGATGAACGACGATTTATCTGCATTGGGGCATTTTGAGACAGCCGCAATGCTGGCGCCTGAAAATTTTAATATATGGTATCGGGAAGGCAGGGCTTTTTTTGATTACGGCATGCGGGAGGAAAAAGAAAAAACCCTTCTCATCGCCAGCCGCTACTTCAAACTGGCCGCCCAGCTCAGCCCGGAGCGCTTTGAAATCTGGTCGAGCTGGGGAAGTGTTTTGCTGCAGCTCGGCATTGCCTATAACGAGCATCATTACTATCTCGAGGCCAAAGAAAAACTCCAGCGCGCCATCGAATACAGCAGAGCCGTCCCCCCAATAGCGATTGCGCAGCTCTACTGGGATTATGGCCTGGTGTGGACAGAGCTCGCTCAAAATTCCGGCGAAGCGGTCGATATCCGCCTCTCTATCCAGGCATTCCAGACATCTATGAACTGCCATGATCATCTGCCTGCGGAATTTTTGAAGGACTGCGGCAATGCCTATTTGCAAATGGGACTTCTCATCAATGATTCACGGCTTTACCTGCAGGCTGTCGAACATTTACGCAAAGCCGTCGACGCCAATCATCAATATGTCGATGGGTGGATGTCATTGGCCAGCGCCTATTCCCAGCTTTACATCAACACGCTGGATGAAAATTACGTCTTGCAAGCCACCGACTGTTATTCGCACCTGAGCAAAATCACACCTGAAGAGGGCGAAATCTGGCTGGGATGGGCGCAAATTCTCGGCGAATCAGGAAAACAGAACCGCGATGCAAAAAAACTATGTTTAGGGATAGAGAAATGTGTCCGCTGCCATTCCATTGAACCCGAAAACCCATTGCTCCTCTCCCAATGGGTCGAATCACTATCTGAGCTCGGCGTACAATCCAACCGCCTCGATCTGTTGATCGAAGCGGAAAACAAAATTTTGCGGGCCACCGATCAGTTCCCGGACGATCCCGATCTTTGGCATGCCTATGGGCTGTGTATGATCGCCTTCGGCCAGTACTACAAAGATCCGGACTACTTTGAATATGCCATTGAAAAACTTCAGTACGGTCTGTCGTTAGACCGCACGCATGCCGAGATCTGGCATGCTTTGGCCCTGACCCACTTCTTTGCGGCCAACCTGACGGACGATTTGGACCTCATCGAGCGATCCGTTCGATTTTTTAATCGAGCGATCGATTTGAAGCCCGCGTGCCCATCTCTGATATTTGATGCTGCCAACGCCTATCTGACATCGTACGAACTCCACGATGATATAAAAGAGCTCGACCACGCGATCAGCCTCTATGAGATGATTTTGCAAAATCAAAAAGAAGCGCTGATCCACCACCCTGAATGGCTCTTCCAATACGCCGTTGCTCTCGAATGGCTGGGAGAAGGGGCTGACGACGACAACCTTTATGTCCGGGCGATCGATTTATACTTGCACGTCCTGCTGCTCGATCCCGAAACACCCAAAATACACTACCACATCGCTCTGTGTTTTATGCGCCTCGGCGAATCATCCTCGGAAGCTGAATATCTTCGACGCGCGCTTCACCACTTCCGCCTCGCCCTAAGGCAGGATGAGGAAGATCAGGAAGTCTGGCTGGAATGGGGTTTGGCATCCATCATGATCGCTCAGCAATCCATCGATGCCCAGGCGATGCAGCAAAGCTATGCCGATGCCGAACAAAAGCTCATTAGGGCCGGCCAGCTGGGCAATATCAATGCCTTTTATAATCTCGCCTGCCTTTACTCCGTCACAGGCCGCTACGATGAGGCGATGGAGTTTCTTCGCAAGGCGCAAAAATCGGACGCTTTGCCGAGCATTGAAGAAATGATCGACGACGAATGGCTCGACAACTTACGCCACACCGATCTGTTTGCCCAGTTTCTATCGAATCTGGAGAGCAAGCACGGCAAAGGTCAGTCGGAATATTAAATTTCGCTCAGAGCTTCCTGGTATGCGGTTTGAAATAGTTTGCGCGACTCAACAATCTCACTGTTATTGAATTCCATATTGATCACCGTTTTCGTCATCAAAGGGCCCTGATTAATAGGCGCGGCCAAAGCGCTGATTTTCAAAAAAGCCTCTTGAATACATTGATTATCGACATTGTAATCGGATCCTCTAATGATTTTTTGGTAGAGCTGATCTTTCTGAGCTTGGGTTAACCCTCCAACAATCTGTTTGGCTTCAATAATTTGTTCTCTTCGTCCGTTGTACTGAGCGAGATTGCCGTCAAACTGTTCAGGGCAATACATCCCATCTTCAAGAATTTCCCGATAGGCCGCCGCTGCTGCAAGCGGTGTAAATGTAGTCGCATCCATACATTCCAAAAGTTCATTACCCGGCAGTTCTTCCTGGTCTAAACCGTGCCAAAGATCGGGTTTGTTATGAATTTCGAGGAATGCTTCTTTGATGAGCTGTGCAAGATGATCTTGATACCGCGATTCATCGGGTCTATGTTGGTTTAAATCCCACTGTTGGGCGCCCATCGGAGAGGCCAGTTGTAAATCGGTAAGGACACTTCCAACGATTCCAACCGCCTGCCGGCGATATTCTACGGAGGAGATAAACGTGCCAAGGTCAAAAGTCATTATGAAATTTCGCGCTTCAAGATGTTGCCCGAGATAGGTGCTCACAGCGGGTGCATTTACAATCCTTTCTCTTAAGACGGAAAGGAGAATTCCTGCATCGCGTTCAATTTGTCTCCTGAGATCCTGAATCAATCTGGGATGACTGTCTCTGAATAAATTGATGATTCGAGTAGCAAATAATTTTTCATCCCTTCCCGCCTGGCGGTCTAAGTAAGCTCCATATGTGGCCTGAACAAAGATCGCTATGCCGAGATGGATGCTGTGATCGACAACTGCTGAAAGGGTGTGACACTTCAAGTTAAGCCCCCGGCAGTTCTTATAGAACAAGAACACAAGAGCTACCGTTCCGAGCGCGCTATGTATAGAAAAAGAGAGGAGCTTAAGCGTATGCTTTTGCAGGAATTCGCTCCTGTTATCAAAAAGGATTTTATTGAAACAACCAGCGATTGATGCCAAAACGAAGCTGCTTACTAATTCAATTAAAGATAGAGGTATGCAAGCGAGCGCGGCAACGGCTACAATAGTTTTTGAGAGGACAGTGACAATCCTTCCATGCCATGCCGAATCAGATGCGTTTTTTTGTAATTCAGTGGCTGTCCAAACGGTTGCCCTTCCAAGATGTGCACTCAGAGGTCTATAGTGTAAATTATCTTGCAAATACTGATTAGTTGCCGCCATAAAATCATTCCTTTAAATAAAGCGACAAGTTTAACTAATCCCTAACTTATGGTCAAGAATTGTTAAATTGATGCAGCGGCTTCTATTTTTTTGTGCCAGGTTTTAAATATTTTGAACAAAATCCCAACATTTACGTAGAATCAGTGACCGCAGAAGAGGTGCGCTTACTAACAAGCACTGTCGAGGCATCCCAACGCCATGGAAGCAGTGTCCAGGAGATAAGCGCCGAAATCATATCAGTTTATTATTAGACAGCTCCGTAGTGTTAATTGCGAAAGGATTAACACTGTCACGCAATGCGTGGAGCCCTTCGCATCGATTCGAGTCGTCCATTTCTTTGGGGACTTTTCTGCATATATTTTTTTACTGGATTTTATATGGAATGTAACTCGTTGCATCGACGGCTTAGCGCGCGTCATATCGCGATGATCGCTATCGGCGGCTCGATCGGTTCAGGCATTTTTGTCGCCAGCGGCACCGCCATTCATACGGCGGGGCCCGGAGGTGCTCTACTTGCCTACCTGATCATGAGCATGATGGTCTATTTTTTAATGACGAGCCTGGGCGAAATGTCCACGCTGCTTCCCACAACAGGCAGTTTTTGCGACTACGCGACTCGCTTCGTTGATCCGGCCTTTGGATTTGCGATGTCGTATAATTACTGGCTCAATTGGGCTGTGACCACAGCGGTGGACCTTTCTGCCGCAGCGCTGATCATACACACCTGGGTTCCGGAGATTTCATTTTTCGCCTGGACAGTGATCTTTTTCGTATTGATTGTCTTAATGAACATCGTACCCGTCGCATTTTACGGCGAGATGCAATATTGGTTTTCAGGCATCAAGGTAGCCGCCGTCATCTTGTTTATCTTGATCGGCATCTTCGTGATTTTAGGGATCGTCGGACATCAAAAACCCCTCGATTGGACCAACTGGACTATCGATGACGCGCCGTTTCATTCTGGCTGGGTCGGTTTTATGAGCGTATTGATGATTGCGGGGTTTTCATTCCAGGGCACGGAGATTTTTGGAATCACCGCCGGAGAAACCAAAGACCCGACGACCAGCATTCCGAAAGCAGTACGCAATGTTTTCTGGCGGATTGTTATATTCTACATCCTGACGATGGGTATCATCAGTTTTCTGGTTCCTTATAACAACCCTCTATTGATTGTCGCGAGCACCACCAATGTCGGAGCCAGCCCCTTTACGATTATTTTGCAGATGGCCGGCTTGCATTTTGCTCAGGTCACCATGACGATTGTGATTTTGCTAGCGATTCTTTCTGCAGCCAACGCGAGCATGTACACAGCCGCCCGAACATTGTGGCATATTGCCCGAGAAGGAAATGCACCCCGGTTTTTAATGACCACGTCAAAAAGACATGGCATTCCCATTGCTGCTTTAGTGTTAACCTCAATTATTAGCGCAGCCGTATTTTTGTCATCCCAGGTCGGAAGCGGGCAATTGTTTGTCTGGCTATTAAATATTTCGAGCTTAACCGGGTTTATTGCATGGTTCGGCATCGCGCTTTGCCACTACCGCTTCCGCAAAGCATACCTGGCGCAAGGCCGCAAACTCTCCGACTTGCCCTATCTTGCCAAAGGCTTTCCGTTTGGCTCGATCTTTGCGCTCGTTTTATGCGTTTTCGTCATCGCGGGACAACAATTCGATGCATGGATCCTTCATAATGTCAACCTCGACAATTTGATCGGAACTTATATTGGATTGCCAATTTTTATGATGTTTTACTTAGGATTCAAGTTCTGGAATCGAACCAAATTGATTCCTCTAACGGAATGCAGCTTTAAACCAGAAATGTAAAAAGCCATATCTAAAAACCAAGCTCCGGGAGTTCACCCGATTTCCTGGTCTTTTGCAGATATCTTTGAATCTGCTTCATATTCTGCATCATGACCGGGCGAACTTCTTTCGGCAATTTGGGCTTGGCCATAAGCTCTTGATATATTTTTTCGGCCTCTTCGTATTTTTTTAATGAAAATAGACAGTCGGCAAACATCCATTTCAAAGCATGCTCATAAATGCTGTGCTCCACCATCATGGCGTCTTTGGAAAGCGGAATTTCGACCGCCTTGACAAGAACTTCGTACGCAGCTTCGTAGTCCTTGATTTCCATGTAGTGATGTGCGATCCAAAAGAGCGGCTCGGCTCGAGTCGTCCGATAGCGATACGCTTTGTAATAACTATTGATGAATACCTCGGGTGGCATATTCATCTCACTCTGGATCCGGCCGATGCAATAGAGAGAATAGAAGACTTCCTGATCCCAGCCTGCCATGATAACTCTTTTTTCATAGTTCTGCAAAGCCAGATCCAGTTTTTTTGCGTGGGAATAACTGTTGGCCAGATAAAACACGTAGCGGCTATTGCGAGGATCGGTTTTGAGAGCCTCTTCGAGCACTTCAGCGTCGTGGAGAAATTTTACGCTGGAATCCTGGCCTGTTCTCCCTCCGTCATCGCTGGCATATAGATAGGCGTCTTCCAAAAAGCGATGGGTCGTGCTCTTGACATCTGTATATACCTGCTCATGAACGACGCCTTTCCAAAACCATCGAATGCGCGTGCCGATCATGAACTGACGGGTAAACATCGTTCCGCTCGAAAGCTGGACATTGATTAGGAAGATATCTTTGTCGAGCGTCCCGAGCGAAAAATTCTTCGGTGCCTTTAATACTTCATCGGCGTCGATAAATAGCAGATATCGGGCCTTTGGATACGCCAGCCGCATCGCTTCATTGCGGTTATGCTCAAAATTTTTCCAGGGACGCTCATAAAGCTCTCCGGGAATATCTTTCAGAGTTTCTTTGATGATCTCCTGCGTTCCGTCCGTCGAACCGGTATCCACGATGACCCAATAATCAATCAGACTCCGGATCGAATGGATACAGCGCCGAATGACCTTGCTCTCATTTTTCACGATCATATTCAAACACACAGATTTTAATTTAGACATGCACACCTTCGATATTAATAATTAAATTCAACCAAAGTTTATTTGCTGCTTAATCGCATGCTAACAAAAGATAGTAATTTATTCAAAACCATTTGCAATGCATATCCCCTTTCCATGTTTGGATCGATTTGATAAAGTGGTCGGAACCTAGAGGTATTTGATCATGGACAAACGCTCTTTGCTTTTCATCGCCTGCGTCAGCCTTGCCTTCTTTGGCATTCAAGCCTGGTTCGAGTGGGGCAACAAAGATTCAAAGCCGGCGCCACAACAGACATCGCAACAAGTGGCCACGGAAGCCCCCGTTGTGCAGCAAACCCAAAGACTGGCAGCGAAAAATACAGCGAAAGGCGAGGAACAACTTTACGTTTTGGAAAACGAATATCAGCAGCTGGTATTTTCATCGCGAGGCGGAAGTCTGGCCGAAATCAACCTGCCTCTGAAAACCGGAAAAACATCCAAAAGCCTTGTCAAAGAGATCGGATTTGACCGCCTGATCGTGAAAGACGATCCGGCCAATGCCCATTTTCCATCGCAGCCGGCCTATCAAGCGGGTTCTTCCAACATATCCGAAGGAACGATCGGCGGCTACTATCCTCTGCTCCGCCGCTCCATCTATCAAGCGGACGGAACTGTCCGTCATCTGCTAGATCCTCAGTATTACGCCATGAACATCGTGAGCGACGATTCCGAAATATCATCGCTGGAATACAGGGTCACGCGCTTTGAAAAAAATCTAATCCAGTTTGAAGCGAGCCAGGCCCAGCGCCGAATCATCAAGACATTTACTATTCCGGAAGAGCGAAATGGTCCTTACTGCTTTGAAGCGAGCATACAAATCGAGGGCGACGCGCGCGGATTATGGCTTTCTTCCGGAGTGCCGGAAGCAGAAATGCTCAGCGGCAGCTTCAGCCCAATGCTCCGCTACCAGATCATGCGCAACAATACAGCCGATGTCGAGACGATCGATCTGTCTGACAAAAACCCCGTCATGATCGTCACTTCCGTATCGCCGCATTGGATCAGCAATTCGAATGGATTTCTCGGCCTGATCATGGATCCATTGACTGATATCGCCTCCGGTTACCGTGCGGCAAAAATCCCTGGCGCCACGGTGCCTACCCGCATGACGGTCATCGACGCCGCCTACCAACCCTATCCGGCGGATAAATTCCCGGGATACTCGACCTATTTGCCCTTAAAAAGCGGAGCTGCGCAGACCTTTCGTGTTTTTGCCGGTCCCTTCGACGACACTCTCTTAAAAGAACTGGACGAACTCTATGACGACCCGCTGAAAGGATATAATCCCGATTACGCGGATGCGCAAAGCATCCAGGGATGGTTCTCTTTTATCTCCCAGCCCTTCTCAAAATTTCTTTATTTGCTCTTGAAGCTGTTTTATACCATATCCGGCTCGTGGGGTTTTTCGATCATTTTGCTGACGATCGCGCTTCGATTGATGATGTATCCGCTCAATAACTGGTCGATCAAATCGACCGTCCGGATGCAGGAAATGGCGCCCAAGGTCAAAGCCATTCAGGACCGGTTTAAAAAAGATCCAAAAAAAGGCCAGCTGGAGGTCATGAATCTCTATCGCCAAGAGGGCATCAATCCCTTCGGCGGCTGCTTTCCAATGCTTTTGCAAATGCCGTTTTTGATCGGAATGTTCTATTTGCTCAAATCGACGTTTCCGCTGCGAGGGGCATCGTTTATTCCCGGATGGATCGACAATCTGGCCGCGCCGGACGTTCTTTTTAGCTGGGGCTATCCGATCTTCATGATCGGAAATGAATTCCACCTGCTCCCGATCATATTGGGCGCGACCATGTTCTTGCAGCAAAAAATGACATCGAAAATGCCCAAGGACGAGAAGGACCTGTCGGATTCCCAAAAACAGCAAAAAATGATGGGCAATATCATGTCGATCGTCTTTACCGTGATGTTTTACGGATTTCCCTCGGGATTGAACATCTACTTCATTTCATCCACGCTTCTCGGGATCCTCCAGCAATGGTATTTGACGAAAAAAATGAAAGAAGAAGCGTTAACTGTGAAAAAATGAAAGCTTGGGATGATCTTCTGTCAAAGCTGGAACAGAAACTGGGCCCTGAAGTAGTGGCCCAGTGGCTGAGACCCATGAAGGTCGTGCGATTTGATGCCGCCAATATTTTTCTGGAGGCAACGCCCTTCCAGCAGTCCTGGTTCGAAGAGCAGATCCGGCCCTTGATGCCGCTTAATTTCTGCAATAACAATCAGCGCCCCATCAAAATTCATTTCGAAAAAACGCGGATCATTTCTAAACAGCAAACAGCCGAGCTGACTTTTATAATCAATCCCGATCCACTCGAAAAGGAGTACAGCCTCGATCAGTTTTTGCCATCGAGCGCCAACCTGATCGCATATGAAACAGCCAATGAAATCGCCCGCGCGGGAAAATGCGGATTTAATCCGGTATTTTTTTCCGGCCCATCCGGTTCAGGCAAAACGCACCTGCTGATGGGAATTGCTCTCTCGCTGCAAGCGCTCGGCAAGAAGGTTTTCTATGTCAGCGCGCAGACCTTTACTGATCATGTCGTCCAGGCGATCCGGTTGGGCCATATGCAGGATTTTCGCAACGCTTACCGGGCCATCGACGCGCTGATCGTCGACGACATTCATCTCCTGGCGCGCCGAAGTGCCACGCAAGAAGAATTCTTCCACACCTTCAACTCTCTGCATACCCTTGATCTACCCATCATCTTGAGCGCCAACGACACACCCGGCCAACTCCCGGATATCGAACAGCGCCTGATCAGCCGTTTTGAATGGGGCATTTCATTGAGTCTCCATCCTCCGGATCCGGCCGCACTGAAGCAAATCCTGAACCAAAAATCTAAATTTCTGGATCTGTCCCCTTCCACTGAACTCATTGATTTTCTTCTTCTGCGTTTTACCAGCAAAAGCCACGCATCGATCGAAGCGCTTCACGCTCTCGCGCATAGATGCCCCAAAAACCTTCAAATCCCTCATGTCGAGCGGGTTTTGAAAGATCTTTTGGAAAAAGAATCGGAATCGGTTTTGACGATCGATAAAGTGATCAAACAGACTGCGGTCCATTTCGGTATCCGAACGGAAGATTTGACGGGAAAATCCCAGATGCGCGAATTCGCACAGCCGCGCCAGATCGCGATGTTTTTATGCCGCACACTGCTCGAAATGCCTTTTCAGGGAATCGGGCGCCTATTCAATCGGGACCATTCAACGGTCATGTCCAGCGTCAAACAGGTAAAAAATGCCATTGAAACCAATCAGGCGCCTTTTGCAGAGCCTGTCGAAGCGATTGTGAGAAAATTAGTTCGCAGAGCACCGTTGCCAGCGCTCCGCATAAATCGAAATTAGATCTTAATGAAACGCTCGCCCGGCTTGGCTGACATTTGCGATGGCATCTGCTGCTGGGGAACGGGGAATTGAAAAGGTCCTGGATCTTCACCGGCACAAATCTTGGTGACGATCTCGCGCCATTTTTCAACAGTTTCTACGAATAAAGGCGCAAATCGGCGCAAGGCATTGCCATCGACGCCCAATCCCATATCCAGGACACAGTGCATCAATATCAATTCTTCTTTGGGAGCCACACCGATACCACCGCCGGCCATTTGGCCGCCCAGCATCGATCCTTCTAAGAGCCTTTCAAAAAGCTTCAGGCGGATCTTATCATCTTTTGGCAGTCCATCGAGGATGGGCGAATAGAGATAGAGACGATCTGAGTTGGGTTCATATGTGATATGCAATGAAAAGGCATTATCAATGCCGAGAATACAGGTATTATTTTCATCAAAAAGCAATCCTTCAAGATTCAGCTCTTTGCCGAACTCTCTTAGATTCGCCTTGGCGTTCTCAAACGACATGCAGTCCTCCACGAATGTAATTTTGTGCATCCGTTTGCAAATGCAAATACTATAGCAGGCTCATCTTGCAAACGGAGAAAATGTTCAATTTTTACTGCAACAGTTATAAATCTTTCCTGGAAAGCTGGCAAGGAATTTCCCGCGTTGATTTCCAACATTTGCCACAAAAAAGCCTGTTGCGCCTATATTTAAACATTAGCACAAACAACGATTTTTTAACAATTTTTATTGATATTAAAATAAAACTTATACACATAAATAAAAAACAGGCATTCATCGTGGCTCGCAGTCAAACTCCGACCTTATCAGGCGATGGCTCCCCGGAACCGTTGGGGCTTACTTTTTCTGATCAGCGCGCCAATTTTGCCCTCGCATCTCCAAAAGCCCATCGAGTCGATCTATGTCTGTTCGTTGCTGAGGCAGCGACACCTATTGTTGAAATCCCCATGCGCGGACCGACCGACGGCGTTTGGCATGTATCCGTCGAAGCGCTTCCGCCCAATGGGTCGTATGCCTATCGCATCGACGGCGGAGTTTTTCTCGCTGATCCCTATGCCCGCTCGTTTTCTGGGAGCTGTCATTGGGGAGATTTTGCCTGCCGCAGAAATCCATATCTGTGCGACATTGCGCCTCCAACGCCATTTGACTGGCAGGGCGTCGACAATCCCCGCATTCCTCTGGAAGATCTGATCATCTATGAAATGCACGTGCGCGGATTTACGATGCATCCATCGAGCCAGGTCCAATCCAAAGGGACTTACACCGGATTGATTGAAAAAATCGAATATCTGAAACAGCTCGGCATCAACGCTGTCGAGCTGATGCCTGTCTATGAATTCGACGAAACCCACTCCCCGAAAGTCTATTCATCCACGCAACTGCCGCGCATCAACTACTGGGGTTACAACCCGATCAGTTTTTTTATTCCTGTAAGCCGCTATGCATCCCATCCGCAAAAAGCCATCGATGAATTCAAAACGATGGTGCGAGAGCTTCATCGGGCCAACATCGAGGTCATCCTCGATGTCGTCTACAACCATACGGGCGAAGGAGACGATTATCCCGTTTCATTTCGGGGCATCGACTCTGCCGGATATTTCATCAAGGATAAACATGGGGCTGACACCAATTACACCGGCTGCGGCAATACATTTTTGACCAACGGCCCTTTGGGCCAGAAAATCATCATCGACAGTCTCAGGTATTGGACACAAGAGATGAAAGTGGATGGATTCCGGTTTGATCTGGCATCCATTTTGACCCGCGATTCGTTTGGCCATCCAATGGCAGATCCGCCCATTCTCAAGGCCATGAATCAGGATCCGGTTCTGAAAAACGTCAAGCTGATCGCCGAACCATGGGATGCAGCCGGTCTCAGCCAGGTCGGTCAGTTCCACAAATGGGGCTCCTGGTCTGAATGGAATGGATCCTATCGCGATCATGTGCGTCGCTTCATCAAAGGCACGGATCATGAAACAGGGGGCTTTGCCGCCTCTATTTGCGGCAGCGAACCGACCTATCCAACAACTAATCCGCAATCGAGCATCAACTTCATCACGGCGCATGATGGCTTTTGCCTGCGCGATTTAGTGACCTATCAGCACAAACATAACATCGAAAACGGCGAGAACAACAGGGACGGAGCCGATCATAACGAAAACTGGAACTGCGGCGCTGAAGGGCCGACGCAAAATCGGGAGATTCACGAGCTGAGGGAGCGCCAGCTGCGCAATTTTTGGCTTGCGCTATTTTTATCGCAGGGAATTCCGATGTTTCTCATGGGAGATGAATACGGGCACACGAGAAAAGGCAACAACAATCCTTACGTCCAGGACAATGACATCAATTGGTTTGATTGGGATGTATTGAAGCATAATCATTCGATGCAGGAATTCGTCACTTCCCTGATCCGTTTTCGCAAATCGCATCCGGTATTCAGAAAAAAATGGTTCCTGGAGGACGAGGACATCGAGTGGCATGGCCACCTTCCTCACCGCCCCGACTGGAAAACCCACTCGCGCTTCATTGCATTCACTCTCAAAAGCGATACGCCCATTTATGCCGCCTTCAATGCCGATGTTCGAGAAGCTCTTGTTTATCTGCCTCCCGCGAACAAATGGAGGCTCATCGTCAATACGGCCGATTGCTGGGACCGCCACCATCTGAATGAGCCGCAAAAAGGCTTTCCATTGAATGAATCCATCGAACTGCTTCCCTTTTCGGCCATTGTTGCTATCGGCGCAAACCATTCCTAAATGTCTACAGCAGCAAACGATTACGTACAAGCATCTTGTTTTTAGGTTGTTATGAAAATTGCGCAACTTACTTCCATTTTTGACTCAAATTTGCCACCCTTAGAACCAGAAACGAGAACCTTATTATTAATCACAAGCAGGGGCCTCCATGTATGAAAAAGACTTTACCCCACCGCGCCGTCGCTCTACATCCACGGCCTAGCAATGTCCTCGATCATTTGGGGGTTCTGGCTGCCATCCTCGAGATTCCCCTCATTGTTTCAGACGATAAAACCCTTGAGATAGCATCATCTTTTTATCCTCAGGTAAAAACCACTCTGATGGAAGAAAGAGAGCTCTCCCTGGAATACCTCGCATCGAACTTCGACATTCTTTTTGTCAGCAGCAAATTATGGGCCATTGAGCTGGTTCAATTATTTCCCCTTTTCTGTCAGAAAAAAATGCGCATCGTCTACTGCCCGCATGGAAACTCCGACAAGGGCCATACCCTGACAAAAGAGCTTCACAATCCTGAAGATATCTCTCTGGTTTACGGAGATCATATGCTGGATCTTCTCAAAGACACCGGCATGTTCGACAAGATCCACCAAACGATTGCCACAGGCAACTACCGCTATTCGTTTTTTGTTGAACATCAAAAATTTTATCAAGAGCTCGCACACAGCCGAATTTTTTCAAAACTGGACAAGAGAAAAAAAACGATCTTTTATGCTCCCACTTGGGATTGCCAAGAAAACCCTTCCTCCTTTTTTAACGAATGCGCCTCTTTGATCGATCAAATCACACAGCCATTTAATCTTCTCATCAAGCTCCATCCCTATCTTTACGAGCAGCACCCCGCGAAAACCATCCTGATTTGCGAAAAATACAAAGACCATCCGCAAGTACTCTTTCTGGAAGACTTCCCTCCCATTTACCCCCTTCTGTCGATGAGCGATGCGTATCTCGGAGACTTTTCATCGATTGGATATGATTTTCTCCGATTCAATAAACCGATGTATTTTTTTAACCCCGCGAAAACCGATTTAAAAAATGATCGAGGGCGTTTTCTCCATCGGTGCGGCATGGAAATTTCCACAAAAGGAAAAGAAAATGTCTTCGATTTCATCGCTCGGACTTTCGAGGAAAATCAATCCCAATTTTATCAAATCCGCAAAGAAATCGATTCCTATGCTTTTGGAAAAGAGAAAAACCTTTCTGATGTTCGCGACGATATTTTTCTCAATGGCATATTCGCTGGAAAAGAATCGAGCTGATTGCTACAGTTCATATACTGGAATTTAGTGAGGATTTCATGCGCTTTTTGATTGCCTTTGCCTTTTCTCTCGCTTTGACTGCCTGCAGCCACAAAGGAAGCGATTTGACTCGCTTCCATGAAGACGGCCGAGCCAAGCCGATAGTGACTGTCGCTTCTGTCATCGATGCCACGTCGTTCGACCTTCCCTGGAGCTTATCCGAAGAACTTACGACCATGTTCGTTAGCCGGCTCTCGCAGGGCGGATCGATCTTCGTCTCTCGAAACGACAACATCGCCTATACCGAAAATCCGTTCAGTCCCGATTTGTCCTGGATGAAGCGCGAATTTCCAACCAACGAATTTGTTGTTTTTCTGGAACTGGCCGAACATGAAAACGTTGCGATCGCCAAAGGCAACAAAAAAGTGCAGGAAGTTCCCTTTGAAACATCGATCGATTTAAAAATGGGCGTCCGCATCCGGGTTGTCGATTTGCGAGGGACCACCCCGCAAATCGTGCTCCAGGAACTCGTCCGCGATTCGTATTATATTCCCAAGACCCTTCTTCCGACGGATTACACCGTGGCCGTGTGGGGAACGGATGAGTACAGCAAATCCCCATTGGGAATCGCTCATACTCAAATCGTTGAGGAACTTGCCACCCGCATTGGCGAATACATTCATTTGGCGAAGAGCCGATGACATCGCTCACATCAGAGGTGGAGGGAGCGATTCTCTCCGCCGCTGTATCTTTTGTGATATTGTGGATTGCCTTTCGCAAAGGCTTTTTTTTTCGCTGGCAAAATTCGCCCCCACCGATCTGCCCCCCGCCTTTTCTACTCGTTTTGATCGCTTTCGTTATCTATTTTGCCGTTAATCTCTTCCTGCCGGCTATTTTTACCCACCTGATCATTCAATGGGGCCTGCAAGACCGCATCGGCATCGGGACCTGGGTCACATTTTTGACCAGTACATCAGCCATTACATGCATCTGGCTTTTCTCACGGGGAATTTTCCACCCCATCCGGCAAACGATTTGGCGCCGCAATCCCGATAATCCTCTGAAAAACGACGCAATCACTGCTCTTGCAGCTTGCCTCATCGCATTCCCCGTCGTCATTTTTGCCGGACAATTTCTCGAACTGGCCGTTTATTTCATTTTTCACACTTTCGAGCTTCCGGATCAGCTCATCATTCTCTTCCTCAAAATGACATTTGGAAAACCGCTCTATTTTTTCATGGCTATCTTTTCGATCATCATTTTTGCTCCTGTCATCGAAGAGATTCTGTTTCGAGGGTTTCTTCAAACATATTTACGCCGCTATTTCAATGCACCCGCGGCCATTCTGATCGCCTCAGCCTGTTTTGCGCTCTTTCATTACTCCAACGAACAGGGCTTGGGCAATATCCCGATCATTGGATCTCTCTTCATCTTCTCCATATTTTTAGGGTATGTGTATGAAAGACAGGGATCCTTGCTCGCATCAATGATTTTGCATGCGGCATTTAACGCGTTAAGTATTGCTAATTTATACTTTTTGGGAACTTAACCTCGACTTTGTACATTTTTAGGGCCGAAGGCCTCGATGGATTTGCCCTCTGAGGCGTTTAATCCCCTTCCTTCTTAAATAAACGCCTAGTTCGACCAGAGGTCGAACGACAGAGGGCAAATAGGCGAGGCAGGCGGCCCTAAAAATGTACAAAGTCGAGTTAACAAGGATGCTCGATGCAGTCCTCACTTCATTATTACGGCTTATCTGATATCGGCCTCAACCGATTGATCAATCAGGATGTCTGGGCAGCCAAACCGGAATGGGGGTTTTTTGTTCTGGCCGACGGGATGGGCGGCCGGCGGGCGGGAGATGTTGCGGCGAAAGAAGCCGTGCAGATCCTTTGCGAATCAATGCGCCAGCTCTGGGAAACCACCCGGCAATTTGAAGACAAAATCGATTACTCACATCAACTGCGCGAATCCATCGAACTAGCCAATCGATGGGTATACAAAATGGGCTGCGGCAGCGAATCACTCCATGGAATGGGGACGACCATTTGCTGTGTGTTATGGACCGATTCAATCATCTATTACGCCCATGTCGGAGACAGTAGAATCTACCGCTTTCGCAATGACCGGCTGGAACTGCTGACCCGCGATCATTCTCTACTGGCTCGCTGGCTTTCAAAAAAGAGGCCCAAGCAGCCCACGCCGCCTAAAAACATCATCACCCGCGCCATAGGCACCCCTCGAGCTGCGAATCCGGAGATTTCCTTTTCTCAGCATGATCCCCAGGATTTGTATCTCCTCTGCAGCGATGGTTTGTCTGATGCCGTTTCCAAAGACGAGCTGCAAAAGATTTTGCGAAACTCTCGCTCGATGGACAAAGCAGCTCAAAAAATGATTGATTGCGCTAAAATAATGGGCGGTGGTGATAACATCACCGTTTTAATGATTTCGGCAGCTGAAGAGGTGGCCCTAAATTACAATAACAACAGCTTGGAACCCCTCATAAATAATGGCACGGCTCTACCTCGATAACAACGCTACAACGGCTCTCGATCCTCGTGTGTTCAAGGCCATGATTGCCGAATTCAGTGGCCCGCCGGCGAACCCATCGAGCATCCACTATTTTGGCCAACAGGCCAAATCCCTGCTGAACACCGCCCGCCGCTCGATCGCCTCATTTTTTGGCGCCAAACCGGAAGAACTTATTTTTACCTCCGGCGGCACGGAAGGCATCAATATGCTGATCCGCGGCTCATTTGGCGGCCGGTCCAAGGGGCATCTCATCACGACATCGATCGAACACGCATCAGTCTATAAAACCGTTCAGTCATTGGAAAATTCAGGAGTGTCGGTGACTTATCTGCCCGTCGACGCCTGGGGCGCTCCCCTTCCCGAACAACTTGAAGCAGCTATTCTTCCCCATACGAGTGCCATCGTTTTATCTGCGGCCAATGGTGAAACCGGAGTCAAACTCGACATCGAAAAAATCGCAAGTATTGCGCATCAGCGAGAAATTCCCCTCATCCTCGACGCTGTGGCCTATATCGGCAAAGAACCGCTTCCCATGCCTCCCGGCGTCAGTGCTATCGCCTTCAGCGGGCATAAATTCCATGCTCCCAAAGGAATTGGCGGTGTGATCGCGCGCTCCAGCTTAAAACTGACCCCTCTATTGACCGGCGGCGGACAAGAGTATCAACGGCGGGCCGGCACGGAAAATCTCGCTGGCATTTTAGGCCTGGCCGAAGCCATACAAATTCTCAAGGAAAAGCAGACCGACATCACCCACCATCTCCAGGACCTTCGCAATCATTTGGAGATCAGCCTGATTCGCGAGTTTCCCGACATTACAATCAACGGCGCAGGTCCGCGCATCGCCAACACCTCGAATCTCGCTTTTCCGGGGATCGACGGAGAAACACTTCTCATCCATCTCGACATGGCCGGCGTAGCTGTTAGCCACGGCTCCGCCTGTTCATCGGGAGCTCTGGAGCCGTCCCGTGTATTGCTGCAAATGGGAATGAGCCGTTCTATCGCCCGATCCTCGCTGCGATTCTCCGTCAGCCGGATGAACACGCGCGAAGAAATCGACGCCTGTATCGAGCGCCTGACCGAAGTCGTCCGCAAAATCAGAAAGTAGAACTAAGGCGTCGTAAGCAAATGACGAGCGGGATATTTTCTAATATCTCCGAGGAGCGATCGTTTACAGATGGGCCTCTATAATGGCCGCAAAATGAAATAGTTATTTGCTTACGACGCCTAAATATCGATCGTTTTCACAGAGATCATCTTCGCACCGCGAATACTTGGCTCGAGAACGGTCAATTCAAAGGATCCGATCTCAATCGCCTCGCCCTTAGCGGGAGGGTGATGAAGTTGGGAGACAATCAAATCGCTCAGCGTCTCTTTCTTTTTAAACGGGAGATGGGCTTGAAAATCGCGGTTAAATTGCTCGACGGTCATTGAGCCTGCCACCGTGCGCTCCACGTATAGGTTGCCTTTATCTATTTCCAGAGGAGAATACTGCTCGGGGCCAAAAATCGTATCGATGATCTGGTCGATGGTCAATAGGCCGCACGCATGACCGCCCGCATCCAGGATGACAGCCACACTCTGGCTGTTGCGGCGAAATTGCTCCAGGATCTGCATGAGCGAGGCCTCCTGAGTGACAAACCACGGCGGTTTCGAAACATCCAAGACCTTTTTTTTGGGATCAACATTCAACAAATCCCTCAAATGAACGATCGCTACGATATTTTGCACGCTCTGATGATAGACCGGAAGAAACGGTGTATAATGGGCCGTCAATTGCTGCCTCGCCGCATCAATAGATGCGCTGGATGCAATCATTTTTACGGCATGAACCGGGGTCATTGTTTGGCGGGCATGCAGATTTTTCACCCTGAACACCTTAGAAACAAGCGAATTAAATTCCTCTCTCACCTCTTCGCCTTCCTCAAAGGCCTTTTGCACTTCTTCTCTGGAAAGAAACGAAGGAACTTCGCGGGATTTGCCCATGATGCGATGGATCAGCATCGCGATCATATCGAATGCCCAAATGATCGGACTCAAAATCCGCGAGATCAATATCATCAAAGGCGAAAAAGTCATCGCAAGCTGTTCCGGATGGCGGCGGGCCGCAAACATGGGAACGAGCTCGCCAAAAATAATGACGAGAAAAACCTGTGTCAAAGGAGCCCAGTCGGGATCGATCGAAAGGGACTCATAAAATCTTCTGGCACATTCGGACCCGATTTGCATGGAAGCAGTGATGCCGATCAGAGTCGTTCCAAAGAGTCGGGACGGCCGTTGGATCAATTTGCTGAGCCAAATAGCGCGTTTTTTTCCCTGGCTGGCGAAATAATGCAGCCTCATTTTATTAAATGAAACGCATGCCATTTCAAACATGGCAAAAAACCCCTGAATGAAGACGGCCAGAAGCGTAAAGCCTAAAAATGATAGCCACGGAACCATCATCGCTTCCATCCTTTTTTCGGCGTGCGAATGCGTCGGACATAGATTCTTCGAATCCTGTTCGGATCGGCGGCCAGAACATAAAAAAGAAAATCATCTGTGGCGTATTTTGTACCGGCGGCCGGAATGTCTCCCAGCTGCTCGATCAACCATCCTCCCAAAGTCACTGGATTTTCTTTGGACAAAAGCTTCACGCCAAACAGATCCTCAAACTCGCTGATCTCCATTTTTCCGCTGGCGATGATGACATCGTCGCCGGATCGGGTATATAGGCTCTTTTCATCCTGCCGGGCGATCTGCCCTACAACCGTCTCAATCAAATCTTCCTGCGTAATCAATCCGGAAATCGAGCCATACTCGTCCACCACAATCGCCATGTCCTCGCCCGCTTCGCGCAAGGTCTGGAGCAATGACCAGCCATTAGTGGTTTCAGGAACAAAATAGGGTTTTTTTAAAATCGGGACCAGATCAGCACTGGAATGTATTTTTTCCTGGTGAAAGAAAAATCGCCGGACCGACAGGATGCCCAACAAATTGTCGAGCTGGGAATCGCAGACGGGAATACGAGTATATTTTTGCGCGACAAACAGATGCATCAGCTGCGGCATCGGCTCCTGAATATCGTAAAAAAGCACTTCATCGCGCGGACGCATGAGTTCTTTCACGGTGGCGTCCTTTAAATCCAAAGCGCCGTCGATCAGCTCGGCCTCGTGGCGGCTTAATACGCCGCCGGCCAATGAAGTCTTGACGACGTGGCGCAGCTCGTCGGCGCTAATCTCTTCATCCTCGTGCAGGAAAAAGAAAACAACGCGGGAAATCAAACTGGCCAGACTATTTAGCCGAACGAGAAAAGGCCTGAATAATCGCATCAGTGAATTGACAACGGGTGCCGCTTTGGAAGCTATCGCTGCATTGTTCGGCAATGCAATCGATTTGGGAATGACCTCTCCAAATACCAGTACGAGGACAAGAGGAAGACCCACTTTGAGGGTCCAGTAGCCGAATTGATCAAAAATGCTCGAAACGGTGTTTTGGATCAGCAAATTGGAAACAACGTTCATGATAAGAATCGTGACCAACACATCGCGAGGCCGATCCATGAGCTGAGAGATCAGTCTCTGGTGCGGATCGTTGGCAGTGCGATAATAGCGCAGCGTCAAAGGCGATAATGAAAAAAGCGCCGTTTCAGATGCAGACAGTAATGCAGATCCCGAAATCAAAAAAAGTAAAATAAAAACCAGAGCCAAATCGTGCAATCGATCCTCGAATCAATCAAACGGTAGATTAGTGCTAAAGAAAAAGTTTTGCAAGAAACTTGCAACTGGCTCAGCAATTCCTAATGAAAGCAGGAGCAGCTGTTTTAAGAGAACCATTCCTCTATGGATAGGCGGAATGACGCGGCCGACTCCAGATGTCCTTAGGGACTGTAATAGAGTAGAGGAGTTAATCGCTTAACTCCTCTACTCTATTACAGTCCCTTACCAAAGAAGTTAATATTTATCCCTTTTTCTTTCTTTGTCGTTCCAGGCATCTGGTCACTTCTAAGCAGCACGTCTTTCCATCACAAGTGCCATTGAACGCACTGCTTGCCGCAATCCCACCCCTTTAGGGGTGGGTCTAGGCAAGCTATTTTATGAGATGCGGTATGCGGCTTTAGCCGCACCGCCTCCAAAAGCTACTTAAAGAATCGCCTCCTTTCTAGGAGGAGTTCTTCAAACTCCTATCATTTTAAGTCGCTTACTATAAGCGCGATACACTTAGCGCAACCACGCTATATAAAGACTTATTACATCCTTTACATTATTATTAATTTATTATATAATATATGTATAAGACATAGATAATATAGAGGTTAATTATGAATCCTGCATTAAGCCCAACTAGTTTAACAACATACTCTAGCAATTTTGCAATCCCTGGGTTTTTTAAACGTTTTTGCATCCGACTTTCAACGTTATTTGATAGAAAAATCAATCAGGAGATCAGAAACCTCGCAAAAGTGGCTTTTAGTCATTTGTTAAAAACCTGGGATAAAAACACCCAAATATATAACGATAATGGCTTAGACAATCTTACTCAAGATATTGTAGATCTTGCCTATAAAATTACCGACAAAAAAACAGACAATAGCATGATTCTAAAAAGCGCCAAGAAGATAGGATCGCTTATTTTGCAAAATCGGATATCAGATTTGTTCCGTGAAACTCTTGCTAAAAAAATTGTAGATAAAATTGAAAAGGATATTCCAACTAACGAATCGAGCGCCGTTAAAGAGATCCCTATTGACATTCGAAGTTCCCTCCCTACCAATGAGAAGGAAATTATAAAACGAATTTCAGATCTCGAAGAAGCGCTGGTCTTAAATCAAAAAATAGCCGATACTCATTATGATAATTATACCCGTGATATAAATAAACATATAGTTATTACTGATGGAATTACAGGCCTCAAAGAAAATTTAAAGCCAATTAAACATATGCCCGAATCCCCAACAGTTATCTCATCAACACCTATTGGCTCAGATGACTCAGAAAAAAATAATATCCCCACCCCTCCTAAAAAGTCCGAATTTCCCATAAATCTTAGCCAACGACGCACAACTATAATGCCCACTCCAACTGACAATAAGAAAGAAGGGCTCACTGATAGCTTTTCAAGTTCCACCGCTAGCAATAATTCAGTTGCTCAACAAATTGAAACTCTCGAATTTGAGAATCTCTCTAATAGAAATACATGCGAGCTTCATTATAAAAAATATGCAATAATCAACACACAAATTAAAGCTGACAAAAAAGAGTTATTCGAATTAAATAAAACGCTCAAATCCTTACGCCTTACCTCCCAATTAACTCAGAAAAAACTCTCACCACCACCACCCCTAAAAATCCCGAATCTGAACAAGCGCATTTGCTTTTGAAAAGACGCTGAGAAACGCCTTTCCAGATCGTCTCGAAAACGGCGAGCAACTCTTCGCGATTGAGATAGCTGATCTGATCGGCCTCGTTCTGGCCGACGACCTCTTCCAACAGTCCCTTTTGCCTTTTCGAGAGTTTTTGCGCTTTTATTAATCAAAAACGGATTCGCGTCTCTTCCTGGGAAGGGAATCCCCTTTTCTTTCTTTGTCGTTCCAGGCATCTGGTCACTTCTAAGCAGCACAGCTTCCCATCACAAGTGCCTTTGAACAGCTTGCTCGAAGCGCAATCCCGCCCCTTCAGGGGCGGGTAAGCCGAGCTATTTATTTTATCGGTCGCTTTTAAGCGCCCGCCATTAGCTGTCGAAGAACTCCTATCCTTAAAGACCACGGCTGATGCCGGCAAGGTAGGAATAGCTAGCTGAAATTACTGTTACTTCTGGAAATGGACCTTCGTCCAACCCTCGGGCACTACGCCGAGTTCTTTCATCAGGGTCATTTCAATCCAGGCCGGATCGGATTCAGATTGCAGGCGGAGATTTAGTTCATCCTGCTCTTGCGCGACGATCAACTTTTCCTGCTCCATATCCTGCATGCGCGAAGATAGATCGAAAAGCACTGTAGAGCGGCTGTGCGCCGCCTGAAAATAGAACGCGATGCACAGCGTAGAAAACACAACCGCCCACCATGAGTGAACAAAAAGTTTCCTCATGATGGATGATCGAACCGATTTCGAATGAATCTGGCTGATTGTCCCGCCCATAAACCCACGTCCTGACCTGAATTATCAGGAGGGTTCCATTTTTAATCAAATACGTGGACAAGTTATTTCCATCTGCTTCATATACTTACCTTTACGATCAGCATATGAAACCTCGCACGCTTCTTTGGCCTCAAAAAAGAGGACTTGAGCGAGTCCTTCCCCGGCATAAATCTTCGCCGGAAGGGGGGTTGTATTGGAAATTTCGAGAGTGACCGTACCTTCCCATTCGGGTTCGAACGGAGTCACATTGACAATGATTCCACACCTGGCATACGTCGACTTCCCAATACAGAGGGTCAATACATTCCGCGGAATGCGAAAATATTCGATGCTTCGGGCCAGGGCAAAGGAATTCGGCGGAATAATGCACGTCGATGCATTCTTGAAAGTGACAAAAGAATCGTCGCGAAAATTCTTGGGATCGACGATCGAGTTATACACATTGGTAAACACCTTGAATTCATCAGCGACGCGCAAATCATATCCATAACTCGACAATCCAAAGCTAACGATCTTGCTCCCTTCGGTAGCTCTCATCTGCCGGTCTACAAACGGCTCGATCATTCCATGCTCGAGCGCCATTTTCCGAATCCATCGATCTGACTGTAACATGAAAACCACCTTTGTTATGTTCTCGACTTTGTACATTTTCAGGGCCGCCTGCCTCGCCTATTGCCCTCTGACGTTCGACCTCTGGTCGAACTAGGCGTTCATGTAAGAAGGAAGGGGATAGTCACCCCCTTCCTTCTTACATGAACGCCTCAGAGGGCAAATCCATCGAGGCCTTCGACCCTAAAAATGAACAAAGTCGAGATGCTGAATCATATATGATATAGCGTTTGAATTCGTTTTCTTGCTAGAGTTTTAATGATGGACAACTCCTCAAGCGCCCCTAAGGGCAGCAATTTTATCGAATCTTCGTGGGCTCAGCCGGATCAGCCTTTTGAAATCCCTCTTCGTCCACAGACATTGAACGATTTTCTCGGCCAGGAATCGGTTCGTAAACGCCTTGAGATCATTATCACAGCCGCCAAAGGGCGCAAAGAAGCGCTGGGCCATTGTCTTTTTTCCGGCCCGCCGGGACTAGGAAAAACCACATTGGCCCACATTATCGCCAAATCAATGGGATCGAATCTCGTCGTCACTTCCGGACCGGCGATTGAAAAAGCCGGGGACCTTGCAGGACTATTGACCAATCTGAAACTCGGCGACGTCCTTTTTATCGATGAAATCCACCGCCTGGCCAAAAGCGCGGAAGAGTATCTCTATCCCGCCATGGAAGATTTTGCTCTGGATCTGATGATCGACTCTGGCCCCAATGCCCGCAGCGTGGAAGTAAAGCTCAATCCATTTACCCTGATTGGCGCGACCACACGATCAGGCCTTTTGAGCGCCCCGATGCGCTCGCGCTTCAACATTCATTTGCGCCTGGATTATTATGAACCTGCGATTTTGCAGCAAATCATTCAGCGATCCGCAAAACTGCTAAACATTTCGATCGATATGGCCGCATCGCAAGTGATCGCGAGGCGCTCGCGCGGCACTCCGCGCATCGCGAATAATTTACTGCGATGGGTCCGCGACTATGCGCAAGCCCATACAATCGCATCGATCGACACTTTGGTTGCCAATCGAGCGCTGGAAATGCTCGCCATTGACGAGGCGGGTTTAGAGGAAATGGACAAAAAAATTCTAAGCGTTATCATGGATCATCACGAAGGTGGACCTGTCGGCCTGAGTAATTTGGCTGCAGCGGTGGGAGAAGAGGCTCACACGCTGGAAGAGGTCTACGAGCCTTACCTGATCCTGCAGGGTTTTCTGAAGAGGACTCCGCGCGGACGGGAGGCGACAGCAATTGCTTATCATCACATGGGGAAGAAAAGCCCCTCAAGAAAAATGGAGTAAACGTATGCGCATCATTCCTGCTATCATCGCTGCGGCCCTGTGCGGTGTATCGCTAACGACTATTTGGGCCGATGTCGGTTCCACCCCCGACGCTAATTTTGAAAACATCGCGGAGCCCGCCGCTCCACAAAATATTCAGGTGCTCCTTGAAAGAGACGCAACCGAAGCGCTCCTGGAGGTCAAGGGCTCCTATTTCCTGTTCAACCCGCAGGATGGAACCAAAGTCGCCTCAGGCCTTCTCGGCAAGCGCTTCATGGTTCATGCCACACCAACGGGTCTCAAATGGGGAGAAGAGTTTCCCGGCTTCTATCAATTGCTGATTCAGCCCCGCTCGGATGAAACATCCATTTTTATCAATGGCATCCAATATAGCGGAAGCGTCGCCATTTACGCCGTTGGCAACCGGATCAACATCGTGAACGATCTCGACATCGAATCGTATGTAAAAAGCCTGTTGTCCGTCCACCTCGCCCAACCCCTCGAAAGCGAAGTGATGTCTGCCATGGCGATCCTCATCCGAACGAACGCCTACTACACCGCCTCAAGGCATCATGAGGCCTTCTGGAACGTTTTTGCCGCCGATGTCGGCTATCAGGGATCCGGATTGATTTCCCCTGTTTCTTCGGTTGCGAAAGCTGTGGAATCCACGCGCCATCTGATTCTCGTCCATCCCAAAGAGGGAAGATCTCTTCCATTCGCCACATCCTGGACTGAACATAGCGCCGGAAAAACAGCCGCTTTCCAAACGATGTTCCGCAAGGATGCTTTCGCTATCAGCGCTGGCGTAGAAGCGCCCCATGCCGCATTGGATCGCAAAGATGCAAAATGGAACTATTCGATCGCGAAGAAAACGCTGGCCCATCTGCTCGATGTGCCCCAAATCAACAGCATCGAATTATTCGTCGATGCCTCGTCGAACAAAGTCTACGGCCTGAGAATCAAAGACGGTCATGATGCGCATGACATTGATTTCTTTACTCTGCAAGAGCGCTTGGGCAAGCAGCATCTGCTCAGCAGCGACTTCACTGTTTCATTGAAAGAAGAATCGGTCAGCTTTAGCGGATTTGGCAAGGGACACGGCGTCGGCCTATGCCTCTATTCGGCTTCGGCGATGGCTCAAAATGGCGATAATGCCATAAAAATTCTTTCAAAATTCTTTCCGGAGACCTACTTGCTGAATTTAAACGCCATTCCCGAAAAGAAAACGGAAGTACGTTGAGATAAAGGAAAGATAGATACTATACTTTAGTTTTCACCGGGGAACTCGCGGGATAAGCAATCTGAACCAGGTCAGGACCGGAAGGTAGCAGCCTTAAGGATTCAGTTTTTGCCGCGGATCACTCTCCGGTGTTTTTTATCTGCTGACAATAACGGCGCAAGGCTGACTCGGCATCGACCCCTGAACTTTGGGCCTGTCCCAGCAACTCCCATAAACGTCTCGCCACTTCCTCTTCAGAAACTTTCTGGCCAGATCCGATGGGTGCCAATGAACTTTTGTGGCGCTGAAGCTTTTCAATCATTTTTTGCGCCCGGGCCAAAATCGGCAATGTGGGAGGGATCCCCTCAAAAATCGTTTTCCGCTCTTTTTCTTTCTTCTTGATGGCTTCCCAGTTCTGAACGATGTCATCGACGCCATTCACGCTCACGCCTGCAAAAATATGGGGATGGCGCCGAATCAGTTTTTCACAAACACACTGAACCGCATCGTTGAATGTAAATCGATTGGCTTTTTCACCCAATTTTCCTATAAAAATGAGAGAAAACAATACATCGCCCATCTCCTCAACAATTTGCCCGGAATCATCCCGATCGATAGCCTCAATGAGCTCGTGCGTCTCTTCCAACAGATATTTTTGCAGGGTCAATAACGTTTGTTCCCGGTCCCAGGGACAACCTCCAGGGCCGAGAAGACGGTCTGCAATCTGTAGTAATTCCAATATTTCTTTGATACAAAACCTACAATTAAATATTCTACTTGCCTTGCAAAGGACTATGTCCATGATGATGTATCAACGCATTTAGAGGCAATCTTTTATGGGTATTCAGGCCGTCTCACCATCTACACCTGATCGCACAACGCCTAAGGATGGGATATCATCTAACAGCTCTCAATATATTGCCCCCCCGGCATTGGCCGATTCGATTGCACAGGCTCCCTCCCTAGACGATCGCCCTGTAAATGATCCGCATGAACAAACCGATCGGGAGCTCGATATTTTCATCCACAAGGCTTCCATGCTGGCGATGGTGATCGCGATGGACCATCAGATAGCCGCATGCGACGCGATGGATATCGTCAACAGCAGCTTTGACACGCATCGCTCCATTTACAGTCTATTCATGGAAAAAACCGGCAAAAACCGATCATTTTTCCAGAAAAGAGCCGCGGGCTTCAAATATTTTTTTCTGTTCCGCCTTGGCATCATTCCCAACACCCTCGATACATTCATGAAAACGCTTCTGGCCAAGATGCGCTCGGAATTAATTCATGGCGAGGGCGGCCTGAATATCCCTGCGCTGAACCACAGACTGCTGAGCGATGCCAGTTTCATGTTGGATCTTTTTTTTGAGTCGGCCGAAAATTATGCCAACGGCAAAGACAAGGCTCGCTCCAAAAGAGAACTCCTCAAGCAAGGCACTCCCTTCGAACAAATCTGCCGGCAATTTGCCCAAAATGCCGTCTATGAATTTTTACCGCGCGTCCCCTTCTTTATTTCGCTAAAAAAAAGCTCATGGTTTTTTATTCGGTGGAGCGGGTTTTTTTTCGACGCTACGATCGGATATGCGGCCAACCGGTTTCTTCGCTTTAGCATAGGAAAATGCATCTCATTCCTCTTCCACGCGAAAAGCACTGGAGCTCCAAGCCCTTCTCTTCATTTTACTATGCTCCCGTTTGCCGTCGCAATCACATCGGCGCTGATCCGGCAGCTGCAAAAATTCAAAACCCATATTGAATCGACCATTCATTTACCGAACGCCGATGACTCCCGAGAGGAAAAATTACTCGAGGTAGTTACAAAACTCATCAAAGCGCACCAGCTTGCATCCTGTAAAACGCACCAGGAAGTTCAAAATCAGCTCAAACCAGCCAGCAATACACTCTCTCAACTGATCTGCGTCAGCATAGATCAAATCGACATCAGCCGCATTTTTCTCACATTTATTTCCGATCCAGAACATTCAGAAGAAATTTTTTACTCTGCTTTACATATTTTCGATGTTGAACCACCCTCGACACCGGAAGAATTGAAGGATCTGCTGGAGCAATATGAGGCTTTGAAAGGGCAAATCATTGGCGAAGGACGAGAGCTCTTCTCTGGAATGGTCATAGAGCAGCTATTCGGGCCGTCGGAGAAGCGCGTTCAGCAAATGGCTCTGAGTGTCGAACAGGATCTGCGCACCCAATTAACTGTTATCCATCAGCCCATCCAGGAAAGTGATCGGTTAATTCAGGGAAAACTCGAACAGATCGTCCATTTACCCTCTGAAGCGATCCATGAGCTGAACGATTCCGTTCAGCGAATGCAACGACCGATCCCGGCGCCCTTAGACTCCTGGGCGCAAGCCATCGCCGCCTGTCAAGATCGACTCAATCTTGGCTGGCATGACGTGCAAAAAATTCTAATTCTGATTCCAACCGTGGAGGCAAGTTTACCAGAAAGAGGCCAGCTGCGCGAAATCTTCGATTCAATGCGATTGACTTTGATCCGCTCGATCCAAATTCCACCGAATTCATTGGATCTCACTAGAGAACTCAATGCAATGATTCAGGCGCTGAAGGGCGAGCTAACGTGCGATCCCCAACGCGTTCCATCCCCTCTTCAGCCTGGAATCGACCAATCGATGCAACCGATTCATCATGAAATGGGCAATCTGGGAGTCATGATCCGCCGGACCCAATCGGGGCAAGCTTCGATTGTTTCTTTGGAAGATCAATACAAAGACTTTGAACAGCTCAGTATGATGCTGAGCCAATTTCGCTCATGCGATATCGCCGGATTTAGACGTGTCCTCGGCCGCGTTTCGGGATGCTATCGAGAAAGCCCGATGGGTCGCCTGCTTCAAACCTTCGCTCGATCAGAACCAGATGCCGCTCCAATATCCGACGAATTCATCGCCCAGTTAACAGAATCGATACCACCTGTTCGCCAGCAACTGGAATTATCGATGAGATCCCATCAACTGGTGGTGTTAACGGACCTTTCCCGTATGCCGTTACAGATCCAGAAGGTCTCAGAAAATGCCAGGCTGCTTCGCATCCGCAAAATAGAGCCCATGACTCAGATCATCATTCAATCCCTCGGAGGCGCCCCTGCAACGATCTGCATTTTGGCCGGTATTGTCTTCGCGTGGCAGCTGTCATACATATTTGGCCATGCTGCGGCAACGATCACAGGTACGGCAACAGTGATACTCCTCTCGAATCGCGTCGACTATCCAACGACCGTCGCCGTCGGGGCTCTGAGCGCATCATTCTTCTCATTCCACATCATCAGTACCGTTGCGTCTCTTTTTCTGGGAGCCATGAGCGGAAAACTGGTCGCGGATCGTGCGAAAAACAGGATAGCCGCCAACTTCCACAACTACGATATTTTTGACGTGATGAAATCAATCGGGAATTGGAAAAGGAAATTGTATTTGTAAAGTTTCTATTACCAATGCCTGTCACGTTTTTCTTTCAGAGTGGTTTTTTCAGGCTCGCTATATTTATTGTATTTATTGGCTCGATCCACACATGACGCCAAGCAGAAGATTAAGAATGTGATGATCACGAGACTTCTCACTAAGACCTCTGCCAAGTGCAAATCCACCTATTATTTAATAGTTTCTATTCAATAAAACTCCATAATTTTCAACAAAGAAATGAAAATTTACACACATTTAAGATTTATAAAAGACACGCAAATACTTAAATGTTTAAAATTAATTAAACTTTATGGTCTGAAGAAAATGATGGAACAACTGATCGGCGGAAATATCGCGGATACAGGCGCCGGTAGAGCAGCTGCGAAGCAGCGGGCACTGCTTATCGAATGACTTATTGTAGGGACAACAGCCCAGGTAGGCCGCGTGAGCAGTGCCGGGGGGTTTAAAAATTTCCGGTGAAGTGGGACCGAAAATGCTGAACGATGGCGTCGACGTGGTGCCGCAAAGATGTAGAGCGCTGGAGTCCATTGCAATCACCAGATCCGCCTCGCACATCAAGTTCTGCCACAAAGGAACCTCCAGGCGATCAACGACCACGCTGCAATGCGAAAAGCGCTGCCAAAGACTATGGCACATTTGTTTTTCCTCTTCCCCTCCCCAGACCAGAAGAAAGGAACAATGCAGAGCCACCTCAATTTTTTTCATAAAATCAGCCAACGTTTCCAGAGGAAGCTGTTTATTGATCCATTTCGATCCGGGACAGACCATCACCCGGCATTTATTGCCGAGCTCGCTCGATGATAGCAGCACTTTTAACTGATATTGCTCCTCGAGGCTCATCTTGAATCGGACCCCCTCCATCACAGCGGGAGAGGAATCGTTGTAAAACTTCTGAATGAGGGTCGTATACTGCAAACGAATATTCACCCTGCGCGGGATTTCAAACCGCGTGCGCGTAGCCATAATATTTGGCCATTCGCGAACGCTCTTTCTTCCAAAACCCACTTTTTCTCTGCCGCGGGAAAGAAATGTAATCGCGCCTGATTTGCAGTTGCCCTGCAAATCGAAAACCGCATCATACTTTTGATCTCTCAACGCACGAACAAAACGACAAATGCCGTGCCGGAACGTTTGATCGCGAAAACGCCTTTTAAATTGTTTGATATCGAACGAGATAGCTCTTCTCACCAAGGGATGTGCCGCGACAATCGATGCGAACCGCTCGTCTACGACCCAGTCAATGGATGCCGCGGGAAACTTTCGATGTAAATAAGTTAATACGCCAAACGCCTGAATGATATCCCCGAGAGAAGATGTCTTGACGATCAAAAACTGCATCGTTTTTCTGCTTCATAGTGCAAACCGGATTGATTCAGAACTTCGATGAAGTCCTGGGGAAGAGGAGCGTTGATCTCTAACGATCTCCCACGCCATTGCAATTTCAGGCCCAAAGAGTGCAACATAGGGCGTGCGGCATATATTTTCGATTGAAAATGAGAGGAATATTGGCGATCAAAAATGATCGGATGCCCCATTTCTGCCAGATGCACCCGGATTTGATGGGTGCGCCCTGTTTCGGGACGGCATAATAACAATGACGCATTGCGCGAAACAGACACGCAATGCCATGCGGTTTTGGCATAAAGCCCCTGCCCCGCACACGATCCCCAGATTGTCTGTCCCTGGTATGATCCTTTTTTCGCCAGCCGGGTTTCGATAACTCCCTCTTTTTTTTCCACTGCTCTGTCAACGATCGCTAAATATTCCTTCTGGACAAGGCGTTGTTTAAAACACTCCTGAAGCTCAACAGCAACGCCAGGATCTTTCCCAAACAACAAGACCCCTGTTGTGTCCTTATCGAGACGGTGAGCCAGCCAAACGGTTTTTTGAAGCTTTTGAGAGAAATAGCTGTCAGTACATACGGAAAGCGGGGCTTTATTGATGATCAAGAGCTCACGATCTTCATACAGGATCGAAACCTCATCAGAGCTCTTTTCGTCAAAACTCTCCCAACGATCTTTCAATTCAATGATATCGCCGGCAGATAGAGCAGCCGATGCGAATCGCTCGATACGGCCATTCACCCGGCAAACATTGGCTTCCAGAGCGCGTTTGATAAATCGGGCAGAAAAAGAGGGATCGACGCGCATCTTTAATGCTTCGATCAACCGAGCCGAATGAGATTGGCGCCATCGAAGAGTCATGTAGCGTGGCGCTCGAGAAAATCAATGAGCAGGCGCACGCCGAAGCCGGTCGCCTTCGAAGTATTGTAATATTTAGGCTTGGATAGATAGCTGCTTCCGGCGAAATCGATATGCGCCCAATGTACCGATCCGACAAATTCCTGCAAAAAGAGGGCTGCCGTCATCGAAGATGCCGATTTACCCGCTGAATTCAAGAGATCCGCCGTTTCGGATTTGAGCATTTCCTTATAATCGGCATGCAGTGGCATGCGCCAAACATTTTCTCCCGTAGCTTCCGAAGAAATAGCCAAGTCTTTCGCCAATTGATCGTCATTGGCAAAAACGCCAGCGATCTCCTCGCCCAGGGCAATAATAATCCCTCCCGTCAGGGTCGCCACATCGATCATTTTCGTCGGTTGCCAATGTTTGATCGCATAGGTCATCGCATCGGCCAGAACCAGCCGTCCCTCAGCATCCGTATTATTGACTTCGATGGTTTTGCCGCTCATGGAGCGATAGACATCGCCGTTTTTGTAGCTATTGGCGTCAATCGCATTTTCCGTCACCGGAGCGACGGCCGTCACATTGACTTTCAACTGCAAAGCGGCGGCGGTATGAACAACCGCAAGTACAGTAGCTGCCCCGGCCATATCGCACTTCATGGTCGCCATGCCATCTGCCGGCTTCAGCGCCAGGCCGCCGGTATCGTAAGTGATCCCCTTGCCAACGAGCACGATGTGCTCTTTGGATTTAGGATTACCCTGATAGGATAAATTAATGAGATAGGGGTCCATTGATGAGCCGCGATTAACGGCCAAGAGCAGTCCCATCTTTTCTTTTTCGATCTGTTTTTTATCCAAAATCGTCGCTTTGAGACCTGGCGTTCGCTTTTCTAATGAAAGGGCCGTTTCAGCCAGCATTTTCGGCGTCACATCATCGGCATTGCCATTGACGAGCTCGCGCGTCAGATAGACGCCCGCTGCGATCTGTGTCAATTTTTGAATCAAGGCCTCATGCTTCATCTCCAACCCGATGAAATAAGCCTTTTCAAGCAAACAGACAGGATTTTCCTTCAATGAGTCGTACTTCAATTGCGAAAAAGAATAATTCGTCAGCAAAATTCCCTCAGAGATGCCCCGCAAGACATCTTCATCAGCCATCTTGGGTATTTTTGGGACAACGAGGTGAATCGTTTTAACTTTTTTCGTCTGGGCCAGCCGGACCGCCGCCGAATAGGCGCGCCGCAAAGACTCGCCATTCACGGCATCCTTTTTGCCAAGACCCAGAAACAAAAGGCGGCCCTGGCTATAGAGAAGAAGAGTATCGCCTGCTTTCCCATTGAAATCGCCGCTCGCGAGAGGTTGAACCGCGATTTCTTTCCACATCGAAAGATCCGCCGCTTCTCCGGGACCTTCCCAATACGGCAAGACCATTAACTCGAACAGCTCGCGTTTCTCAAACGCTTTCTGGCAAACGATTTTCAGCATGGGTCGATCTCAATTAAAATGGGACTTCATCATCAACCGTCTCACCAATCGGCGCCTTGCCCGACTGAATGGGCGGCACGTAGGGATTGTTTACATTATCGCCCGTCGCACCAAACGGAGCGGCTCCGGGCGCTGAACTAGCCCCCTCTTGGCCTTGACCCTGGCGATCAGGTTTTCCGAATGGGCTGAATTGAATGCTCGACGCCGTAATATTCATAGAGATTTGCGGCTTGCCATCGCGGCCGGTAAAAATTTCCGGTTTTTGGAGTTCTCCAAATACCACGATCGCACTGCCTTTTTTGAAAAAAGCAATCATTTTATCGAATTGCTCGCCCCAGATCGTCACTCGCCACCAGATCGTGTCGTCGGCGCCATTGCGGCGCGTATTCGTAGCGACGCGCATGGTCGTCACTTTTTTGCCCGATGAAATAAACCGCACTTCCGGATCAGCGCCTAAATGGCCCGCAATCGTAAGAAAATTCATACCATCCCCCTATCAATTCTTATGCGCCCATTATCCTCTGCCCCCCGTTATCGGGTCAAGCAAACTCTTGAGAGCCATTCCCGATGTGCCTCTTCGACGATATTCGGAATCTTTTCGACGATTTTACGCCCATTTTCCAAAGTCCATATAACTCAATGAGATATTGGACTTCGGAAAATGGGGTAAACTCGTTCGAAAATATCCCGAATCTCCCCGAAGAATTCACATCGGGAATGGCTCCTTGAGGAAATCCACACCAAAAGACATAATTTAATTTTTTAAAGGTAACTATGCGAAAAACCGAAAAAATTTATAGCGAGCATGCTCCGAAAGCGATCGGGCCTTATTCCCAGGGAATCAAAGCAGGTGAATATGTCTTTGTTTCCGGGCAGCTGCCGATCGATCCCAAAACTGACCAGCTCATCAGCGGAGATATCGAAGCGATGACCCACAAAGTCATCGATCATCTGGAAGCGATTTTGGCCTCCGCCCATTTGACATTGGAGCATGTCGTAAAAACAGATGTATTTTTAAAAGACCTGGCCCAATTCCCGGCATTCAATCGGACCTATGGCGAGCGTTTTAACCATTCGCCGCCGCCAGCCAGGCAAACGATCCAGGTGGCCAAACTGCCGCTAGACTCGCCCATAGAAATCTCTTGCATCGCTTATCGACCCAAGAATCATTAACTCTTGGCCGATCGCTTTGAAAAAAACATCAACAAAGCTCCCATGATGACCAGCGGGATGCTAAGCCACTGTCCCATCGTCAGCTGATGGGCTGCGGATACAAGATGGCTCTGTTCAATCTTGAAATACTCGATGAAAAAGCGATATCCGAAAACAAGGATCAAAAACAGACCGATCAGCCATCCTTGTCTTAGCAGATATTTCCGCCGATAGCTCAGATGCCAGAGTATCAAAAAGACGATCAGATAAAAAAAAGATTCATAGAGCTGAACGGGATGGCGAGGGGCAGGGAAGCTGTGATCGGCCGGATGGCCGAAAACAACGGCCCATGGAAGCGCACTCTTCGTACCTAGAATCTCTTGATTGATAAAATTGCCCCAGCGGATCAACGCGCCGGCCAAAGCGGTCGGAACACAAATAAAATCCAACAATCGAATCCAGGTTAATCCGGGTTCAATCGTTTTTGAGTAACGGGAAAATAAAACAATTGCAGCAATGATGCCAATCGCTGCCCCATGACTGGCCAATCCTCCATTCCATACTCGCAATATTTCCAGAGGATGGGTAATATAGAGGGAAGGATTTTCATAAAAGATAAAATGGCCCAATCGCGCTCCTATGACGGTTCCAACAACGGCATAAAGAGTGATGCGATCGGTCATTTTGAGTGCCATTTCCTTTAAACGCTGATTTTCACAATCAGACACTTGTAAAAGATAGCGATAGACAATGGCTTGAAAAATGGTAAAGCCGACAGCAAAACCCAGCGCGAAAAGAAGACCATACCACTTGATGGGCCAGTTCAGACCAGGGATAATGAAAAGGTCTGGATCTGGATCCCAATGAAATACAGCTATTGACGTGAAATGATGGGGAATTTGAGACAATATCATTGCGTTTACCCTTTACTCGACTTTGTACATTTTTAGGGCCGAAGGCCTCGAAATATTTGCCCTCTGAGGCGTTAATTTAAGAAGGAAGGGGTTACTATCCCCTTCCTTCTTAAATTAACGCCTAGTTCGACCGTAGGTCGAACGTCAGGGGGCAAATAGGCGAGACAGGCGGCCCTAAAAATGTACAAAGTCGAGTTTTACTCTCCTAGGATGGCAAAAACATGTTTAAAGTCAAAGTGATCGCGGTCGGAAAATGCAAAGAAGAGTGGCTCAGGATCGCAATCGCAGAATACGAAAAGCGACTTTCGCCCCTTTTACAGATGAGCTGGATTCAGGCGGACGATGACAGTCAGCTTCCTCTTTTGCTTCGAAATGAAACTTTTATCGCGCTTGATCCGGCAGGCATTTCTTATGATAGCATCGCATTCAGTCAACACCTGCTTCAGGCCATTGAAAAAACCGGCAGCCGAATTACGTTCGCGATTGGAGGCCCCAACGGCTTTCCAACAGATCTGCTGCAAAAGGCATACTTAAAATGGAGTCTTTCCCCACTAACTTTTACCCATCAATTGACCCGACTTGTGCTAATCGAACAGATCTACCGCTCCCTGGAGATCTCTAAAAAATCTCCATATCACAAGTGAGGATTTTTTTTTCTTTGTATGGTCGACAAAAAAACGCCGAGCAAACTACAATTCAATTTTTTATGGCTGGACAGATGTACAAGATGATTTATTTCATCAGAGCATTTTGCTAACCTAAATAAGGACAAACTACCCAGATTTAAGTAAACTATCCTTGAAGAGCGCTTTTTCACAAAAAAAGCCTTCTCGATGGGATGAAGACCCAAATACAGGAAAAAAAAATATGAACATCGCATTGGCCTTCACCAGGTTATTCTTTTTCATACTGTGCATTTTTTTTATTACTACCTACATGATCTCCGGCGATTCCGGCTACACCTTCCCCAACTTACTCATGGGCGTCGGACTCGGATCGCTTCTCGGTTTCTTGCTCATCGGCTTTGATCTTCTCTTCAAACGGTTCAACCTGCGCTCGTTCAACATCGCCATCATCGGATTGTTCATCGGCTTCTTCATGGGCGAAGCGCTGGTATTGATCTTTCGGGCAGTACTCGACATCTCCGCCGCCAGCATTCATTTAAATAGCCAAATTCTGGAAATCGTCAAAATCTGTCTGTTTCTCTTCGGCACTTATCTCGGCACAATCATGACGCTGCGGGCGTCCGATGAGCTTTATGTGTCCATTCCGTTCGTCAAATTCACTCCGACCGCTCAGAAAAAGAAAGATCTGATCATCGATTCTTCCGTTTTAGCGGATGCCCGCATCATCGATTTGGCATCTTCCGGGATGATCGATCACCATCTGGTTTTACCCCGTTTTCTCTTGAAAGATCTTTATGCCCAGTCAGAGGCCAGCGATGAAATGTTGCGCAACAAAGCCAAACGCGCTCTGGAAGTTGTGAAAAAACTCGAACAACTCCCCGGTCTGGAAATGCGCTATAACGACACCGACTTTCCTGAAGTCAAAGATTTTATGAGCAAACTGCTCAGACTTGCGCGCCTCCTCGATGGAAATATTTTAACGGCGGACATCAGCCGCGTCCAGATCTCTGCGATTGAAGGTGTGCGCATTATCAATATTCACGCTCTTTCGAACGCCTTGAAGCCATTAATGCAAGCCGGCGAGAGGATCAAGATCAAAATCCAGCGCTTTGGCAAAGAGCCGCGCCAGGGAGTCGGATATCTCGAAGACGGCACGATGGTCGTCGTGAACGGCGGCGGCGCTTTCATCGGGGATACTATCGATGCATTGGTTTTGTCGGTTAAACACACCTCTTCGGGCCGCATGATTTTCTGCAACGCCATGGATGAAGAAGGGGATTACCATCCGCACGACGATAACGACGAACAGCCATAAAAAAAAATGATTCAAGGGATCGGAAACGACATTCTGGAAGTGGCCAGATTGCGCCAAAGCATTGAACGGCAGGGGCAGCCTTTTTTGAACCGGATTTTTACCAAGAAAGAACAAGATTACTGCAATAAGTTCAAAGACTCGATGCCCCATTTCGCCGGACGCTTCGCGGCGAAAGAAGCCATCGTCAAAGCTTTTGGTACCGGGTTTGGAGCCAAAGTCCAGTGGCACGACATCGAGGTTCTCAATGACGAGTACGGCAAGCCCGTCGTCTATCTTTCTGATCCTCTGAAAAAAGAATTTCAGGATCCCACGTTGCTCGTTTCAATCAGCCATACAGAGCAATACGCTACAGCCGTAGCGATTTGGATCGGTTTACAAAAAGGTTAATAAAGTGTCCGCTTTCCTTGTTGAATACAGCCTAAGTACCAGACACGGTTCTATTGGCGAGCTTCCGTCTATTCACACACCTCCATCCGTTTCTTACAAAGAATTCTCTCGCGTAGAAGAGGCTTTTATATGGATAAGACTGAACGAACGGAATATAAATACTTACAAGATTTTTGAAACAAATAAGTTTTCAAGCGATCGCCCAGCTACAGGCCTATGCTTCGTAGGATATAATACCCCGAATATCTATGTTCTTTTACCTCAATCCATGTCTTACAGGGAATTCCCTTGTGTAACAGAGGCTTTTGCATGGATAAAATGCAATGCGCAGAGGATAAGAAATCCTAAAATTCTTGAAGCGAAAGAGTTCACAATCGAGCTTCCGGAAGCTGTTCGACGCCGACTCCCCTCTCCACCACAAGTACCGGACGATGATTTCTAAAGAGAGAATGGCAACAAATAGCTAAAGATAAATGCGTTAACATTCTGGGGACATGCTTTTGCCAAGACGCGCCGTTGATATTCCACGCGCAGCGTCCCCCAGACTCCTGTGCGATAGCCGTAGCGGATTCCCACATCGATCGATTTTTGCCGGATCTTTCCATACCCGTTAAAATGTTCGGTATTCACATGAGAGTGGCGGCCATAGCCATTGCTGCCTATCGCCAAAAGCCCCCATTTATGCTTATCATCGATGTTCGTTTCAACGGCAGCCATCGCTCGCACCCATGGCGATCCGCGATTCGCCTGACCCAGAGCCCCAAAACACCAAAGCCGCCATCGCCAGCTCTCTGAAGCATCGAATTCCTTTCCAAGAGCAAAATTCATCTCAAAATCGACATTGGCATGAGAAGGACAGCTTACATCGCGCAGGGCTGACTCAGAAGTAGCGCGGAAATTGGCTCCCGTGGAAAAGGTCACAGGATTACCAACGATGTCGTCCGCCCATAGATAGCGCAGCTGCAGAGCCACCGATCGAAAATTAAATGGCACGGCCGTCGTATCCGCCACCTGCACATCGCCATCAATACTCCAGTCAGATGTTGGACAAAATTCCAATCCCAAATAACCCAGATTTGAGTTGAAAGGACTCTTCAACTGAGGATCTCCGCCCTGAACGCTATTGAAACGGCTGTAAACATAGCTACCTAGAAAATGAAATTCAAAAACGTCGCCAAACCATGGCTGTACTTCAAGACTGTGGCATAGCCCCGGAAAAAACAAAACGCTGAGGATGATTGCCTTAATCTTCATTCCACAATTCCTTTTTTGCTCAGCCACCGTTCGACATCCAGCGCAGCCATGCATCCAGAGCCGGCTGCTGTAACCGCCTGCCGATACACTGGATCTTGCACATCGCCCGCAGCAAAAATTCCCGCCTTGCTCGTATATGTAGTTCCCTTCTTCACAACAATGTATCCCGCATCATTCAATTTCAGCTGCCCTTGCAAAAAAACTGTGTTGGGCGAATGTCCGATGGCAAAAAATACACCGCCGGCCTCTCGCTGTTCCATTTCATGGGTCAACAGGTTTTGTAAAATGACCTTTCGTACGATCTGATCTCCCTGTACTTTTTCCAGGGTCCGATTCCAGAGTACTTCAATCTTGGGATGTTTCAGAGCGCGGGCCGCCATGATTTTCGAAGCTCGCAATTGATCGCGGCGGTGGACGAGAAAAACACGGCTGGCATATTTGGTTAAAAAAATCGCTTCTTCAACCGCGCTGTCGCCGCCGCCGATCACGAATAGCGGTTTGTTGCGAAAAATCGGCGCCGCCCCATCGCATACGGCGCACGCCGTCACGCCCTTTTGCCAAAACTCTCCGTCGCGAGTGCCCTCGATGTCCATCCGCTTCGCCGTAGCCCCTGTCGCAATGATGATCGCATCGGCTAACATCTGGTTCTGCGAGCTCTTGATAAAAAACGGCTTTTTGGACAAATCGATCGATTCAACATCCTCTGTGAACACGACAGTCCCGAAACGCTTGGCCTGCGCTCGAAAGCTTTCCATCAATTGCGGTCCCAGGATCCCATCGGGAAAACCCGGGTAATTTTCCACTTCGGTGGTGATCATGAGCTGTCCGCCTGCGGTTCCCGACATAAAACCTTCGAACAGAACTGGTTTCAAGTTAGCTCGCGCCGCATAGATCGCCGCGCAATAACCTGCCGGTCCTGATCCAATGATTACCAAGTGATGTCTTTCCATACTTTGCCTCTGAGCGCAAAACAGCCGCGCTAAAAAATTTTAAGTATCAATAGTTCTACACCGCTTGGCCGAATTTCCTCAAGGATAAACAGGCCATTCACGCAAACTCGGAAATGGAGATCTAAACTCGACTTTGCAACTTTTTGGACCCGCCTGCCTCGTCTATTTGCTCCGAGAACAAATATCTCGAGGCCTTCGGGTCCAAAAAGTTGCAAAGTCGAGCTAATGGTATAGGTCAATACCAGCTAAAAAAGATTTTTTGAAGAACTCCTCCTTAAAAGGAGGAGATTCTTTACGTAGCTTTTGGAGGCGGTGCGGCTAAAGCCGCTTACCGCACGAATAAAATATCTTGCCTAGACCCACCCCTGAAGGGGTGGGATTGCGGCAAGAAATGCGTTCAAAACAGAGAAATAATGCCTCGATATCGTATAATATAAAGACTAACAGCCCGTTTTTACGAGTGAGATGCAACGCCTTTTTCAAAAAGTTTTTGGTATTTATCCCGGTGAGGGGATCAAATCATTGCGATTTGCCCGTCTGGCCATTTTCTGGGCTCTTGGAATAACAACCCTCGAGACTCTATCCGATGGGTTTTTTCTAGAAAAAGCCGGCGCCCAATTTCTTCCGATCGTTTTTTTAATAACCTCCCTTTCAATGGTTTGCGTCTCAACGATCGTGCTCTATTGTTTGCGATTCACAAGTCCCTATCGAATTTTGACCATTGCCATCAGCATCGGCGCCCTTCTTTGCGCCTCATCGGCCTTTTTTGTGAGCGGCTCGCCCCCGCTCATATTTTGGTACGCTTTTAAAATCGCCTCCCGGATGCTCTTTACCGTTTTGATTGCCTGTTCCTGGACATTCATCGACCAATACCACGATCTGCAGGACGCGAAAAGAGTCTATTCTCTCTATAGCGCTGCATATTTTTTGGGGAACATCTGCTCGGGCATTCTCATCAACATCGCCCTGAACATGCTAGGAATCCCCGCTCTATTGATTATCGCCGCAGTATCATTGCTCATCGCCTTGACCGAAGCGCGAACCATCGCACACAAAACCCCTGCTGTGCACGATGACACCGTGGATGGCGTATTCTCAACCGATCGCAGCGGTTTTGCCTCAATCGTCAAACTCATCAGCCGCTCCCCTTTCACCATCTATCTTCTTTCATTGAGCCTGATCACACAGCTGCTGATCACCGTTTCCGAATACAGTTATATGGATAGTTTTGGACGGATTTTTAATTCGGCCGAATCCGGGATTTCGGTTGGAACGATCGCCGAATTTCTGGGCAAATGCCGCGCCTATATCTCGGCTTGCAATATCCTGGTCGGATTTTTCTTCTATAGCCGCTTCGTGAGGCGCATCGGCCTTTGCAACGCCATTTTGATCACGCCGATCTTCTTTTTGGCTGTTTATTCTCAATGGGTCACATACGATACCCTCATTATCGCTATCTTGGGGCTCATTGCGGTCGACGGCATTCTGTTTACCATAGAAGACAACTGCTTCAATCTCCTGTCCAATGCCGTGCCAGCACAGCTGAAGTCAAAGGTACGCATCATCAACGACTCCTTTTTCGAGCCGATCGGAATGCTGGTGAGTTCATTGCTATTATTGGGGATGCAATCCGGCAGCCGCTGGCTAGGCTTGGCGCTGACCCTCATTTCGCTCGCCATCACTCTTTTGATCCGGGCCCTGTATTCCAAAGCGATCCTGATCAATTTGAAAGACAATGCCTTGCATTTTGACCGAAAATTGAAGGACTGGCTAGCCTCAATGGGTCGCAGGGAGCAGAAAGAGGCCCGCAAAGACATTCTGGCGGCGCTCCGTAGCGGCCGCGAAGAGGTTCGCCTGCTGGCTTGTGAATCGCTTTTGTCGCTGCACGACGCAACCGTGCTCGCGCAGATTCTCGAAGTGAGCCGCGGTTTTGGCACGCTGAGCAAAATCCAGCTGCTGAAAATGTTCGAAGCCAGTTCATTTTCGAACGACGCCCGAGTGCTGGACAGCATCGCGAGCTGGATGAATGAAAGCGAATCGCCGGAATTTTGCAAATGGGCCAGCTTCTATCTCGCCAAGCGCGGATTGCATCATCCGGAAAAAGTCGAAGACGATCTGGAAAATAGCGATCTGTTATTGCAAGGATCGGCTATATTGACGCTGCAGAAATCTCTCGTTTCCCAGCCCATCGAAACGGCGGCCATCCATCGCGCGATCGCAACGAAAAAGATCGAAATCATGCTGAAATCATCGCGCATCGATGAGATCAGTATGGCGCTCGACATTCTTGCCGAAGGCGAAGTGCCGCAGGGCGCAGGGAAGGCGCTGCCCTTTTTATCTCACGATGCGATTCTCGTGAAGCGCTCCGCCGCGCGCTGCATCGCGCGCCTGGCCGATCCCCACTTCAGTAGAGATGCGCCGCGCCTGATCGATGAGCTGGAATCGTCGCGTGACAATTTTTTCCGCCTCTATTGCCTCGACGCCCTCGGTAAAATCGCCGATTCGTCGACCGTGAAAGACCTTCTTGCCGCTAGCGTATACTTCCGTCCGAACGAACGGCGCCGAACCGAAGAGATCATCATTGCCATGGGGCTCAAAACAGTGCCCATTCTTTTGTCTCTCACCAAAGATTTGTCCATTCCCGACCGCAGCCGCATTCTGGCGGGAAAAATCCTGGGCCGGTTAGCGCTGCCGCAACTCCAGGCCAATCTGACGGATGTGATTGGAATCGAGATCGACCGGGCCTATTTCTATTTTTACTTTGGCCATAAGATTCAAAAACAATACCCGCTCTACGACCTTGAATTACTGGAAAACGCTCTTTTGACCGGCTTTCGCAGCGTGATTGACTTCGTAATCCATTTATTAGGGGCGGCAGGCTCACTGCAAGAGCCGGAGATGCTGGCGCGCGCACTCTATAGCCGCAATGCCAAAATTCAATCCAATGCTGTCGAAAGCCTGGAAAGAACCTGCGATCCGCGATTATTTCGACGCATCTCTCCACTGATCGAT
This sequence comes from Parachlamydiales bacterium, assembly GCA_015661075.1. Classification (GTDB taxonomy): domain Bacteria; phylum Chlamydiota; class Chlamydiia; order Chlamydiales; family SM23-39; genus CAISYW01. Next base: position 52,590 of record JACVQJ010000003.1, on the reverse strand, counting down.
GATCGGCCCCTGGAAGACAAGCTGGCGGCCTGTCTGCGCTTCAAAAAAGATTTACCCCAGTTGTCGCTTTCGGATTTGCTGGCCACGCTGGATCGCTCGGGTTCCTTGTACGATAAAGTCGTCGCGGCCCGTTTAAAGGCCATGCTGCAAATGCCGAACTGGCGCCAGGAGCTGCGCGAGCAAATCAAGCGCTCCGATGAAACGTTCCATCACTTTGCCTATGAGCTGTTAGAGACATGAAACACTTTAGTCTGATTGAAAAGGCTTTCTTTTTGAAAAAGGTCAAGATCTTCAATGATCTCGACCTCGATCTTCTATTGGCCATCGCCGAAAAACTGCTCTACGACGAGTACGACCAGAAAGATCAGGTGTTTTCCCTGCATCAAGCGGCGAACCGCATGTACATCATCTACGACGGCACTGTGCAAATCCTCGATGAGCGCATGCGCGCGGTATGCGAACTGAATTCGGGAGACTTTTTTGGAGATGAGTCTCTATTCAATGAGCAGCCCAGAAGCTATTTTGCCATCTGCAAAACCGATGTCCGGCTATTCATCCTTTCGCGCAGCCATTTGTTATCTGTCATTTCGGAGTGCCCCTCTGTGGCCGTGGCTCTATTGCAAAGCTATGCCAACCCCCTTTCATGCCGTCTCAATGGAGCTGCTCAGCGAGCGCCATGAAAATCCGCACCCGTTTGCTGCTCTCTCTTCTTCCCGCATTGGTCGGAGACATCATATTGATCGCCCTCCTCTTATGCTATAGCCGGATTTTTATCGAGCACACCCATCTGGCTGTTCTCGGCGTTGCACTCCTGGCTATCATCGCGACGGTTTCGTTGTATTTCATCGCGGGAAAAATTTCCGAACCGGTACAAAAGCTGAACAATTCCGCTCTGGCGATTGCCGCGGGTCATTATGGCGAATCGATTCAGGTAACCGGCCCAAGAGAGCTGAAAGAGCTGGCCAATACGCTCAACACCATGAGCGAGTGCCTGCTTGAAAACATCAACCGGCTGAAGGAAAATTCGCGACTTTGGGAGCGCATGTATGGCGAGGCCGAGTGCGCGCGGCTGCTGCAACACCTGATGCTGCAAAAAAACATCGATGAGTGTTCATCCGAGGCGATCGCTGTTAAAGCCATCTCTTTCCCTTCCGCCTCCACCCGCGGTTTGCTCGTCGATTTCCCCGCTTCGGACCGCCCCGAGCTCCTGAGCATTTATCTGGCAGAAGCCAACCAGGTAGGGTTTGATGGAATGTATCAGCTGTTAACCCAATACAAACTCTCGAAAGACCATCCCCAGGAAAAACTGCCGTTTCCCTCGCTGCGCATTACTTTGAACAGGGAGCGATCGATGATATCATCCCAATCGGCCAACTGCGCCACGCCCTATATCTGGTCGGTGGAAGATGGGGATCTAAAACAACTGAAAGGCAAGCGCCGAGTAGCGGCCGGAGACTTTGTTTTTCTCATGAACCACGGCTTTGCGTCTTTTTTCAAAGAACCGCAGAAAATGTCCGACCTTTTGACGAAAACATTAAAGTATTTTGCCCAAGACGGCATAGAGACAACGGCCGCGATGCTCCATAAGGAAATCTCGTTTGCCACCAAACGCAAAGATCTGCAGAAAGATCTTCATCTGCTTTGCATTCAGATCCTGAAACCAACGCTTTAACAATAGTTAGACAGGTGGGTAACGATTAGGGCACAGGCAATCCAAACCTGTAAAAAGCCAAATGATCAAACCATCATTTGGCTTTTAATGGAACTCAGACTTTCACTTTTCTTTTTTCGATGTAACTGATGACATCGCCGACGGTCTTGAGCTTCTCGGCATCTTCTTCTGAGATTTCAAAACCGAAGCGCTCTTCAAATGTCATGATCAGCTCAGTGAGATCCAATGAATCGGCATTGAGATCTTCAACGAATGACTTTTCGGGAGCCACATCGTTCGCATCCACCCCGAGCTGCTCTATAATGATATCCATTACTTCTTGTTGAACTGACATATTTCCTCATATTTAAACATTGCTTACATGACCATTCCGCCATCGACTGTGAGCACCTGGCCTGTGATATAGTTCGCCTGATCGCTCGCAAGAAATAGGACCGCATGAGCCACTTCACTGGGCTGCCCGATGCGGGAAAGCGGAACTTTGGATAGAACCTCGTTTTTGACTTGAGGCGAAAGTCCCTCGGTCATCTGAGTTTGAATATAACCGGGCGCCACGCAATTGACGCATATGCCGCGAGAGGCCAATTCCTTGGCCAGCGATTTTGTGAAGCCGATCATACCCGCCTTGGAGGCGGAATAATTCACCTGTCCTGCATTCCCCGTCAATCCAATGACAGAGGTAATGTTAATAATCTTCCCGGCCCTCGCTTTCATCATGGGCCGAGCCAAAATACGGCAGGTGTTATAAATTGATTTTAAATTGACATCAACAACTAAATCCCAATCTTCTTCGCTCATCCGCATGAGCAGATTATCGCGAGTAATCCCCGCATTATTGACTAGAATATCGACCTGGCCCCAGGCACTGAGAAGTTGGAGGATGGTCGTCTCCACCTCTTTCGTTTTCGAGACATCGACGAGATAATAGCCGAACCGCTGGGCGTTATCGATTTTCAAAGACTCCATCTCGCGGACCACTCCCTGCGAGCGCTCTTCATTGGTTCCAAAAATCGCCACGCTGGCCCCATTTTTCGCAAACGCCAGTGCAATTTCCCGGCCAATGCCGGCCGATCCGCCCGTGACAAGAACTGTCTTACCTGTGAATTGCATTTATATACCCACAACCCCTTCAATCTGACGGGCCACCCCATCCAGATCACACACCTTTTCAATACTGAAAAATGGCTGCGTCATGCCCATTTTTTTATTCATGCCAGTCAAGGTCTTCCCGCATCCGATTTCCAGATAGAGCGAAACGCCCTTTTCCATCATCGCACGGACGCCCTGCTCCCACCGAACTGAATGGGTCACCTGGCGCGTAAGATTGTCTTTGACCGGATCGATCCCATCGACATAACTGCCCGTGACATTCATCACAAAGCCGGTTGCGCTGTCAACAATGTTCGCCTCGGCAATCCGGAATTTAAGCCGATCCTGAGCGCTTTGCATCAACCTGCTATGAAATGCTCCCTGCACCTGCAACGGAATCAACCGCTTGGCGCCCTTTTGCTTCAGCACTTCGCCGGCCGCCCGGATCCCATCGTGCGTTCCGGAAATCACCGTCTGTCCCGGGCAATTGAAATTCGCAATCCATACTTGAGGAATCGACCGGATGGCTTCCTCGACATCCTGCGCCTCAAGTCCTAAAACGGCGGACATGGACCCTTTCGTTCTGACGCAGGCGTCATTCAAATACTCGCCGCGCAGCTGGATCAAACGAAGCGTCTCGGCAAAGCTGAGCCGGCCGGAGGCACACAAAGCGGTGTATTCGCCCAAACTCAACCCCGAACAAACGGCCGGAATTAATTCAGGTAGCAGCTCTTGCAAAGTGCGCATCATGGCCATACTGTTGACGAAGATCGCGGCCTGGCTGTATCGGGTTTCCGTCAGAAGAGCCGCAGGCCCCTCAAAAATCACCTGGCTCAGATGAAAAGAGAGCAAGTCGTCCGCCTCTTCAAAGGTGTGGCGGGCTATCTCAAACGCATCAAAAAAATCTTTCCCCATTCCGGGATATTGGGCGCCCTGGCCGGGAAAAAGAAACGCAATATTTTTCATAACCCGTCTCCTGCTGTGAGCAGTGCCGCTCCCCACGTAAAACCGCTGCCGAAGGCTGTCAATAAAATATGTTCGCCATTTTTTACTTGGCTCTGCTTGAGCAGCTCGTCGAGCGCGATTCCAATCGTCGATGAGGAAGTATTTCCATATTTGTGGATCGTCTTGTAAATCCGCTCAGGCGGAAGATGCTCGAAGCGCTTGGCGATGGCTTCAATGATGCGCAAATTGGCCTGATGGGGAATCAGCCAGCTGATATCGCTCTCAGCTAAACCAGCGTCTTCCAGGCAGCCTTTGCAGGCGGACTCCATCCGGCGCACGGCGTGCTTGAACGTCTCTGACCCCGCCATTCGAATAAAATGTTGATCATTTTGCACTGTATCGACGGACGCCGGCATGCGGCAGCCGCCCGCTGGCATGATAACAAATTGGGCCTGCTCGCCATCCGATCCGAGGCGGATATTCGAAATAGCCAACCCCTTGCCGGCAGAAGAAACGACGCAAGCACCCGCTCCATCGCCGAAGAGTACGCAAGTGGAACGATCCTTATAATTGGTGATGGCAGAGAGCTTTTCCGCTGCGACGACCAGCACATTTCGATACATGCCCGCTTCAACAAAGGCCTTGGCAACAGACAATGCATACAGATATCCGGTACAGGCGGCGAGCAAATCCACAGCGCCGGCATGCTGAGCGCCCAGGCCATGCTGAATCAGACACGCTGTACTGGGAAATAAATAATCCGGAGTCGTCGTTGCCACTAGAATAAAATCGATATCATCCACGCTCAGGCCGGCGTCGGATATTGCCGCCCTGGACGCATGAATCCCCATATCCGAAGAAAATTCGTCGCTGCGCGCGATGCGCCTTTCCTTCATTCCTGTTCGCGTGACGATCCATTCGTCGGTCGTCTCGACGATCTTTTCAAGATCGCTGTTCGACAAAACGCGCTCAGGCAAATAAGATCCGGTTCCTATAATTCTCGCTTTCAAAGCCATCTGTTGTTTTTCATTAATACAAACCGCAAAAAAACATAAAAAATCAGTGACACAAAGTGTACCCTATTTTTCTTTAAAAGAGAAGAGCTGGCTCATTTTTCCCGAACTTCCATAAAATATTGTAAAAGGATATGATGATGTTATGAGTGTTTTAAATTACTAACCACTCACACACAAAGACTTACAGACAACAACACCCTCAAACTTATTAATTAAGCCATGCCAAAATACCCCGAAGACTTACAAAACTTGATCGCCGCTCTAAAAAAATTACCAGGCATCGGGAGCAAGACCGCTGAGCGATTCGCCTTTGAATTCATCAATTGGGGCTCCGACGAACTCACCCATTTTGGGGGGCTTCTGGCTCAGATCCGCAATAAAATTCCACCGTGCACTACATGCGGCTGCCTCACTCAACTCGGTCAATGCCAATTTTGCGATTCGCGATTGAGAGACGGCCATTCGCTCTGCATCCTCGCCTCGGCGCGCGATGTCTATTCGATCGAAGAAACCAGAGCGTTTCGTGGGCTATATCATGTCGTGGAGCACCTCTTATCGCCCTTGGATGGACGATATGCGGCCGAGCTGCGAGTCGACAGGATTGAATCGCGCATCCACGAAAATCAGGTGCAGGAAGTGATCATTGCATTTGATTCGACGCTGGAGGGCGATGCGACAGCGCTCTTTTTAAAAGAAAGGCTCACCTCCCCCAATGTGAAAATCACCCGGCTTGCCTTCGGCCTGCCTGTCGGCAGCTCGCTGGATCATATCGATGGGGGCACTTTGTCTCGGGCCTTGACGGGCCGCCAAACCCTATAGAGTCCGCTCTTTCGTTTGCATTTTTCAAGGTATTGACCTAACATGGGTCAACTATTCGCTGCGATTTTTGGAAACGAAAGAAATCATATGTCAAAAAACACATTCCTGATCCGCTCTACCGTTGTGCTATCCTGCCTGTTTGCCTCCGCTGCCATTCCTTTGAGCGGCGCCGAACTCTATGAAGAGAAAAAAGTCTCTCGCATCCAGGTCGAATACGATTCGCCAGAGTCCAACACATCGTTTGATCCAAAACCCGTCTTGACCAAGCTCAAGACCAAAGAGGGCGACGACTTTTCCCAGTTCACCTTCGACAACGACCTGAAATCCCTGTCCGAGGAATACGACCGCGTTCAACCAACGCTCCGCGTTCAGGATGAAAATCTCGTCATCACGATCCGACTGACTCCTCGGCCCATCATCCATCAGATCGTGTTTGCCGGCAACGAGCGCTATTCCACCGGCACATTGCAAAAAGAACTCGAGATCAAGCCCTACACCATTTTCAACCGGCAGGAATTCAACAAGGCCTTCAACAAAGTGAAGGACTACTACATCAAAAAAGGCTATTTCGAATCGCAGCTTTCCTACACGATCCGCCCGATTGAAAACACCAATGAAATCGATATTGTGATCGATGTGAAGGAAGGGAAATCCGGCAACATCAAGAAAATCGTATTTAAGGGATTTTCAAAATCCGAGCAGAGCGATCTCGGCGATGCGATCTATTTGAAGAAATACAACTTTTTTACGAGCTGGCTGACTGGCGTCGGAAAGTTCCGCGACGAAGCGCTTGAACAAGACAAGATGACGATCCTGAATTATCTGCATAACAGAGGTTATGCCGATGCTGCGGTTGATATTCAAATCCTCGACGATCCCGTCAGCGACAAAATCATCGTCGACATTACTGCGAATCGCGGGATCCAGTATCATATTGGTCAGGTTCATGTGAGCGGCCATTCGGTTCTTACCACCGATGAAGTGATGAAACGGGCTTTGGTCCACGAGGGCGACATCTTTTCGCCGGACAAAATACGCGACAGCGCCCAGGCCATGAAAGATTTATACGGCCAGAAGGGATATATCGATGCCAGCGTCCAATTTGAAACGCCTCTTTGCGAAAACGACCCCATCTTCAATGTCGATTTTGTCATCGATGAAGGACAGCAATACAAGATCGGACTGGTCCACATATTCGGCAACCATTCGACCAAGAATAACGTCATTCTGCGCGAGTCATTGCTGGTTCCGGGCGAAACGTTCGATTCCAGAAAACTGAAGGCTACCCAGCAGCGCCTCGAAGCGATCGGCTATTTTAAAACCGTCAATGTCTATGCGGTCCGCACCAGCGATGATGCCGGCCTCGGTGACAATTACCGCGATGTATACATCGAAGTGGAAGAGACGACGACGGGCAATGTCAGTCTGTTCATGGGTTTCAGCTCGATGGACAGTATTTTTGGCGGCCTGGATCTGACGGAGCGCAATTTCAATATCGCCGGCTTGGGGCGGGCCTTGCATGGCCAGATGAGTTCTCTGCGCGGCGGCGGCCAGTATTTCCATGCGCGGGCGACTCTCGGCAAAAAAGAAGAAAACATCCTCCTTTCCTGGATGAACCCCTATGTCAACGACACTTTGTGGCGTTTTGGGGTCGAACTAAGCCAGACCTTTAGCGAACTCCAGTCTAAAAACTCCAGAGTGAGCACATACGGTGGAACCGTTCTACTCAACTATCCCCTCTCCGTTTATTGGACGGCGGGTGTACGCGATCGTCTGCGCCACACCCAAAACTCGATAAAAATCCATAAGCCCAAGGATGGCGAAGAGTCAAAATCCTACTGGGAAGCAAAATCAAGGAATCAGGGAAAAGGCTTTTTGTCCGCCATCAGCGCGAACATCGCGTATGACTCGACTGACAGCTCCGCGAAACCCCATCGCGGCTGGCGATCCTATCTCGAGGGAGAAATGGCCGGCGTAGGCGGTAAGTTTCATTTCTGGAAGGTCAGTTATTTGAATTCGATCTATTTCCCTGTCACAGCAAACAGCACCTTCAAAATCCGGGGCGAGGCGCGCTTCATTACTCCATACGGCGAGCGCGAGCCCATGAAAAATGTTCCCTATAGTGAACGCTTCTTTTTGGGCGGTGAATCGACGGTCCGTGGCTATAAGCCATCTATTCTCGGCCCCAAAATTCACTATACATATACGAATGAGCATGGCCAGCAAGTCGAAGAATTTACCCAAACTCCTACTGGCGGTTTTTCATCCTGCCTGCTATCTGCGGAATACAACTATTCGCTTTTGCGCATGCTCGACGTCTTTTTCTTCTTCGATGCCGGCAGTGTGACGCTCGACACTTGGTCGGTGCACACATTGCGCTGCGGTACAGGCGCCGGGGTTCGCCTCGAGATCAACAAAGGAACTCCGATCGTGCTGGGATATGGCTATGCGATCAATCCGGCCCATCTAGACGATCGGCAAAAATTATTTTTCTCGATGGGAGGCCAGTTCTGAGCTTCTTTATTCTTGCGTTGGCAATCAATCAATTAACAATGAGGGTGATTTCATGTTTCTAAGAAAATATTTACCATGGGTCGCTGCAGCATGCGGAGTCACATTTTCTCTGAGCGCTGCCGACGCTACATCGGTCGTCAATTTCTCGACCTGCATTACCAATTCCAAATACGGCAAAAAAGAGCAGGAAAACTTTGAGAGCCTGCGCAAGCAGCTGTCCTCTTTAATCGACGATACTGAAAAGGAACTCAAAGACCTGTCTGCCAAATTTGAAGACAGCGAATATCTCGACAGCCTGTCTCCGAAAGCCGAAGAAGAGATGAAAGCGCGCTTTCAGACCTTGAACGAAGACCTCTCTCGCTATCAAGGGCAATTCTACCAGGTCATGCAGCAAGCGCAAATGCAGCTCGTACATAAAATGAGCGCTCAGATTACCCGCGCTTCTGAAAAAGTCGCTAAAGACAAAAAACTCGATTACGTGATCAACAAAGAAGCCTGTTTTTACTATCGGCCCGATCTGGAATTGACCCAGCAGGTCATTTCAGAAATGGACAAGAATTTCGATGTCGACTCCAAATCGAAAAAGCTCTCTGATAACAGCGAAGAGCAGCCTGACGAAAATGCCGGAAAAGAAACGTCCGATCAACACGCAGGTTAATCGGCATGCAGGTAAAGAGTTTTACTCTGGCTGAATTAGCCGATCAACTCCGAGTCGAGTTGATCGGCAATCCGTTGCACGTGATCTCAGGCGCTAACGCCATAGACAAAGCAACGAGCGTCGAGGCGTCTTTTTTAGCCAATCCCCGCTATCGGGAGGCGATGAAAGAGAGCGCCGCCGGAGTGATTTGCATCGATCGGCAAACGCCCACGGACAGCGGCAAAAATTATTTCGTATGCGATGATCCATCGCGTGTATTCCAGCAAATCATCGAGCTTTTCATCTCCAGTCAAATGCAAACAGCGTTTACCGGAATCCATCCCACGGCCATGATCGACCCAAGCGCTATCCTCGGTGCTGGCGTTTCGGTGGGTCCCTACGCGGTGATCGACGCCCACGTCCGGATCGGAGACAGGACTCGCATCGACGCCCACACTTTTATTGGCGCCCATGTTGAAATCGGCCAAGACGGCCACATTTATCCATCCTGCGTAGTCCGTGAGCGCTGCTGCATTGGCCATCGCGTCATATTGCAAAGCGGCGCCATCATCGGCTCGTGCGGATTTGGATATACGACCGATAAAACCGGCTGCCATCATAAACTCGAGCAGCTCGGCATTGTCGTAATTGAAGACGATGTCGAAATCGGAGCGAATACCACGATCGACCGTTCCCGCTTTGACATGACGATCATCCGCCGGGGAACGAAGATCGACAACCTAGTTCAAATTGCCCACAACGTCGAGATCGGCGCCTACAATCTCATTGCCGCGCAAACCGGCATCGCCGGATCAGCCAAAACGGGCCATCATGTCATGATGGGAGGCCAGGCGGGCGTATTGGGACATGTCGAGATCGATGATATGACCATGATTGCCACGCGCAGCGGCGTGAGCAAATCAATTAAATCCGGCAAATACCGCGGAAGCCCCGCGATTCCGGTGAATGAATTCAATCGCCAGGAAGTACACGTGCGGAGACTCGAAGGATATGTCGAGCGCATCAAGCAGCTGGAAAAGAAAATCGCTGAACTTGAAAAAGCTGACGAGTAGTATCTAAGAGCCATTCCCGATGTGAATTCTTCGGGGAGATTCGGGATATTTTCGAACGAGTTTACCCCATTTTCCGAAGTCCAATATCTCCTTGAGTTATATGGACTTCGGAAAAATGGGCGTAAAATCGTCGAAAAGATTCCGAATATCGTCGAAGAGGCACATCGGGAATGGCTCTCTAAACAGTTGCCTTTACTTTATTCCCTGACAGCCCCTATGAAGAAAATTAAAGGGGACCAGGTTCATGATTGAAATATATTTAAAAACAGAACACGACAATGAATTCAATCCCATCGCGAATTACTGCCTCGGCTGTTTTGTCTATGTCAAGCAGGCCTCATTAGAAGATCTCGATCAAATCGATCAGCTCGTCTCCCACGAGATCGGCGATATTCATGGAAGCATTGACAAATATGAAATCCCCCGCGTCGAGCAGCATGGGGACAATCTCATTCTATTCACCCGCCATCCCGGGGAACAGGAGGTGGGCCTGCATGCCGAACCTTTGACTTTGATTCTCACAAAAAAATACCTGATCGCGATCTCGCCCTATTCCAATCCGCTGATCAACCACATGCTTCTTTCCAATATCGATATCCCGACAACGAACCGATCTATGCTGCTGCTCTATCTTTTGGCGAGAATCTCCCATCAATTCACAACGAGCATCAAACAGGTCCGCCATTCGATTTTATTGCACGAACAACCCACGCGCATGATCGACAGCGACGCAATCATCGCTCTGACAAAGAATGAAGAGACCCTCAATCAATATCTAACCGCCCTGGTCTCCATGCGCAATCTGCTAGAGGCCCTGGCTACGCACAATTATCTGGAACTGGCCGATAAAGACCGCGAGCAATTGCAGGAGCAGGTCATCGCCATCACCCAATCCGAGGAACTCTGCCACGTCAACGTAAAAAGCATCCGCAGCTTGCGCGACTCGTATCAGATTATTTTTACCAACGACGTCAACAAGACCATCAAACGACTGACCGCGATCACGATCATTTTGAGCATACCGACCATGATCGCCTCGATCTATGGCATGAACGTGGCCGTGCCTTTCAAAGACTATCCCCACGCCTTTATGATCATTCTTTCCACCGCAGGCGTTTTTTCGCTCTTTGCCATGCTGCTATTCATCAAAAACCGCTGGCTTTAAATAAGCAAAACGGCCGGATTTTCCAGATATTTCTGAATCGTCTTGATCAGTTTGGCGCCCTCGGCGCCATCGACGACGCGATGATCGAGGGAAAGAATCAGATTCATCTTCTTGCCGGCCGACGCTTTGCCATTGGCCTTGATCCGCACGCAATCTTCAATACCGCCGACGCCTAAAATAGCCGCTTGGGGCGGATTGAGGATGGGAGCAAAATCGGTGATGCCGTACATGCCCAGATTGGAAATCGTGAACGAGCCGCCTTTATATTCATGGACCTCCAGTTTGCCGGACTTGGCCCTCGCGGCCAGTTCCTTCACTTCCACGGAGATCTCTCCGATATTTTTGTAATCCGCATGGCGGATGATGGGAGTCACCAATCCCCCGTCTACAGTGACCGCGACAGAAATGTCAACCGTCTTAAACTGAATGATCGTCTGATGGACGGAATGAAAGCCGCTATTGACACTCGGATGATCGCGCAAGGACAACGCCGCCGCACGAATGATGAAATCATTGACAGTCAAGTGAATGTTGTAGGATTTTAGCTGTTCGCGCACGAGGGTGAGCGCGGCCGCATCGATTTCCTGGCGGATATAAAAATGGGGAATGAACGTTTTCGCTTCCTGCAATCGCAGCCCCACGATCTTCCGCATCGGGCTTAACGCCACTTCTTCGTATGTTCCCGGCAGCACATCCGGCATCTCGCGCCGGCCAAAGGTCACAGCCAGGTTGGGCTGGGCCAGATCCAGATCGCGGCTGACAATCCGCCCCTTCGGACCCGACCCCTTAATGGTCGATAAATCCAATCCCCTTTCCTTCGCCATTTTTTTGGCCAGCGGAGAGGCCAATACGCGCTCGGAAATATTACCCGTCGGAAACGCAAATTGATAATTTTTGAGCGGCGGCTCAGGAACGAATGCCGGCTGCTGCATGGCAGCGCCTGTGACTGCCTTGGCTACGGGAGCAACTGTATAAGGCACTGAAGATTCTTTCATAGCTGAAGATGCCGCCGGAAATCCTTCAATACTTTCATGGGGCTGAACGGTAAACACCGCAATCGGCTGATTCACCGCAGCCGTTTGCCCCTCATTCACGAGAATTTTCCTTAGATACCCATCATCCAAAGCGTTGTATTCAATCGTCGCCTTATCGGTCGCTACTTCCAGCAGCAATTGGCCGGACTGAATATGATCGCCGGCTTTTTTATGCCATTGGGCGATGGTTCCCTCTTCCATTGTCGGGGACAGCTTCGGCATGGTGAGAATAAAAGGCATAGATCCTCAATTAAATAATCGTTTAAGAGCAGCGGTGATCCGCTCCGGATTCGGTATGGTTTCCTGTTCCAGCACTTTTGAATAGGGCATCGGCGTTTCTCTCTGGCAAACCCTTTCTAATGGGACATCGAGATCGTCAAAGCAATGTTCCATGATCTGAAAGCCGATCTCCGCGCAAATGCCGGCAAAGCGGTGACCTTCTTCGACGAGAAGGCATCGATGCGTCTTGCGAATCGAGGCCGCAATCAGGGCGATATCCACCGGCTTGACGGTGCGCAAATCGATAATTTCGATCGAATATCCATTTTTTTCCATCTCGCGGGCCGCCGCAACGCAGGATTTCAGCATGCGGGAGTAAGAGACGATGGTCGCATCACGACCCTCTTTGATCACTTTTCCCTTTCCGATCTCGACGATGTACTCATCTTGGGGTATATCCATTTTATCCCCGTAATCCAGCTCATTTTCCAGGAACAGGACGGGATTGTTGAAGCGGATCGCTGCCTTGAGCAGGCCTTTGGCATCGTAGGCATTGCTCGGAGACACAATGACCCAGCCGGGCAAATTGCCATAGATCGCTTCGACGCAGTGGGAATGTTGGCAGGAGACCTGCGCCGCCGAACCGTTGCAGCCGCGCAGCACGATAGGCACGTTGAACCTTCCGCCTGACATGTAGTGCATCTTACAAGCATTTGAAATGAGCTGATCCGCGGCGACGAACGAAAAGTTCCAGCTCATGTACTCGACGACGGGCCTTAGCCCCGTCATTGCAGCGCCGATGGCCAAGCCCGTAAAGCCATTTTCAGAAATGGGCGTATCCAGAACGCGCATGGGCCCCCATTTGTCCAGCAAGCCCTTCGACACCTTATAGGCGCCGTTATACTCGCCGACCTCTTCGCCGATGAGAAACACCCTCTCATCGCGAGCCATTTCCTCATCGAGGGCTTGGCGCAGGGCTTCGCGGATCTCTACAGTTTGCAGTCCCATTATGGCGCCATCACTCCTTCTTCGAGACTAACAGTCGATGGCCAGGGACTTGCCTCGGCAAAGGAAACGGCCGCAAGCACCTTGTCTCGCTGTTCTAAGTCCATTTTTCTAAACTCTTCTTCCGTAAGCATATTATGCAGGATCAAAACAGTTTTCATGAGCGCAATCGGATCGCGCTCCATCGCCCAGCGCAGCTCTTCTTTGGAGCGATACTGGCCGGGATCCGAGATCGAATGGCCGCGGAAGCGCTGCGTATCGGCCTCGATCAGAATCGGCCTCGATGTCTTCAATACAACGGCTAGAGCTTCCTTAAAAGCGGCATAGCAGGCGAAAAAATCCATTCCATCGACCCGAATAGAGCGCATGTCATAGCTTTTAGATAAATGATCCGCAATTGGGTCAACTGCGATCGCGCGATTCGCGGCTGTGCCCATTCCCCAGTGGTTATTTTCAATGACATAGATGGCGGGAAGGTTCCACAAAGAGGCCAGGTTCAGCGATTCGTGAAATGCGCCCTGAGCCACAGCGCCCTCACCCAAAAAACAGAACGAGGCCATCCCCTTTTGCTTCTGATATTTTATGCTAAAAGCGGCTCCGGTCGCAATGGGGACCTGGCCGCCGACGATTGCCAATCCGCCCAGCAATCGATCGGTAAAAAGGTGCATGGATCCGCCGCGGCCCTTGGCATTCCCCGTTTCCTTGCCAAATAGCTCGGCCATGATTTCATTCGGTGTCGCCCCCAAAAGCAGGGCGAGCGCATGGCATCGGTATGTGGTGGTATACCAGTGTTGATCTCCTGCAGCCGCCACGCAACCCGTCTGAATGGCTTCCTGTCCGATATATGAGTGGTAAAATCCACCTACTTTACCATTTTGATAGGCCGCCTCGCCGCGGATTTCCAGGTTCCGGATCAAGAGCATTTTTTGAAGATGGGCCAATAGAGCATCGCAGCCCAGCTCATCGATCACTTTTTGTAAATCGAAGGTAAAAAAACTCTTATCCCGGCCGATAGCCATCATTTCCAGTCTAGTAGGGGGTTGATTCTCCCATGCCCGGGATCGATGATCCATGATTCGGGATAATGTGGGGATTATTCGTTACGGGAACGGTCCTCAGCTCGCTATCATCGGTCGAGGTCTGAAAACAGCCGCACAGGCAAATCATTGAAAATAGGATCAAATATTTTTTCATAGGCTCAAATCTAAATTGTCTGCTTAAAGATACCTCATTTTATAGAAAAAAGGAAAGAGGATGAGCCTGATGAACCAAAAATCGGCTACGGGACCATTGCGAAAAATTTACGATTCGGGTTAGATGTGGCGTTGTTTAAAAGGTTTTTATGCGCCCCATTTATTATGACACGGAAACGACAGGTGTACGCCCCGGGAAAGATCGGGTGATTGAGATAGCAGCGTATGACCCGGTTCAAAACAAAACATTCGCATCCCTGATCAACCCCCAATGCCCCATTCCCCCCGAATCCTCCGCCATCAGCCACATCACGGACGAAATGGTCAAGGATGCGCCTGCATTTGGCTCGGTGGCGGACGAATTCGTTTCTTTTTGCCTAGGAGACACGGTATTGATTGCTCACAACAATGACGCCTTCGATCAGCTGTTTTTAGAAGACGAATTTCAAAGGATCAATCGCAAGCCGCCTGAATGGAAGTATATCGACTCACTGAAATGGTCTCGCAAATACCGCACTGACCTGCCTCGACATAACCTCCAATTCTTACGCGAAGTATATAAAATCGAATCGAACCAGGCGCACAGGGCGTTAGATGACGTGATTGTACTTCATCAGGTTTTTAGCAAAATGATCGATGACCTTCCCCTCAATACGGTCATCGAACTTCTCAGCCGGCCTCAGGATATGACTCGCATGCCCTTCGGAAAACACCAGGGTAAAAATCTGGCTGATGTTCCGAAGGATTACGTCGAATGGCTGGACACGAGCGGGGCTCTGGACAAAAAAGAAAATGCTCCGCTTAGGGACGGGTTTGTAAAATTAGGGCTATTAAAGGCAAAAAAATGAAAATTGCGATTCTCGGCGCGGGATATATCGGCAGCGATGTCGCAGCGCTTTGGACCAAAAAAGGGCATCAGGTGACGGCGACGACTCGCCATCCTGATCGATTGGCCGACCTTAGCCGGGTGGCTCAAAAATGCGTCATTTTCAAAGGAAACGATGAAAACGAACTGGCCTCTTTGATTCTGAATAACGACACCATCCTGGTCACGATCTCTGCCGATCTGCCGGATGAATTCGAAGAGACCTATCTCCAGATGGCCCACGCGATCCGCCGCGTTGCCCTGGACCGCTCGCCCCCGCGGCGTCTGATTTACACCAGCAGCACGGCCATCTACGGCGATCATCGCGGCCTTTGGGTCGATGAATCGAGCAAGCTGAAACTAAAATCAGAGCAAGGCCGGATTCTCATCGAGACCGAGCGCGTTTTTCTGTCTCTGGAAGATCTCGGCTGGCATGTCTGCATCCTGAGAGTATCGGAGATTTACGGACCCTTGCGCGAATTGTCCCACCGCCTCAGAGCCTTGCAGGGCCAGACGCTTCCCGGTTCAGGGAAAAATTACTCCAACATGATTCACCGCGCCGATGTCACCAGCGCCGTTGACTATGCGCTCCGTCGCCGTCTTGAGGGGGTTTATAATCTCGCAGACGATGATCATCCAACCCGGCGAGATCTCTATGATCAGATCGCAGCCAAACTAGGCCTCCCATCCATCCAATGGAATCCCGGCGACGCCTCTTGGCGCGGGGGCAACAAACGTATATCGAACCACAAAATCAAAAAGCTGGGATTCAAATTCCGCTATCCCCATCGCATCATAGATTAAAATTCACAATTCTCTCGTATCTTGCTCGATCTTCAACACGTCCTGAAACATTCGAGTGATTTCAGCCGTTGTCAACTCGCCCAGCAAAAAGCGATCGATATCCAGCTTTAACTGATCAAAGTCCCGCTGAATCCGGCCGCCGATTTTTGTAGCGAATCCATTGACAACAGAAAGTTTGCGATGAATCTCGCTTTTGCGATCAAGCAGTCGATGTCCCGACGAATGTTGAAGAATCTTCCAGAGAGAAGCGATCTCTTGTCTCATCTGTGAGTAGATATCTTGGGCCATAGAATCTCGCTCCTCATTTATTTCATCCATGGCACAAAATCGAAATATTTGCCAATAATCTCGACTTTGTACATTTTTAGGGGCGAAGGCCTCGAAATATTTGCCCTCAGAGGCGTTTATTTAATAAGGAAGGGGGTTGACTATCCCCTTCCTTATTAAATAAACGTCTAGTTCGACCAGAGGTCGAACGTCAGAGGGCAAATAGGCGAGGCAGGCGGCCCTAAAAATGTACAAAGTCGAGATAATGGCTAACATCCCAAATCAACATCCTTCACATCTTCAGTGGTTATTAGAGAATAACGCTGAGTTTAAAAGAACTGAGACGCCGAGGCGCTGAGGCCGCCTATGTTGAGCGAAGCTCTTCATGCGAAGCTGCGAAACTTTTAAGAAAGAAAGGGGGCTAATTAACGCCAGGTTTTCAAGTGCCCTTTCTTTCTTAAAAGTTTCGCAGCTTCGCATGCATGCATTTGCAAACATGGGCGGCTTGTATCCCTCACTCTTGTGCATTTTTTTCTTTCTCAGCGTCTCGGCGTCTCAGTTCTTTTAAACTCAGCGTTTTCCAAAAGTTTCTTGAGAACAGGAACGTTAAAATTGATCAAGAGACCCACCTGTTTGTTTGATAGTCGGAGATAGGACAAAAGCTGAGCCTCATGAACGGGAAGGACTTTTTCTACAGCCTTTAGCTCGAGAATGATTTCATCCAAACGATTCATTCGCCAGCTCATGGCGGATGCGCTCTACGGAAATGGCAAAGGACTGCTCAGAGCGGATGAACCGATTGATTTCCCTCTCTTCAGCCCGCTCGATTTGCGGACGGCGGCGGTGACAAATCGCTCGCTGAGTCAGTTGAATGAAAAACTCGTTGCACGAGTACTCTTCCTGAATGATCCGATTGAGCTTTTTAAACCCGGCGTGCGCCGTGGGATCCTGGAGATAGGTCCCCATCTCTTCAGCGATTTGCATCCAATCTATCATTTTCGAGCGCTGGATCGAGATTTCGTCGACCCACTCCCCCTCTTCTGGGGGCAGATGATGATCCAGAACCTTTCCAAACAGACGTAAAATGCCCATTGCCGATGGATGGGAAGAAATGCGGTTTTCCCCCAAAGCAATCAGATCTTTGACGAAAAAACGGCTATGATCGCGCGGTTCATAAAAAAAGCATTTATTGTGAGAGACAGCGTCGCTGAAGCTCTGATCGCCCCGGCAACCCACAAAATCCTCGCTAAACGAGACGAGCCTTTGAAAATCCGTTGAGTCGATCGTCTCCGGACAAAAAATGCGCAAGGTTTTACCACTATGAGGTCCGATCGATTCGGCTCGATGAGCGCCAATATGCAATGCGATCGTTTGCACACCGTACCGCTTCTCAATCAAATCTTTTTTCTCATCGATGCGTGATGCGAAATAGGAAATGACTCGAGAAGCGTCAGGAAAGCAAACATCAACATCTTTTGCATCGTTTTCCAGTGATTTCAAAAGTGCGTGCAGATAGATAAAAATGCCCGCCTCGCTGAAAAGATAGCCCAGAAAAAAGCGATGATGCTTCCGATATTTTGCCACCACCGCATCACTGACTGAATCTTGACCGAACATCCATCTCAAAAGGCCCGCATTTTGCAAATCCAGGATCGAAAATGACTCGGCCGGTTTGCGAATGAGAACCCCTTTTTCCAGAAAATGCAGGCCCATGCAATGAGCTTTAGTTCGGGGGTGGAAATTGTCCGACTCAATATATCCATATTGGCCGACAGACTCCCATTTCGGCATAGGATCATCGCTCGCAATCCTTTCGACTTGCGCTTGAATCTCATCGATTTTAGGATAGTGAGTCGGCATCTGTAATATCAGATCTGAGCCGCGCAATGCATTCAATTGACTCTCAGATCCATCCCACAAAGCAATCGAAATATCATCCACAGACGCAAGCTCTTTTTCACTGATAGCAAAAAGATGAATCTCCAAAAACGGGAAAGCATTTTTTATCACCCGCGCTACATGAATCGATGCATAAAAATCGCCCAATCCATCCGGAATCACCCAAGTCAAAATAGTCACTTTGGCATTGCGAGGCACCGGATATTCGGAATAAAGAGAAAAAATGGCTTTGGCACCTGCAGTTTTGAGCAGAGCGGGCAAATAGGAAAAATCCGATTTGATTTTAGAAATTGCAATACTGTTTTGGTGGTATTGGCGCGGCAAGCCGCGAACCATTCGCAAGCGAGGCAAACCGCATCGCTGCATTTCGCTATCAGAAAAAGCCTGCAGGATCTTTTGCTCCAGATGCACCGGTCCCCGGCCGGAGAAAAGATGCTGGTATTTTTCTACAATCTGATCCAACGGCATCGGAGCCGATGTGCGAACAGCCCTACTAAGCGCATCGCTATAATCGCGAACCTGCGGATCAAATCGATCGTCCCATCCTTCTTCTTTCTTTTTCCTGAGGAGATCTTCTTGCAAAAAAGCTAAAAGCTGCTCGTGAAATAGTCCAGAAGGCTCCTGAGACATGAAAACACTCGTTAATTTAAGCTTGCATGACCATAAAAGTTTTTGTGGATATTTGCATTCATATTTTTTCTCTACACAGCTCAAAGTCGAGCACAGATTGTTGTTGCGTAAAACGGAATCGGCGTGCAAAACTACCATTCAAAAATCAAAAAAATTATTATTATGCCATCGCCAATCACTACATTTGCTGCTCAATACAATGATGATTCGACAACCTTCCGATCAATCGCTTATAATCGCCGCATTGAATGTTGGGATCATATCGCTCGGAGCCTGCCCAAACAACTGATCGCAGCCAATGAGGCCATGCATTGCGACCACAAAAACCGCCGAGGTCTAATTCTCCAGAAAAAATCCATTCCATTCCGTGCAGACAACGTTTTGAGGATACATTTTCAAGAAATGGATCAGCTATTTAGAGAAAATAAACTGATCTTTCAGTTCGAAAATCTGCAAATTGGACCATTTAAATGCGGCTATTGCCATTTTCAGGGCGATCGAATCACACTCGAAGACGAACACATTGCATGCCAAACAACCTTGGAAATTCAACATCAGAAATATGATGCGCAGATTTTTGGCATTCTGGACGGCCATAACGGCAACGAGACCGCTAATCACGTAAAAAATCACTTTTGTACACAATTCCAAATACAAATCGACAATCTGGGCCAGCGCTTTCCCGATGGGCCAATAGATCCGATCATTTGGAATGCCCTGAAACGCACGTTTGTGACACTGAATGATCAGATCAGGGACAATTCCGGAACTGCTGCATCCATCGCATTGATTATTGACAGCCAGCTCTGGGTGGCCCACAGCGGCGATACAAGAATTTTCATCGATGAGAGCGGTGACAGAATCACGGCTTTAACTGAAGATATGAAGCCCGCTCAATGCAATGATCGTGAAGAACAAATCTGGCCCATCACGCTCAATGATACTCGCTATTTCACCCATTTTACACGCCGCATACTCAAGCGCGGCGGCATCATTGCCAAGAAATCTCATGATGTTTTCCGCATCTCGGGCTCGACGGGGAACCTGGCGCTCGCCGGCGCGATTGGCGATATTTACATTCATGGCATTAGCGCACGGCCGGTCATTACGCGCGTACCCATTCACAAATTAACAAATGAAACATATCTCTACCTCGTTTGCGACGGAGTGACCGACGTCGTATCCAGCGTTGAATTAGCCAATGCGATCCGTTCATATGGAGCAAGAGATTGCGCGAATATGGCCAGCATTACGGTCATATCCGCCTATAATGCAGGATCGACCGACAACATCTCAGCAATGGTCGTCTGTTTAAAGATGCCTATGCCTCAACAGAACTCTGATGATACGCTTCCCACATAAGGCGGAACGGCCGGCAGGTCTGTAATAGTTCTTCCTTGGAGCCTTCAGCGATTTTACGGCCCTTTTCGAGAAAGATAATTCGATCGACATGCTCGATCGTCGAAAGGCGATGCGCGATGAGAATTTGCGTCACTTCTCCCTGTAGATCCTGAATGGCCCGCTTAATGCGGCTTTCACTGATCGCATCGAGAGAGGATGTCGCCTCGTCCATGACCAGAATCGGCGCTTTTTTCACAAGAGCGCGGGCGATGGCTAAGCGCTGCTGCTGGCCGCCGGAGAGGCTCTTGCCCATCTCAGCGAGCAGGGTATCGTATCCTTTGGGCAGATCGACGATGAACTCATGCGCATACGCCTTTTTCGCAGCGTCTTCGATCTCTTCTCGGCTATAGGAGCGCCCGAAGGCGATGTTGGCGGCCACGGTATCATAAAACAAAAACGGCCGCTGGGGCACAAAGGCAATCTGCTCGCGCAGAGATTTTTGACTCAAAGTCTCGATCGGGGTGGAATCGATGCGAATCTCCCCTTCCTGCACCTCATAGAGGCGGGGCAATAACTGAACGATGGTCGATTTGCCGGCGCCGGTCGCCCCGACTAATGCAACGACCTCCCCTTTTTTGACCTTGAAGCTGAGATCGCGTATGACCCAATCATTGTTGTATTTGAAAGAAACGCGATCGAACTCAATGGCGGTATTAAATTGATCCATGTGGATCGCGCCATCGTGATCCTGAATCTGTGGCTTGAGATTTAGCACCTCGAACATGCGCTCCGCTGCCACCACCCCTTTTTGAACGTTGGCATTTTCCTCAGCGAACTTCTTGACCGGTTCATAAAACAGATGGAGCAAGCCGCAAAACATCAGCAGCTGCCCGACGGTCATTCGAAGAGTATACAGCCCAAAAAGAACAACGATGGCCAAACAGGCTGTCGCAATGAGATGCATGACCGGGCGCGTCAACAAATTATACTTGGCGCTCTGACTCTCCAGCGCAGCCATCTGGTCGTTCTGCTCTTTGTATTTGCGCAGCGAAAAACCTTCCATGGCAAAAATTTTGACTGTCTGAATCCCTGCAAGAAAATCCAATAAAACTGATGAAAACCGCTCCTGATTCTTTTGCAGCTGCCGGGTGATTCTCTTGACCTGCCGCGTCAATATAACGGCAGGCAGCACGATGAGAGGTAATCCCAGAAAAATCACCATCGATAATTGCCAGGAAAGATAAAAACAGGCGGCCAGTGTCGAAATAAGAGTGAAAGGAGTCTGTAAATAGTTAGTCAGCAATGAATTAATCGACATGGCAATCTGACCGGCGTCGCCGACAGCCCGCGAGCTCAGGCTGCCCAGATTATGCTCCTGATAAAAGCTCATGGGAAGAGACTGGATATGTTCAAAGAACTGCTGGCGCAAATCGCGTGTAATGCGTATCGCGAGCAGTTGAGTCGCATAGCGCGAAATAAAGAGCGTGGCGGCCTTAAAAAGAGCCACAGCGGCCAAAATCGCGATTAACATGACGAAATTTTCATCGATATCGAAATGGGAGGCAACGCGATGCATGACCCAGCCCAATGGATTGGATCCCTTGCGCTGCGCCATATAAATGGCGGCGTCCTGTTTGCTGATCGCCCCGTCGTGATTTTGATCAATGAGCTCCCAGCGCTGAACAACCTCTCCAAAGCGGATTTTTTTGACTTGCCCTCGATCATCCGGGCCAAAAAGCGAGAAAAAATCAGCTCCGGTATTGGCCATCAGGCCGACGGAAAACATCTCACACTGATTGGCGACGGTCAAAAAGATCAGCGTAAAAAATGTACATAGAGCCAGCGTTAAATGACGAGTGTTTCTGAGAGCTGCCTGAATCAGTAATCGCATGAAGGAACCGCAACCTAAGATGGATCATTGCGTTTTAAATTTGCCCATTTTGCGGAATTTTTGATAGCGATTTTCTATGAGCCGCTGTTTGGGAATACAGCAAAGCAGCTCCGATTGTTCGCAAATAAAAGATTTTACAGCGGCGTACGCCTGCTTGGGGTCCACATGCGCGCCCCCGCGCGGCTCGGGGATAATCGCATCGATAATCCCCATCTCCATCAAGTCTTCCGACTGCATTTTCAGGGCGGCTGCAGCCATTGCGTTTTTCTTGGCGTCTTTCCATAGAATCGACGCACAACCCTCCGGCGAAATAACAGAATAATAGGCATGCTCGAGCATGCCAATCGTATCTCCCACGCCCACGCCAAGAGCGCCGCCCGAACAGCCCTCTCCAATCAAAACAACGATGATCGGCGCCGGCAGCCGAGCCATGGACCAAAGATTATTCGCAATCGCCCATCCCTGTCCGCGTTCTTCAGCCGTCAATCCGGGATAGGCTCCGGGCGTATCAAGCAGCGTGACGATGGGAATATTGAATTTCGCAGCCATATTCATGCATCGCAAAGCCTTGCGATAGCCTTCGGGATGAGGCATCCCAAAATTGCGAAAGAGGCGGCTTTCCGTATCTTTTCCCTTTTCCTGGCCGATGATCATGAATTTCTGAGAGCTGATCATGCCCAGGCCGCAAATGATGGCGTGATCATCCTGAAACGTCCGATCGCCGCACAATTCGACGAATTCATCCGCAATGTTTTCAATATAATCAACCGCATGCGGCCTCAGAGGATGGCGGCAAATAGCGACCCGGTCCCAGGGTTTGAGCTGTGAATAGACATTTTTTTTCAGAAGCTCAAGCTTGCTCTCCATTTTTTGCAGTTCTTCCTGGCTCCAGAGCGAATTATTCTTGTTCTGCTCTTTCAGCTTGCCCATGGTCTGTTCGAGCTCGAAGATCTGCTTTTCGTGGGGCAGAGTCATGGATTGGCACCCTTTTCCACACCGGGGAGTCTTGCATCGTGATAATCCTTCACGAGCTCGATTTGCGTGGGCTTGGTCACAATGATGGAGAACAATTCTTCGATATCTTCAGAGTTCAAGCGAATGCATCCATCGCTCTCATATTTGCCGATTTTGCTGCGATCTTCGATGCATTGGCCGCTGAGAGGATCCATCACCCAGGGAGCGCCGTGGATGCCAAACCCTTTCGGATTTTCAGTACACCCCTCGACTTCTTTTTCGAACGGAATCCACCGTGTGCCGAAAACGCGGATCATTTCAGTCTTGCGTTCCTGAAAAATCCCCATCGTGCCGGGCTTAAAAATCGCGATTTTGCTGCCTAGAATATATTTTCCCGTCGGCGTCAAATATCCGGACTGCGTCTTGGGATCGATCCGTCCCACTCCGACGCGGTATGTCTTCAATAGCATGCGCTCGTTGGCATCGAGATCGACATAGTAAAACCACATCCGGCAGCGAGACAGATCAATCAGCAGATGAAATTGGATATTCTTGTCGCATTTGAAAACATTGAAGCGATCGCCGGGGGTTACCTTTTGAGTAAAATAATCGGGTTTGCGGTTCAGACTGCGGGCAATAAAATGGCGCGACGTTGAGTAATGGGTCGCATAGTCGGCAATCCACGCCGGGCGATCCTTCAGCCAGGGTACGCGGCTCGTATAAGAAATCGTCTCGACAATGGGGAGTTTCGATGAATCCAGGGCAAATAGCTGTGGAATCCGGTTAACCTCAGGAATTTCATCATTGATCTCGGGTTTCGTTAAATGGACAGAGCCATTCGCTGGCGCATCTGCCGCAAGCGGCACTTCCTGCACCACCTCTAAAGGGGCAACAGATGTCGCTGATTTCTTTTTTACGACTCCAATGACAGCGATCAAGCTAAAAATCACCGCCGCACTAATCAACAAAGTTCTGGGCACTGCCACCGTAACCCCCAGTAAAATTTTTTGTGTGTATTCGAGTTTAGTCCATTATCCCCGGCTGGCGACTATTTGGCAAGATAAGAGAGTTAGATTAAATTAATAATAAATTTACAATATCCGAAACAAATAAGAGGCCTGATTTTGAGAGGAAGTGAATTCAAATGCGACTAAAAATGTTGAATTCCAAAAACATCCGGATCCGGCCAGAGGAATGACCTGCATATTCAACATTTCAGAACATTCAATCTGCACAGACTGATTTAAAATAATTTTTTGAGATGTCCCCTCATATTTTTGCATACTTCGGGGCTGAATCTGCGTCCCATCTTCCAGTTGGCAGCTATCTGCTTTCACATAAAATACCATGAAGAAAGGCCCGGAAGTTTGAGGCTCGATTCCGACCCAGCGGACATTGACATCGGCGCCTTGAATGGTCGCCCGCGCCTGAACCTGCATCCAAATATCTTTATGGCCATAACATCTGGTCCAACCGTTCAAAGAAAGAAGTTCTGGATCTGCTGCGATTTCAGCTCGATGCGCTCCGATTTGAGCAATGCCAAAACCATTGAGATCGCTCAAAGGAAAGCGATGCGGACCAAATGATGGGATTTCCACTGAATGAAAGCGCATCACGCCGAGTCCCGTATTCCATCCGCTGATGGTCAGACAGGCATCGACCGGCTCCGTTGCAATGCGGGCAATGCCGAGATGGGCATCCATGCCATTGGATCTACTGTCAAATGCACATACTTCCAGGTCTTTAAAATCGCCCTCGCGAAAAAACAGATACCGAGAATGACCCACGCTACAGAGCCAGTTTCTGGCATCTTCAGCACTTTTAAGAAGTCCCAGCTCATCCCACATTTGAACTAAACGCCTGGCTATAGGAACCGGCAGCAATCGATCCGCCTGCCTTCTAGCCCCAATCGTCCCCATGGGAGCGTTCGATGGAAAGAGTTGGGGAGTAATATTTTCATGATTTTTGCCCATCAATCGGGCGATCAAAGCCAGCGCTGCCATGGAGGGCTGGTAATTTTTGCCCATGGGATCTGCCATGGCCATTTCGTAAAAGCGAATGATTTTCGAAACATCCGTTGGATGACGCGCATCGTTCAACAGATTGCAACAAAAGCGAAAATGATCGAGCGGACTCTCAGAAGAAAGCCGCCCGACATCAACAGAAGTGGGGATTGACGAAGTTTCGGTCCCCAGCACGAACAAATCTGGCATGAATATATTATTTCACTTCGATCAGTTTGCGCATTTTCTTGCCAGGCGTAAATTTAACCGCTTTGCGAGCTGGAATCAAGATCGGAATGGACGCATTTTTTGGGTTGCGGCCGATTTTCTGTTTTCTTTGTACGACTTCGAATACGCCGAAATCGCGAAACTCCAAACGATCTCCGTGAGAAAGCGTATCAGTCATGGCATCGAGAAATGCCTGAATCACATTTCGCACATCGTTCGGATGCATTCCGCGGTTCTGCGAGATATTCTGGATGAGTTTCTTCTTGGTCACCGTAGACATTTCCGTGCTCCTTCTGTTCATCTTATACCTCTTTGCTTAATCCATATTTTCCACAGCCTACAATATACCGCTCGTGATTCAAAAATCGGTTTAGACAGCGTCGGCTTTGCGTTGCCTTTGTGTCTGCCTCGGTCGCCCAACTTATTCAAGTTGAGCTCCCTCGGCACCGGCTTCGCCTGACCCAAATTCAAGCAGCCTTCTTGCCTATTCCCAATTTTCGAATCACTCCCGGTATACCATGCCGTAGATTCGGAGCTCTTGCATTTCAAGAGCTTCACTGGTTCAACATAATGATTGGCGCTTATTTTTCAAAATAATTTATTTCGCGATGTGCACTAAAAATCGTTTTTTCTTGCCTGCGCTTAGCAGCAAATATGCCCCGTCAATCAGGTCTCGACTCGATATTGCAAAAGCAGGATCCTCGATCCGCACATTGTTGAGATACGCACCGCCATTTTTGATCAATCGAACCGCCTCTGACTTACTCGACGCTAAATTGACGCGGACTAAAAGATCCACCGCCTTACAATCAACAACATCAGATCGGCTCATTTCCTCGTGCGGCATGTCGCGCATCAGCAGTTGCAGCGTCTGTGCATCCAGCTGGGCGTCTGAACCGGGCGCCATGCCATCCGTTACTTTTAATGCCGTCTGTAATCCATGTTCGAGATGGACAAAACGCGTCACTTCTTCGGCCAGGCGCTTTTGCGCGCTATTCGGTACGTAATCGCTTTTTTGCATATCAGATTCAATAGCGCGGATTTCATTCATCGGCAAAAAGGTTAGCATGCGCAGCAGCTTGATAACATCCGCGTCGGGTACACGCACCAGATACTGATAAAAATGGTACGCAGAGAGCTTTTCCTCGGACAGCCAGACGGCCCCTTCTTCGGATTTGCCAAATTTTTTCCCGTCGCTTCTCGTCAGCAGTGGAAAAGTCAGACCATAGACTGCGCTCTGGCCGATTTTGCGATTATACTCGATGCCGGCTGTAATATTGCCCCATTGATCCGATCCGCCCATCTGGATCGTCACTTGTCGGTGTTGATTCAGATATGCAAAATCATATCCCTGCAAGATCTGATAGCTAAATTCGGTAAAACTCAGCCCTTCTTCCGAGCCTAGGCGCATTTTAACGCTTTCCTTGGCCAGCATTTGGCTGATCCGAAACGTTTTTCCCACATCGCGTAAAAAATCGATCAGGCGCCAGTCGCGATACCAATCATTGTTGTTTAAAACGACCGGCATCAGACCGGGTCCATAAAAAATGTGTTCGAAAAAATGGCGGATCGAGCGGAGATTATGTTCTATCTGAGAATCATCTAATAAAGGCCTCTCCTGGCTTTTACCCCCAGGATCGCCAATGCGCGCCGTCGCCCCGCCTAAAATCACCACGGGCTGATGGCCGAAGCGGCGGAACCATTCCAAAGCGATAATAGCGACCAGATTGCCCAAATGAAGGCTATCGGCCGTAGGATCAAAGCCGAGGTATACATTTCTTGGCTGCTTTGTATGCTCGACCAGCTCGGGGCTGGTCATCTGTTCGATGAATCCCCTCTCTTGCAAACACTCAATGACATTTTTCATAAGTCTATGAGGTTATCGAACCTAGCTATTTTCAGCAATGGGAATGGCCCTATTCGGGACGAATCGCCATTACCAGGCGCTGCATATCTTCGCCGAGTTTTTGAGCAATCGCACGTACGCGTTGGCTGATCTTTGCCGCATTTTGGTTTTCGTCGAACAATGAAATGTTTTTGTTCTTCAAATGAATCCGCTGATGGGCGTGGCGAGCAATCCATCGATGAATCTCGTCCGTTTTTTCCTGCAGCGCTTCCGGTGTGATCTTTTTTTCAAGATCTGTCCAATGTCTTTTTAACTTCTCGCGCGCTTTTCGGGTCTTTGCGCTTTCGGGGGCCAATCGTTTAGGAGCTTGTTGTATTGTCATAAAAACCTCACGCCTCGGTCACATCCTAAAATGTTTTGGATAAATTTTCTACTAGAATTTGACGTCCTTTTATCATACATTGGCCCTATGAGCATTGAAGACGCTAAAAAAGCCGTGGGCAAAGCGGCCGCCGATCTAATCCAAAACGATATGATCGTTGGACTTGGCACAGGATCTACCGCGAATTATTTTATCGAAGCGTTATCTGTGCGGGCGCGAAACAATCTTTTTCTCAAAGCCGTTGTGCCGAGCTCGCAGCGATCCCACATTTTAGCCAAACGTCTGGGTTTACCTGTTCAGGAACTCAACGATGTACCTTATGTGGACATCACCGTCGACGGCGCCGATGAGATCGATCCGCTCAAGCGGATGATCAAAGGCGGCGGCGGCGCCCATGTCCGTGAAAAAATCCTGGCCGCCAACAGCCGTGAAATGATCGTCATTGTGGATGAGTCAAAATTAGTTCCGGCCGTGGGCGTCGGCAAACTGCCTGTGGAAATCCTTCCTTACGGATCCCCTGCGACGCGCAGCAATCTGGAAAAATTGGGCTATTTGGGTAAATGGCGCATCCAGGAAGACGGTTCTTTTTTCATAACGGAAAACGACAACTTGATTTACGACGTCGTCTTCAGCGCTCCCCCGCCCTATCCACAGCAGGATCATGAACAAATCCGCCTTGTTCCTGGTGTCATCGACACCGGCTTCTTTTTCAACATCGCCGGCCGCGTGATCGTGGGCTACAACAACGGCCGCATTGAGATTCATTAATAATTGATATTGAATTTGCGCTGGGCAAGTTTTTGCAGCGCCTGGATCGCCTCTTCCGCGTCATCGCCGACTGCCTCGATGCCGATCCGCGCGCCTTTTTCTGCCGCCAGCATCAAAATCCCCAGCAGGGATTTAGCATTGACAACGTAGTTGCGGTATAAAAGATGAATCTGAGCGTTGAAACCTGCCGCACATTTGACGAGTTCCGTCGAAGGCCGTGTATGAAGCCCCTTGTCATTGAGCACGACAAAAGTTGCCTTTGTCATGACCGTCTTTGGTTTGCATTTCATAAATCATCCATCTCGACTTTGTAACTTTTTGGACGCGCCTGCCTCGTCGATTGGCTCGCCGAGAACAAATATCTCGAGGCCTTCGGGTCCAAAAAGTTGCAAAGTCGAGATCCATGTGCAAGTGGGATACTTATCTGAAAAATCGATTTCCTGCAATGGTTTTATTCTCCGAGAAGCGTTTTCAGCTCCTTGACGAGCCCTCGAAAGCGCTTCATGGCCAATTCAATCGGCTCTTTTTTACGCAAATCGACACCAGCGATCTGTAACAAATCGAGCGGATATCGGCTTCCACCAGATGAAAGAAACTGCAAATAGCGATCGCGGCTTTTGGATGCGGTGCGGCTATCGCCGCTTACCGCGCCATCAAATAGCTTGCCTAGACCCACCCCTGAAGGGGTGGGATTGCGGCAAGCAGTGCGTTCAAACAGCGCCAGCGCAGCACTCAGACCGGTCGCATATTGATACACATAAAAGTTATAGTAGAAATGCGGAATGCGTGCCCACTCGACCTCGAGGCCGCCGTCTAAAATTATCTCAGGACCATAATAGGTCCGGTTGAGAGCGAGATACGCCTCATTCAACAGAGCCGGCGTTAATGTCTGTCCCTTTTCCGCCATGGAATGGATCTTCCATTCGAATTCCGCAAACAGAGTCTGGCGGAAGATCGTCGTTCGGATGGCTTCGATTTCATAATTGACGAGATACGCCAATTCCTTTTTCGAGATGGCCTTTTCCTTCAATGATTGCAAGAGCAGCTGTTCATTGAATGTCGATGCGACTTCCGCCACAAAAATAGGATACTGTGAATTGACATACGACTGGTGTTTGCGGCTCAAGAAACTGTGCATGCTGTGTCCCGCCTCATGCGCCAGAGTCAAAACATCGTTGAGCGTGCCGTGATAATTCATCAGGATGTAGGGCATGCTGTCATAGCAGCCGCTCGAATAAGCGCCGCTGCGCTTGTTCTTATTTTCAAACGGATCCACCCAACGGCTCTTCTCCAACCCCTTCTCGAGATCGTTGCGATAGGCCATACCGAGCAAAGAAACGGAATCGATCACCTGGCGGCAAGCATCCATGTACTTCATTTGCGTTTGAACCTCCTCGACAAGAGGAACGTGCAGATCGTAGGGGTGCAGCTCATCCAGCCCCAGCAACTCTTTGCGTAAATGCATATATTCATGCAGAGCGCCGAGATTCTCATGAATCACCTCGATGAGATTGTCGTAGACAGCCGGATCAATGCAATTGCCAAATAGGGCCGATTCACGGCAATCCTTGAATTTTCTGGCCCGAGCGACAAACAGGTGACTCTGCACCTGGCCCTGGATCAGCTCGCAAATCGTATTAGCATACGCTTCATAGGCGCGATGAAGATTGATGAAGGCGCTTTTTCTCAATGCGCGGTCCGGATCGCGAATATATTGAAGATAGGTTCCCGTCGTCAGCTCTTTGATTTCGCCTTGGCTCGTGACGGCTGGAAGAAAGGTCATATCGGCGTTATTCAGCGCGCCAAAAGCTTTTGATGGCGTTTCCAGGGCCTTGCCGCTCAGAGCGACCACCCCCTCGAGCTCAGCCGACAACACATGCGGTCGCATCCGGCCCAATTTTTCCAGATGGAATCGATATTTTTGAATCCGGGGATCGGCGATGAGGCTCTGAAAATCCTCCCCCTTCATAGAGAGAAGCTCGGGCTCAACCCACGAAAATTCAAGGCTGAAATCGTGCAATAGCGACGAAACAAGGCCGTAATTTTGCAAATTTTCGTCATTGACGATGTCTTCGTCATGTCGGAGATGGGCGTATGTATAGAGCTTGGAGAGCTTGCGATCCAAATCAAAGTAGAGATCAAAAAATTGCAGGACGGCCTGGGGCGAGGCTTTCAGTTTACCGGCAAAGGCGCTCAAGTCGGGCCAATGCGGCGCTGTTTTTTCGCCCTTCACAACCTCAAACTCTTTTTTCCAATCCATTGCGTTGGCAAAGAGAGCCTCGACATTCCATCTTTCTTGCTGAGGGACTTGTGATCTCGTTCGAACCATATCATCGCTCCATAATTCTAAGATATTGAAATTTAATACTATCAACAAAATAATCCAAGTCTTTTTCATCGTTGCGCCTCCGTTTTTAGCAATCGGACACAAAAACTGCTAAATTTCTTGCGATAAATTCGCTTGATCTGTATATTCGAAGTCAGTAAAACGTTTCGATTTCAGCGATTTGGCTGGATAAATACAAGGAGAAAAAACAATGGCCCAACAAACAGCAAAAAAAACAACACTAAAACCTCTCGGAAATCGCGTCCTGGCCCAAAGGCTGGAGCAGGAAGAGAAGATGAAGGGTGGCATTATCCTCCCTGATTCCGCGAAGAAAAAACAGGAAAGCGCCAAGATTGTCGCGATCGGCACAGGCAAGCGCCTGGATGATGGAAAAGTTCTTCCGATTCCCGTCAAAATAGGCGACATCATCCTGATGGACAAATACTCTGGCCAGGAAGTGACCGTCGACGACGAAGACTACGTCATCCTCAAAGCTGACGACATAATTGCCATCATTGAAGACTAATTTTATACAAGGAGTTTAAGAACTATGGCTGCTAAAAACATTAAATTCAAAGAAGATGCCCGTCAAAAGATTTTGAAAGGCGTCCGGACTCTAGCTGCTGCTGTCAAAGTGACGCTGGGACCAAAAGGGAGAAACGTCGTCATCGACAAAAAATACGGCGCTCCCCAAATCACAAAAGACGGCGTAACCGTCGCCAAAGAGATCGAACTCGAAGACCGCCACGAGAATATGGGCGCTCAGATGGTGAAGGAAGTAGCCAGCAAGACGGCTGATAAAGCCGGCGATGGCACGACGACTGCCACCGTTCTGGCCGAAGCCATCTATAGCGAAGGGCTTCGCAACGTCACAGCTGGCGCTAATCCCATGGAAGTAAAAAAAGGGATCGACCTCGCTGTCAGCGCTATATTGGACGAGCTGAAAAAACTCAGCAAACCCATTAAAGACAATAAAGAGATCACGCAAGTCGCCACCATTTCCGCCAACGGCGACACCGAAATTGGCGAGATTATCGCGAAAGCGATGGATCGCGTCGGCAAGGACGGAACGATCACGGTGGAAGAAGCCAAAGGGTTTGAGACCACGCTGGAAGTCGTCGAGGGAATGAACTTCGATCGCGGCTATGTTTCGGCCTATTTCGCCACCAACGCTGAATCAATGGTCTGCGAATACGAAAATGCCTACGTCCTGATTTTTGAGAAAAAAATCTCCGGCATGAAAGAGTTTATGCCCATTTTGCAAACTGTTGCAGAATCAGGCAAACCCCTTCTGATTATCGCTGAAGATATCGAAGGCGAAGCATTGGCGACTCTCGTCGTCAACCGCCTGCGCGCCGGCCTGAAAGTCGTCGCTGTGAAAGCGCCTGGCTTCGGCGATCGCCGCAAAGCTCTGCTTGAGGACATCGCGATTCTGACGGGCGGCCAGTTCATCAGCGAAGAGCTGGGCATCAAACTGGAAAGCGCAACGCTAGAAATGCTAGGCCGCGTGAAGAAAGTGATCGTGAAAAAAGACGACACGACGCTAATCGACGGCGCTGGCGACAAGAAAGCGATCAAAGAGCGCATTGCTCTATTGAAGCGCCAGATCCAGGAGAGCACCTCCGACTATGACCGGGAAAAGCTGCAAGAGCGCCTGGCGAAACTGTCTGGCGGCGTGGGAGTAATCCGCGTTGGAGCTGCCACGGAAGTGGAGATGAAAGAGAAAAAAGCCCGCGTCGATGACGCTAAGGAAGCCACCAAGGCGGCTGTGGAAGAGGGAATTCTTCCCGGCGGCGGCACATCTCTGATCCGCTGCATGCCGATTGTCGAAAAACTCATTGCCAAACTCTCCGGCGACACCAAGATTGGCGCCGAGATCATTTACCGCTCTTTGGCCTATCCAATGCGCCAGATTGCTGAAAATGCCGGCAAAGAGGGCTCGATTGTCGTTCAGAAAGTTGCTTCGATGAGCACCTACGAAGGATACGACGCCCGCGAAGACGTTTACGTCAACATGATGGATAAAGGAATCGTCGATCCGACAAAGGTCGTCCGCTGCGCATTGCAGTTCGCCGCATCAATTGCGGGATTGCTCCTCACGACGGAAGCGATCATCACGGATGAAGAGCAGGAAAAACCGGCTGCCGCTCCGGCAGGCGAGATGGACTATTAATCAGTCCTGGTTTCCTGTAGTTCTATGAAGGGCTAGGCATTGTTGCCTGGCCCTTTTCATTGCATCCGAATGGAATCAGCATTTTGAGAATTCCTCCGGGAAGGGGGATAATATTCTTGATGTAATCCATTAGGCCGGCGTTTCCAAAAACATTTGCAATCAGCTCTCGTGTCGGAAAGCCGTTTTTGCTGCTGACATTCGTAAATTCCATGCGATCGATCGTACGCGTCTCTGTTTTGGCCCAAACACCCATTCCGGTGATCTCCACCGTCATGTTGGTAAAGATCAGCTCATTGATGATCACCTCTTTTGATTCAGCCTCTCGTTTCGGGATCTTGGCTGCGATCTCTTTCCAGTTGTTCTGAGAACCCGATGAATTGAAAAATTCGATACCGAGATAGATCTGATCGATTTCAATCCGATCGATGACTGTAGGATCGCTTCTGAGTTGGTTCCATTGATAATCGGCTTGAATCGTTGCCGCCTGAAATGCCGTAGCGCCTTTATATTTCCATGGGTTGTCGATCTTGAAATTCGACATTTTCGTCTCTGTGGGCGAGACGCTCACACTTGCGACAGAAACCCGCATCCCCAACAATTGGCTTAAATACGAAGACATGATCGGGGCTTTGATTAGCCAGAGGAAGACAATCACCGCCGCGACAGTGATACCAATTGTTCTCCAGCCCCACTTTTTCATGGCAATCCCCTATTTCATCATCATTACACGATGAACATTTTCCTCAATAAGTTCAAATCCTCAAGATGGCACAATTATTTACGCCTGCGATCATCTCGACTTTGTACATTTTTAGGGCCGAAGGCCTCGAAATATTTGCCCTCTGAGGCGTTAATTTAAGAAGGAAGGGGTTGACTATCCCCTTCCTTCTTAAATTAATGCCTAGTTCGACCGCAGGTCGGACGTCAGAGGGCAAATAGGCGAGGCAGGCGGCCCTAAAAATGTACAAAGTCGAGATTAACACTCTTTGTCCGTCCACGATTACGCAACTCATTGACCATCAAAAAGAAGCGCAACATATCGCAATAAGAGCAAATAAGATATAATAGCAGTTAATTTGATGAACTTGCTTGAAAAGAAAAATTTGATAGGATCCGCAATCATGGCAGCCAATACAGGTCGACTCTATCAGTGGGCCATCCAGCGCACGGAATCGCGCCGGGCGCCGCTCTGGATTGGGCTGATTTTTTTTCTTGAGCTCATCCTGTTCATTCCTCTTGATGCGATCCTGATGTTCTTTTGCCTGCAGAACCGCAAACGGATTTTTTTATATGTGCTGATTGCCTCAGTGGCATCGAGCTTGAGCGGTCTATGCGGCTACTTGCTGGGGCATTTTCTATGGGATATTGTTGGCCCCTATATCGTTCCCCATCTTGTTTCTGCATCGTTCTTTGAACGCTTTGCCGCGCATTATCAGAATTATGAAGCCTGGGCTGTTTTCTTTGGAGCTTTGATGCCTATTCCGATGAAAGTATTGAGTCTTTCGGCCGGGATTTTCCATCTGGGGCTAGCGCCCTTTCTCGTCTTCTTATTTTTAGCGCGGCTCGTGCGTTTTTCCCTGGTCGGGGGAGCCATGTATCTCTGGGGCGACGCCGTCAAAGGTTTTATTGATCGTCATTTTCGTGGTCTTTTCCTGATTATCGGAGCCAAGATCGCTCTGGGATTCGCATTCTTCTACGCTATTTCCCAATAGCTGATTGCAAGAAAAGAGCTTCAAAATTAGAATAGGTTAACTTTTTTGTTCCGGGTTAGCTCAGTGGTAGAGCAGTGGACTGTTAATCCATTGGTCGCAAGTTCGAATCTTGCACCCGGAGTTTGAGTGGCGACCACGCGTTCAAGTAGCAGGGAGATCTTTTATCCTGCGGCATCAGAACAGCGATAACCAAGCATAAAATCCCATTTATGGGAGTGCCGATCACATGTCGGCGCCACTCTTTTTTCAACATCTGCCTACTAGTACACCGTTTCATCAAAATCTTGCCACTGGATCGCGCTGTATTAATTCGATACAGCTAGATTTGCGATCGTTGATTTGAGGTGCTTTGACGCAGTCCAATGGCAAGATTTTGATGAAACGGTGTACTAGCGTGATCAAAAATTCGAATCCCTAGCGAATACAACTGATTTTGCTTTAGCTTGAATCGCCTCAAGCAAAGCGATATCTTCAGCATCTGCGAGCAATCGCTCTTCATGACGCTGCTTTTCATTAAATTCAGCATATCGATCGAAAGCCAATTTTTCAGCTACTTGCGCAGATACTTTGCCTGCATGATTGAGAAGATCTTTTTCATTGAAAGAGAGAAATGAATCCAGCTTTTCTGCCCACTCATTCATAGTTATGGTTTTTCGCCGTTTTGCCTGAGATTCTGCATAGTCTAGATACATGACAACAATCTCATTGATCTCTTCGATCTCTGTTTCTTTGAGATAATTTTTCGCAATCGTTACATCTTTTTGCCGAACGCGGCTTCCCTCCCAACTCGTAAGACCCATATTCGGGAGTTGCGAATCCGATCGCTCGACAATCAATTCCGCTGCTGTTTTATGTGTGATAGCCCAGATCATTTTATTCTGCACTTTCTTAAAAAATAATTGCGCTTGATCGCTTTGAGGAGCATAGTCAACAGCTGTGGCATAAATGTCTCGCACTTTTTGATAAAATCGTTTTTCTGAAGCACGGATCTCACGAATTCGCCGTAACCATTCATCAAAATAGTCTCGCCCACCCGGCTCTTTAAGACGCGCATCGTCCATGACAAAGCCTTTAATGAGATATTCTTGTAAATGCGCAGTAGCCCATTTACGAAACTGGATGCCGCGAACAGAACGAACTCGATAGCCGATAGTGAGAATGATATTAAGATTGTAGAGTTTAACGGTTCGTTGAATCGATCTCGCTCCTTCATTTTGAACTAGTAAGTAATCCTTACTAGTTGATTCAACTTCAGCTTCTTTGCTAGCGTAAATTTCTTTTATATGAAGAGTTACATTCTGCGGAGTGATCTGAAAAAGTTCAGCTATTTCCGTACGCGTCAACCAAACAGTTTCTGCCTGGGTCTTGAGTTGGATCGACGTTTGGCCATCCTCTGTAGTATAAAGGATAATTTCTCCATTAACAGTCATAGAACAAGTCCTCTAAAATCAAATGATCTATAAAATCGTACCTGGAAAAAGGAAACCTCTCCAGTCAAAATTGAATTCAATTGCCCGTGTCCGGGCTGTGCAGGAGATGATCGGTATATGTTCTGGCCCGAAGAGGACCGCTATTGGGATATGATATTTCGAATTTTCCCTTTGTAGCCGGGTAGGATATCTTGGTTTCTTTAACCAAAGGAGTTCTATGTCTTGCCTCGCCATCCCAAATAAATCACGTGACTGGGAACAGAAAATCCAGCAGCAAAAACAGAGCGGCCTTAGCGTCTCTCGCTGGTGCCAAGAAAATCAGGTCCCATATAATACGTTCACCTACTGGAAGCGCCGAGTTGTTAGGGTCGCCCCTCTTGAGCGAAGATCTTTCGTTGAGCTGGGAGAAAATTCCTCTAAAAGTGGCCTTCAACTAGAGTGCGATGGCATTAGGGTTAACATTGAAAAAGGTTTCAATTTATTAAAAAAGTAAATAGCATACAGTTAAAATTACCGAAATTAAACAACAGTTCGTGCAAAAATGAAAACGATTTGTTTAAATATGATCGTAAAAAACGAAAGTAAAGTCATAAAACGCTGTTTAACTTCGATTCGGGATATAATCGATTATTGGGTCATCGTAGATACAGGTTCGATGGACGGGACGCAGTCGATCATTCGCGAATGTCTCAAAGATATACCAGGCGAGCTCTGGAATCGACCCTGGGTCAATTTTGGACATAATCGAAATGAAGCAATGAAATTGGCCAGCAACAAAGCGGATTATTTGATGTTTCTTGATGCAGACCAACAAATAATAGCCAACAACCCACTAAACAAAAACGACTTAACTTCAGATTGTTATATTGTTCAACTAGAGTGTGGCATTACTCAGTACTTACATATTCTCTTAATTAACAATCATCCCGAATGGCATTGGGAAAACAATATACACGAATGGATCTCTAATCCTCTCTTTAAGAAAATGAAAGTCGAAATTTTGCCGAATATCGTCATCAGCAACAATTTTGCCAATAGTCATCGTGCCGAAACCCCTGAAACATTTCAAAAAGACGCACAGATTCTTTTGTTAGAAATCGAGCGTGAGCCGACGAATAGCCGATATGTCTATTATCTTGCGCAAAGCTATCTGGGTGCTGGCGAGTACCCATTAGCCCTTCAATACTATGAGAAGCGAGCGGAAATGGGCGGTGAAGAAAATGAATCGTTCTGGACGCTTTTTTGCATAGCAACACTTAAGCATGCCCTAAAGATGTCCGAGAAAGACATCATCGATAGCTATTGGAAAGCATACCAGTACAATCCATTGCGACTCGAGCCTCTTTATAATCTGTCTTATTTTTTTACAGAAAATGGCCATCATGTCTTATCATATCTTGTGGGAAAAATGGCCGTCGCAATTCCTGCTCAAAATGTCTCTCATCTTCACATCCCCTTCATATATCATTATGGAATGCAACTTAGATTCGCTGAGGCGGCTTTAAAAATTGGAAATTTCCAGGAAAGTCATACAGCTTACCGCCAGCTTTTGACCCAACCAAATATTCCCGGGGACATTCAAACGCTCGTCAAAAAAGAGTTAAATATTTCATGACCCTTTCAATGATAATTCAGATGATAATAAATACTTAACATCCTCAAACTGAATAGCAAGCACAGGCAAACCGCACCAACGAATTGTGTATATCTATAAATCATAAAACGAACTATAATATCCACAATTCACCCAATGAATAACGAGAAAAGCAACGATATTGAGATCACGATGAAAAAAAAATCAAACAACGAGAAATTAGGTTATCCTTTCCGCGCCTGGGCCATCTGGCTTCTGAGCGCCGGTTTTATGTTCTATAAATACGTCCTTGAAGTCTCTCCGAGCGTAATGACCTCGACATTGATGAAAACGTTCCAAATGGGCGGAGTCGAACTCGGCAATTTGGCTGCCTGTTATTTCTATGCCTATCTGCTTTTGCAAATTCCAGCCGGAATGCTGCTGGATCGATTCGGTCCGAGAAAAACCACGACCCTCGCCATCGCCTTATGTGCGGCGGGATCTCTTGTTTTTGCTGGAGCCGAGTCGGTGTTTGTGGCGGGAATTGGGCGCTTTTTAACAGGTGTTGGCGCCGCTTTCGCTGCTGTCAATTGTTTAAAGCTTATCGCCAACTGGTTTCCATTTCGACAATTTGCTTTCATGGCCGGCCTGATGATGACGATGGCCATGCTAGGCGCTGTCGGCGGCCAAGCTCCATTAGCGGCCTTCATTCAAATGATGGATTGGCGCTATGCCCTTTCAGTCATCGGGATCGCGGGACTGATTCTGGCCGGAATTTTTTGGTTTGTTGTACGGGATCAATCGCCGGATCACAACAGAGAAAGGCACATTGCCTCGGATCGAATCTCTCTATTTGACAGCCTGAAACAGGTCTTTAAAAGCCCCCAATCCTGGTGGCTTTCGGTCTATAGCGGCTTTGCCTTTGCCCCTGTCATGGTCTTCGGAGGGCTATGGGGAGTGTCCTTCATCTCCCAATCTTTTGAGCTGTCCCACAATATGTCCGCCCAAATGGTATCGCTGATCTTTATCGGCTTTGCCGTCGGCGCCCCTGTTTTTGGCTGGTTTTCCGACTGGCTGGGACGTAGACGGATTGTCATGTTTTGGGGAACTCTTATCGCCCTCATCGCAATCACCTCCGTGATTTACGCACCCGGAATCTCTACGCCCATTTTGGCGATTTCACTGTTTGTTTTCGGTTTTTCGATCAGCAGCTTTTTACTCTGCTTTACGATGATCCGGGAAATAAATTTACCAATCCTTGCTGCCACAGCCATCGGATTCATGAATGCGTTCGATGCCCTGCTGGGCGCTTGTTCGGATCCGTTGACAGGCCTATTCCTTGACTCGGGATGGGATGGAAAATTACTCGATGGCGCTAGAATATTTTCAGTAGCAGCGTATAAAATGGCGTTTTTGACTCTTCCGGCCTTTTTGCTTCTTTCGCTGATGGTGCTGCTCAAGATCAAAGAAACACATTGCAAACCGACTTACCCTACATCTTTGCCCTAAAAGGATCGCGGTTAATTACCGGCTCCCTAAAGGGAGGGACTTGAACCAGTTTTTGTAGCCATCTTAGCGATTGTTTTTTATTCCCCAAACAGTGTTAATGGATACCCATTTTTTATAAAATTTTAATCGGCAAAAATATGATATGCGCCGTTCCTTCTGCGGAACCTCGTACCAAGGTCTTTGACTCTTTTCCTGCGTGTTTGGGCACAATCCAGACCTTAGCGAGAATTCAGATGATTGATGCTTTGGCTCTTAAGATGAAAACACCTCGAGACAAAGTCTTGATCACAATTCAAAACGCGTGGAAAACTGCTCTTGAATGGATCATAACATCTAAGCCTTTGCCAGATGTGAAAAATGAAGTTGAACGCAAATTGAACTGTTATTATGACCTTTATGATGTTGCGTTAGAAACCGCCCAAACTGCAGAACAAGTCTCTGAACTCGCACATAGAGCTTTATCTGATATCAATTCAATCCCGGCAAATCCGGTAATCAAATCATTTCATGGAAAAAAAGGTCCT
Organism: Parachlamydiales bacterium; assembly: GCA_015661075.1. Lineage (GTDB taxonomy): Bacteria > Chlamydiota > Chlamydiia > Chlamydiales > SM23-39 > CAISYW01. The sequence goes on along the minus strand of JACVQJ010000003.1, from coordinate 13,084 downwards.
ACATTTTTGGTCAGCTTTGTAGAATTTGATCCAATTCCCCGCTCGAAAGCATGCGTTTTGAAATGGGCGGATCCGAACGAACTCTGGGGTAATCGACTATTCGACCGTTTCAGCTTCTGCCCAACTCGCGGAAAAGAATGGAAGCCATCCGGTTATGGGTTTGCCATTCCCAGCATGGGGTGGATCGATTTTGAATCACACGATTATGTAACTGCAAATGGCCAGATTTTACGTATGGATTCCGATCGCGAAGCTCAGTTGAAAGCTGATTTACAATGTATTGCTATCAATCGATGTGATTCTGATCCTTTCGCTACGTTGAGAAATAAGGTCATGTTCACTGAACGAATTTTTGGGGGAACGCTTTTTGATTTTGCTTTTTCCCAATATTCCCAACTGCCCGAACCGGCAAGAATGAAGTTATTGGGCCGTTTGGCGAGACTGTCGTTACTCGACGTGCTGGCGGGAAATCTGGATCGATTGATTCCTATAGCAAAAACGGACGATAATGGGTACCAGTTCGATATTTACGAAGCCAACATCGCAAACGTTTTAGTTGTAGTCAAAAATGAGAAATGCAAAATATTCGCGATCGACAACGAAATAAATTTAGAATTAATCGAAAATCCCGAAGACGTCCAAAAATACCAGGCTTTCCTTATAACATTGTTTTCATCACCTGATTTCCATAATCAACTGGCTACTGTCATGATTGACAGTATTCAATCCGCTATAACTGGATACCTGGATGATGCTGATAAAATCTTTCGACAACAAAAAGTAAACTTTAACCCATTTTTATTGGATTTAAAAACGCATTCAGAGCATATTAGTTCTGAATTTTTGGAAATGTCGATTCACCTGCAAGAAATGCTTTCTATGTATGAAAGGGAATCAGATTTTTTCTCCACTGAACTTTTACAGGGATACCCTGCTCTGACCGCTTCGGTCTGGAACCGATTGAACATTCTAAAAAATTTGAGGTTAATACCATGTTGTCAGTCTCTTTCTTAAAACCTGCGTTGCTGACTCCCACAAAACAGGAGCCCACTGAAGAAGAGAAGTTGAATCTTTTTGGGTTGATCGCGTGGTTGAAATATGTTGAATTTTTAGGGAAAAACGCATCTGAAGAAGCCCAAACAATCATTAACGAGCTAAGCAGCAGCACGCTGATTATCCCCGAATGCGAATGCTCTGCTCTGATCAAAGATCTGATAGTGCGGGTTCAAATAGTAGCAAAGCAGAACCTTAGATTCGATCCCACCATCTCGAAAAATGCAACTTTCATTTTACGCGATCTATATCGCGAGTATCAATTGGGCAGCCCTACTCCTATCCACCCAAACGATAGCTTTTCATCCCCCGATTCATTTCATCACCACACACCAAATCCTAATTTGAGCCGGTCATCCGGGGGCCTTTCCCCTGATTATAATTTCGATGTGCCCCCTCCTACTCCTGATTAGGCGTTTACAAGAACAGTTCTTTCCCCGATCGGCAGCACAGTCCGGCCGAGCGATTCATTGATGATCTCGGCCATCGCAAGATAAATCGCAGAAGCGCCGCAAACGATCCCCTCCCAGCCGGCCAGGATTCCAATGGCTTGATTGCCCGTCCAATCCCTGATGGCGAGAAGCATGAAGAGAACGATCAGGCTAAAAAAGACGAACTGCAAAGCTCTATTTTTGCCGAATGTCCCGATCCACATAAACAGGGTGAAGATCCCCCACATGAATAGATACCAGCCCATAAAACTTACATCCGTTCCCGGCAGGTTTTTAAATGTCAGTATAAAGACGAGCGTCAACCAGAATGATCCATAAGAAATGAACGCCGTCAAGCCAAACGTGTTCCCCTTCTTATACTCCAAAATACCGGCAATGATCTGGGCAATTCCGCCATAAAAAAGCCCCATCGCCAAAATCATCGTTCCAATCGGAAAAAATCCGGCGTTATGAATATTCAGCAATACGGTCGTCATCCCGAATCCCATCAGCCCCAGAGGCGCCGGGTTGGCCAGTTTCGTATCCATACAACTTCTTTGCTCCTGTTTGAACATGGTTTGGGTGAGTTTATGACAGCCGTTCATTTTTTTTCGATACATCGTTGAACTTGGGCTAATAGGGATAGCCGATAACCCCCGGGCTGTCGTAAAATCAGAATGATCAAAACAAGGTGTTCTATGCTGGATCGGTTTGTGGTCGGACTCATTCAGGATGCAGCCATTGGCCGCCCCCAGGATAATTTGGCCCATTCTCTTCGAATGATTGAAGAAGCGGCAAAAAAAGGCGCTCAGATTATCTGCCTCAAAGAACTTTTTAACAGCCGCTATTTTTGCACTGTCGAAGAACACGCCCGATTCGATCTGGCTGAGTCCATTCCCGGACCTACTACCGATGCCTTGCAGCGCTTGGCCAAAAAACTTCAAGTGGCCATCGTGGCTCCCCTCTTCGAGCGCCGAGGCCCCGGAGTCTATCATAATTCAGCGGCCGTCATCGATGCCGACGGCTCGCTCCTCGGCGTCTATCGCAAGATGCATATTCCTGACGATCCCCTCTACTATGAAAAATTCTATTTTTCCCCGGGCGATGAAGGATTCAAGGTATTCAAAACCCAATTTGCCACAATTGGAGTGCTAATCTGCTGGGATCAGTGGTATCCGGAAGCTTCTCGCATCACCGCGCTCAAAGGGGCCGACGCTCTCTTCTTTCCCACTGCGATTGGCTGGCATCCAAAAGAAAAAGCCGAGTTCGGCTCTGCCCAGGTCTCAGCCTGGCAAACGATCCAGCGCTCCCATGCCATTGCCAACGGCATCTACGTCGCCTCTGTGAACCGCATCGGACATGAACCCACGCCCAATACGGACGGCATCGAATTTTTCGGCCATTCCTTCATCTGCGATCCTTTTGGAAGGGTTTTAAGCTCTTCGGATGATCAAAAAGAATCGATTCTCATTGCCGAGTGCAGCAAGCGCCATCTGGAAGACACTCGCCGCCATTGGCCCTTCTTGCGGGATCGGCGCATCGACGCTTACGGGCCGATCCTGAACCGCTATTTAGGTAAATAAATGGAACCGCTTTATCAGATGCCGGCCGAATGGGAAAAGCATCGTGCCACCTGGATCGCCTGGCCCCATCAAGAGAGCGATTTTCCCGGCAAGCTAGCCGCTGTGCAATGGGTGTATCCTGAAATCGTCCGCGTCTTGGCTGAATCGGAATTTGTCGAAATTCTCGTATCTCCCAAAACAGCCAAAAAAATTGAGTCCCTTCTCGACGCCAACGGCATTCCGCACGACCGTTACCGCCTGCATGAAGTAGCGACCAATCGCAGCTGGCTGAGGGACTCCGGCCCGACGTTTGTGCGGCACAAACAAACTCTTGCCCTCATGGGCTGGAGCTTCAACGCCTGGGCCAAATACCCTCAATTTCATCACGACGCCAATCTGCCCGACATTTTTTCCACTTTGACCCGCCTGCCTCTGATCTCTCCGATGCGAGGCAACGAACGGATTGTATTGGAAGGCGGCGGCATCGAAGTCGATGGCCAGGGAACTCTTCTGGTCACCGAAGAATGGCTGCTGTCATCTGAACAAATTCGCAATCCCGGCATGACGCGCGAACAATATGAAGAAATTTTCGCCCGTTATCTCGGCATCCGCCGAACGATCTGGCTCGGACGCGGATGCGTTGGGGACGATACGCACGGGCATATCGACGATATCGCCCGCTTTGCCGCTCCAGGCATCGTTCTTCTCGCCTACGAGGAAAACTCGTCAGATGAAAACCATGCGGCCAGCCGGGAAAACCTCGAGTGCCTCTTGGCCGCAACAGACGCCCACGGCCAAACACTTCACGTAATCAAACTCCCCTATCCCCGGCCGATCTATTTTCAGGGGCAGAGGCTGCCTGCAAGCTATGCGAACTTTTATATCGCCAATAACGCTGTTCTCGTCCCGACCTTCAACGACCAGCGCGACTGCGAAGCGCTCTCGATTCTGGCGAAAGCTTTTCCTGAGCGGCGCATCATCGGCATTCATGCCCTCGATCTGGTCTGGGGCCTCGGGACTTTGCATTGCTTGACACAACAAGAGATAAGCCTTGAGAGCGGTCCTAAATAACCGTTACTATGTCAGTTTTTAATTTGGGAGTGTCAACGTGGCCGAAGATCTCGAAAAACCAAAAATCGAACTGGACTCTATCAAGGGCCACATCGAGGTCATCATCTACGTGCAGCCGGATAACGGCTTTACGGTCGCAAGGCTCAAAGAAGTGCATAAAAAAGAACTGACGGTCATCGTCGGCTATCTGCCATCGATCCAACCCGGCGAAACGGTCATTTGCCGTGGCATTTGGAAAATCCATCCATCGCATGGGCGTCAATTCGATGTCAGCGATTGCCAAGTCGAGATTCCTTCAGATCTCGTCGGCATCCAAAAATATCTCGAGTCGGGATTGGTGCGCGGCGTTGGACCCGTGTTTGCCAAAAAAATCGTCGAGCGCTTTGGCATCGATACTCTGAAGGTGATCGATGAAGCGCCCGAGCGGCTGATGGAAATCTCCGGACTTGGCAAAGGTAAAATGGAGAAAATCGTCGAATGCTGGCAGCAGCAGCGATCGATCCGCAAGGTCATGATCTTTTTGCGCGCGCATGGCGTAAGCCCTGCCTATGCCCAAAAGATTTTCAAAGCCTATGGCGACGAGAGCATCGAGCGGGTCAGTAAAAATCCCTACCAGCTGGCCAAAGACATCTTTGGCATCGGATTCAAGACGGCCGATGCCCTGGCGCAACAACTCGGTCTACCTCTTCACTCGCCGGAGCGTATTTCCGCCGGCATTCAATATGTCCTTTGGGAGCTGACCAATGATGGCCACACCTGCTATCCCCGCAAAGACCTGATCCCCGCCGCACGGATGATGCTCGACGTCGAACAAGACCTCGTTGAAGACCAAATGACCCGGCTATCCTTGAGCAAGGAATTGATTCACGACGATATCAACGGCGAGCCGACCATCTGGCTCAAAACCTTCTATGCCTATGAACAGGGCATCGGCAGCGACCTGAAGCGTCTTTTGCAAAGCCCGCAAACCCTGCGATCCATCGATGCCGTCAAGGCGTGCGACTGGGTGCAGACCCAATTGGGGATCGAATTCGCCATTCAGCAAAAAGAAGCGATTCGAAAAGCCCTCGTCGACAAGATCCACATCATCACGGGCGGTCCCGGAACGGGCAAGAGCACGATCACCAATGCGATTCTGGAAATCAGCTCTAAGCTGACGAACAAGATTTTGCTAGCTGCCCCTACCGGGCGCGCCGCCAAGCGAATGTCCGAAATCACCCACCGCAAGGCCTTCACGCTGCATGCCCTGCTCGAATGGGATCCCATTACCGGCGGCTTCAAGCGCTCGCGCGAAAATCAGCTCCCCGCCGATCTTCTCATCGTCGATGAGGCGAGCATGATCGATACGCCGCTTCTCTTTTCACTGCTGCGCGCCATCCCGAGCGGTACACGCGTGATATTCGTCGGCGATATCGACCAGCTCCCGAGCGTCGGTCCCGGAACCGTTCTGCGCGATCTCATCGGCTCAGAGCTCATCGGCATCACGCGCCTGACCGAGATCTACCGCCAGGCCAAGGGATCAAAAATCGTGACGAACGCCCACCGGATCAACCACGGCGAATTCCCTGAAATCCACACCGATGAAAAGAGCGATTTTCATTTTATTGAGGCCCAAACCCCGGAAGCGATTCAGCAAATCATCCTGCAGCTGGTATCCCGAGAAATCCCCGCACGGCACGGCTTCCATCCCATTGAAGAAATTCAAGTCCTCTCCCCCATGAGACGCGGAGTCATCGGTATCGAAAACCTGAATGACATGCTGCAAAATACGCTCAATCCGTGCGACAAGCCCTTCTTTCGCGCGGGACGGCGCTTCCATGTGAAAGACAAAGTGATGCAGATCCGGAACAACTACAACAAGAAAACATGCAACGGAGACATCGGCCGCATCGAGAAAATCGATCTGGAAGAACAATTTTTGGAAGTGGCTTTTGACGACAAGAATGTCGAATATGACTTTTCAGAGCTCGACGAGCTCGTCATCGCGTATGCCGCTTCAGTGCATAAATACCAGGGCAGCGAATGCCCCTGCATCGTCTTGCCGATCCACACCAGCCATTTCAAACTCTTGCACCGCAATCTGCTCTATACCGGCGTCACGCGGGGCAAAAAACAGGTCTATCTCGTGGGCACGAAAAAAGCGATCGGCATTGCCATCTCCAACGATCAGGTCCTCAAGCGATTCACTGGGCTGGAAAAAGCCCTCAAGACAGCATCGGCTGGATTGCCAAATGCCCGCCAGCTGGAGTTTGTCCCGGCAAAACCCGGCTAAGGAGCTGTCTAATAATTAATTGAACCATTTCGCTGCGTCAAAGCCTGTAGAATCGACGATCGCAAGTTGATTCGTATTGCATTAATACGGATCAACTTGCGATCGTCGATTCTACGGAGCTTTCACGCTAGCCAAATAGTTCAATTAATTATTAGACAGCTCCTAAGCGGGTTGCGGATGGATCGAATTCTTGTCCATGTCCTTGAAGCAATCGCAGAAACTTCACGGCCGATGGAGAATCCTTGTACAAATCCGCCCAGTCCTTGGAGATTACCGTATCGATCAAAGCTTATATTTAAATGAATTTTGGCAAATAGCCTACAAGAACAAAGAAAAAAAATCTCTAAGAAACGCAAGATCCTGGCGGCAAATGCTGGATCTGGGGCAGCTCGAGCTGAGGATCGTCGCCAGCGGCTAAAATCATTCCCTGGCTCTCGATTCCCATGATGGTTGCTGGGGCCATATTTGCGACGACAATGATTTTTTTTCCGAGCAGCTGCTCGAGCTCGCATGATAATGCAATACCGGAGACAATCGTCCGTTTTTCGAATCCAAGATCGACGAGAAGCCGCAAGAGCTTTTTCGATTTTGGGACTTTGATGGCTTCGAGAACGAGACCCACGCGAAGATCCATGGCTTGAAATTGATCATAAGTAATGGCCGGTTTGAGCGGCTCGTACGCGATCGATTCCGGGGTCATGAAAATCTCCTGTTTGGGTTGCGCCGCCTTCCCGAGCTTTTCGATCTGGCGATCGATTTCCTCATCCTCGATTTTTCGAAACAGCACATGCGGCTCGGCAATCATTTGTCCAGGCGTTAGCGTCATCGCCTGGACATGGCTCCAGGATTCCTTGGACAATATTGACGTTTGACCCAGCATCGCCCAAATCTTTTGGGCTGATTCGGGAATCAGCGGGGATGCAATGAGCGCGAGAGCCTTGATGCAATGGAGGCATGCGGCAATACATGCTTCGAGCTCAGGGCGCAGAGCCGGATCCTTGGCCAGAATCCATGGCTTTTTGGCATCGAAATAGACGTTCGCCGTCTGGGCAAGCTCCATGAGAGTCTGGCAAGCCTTGCGCAAATGAAACTGTTCAAAGCAAAGCGCTGCCATCTCGGTGAGAACATCAATCTGCTCGAGGAATTTTTCGTCATCCTCGCTCAAGGAGCGCAGCTGGGGAACTTTTCCGGCGCATTGCTGGCGGGCGAACGTCAGAGTGCGGTGAACGAAATTGCCGAGCTTACCCAAGAGCTCCGCATTGCAGCGCATCTGGAAATCTTTCCAGGTAAACTCCGAATCAGCAGTCTCGGGCGCATTGGCTGCGATCGCATAGCGGATCTGATCGGCCGAATAGTGAGTAAAAAAATCAGCCAAATCGATATACCATCCATCCGACTTGGAAAACTGGCGCCCTTCCAGAAGATAAAATTCGTTGGCCGGCAGCTCATCGGGCAGTTTATAGGGCAAATCCTGGCCCATCAGCATGGCCGGAAAGAAAACGGCGTGAAACGGAATATTATCTTTGCCGATGAACTGGACGAGCTTGGTGTCGGATGAGAGCCAATAATCTTTCCAGCGCTGGGGCTGATTGATCGATTGGGCCCACTCCTGCGCGGCGCTGATATAACCGATCGGCGCGTCAAACCAGACATAAAAGACCTTGCCCGGATAACCGGGAACCGGAATGCCCCAATCTGAATCGCGGGTGATGGCACGCGGCTTCAAATCGTCGACATAGGAAAAGGCGAAGCGAACGACGTTTTCTTTCCATTTCTTGGACAACAGCCATTCTTTGAGCTGATCCTTGAAAAGATCGAAGCGCATGTACAAATGCAGGCTCGGCCGCAAAACGAGAGGCGCACCGCTGATTTTAGAGCGGGGGTTTTTCAGATCCGTGGCTTCATACGAGCTCGCGCAGCGCTGACATTCGTCCCCTCTCGCCTCCTGAAAACCGCACTTCGGGCAAGTTCCAATGACGTAGCGATCGGCCAAAAAGCGATTTTCCTTTTCGGAAAATAGGTGATTTTCCGTCTTTTCCTCGATCAGGTTTTTGCGCTGCAAAACCTGAAAAAAATCCTGCGTCGTCTTGGTATGGCCCGGCCATGTCGTACGGCTATAGTGATCGAAGGAAAAGGAAAGCTGATGGAAAAACTTCTGGTTGATCTCATGGAAGAGATCGACGTGTTCTTTCGGGCTGCGATGCGCCATCTCCGCGCTCAGAGTGATCGCCACGCCATGCTCGTCAGATCCGCACAGATAAAGAACCTCATGACCTCTCAGCCGCTGAAAACGGGCATAGCAATCGCCCGGCAAATAAGCGCCTGCGATATGGCCGAAATGAAGCGGACCATTCGCATAAGGAAGTGCGGAGGTGATCAAAATCTTTTGACGCATTAGCTCAGGGCGTTGGGCTCTTTATGAACATCAACGCGCTCCTCGACCGTAGCGAGAATCTCGCCCAAAGTTGCAGGCGTCGAGGCCAGAATCATGTTCCGGCCGATATTGATGGCAAAATTGCATAGATCGAAATTATTCTTAAATTTCTTTCGAATGCGCTCAGTCGTTAATGGATCTTGAATCATAGTTCTAATCTACTTTTGTTGACATTAGGATCAGGCAAAACAACCTTTTACTCAAGGGTTTATTTTTGATTGCGGTGCTCTTCGGCAATACATATCGATCGAAGGACATCGTAAGCCGTTTTCAAATGATCGTTAACGATCTGATAATCATAGCGATCCGCCATCGAGATTTCCTTTTCGGCCCAAGACAGCCTCTGCTCGATGGAATCCGTGCTATCGGACTTGCGGCTCTCCAGACGGCGGCGCAATTCAGCGATGCTGGGAGGGCGTATGAAGATAAAAACAGCCTTGATCTGCTCCATCAGCTGCAAGGCGCCCTGCGTATCGATGACAAGGACAACGTGTTTGCTTTGGCGTCGCAGCGCATCGACATAGCTGCGCCCCGTTCCGTAGTAATGGTCAAATACCTGCGCGTATTCTAAAAAATCCTTGTGAGCGATCATTTTCTGGAATTCGGCTGAGCTGATGTAGTTGTAGTCTTTCCCCGGCACTTCATTCGCGCGGGCGGGGCGGGTGGTAAAGGAAACACTCTCATGCACGCAATCGAACTCATCGCACAGCATCCGCACCAGGGTCGTTTTGCCGGTTCCTGCGGGAGCGCTCACGACAAAGATCAAACCCTCTTTAAAATTCCCCAGCAGTTTTTGCATATCTATTCAATATTTTGTATCTGTTCTCGCACTTTTTCGAGTTCGCTTTTCCCATCGACGATGAAACGGGAAATGGCTGCATCAGCGGATTTTGAGCCGATGGTATTGATCTCGCGCCCCATCTCCTGCACCAGAAAGTCCAGCTTGCGCCCTACTTGGGCATTTTTGCCTTTCAGCACTTCCCGAAATTGAGATATATGCGAATGAAAACGAATGATTTCTTCGGAGATATCGACGCGTTCGGCAAAGAGGGCGATCTCCCTCAATAGCCGCTCGTCCAACTCTGCGCCAGGAGCTAGAACTTCCTGGATGCGCTCGCGCAATTTTTGTCTTTGCCGAGCCACTGCATCAGGCGCCGCTTTCTCGACCCTGCTGATCAGCCTTTCCAACTCACCCAGCCGCTGACCGATATCGATGGCCATTGCATGGCCTTCGCGTTTTTTCATTTCAACAACGCCTTGCAGCGCCGCTTCGATGCACTCTCTCAGAGCACTGATCTGCTCTTCCTCGCTGCCGACGATTTCAACGAGCGAGACAGGAGGCAGATACTGCAGCAAAAATGGCAAATTGATGTCTTTGGGATCCGTTCCGCTGGCTTTAGCGAGTTTGACCCAGGATTTTTTCAACCGCTTGAGCAGGTTAGCATCCGGAAGGAGCTGATCGAGCATCGCATCGTTCGGCGTCAAAAAGAGGCGCACATTGACCTGCCCGCGAGAAATCAACTCCTGAACCCATTTGCGGATCTCCATCTCAAAGCGGTTCAGTTCTTTTGGAAGAGAAATGGAAATCTCAAGATATTTGCGATTGACCGATTGAATCTCGACGACGAGCTTTCCAAAGGGCGCGTTGCAGAAAAAACGGCCAAAACCAGTCATGCTTACGAGCATAGCAACGAATCCATGATGAAGAGTTACAAATATTAGTGTAGGCGATCACCACTTGGCGGTCAAGACGATAGGAAGACATCTTCAAAAGCGAAGATCGGTCATATTAACCGGGGCGGTAACGAAGTGCGGCGAATGAAGGTATAGTCGCGCCTCTATCGTAAGCCTAATTTATATAAATTCCGTCATTAGACGGATACAGAGTTTGGCGGGACTAAGAGTACCTTTTATCGAGCTTTTGTGCGGCGTCTGACGGGGGATTTTCTATAAGCTGAGGGGCGGGGTTTGCGCGCCTCCGGCATCGGGATTTCTGTAAGATGGCCCCGCTTGGTGAGCAGGAGGACCGATGTTCCACTGGGATCAAGGAAGATCCCTTTTTGCAGCAAGTGCCGGGCGTGGTCTGGAAGGAGCCTTTTGCCTTCTTGCACTTTCCAGAGCACATATTTGCAGCCTCCTTTCCATGCGGAGCATCCGTAGCCCTTTTTTCCTTCGATGATGGGCTTTCCGCAGTGGGGGCAGGGACCTAGCCGGTTTTCCTGAACACTCCTGGCATCGCTGGTCGCCAGGATGTGTTGGATGAACTGCTTAATTTCAGTCATAAATAGCGCTGGAGAGAACTTTCCGGCTTCCATCGCCTTGAGTTTCGATTCCCATTCGCCGGTCAGTTCGGCCGATTTTAGGGAGGGGTCCTGGATCAGCGCGATGAGATAGCGGCCTCGATCGGTGGCTTTCAGGTTCTTTTTGTCGCGGCGTATATAGTCGCGGGAGAGGAGCATCTCGATGATGGAAGCTCTTGTCGCGGGGGTGCCGAGCCCTTTTGCCTTAAGGGCTTCGCGCTGCTCGGGGTCTTCGACGCGGTTGCCGGCCGTCGCCATGGCCCCCAGGAGGGAACTTTCGGTGTAGCTCTTGGGCGGTTGGGTCTTGCCCTCATGTAATGAAGGGGTGTGGGGCCCGCTTTCCCCTTCGACGAAGCGTGGAAGCGAGGTGGAGGTCTTGTTGTCCTCTTCGCCTTGCCTGGGGTATAGTACCGTCCAGCCTGGGTCGAGGACCACGGTCTCCTTGGCCAAAAAGTGGATGGGCTCGCCCTGCTCTCTCGGGACGGAGGCTTCTACAGCGGTAGCTTCTTTGAGGCAGGGGGGAAAGAAAACGGCCAGCAGGCGGATGTGGATGGTGTCGTAGATGTGTTCGTGGAGGACGGGGAGGACGCCGGGGCGATGGGTGGTAGGGATGATCGCATGGTGGTCCAATACTTTGGCGTCATCGAAGATGCTCTTGGAGTGGGAAAGATCGTTGAGGTTTAAGGCGGCGGTTTCTTTTGGTTTGCGCTGGCTTTGGCTTTGGAGGATTTTGCACACCTCTTCTTTCATGTCGGCATTGAGATGCCGGGAGTCGGTCCGCGGGTAGGTGATGAGCTTGCTCTCGTAGAGCGCTTGGGCGCCCGCCAGGGTATCTGCCGCGGAGGCGCCGTAGCGGCGATTCATCTCTCTTTGGAGTTCTGTGAGGTCGAAAAGCTGCGGAGGAAGCTGCTGCTCCTTTTTTCGCTTTATCGAGTCGATGCGCAAGGGGCTTTTCCCCAACTGGAGAAGAAAGTTTTCGCCAGCCTCGCGCGCGAGAAATCGATCGCCGGTATATTTGAAGAGGGTCTCCCGGTAGGTGGTGACGAGCTCCCAAAAGGGTTCTGCGTGGAAATGCCGAATGTCGTCATCGCGCTCCACGATCATGGCCAGGACGGGAGTTTGGACGCGGCCCATGCTCCACAGGGACCCCTGGCCGAAGCGCACCGTTAAATTGCGGGTGCCGTTAAGGCCGATAATCCAGTCGGCTTCACTGCGACAGCGGGCGGCGTGGTAAAGGGCGTCGTAGCTGGATCCCGGCTTGAGGTCCACGAAGGCGGTGCGAATCGCTGTGGGCGTCAAGGAATTCAGCCAGAGCCGCTGGAAGGGTTTGCCGTGGAGTCCTGCGTATTCCATGATGTAGCGAAAGATGAGCTCGCCTTCTCGTCCGGCCTTCTCGTCCGGCATCGGTGGCACAGATAATTTTGTCCGCCTGTTTGAGGAGCTTCTTTATGATGGTGAGTTGTTTCTTCGCTTTTCCATCGCCGATCGCTTTTAGCTCGAAGCGCTCGGGGATCATCGGGAGTGTTTGCAGCGCCCACTTCTTCCAGGAGGGCTCATACTCTTCAGGGTCTTTCAGGGAGACAAGATGTCCGAAGGCCCAGGTGACTTGATAATCGTTACCTTCAAAATACCCCTCCTGGCGAGAGTTCGCGCCCAAATGAGCGGCCAAATCGCGTGCGACGGAGGGCTTTTCTGTCAAAATAACAATCATAATGGCCAGTCAATTGAAGAACTCCTTCCTAAAGGAAGGAGATTCTTCGACAGCTAATGGCGGGCGCTTAAAAGCGCCCGATAAAATAAATAGCTCGACTTACCCGCCCCTGAAGGGGCGGGATTGCGCTTCGAGCAAGCTGTTCAGTTATACGCTACAATACTTTATAATGTTTTTCGTTAAAATATGACTAAAACTCGACTTTGTAAATTTTCAGGGCCGCCTGCCTCGCCTATTTGCCCTCTGACGT
>JACVQJ010000025.1 GCA_015661075.1 Parachlamydiales bacterium | reverse complement strand
GATCTTATGTGTTAATTCCTGGTGCAGGTACATCCAAACTGTTCTTTGCGAAGTTTTTTTTGAGAAACGATTGTATATGTCTATACGAAAAATTTAAAGAGGGAATTGCTGGGCAGGCGGGTCCAAAAAGTTGCAAAGTCGAGTTAAAGTGTTTTTTTCCAGATGGCCAGGATAGTAGAAGAGAGGGTCAAAGGATCAAACGGCTTGGTAATCACATCGATGGCGCCGGCCCGAAGAAAGGAGGCTATGTCCTCCTTTTGCACCTTCGCAGTGAAAAAGACGACGGGAATTGAAGCGAGCGCAGGGATGAGTCGCATGGCTTTTAATGTAGATATCCCATCCATCTTCGGCATCATTGCGTCGAGAAGGATGAGGTCAGGCAGGAAAAGAATCGCCTCTTGCAAAGCTTCCTCTCCTGATGAGGCGTATTTGATCGTTACCCCTGACATATTCTCCAAACAGTATTTGGCGATCGTTAAACAGTCGTGATCGTCATCAACGATTAAAAGCTTGCTCAGTTTGTGGTCGGGCATGGTCAACCTGCAATGGGGAGTTCAAAATAGAAAACGGTACCGATATTTTGCTCGGTTTTAAAATAAATCGATCCTCCCATGAGTTTGAGAAGATTTTTGCAAATATTGAGTCCGAGTCCTGTTCCGCCGACGCTACGCGCATCGGTTTGATCGGCCTGTTGGAATTTTTCAAAAATCCGGGATTGAAATTCCGGAGGAATGCCTTTCCCAACGTCCTGGATCGAAACCCGCACGCGATCATCGATTCGTTCCATCCAGACAGTCACTTTGCCGTTCGGCGGCGAAAATTTGATTGCATTGGTCAAGAGATTGAGCATGATCTGAATCAGGCGATCGCGATCTGCATTGACGATGATTTCCTCGAGCATCGATTTTTCAATGATTGCGACTTGCATTTGTGCAGCGAAGGATTGAGTGATGTCGATCGATTCTCGAATGGCCTTGGCACAGGAAATCTTTTGGATATTGAGCTGTAATTTGCCGAGCTGAATTTTTTCTATATCAAGAACGTCGTTCAGAATGCGCGTGAGCCTTTGGGCATTTCGATTGGCCAATGCAATGAGTTCCGCGTTTTTGGCTGTAATGCTCCTGTCGGCCGTCAAAAGTCCGAGAGACCCGACAATTGATGTGAGAGGAGTTCTGAGCTCGTGGCTAATGATAGAGATAAATTCATTTTTCTTTTGGTCGATATTGATCCGGTCGGTGATGTCGCGGTCGGCTCCGCGAAATCCAATGATCTCACCGTTTTCGTTAAAAAATGGCGTCCCGGTGCTTTCGACCCAGACGATGGCCCCGTTTCTTTTCTTCATGGAGATCTGGCGGCAGTGCCAGCCGATTTTTTTTAGAATGCAATACTCCCACTCTTTTTGAATTTTTTGCTGATCCTCAGGGGAGAGAAAGGAATAAATATCGAGTCCAATCAGTTCGGCGGGTGTGATATTCAGGATTTGTCGAACACCCTGGTTTGAAAACGTATAATGGCCGCTCAGATCCATTTCCCAAATCCATTCCTCGGAACTTTCGATAAAATGGCGTAGTTTTTCCTCGTGTTGGGACAACTGGATCAGAGCATTTTTTTGGGCTGTGATGTCGCGGACTACGCGAGCAGATCCGATGATCTTGCCTTCATCATCCCGAATCGGAGAAGTATTGATGCTGACCCATATCAGAGAGCCGTCTTTTCTTTTACGCTGGGATTCCCAATTTAAAACTTGGGTTTCGTCGCGATGATTTTTTTTACATTGGGCGAGTTCGTTCACATTTTCGGGCGGAATTGTCATGGCAAAGATATTTTGGCCAATCATTTCCGCTGCGCTCCAACCATACATCCGCTCTGCTCCGGGATTCCATGTTTTAACCGCGCCATCGAGATCAAGAGTATAAATTGCTTCAGCGGAATTTTCTATCAATGAGACGGATTCTTCATAGAATTGAATCAATTTGTTGCGTTGCAGATATTGCCCAAATTCAATCCCGATCGTTTGGAGAAGATTCATGAGCTCTGGCTCTAATTCAGATACAAATAAATCCTTTCTGAAAAGAATCATGACGCCGATCGGGTTATCTCCTTCAAATAGGGGAAAAGCGAGCGTTCCCTTGATTTTGTCGGATTTCGCTGCGCATGAACAGGGGAACTCCGTATTCTGGCTGAGATCGGCGATGGCGATGGTTTTTTTGTGGATCAAGACCTGTTCGGCCAGAGTATATCGACAAGACGACGCTGTTTCTTCGAGATATTTTTTAAAATTGGGCAATTCAATAAAAGATGAATAAACGAGTTCGCTAAATTGAAGAGATCTGCTCTTTAGATTCAATTGCCATAATATGAGTGTTTCCCATGGGGATAATTCATTGATTAAAGCGAGCAGTTGGCGGCATGCATCTTTTACTGACTGACGCTTCTTGAATGCGATCAGCAGATTGTCAAAAAAGCGGATCATTCTCTGGTTTGTTCGAGCCTCCTGTCGCCAGAAATTCCATAAATAAATCAGCAATCCCAGGAAGATGGAAAGTAAAATGCCGATCATCAAAATGACGTATTGAATCGTTTGATGGATGATGTATTCCGAATATCCTTTGGCCGGATGCAAATAAAAAGTCAGCGACAGATTTTCAACATTGACAATCTTCGAAGCACTGAGGTCTTCCAGGATTTCAGCGTTGATCTTCGAAGAATAGATGATGGTGTTTTCATAGAGAATGTTCAGGATAAATTCATGATCGGGGTATTCGGCAATGGGACGAAATAATGTGGCCAGCGACACTTCGGCGATGCAAACCCCCTGAAATTGGCGATCGCGGATCAGCGGTGTACATAGCAAAAGCATGCCCTCAGTTACGCGAATCGAAAGAAGCGGCGTCGGCGCTGAGAGGCTTTCGGTGAAATGACGTTGCAATTCATTGGGAAGAATGATTGGCCGGCCGGTTGCGGAAGCGGCCAGATAATCTTTTTGAACGATAAAATTTTGGTCAGTGCAATAAATCCGGTGGATTTCCCTGTTTTTTTTCATGAAAGACTGTGTTTCGGCGATCCATTCGGATGGGATCGTCCCATGCTGGGCGATTTGGTGCGAAAATCTGGCTAAAAAATTGAAATCATGATCGATTTTCAATTGATATTGGTATTCGGCGGATGCGATTTTTGATTCTAAGAGATGCTGGATAGAAGATTTGCTTTCAGATACTATTGATTGACTGATCAAAAATGAAATAATTATCGAAAATGATGAACTAAATATAGAAATCCATCGGAGTGTGTTGATTTTTTTGTAAATGTTTATGTAAAAGTAGCGAGATGCGAATGCGAAGCCTAACATGATTAGAGACAAGGAGGTAAAGGGGTGGCCGAATGCCGCTTCGTTCCATCCGATGAAAAAAAACGTAGGCAATAGCGTCGGCAGAAATTTGATAATGCCGAGTAAAGTCAACAGAGACGAGAGAATGATGATCAGAGAGCTTTTGTTGTAATTCATTATCGATCGGGGCCAGCAAAACAGGAGAAGGGAAACAATCGCAAATCCGGATGCGGCGAAAATGGTGATCGGCGGAAAAACAGGCGGAGAATAGGGCAGCAGTTTGAGAAAAAAACCGGACATGGCCAGGTCATGATGAAAAATATACTCCAGCAATCGCCATAAGCTGATGAGTAAAATAGGAATGGCGCAGCATTCCTTCAGCAAAAATCGGGACGGCCGCAAAACGGCCCATAGACCGAGGCCGCTGAACAAGATACACCATGCACTCGAAAACGGAAGCGGCCGGTAGGCGGAAAGAAACGATAATGGCTCTGGAATATTGGCCCACCAGCAGATGATAAAAAACGCTCCGGCTCCCGCGATGAGTATGGCCAGCGTTTGGATCCATTGATTATGGAGGTTGTCTTTCTTATTTGGATTCACTCATCCACCTGACCGTTTCTCTTAATCCCACTTCTAATGAAATTCTGTTTTTCCATCCCAGAGATTTTATTTTATTCAGATCGGGCAGCCTGGTGTTTTGAAGGTCGAGAGGATGTTTGGGCAAATGGATCGGTTCGAGAGTCGAAGACGCCGCCCGAATTGTTATTTGGGTGAGATCATTGATGCTGATCGATGTATCCGATCCGATGTTATACGCCTCGCCGCTTTGGCCTTTTTTCATCAAAAGAGCGAATCCCTCGATGAGATCGTCAATATAGATAAACGAGCGCGTTTGGCGGCCGTCACCAAATATCTCCGGTTTTTTTCCTTGTTTCATCAACCTCAGGAAACGGAAAATGACTCGTGTGTCCCGATCCGAGAAAAATGGGCCATAGACATTGAAAACCCGTGCGATCACGGCCTTGAGCGAACGCGTGCGGCAGTAGGCTGCAATGATACTCTCCGCGCACCGCTTGCCCTCTTCATAGGCGGATCTGGAACCGAGAGGAGCGACATTGCCGGTATAATCTTCTGTCTGGGGTGTGATCTTCGGATCCCCATAGACCTCTGAAGAGCTGGCAAAGAGAAGAGCGGCCTTTTTTTTCACGGCAATCTCGCATAGATTGATCACCCCTATCGTAGAAGCGGACAGCATTTGCAGGGGTATTTTGGTCAGATTGTCGACGCCTGTCGGACAGGCAAGCTCGTAGATTTCGTCAATGGGGGTCGCTGTCAGTTTTGGGCCCAGCAAAGGATCCGCGATATCCATCTCCAAAAAAGAAAAAGACTTAAAGCGTTGCAAAAATGCGATGTTCTGTTTCGTGCCGGTGATCAGATTATCGACCCCGATCACTTTTTTGCCCTGCTCGAGCAGCGCCCTGGAGAGATTGGTTCCGATAAAGCCGGCGGCTCCTGTAACTAAAATCGCCATTTCACAACCTGTAAATGCCCTTTTGCGATTTCGGAAAGACGTTTTTCGTGTCGATAACCGGTTTTTTGAAAGTCAGCAGTTTGGAAAAGTCAATTTCCCGATGGGGAGTGACGATCAAAAAGAGATCCTGTTTTTCCAGCACATCATTTGTCAGAGGCTCTGAGTTCCATCGATCGATCTTTGGAATCAACGGATCGTGGTATGCGCCCGTTCCGCCTTTTTGTTCGATTATTTTAAGCAATTTAAGGCCAATGCTTTGAGCTATATTATTCGATTCAGGCTTGATGGAAACGCCCAAGATGAAAATCCGCGGATGAGCTGTTTTGACGATCTCAAAAGCCCGATCGACGATCTTTGCGATTCTCTTTTTGTGAAAAGCGGCGCATTCTTTTAAAATCGGGCATTCTACGCCAAGACGTTTCGCATCTTCCAGAAGATAATAGAAATTGACGGGAATACAGTGTCCGCCGATGCCGGGGCCGGGATAGACGGGAAAATAGCCAAATGGTTTTGTGGCTGCGGCGTCAATGACTTCCCAGAGGTTGATGTCCTTTTTGACGGCGTAGTCCTGCATTTCGTTCATTAGATTGATCAATACGAAGCGGACGTTGTTTTCGAGCATTTTGGAAAATTCGGCGACTTCGATGGAGGATACGCAAACGACTCGATCGACGATTTTTTCGTAAAAAGTCTTCGTCAAATTGAGAGACGACGGGTCTTTTCCCGCGACGATTTTGGGAGTATTTTCGATTGTGTAAGTCAGGTTGCCGGGATCGATCCGTTCGGGAGAGTATCCGGCGAAAAAGTCAACGCCGGAGCGCCATCCGTCATTTTCAAGCGGCTTAATGATGAGATCTTGCGTCATGCCCGGCGATACTGTGCTCTCCAAAATGATGAGCTGGCCTTTTTTCAGATGTTTTTGGATGAGAGCAGCGGCGTCTTGAATCGGTTTAAGATCAGGATGTTTATCTTCATCGATGAGGGTAGGAACGGTGATAATGACGATATCTGCAGCGGCGAGTTGGGAAGGATCGCATGAGGCCCGAAGACGGGGATTTTTTTCCGCGTTGGCGGCACGCGCTTTTTGGCAATCGCGCAGAATTCCGATCACATTGAATCCCTTTTTGGCGATCAGTTTCCCTAAGTGGCTTCCTACATATCCAAACCCCAAAAATGCAATGACAGCGCTTTTTTTTTCGATCTTCGCGAGCAGGGCCGTTTCAAGCGTTGATTGATTCATTGGAGCCCGAATAGATGATTAAATAACGAACGAATGACTTTGACAGAATCATTCCAGGCGCGGAAGTGAGATGAAACGTTCTTGTCGATATAAATGGTATGAATCGGAATTTCTTCGATCTTACGCTTTTGCTTCAGCGCCAAAAGCAGGCATTTATACTCCATTTCGTAATGGCCTCCGGGAATTTTTTGCGCGATTTCCTGGGCCAGGTTTTGGCTGAATGCGCGCAATCCCGATTGTGTGTCCACCGGAGCCTGGGAATAGAGGCAACTTAACAGAAAAGAGGTGATTAGATTACCGGTGCGGCTTTTCCAGGGCATTTGACGAAAGCTTCTCGTTCCGATCGCCATCTCGGCTCCCTGAAAAATCGCCCTGGCCAGACGTTCAATATCTTTGGCCTGGTGCTGTCCGTCGGCATCGATGGTGACGATTGCCTTGAATTTGAAATGATCCAATGCGTATTTAAATCCTGCGATCAGCGCATAACCCTTGCCCCGATTTTCCGGGAATGTGATTACTGTCAGTTTGCGGGGATGCTCTTGAGCTAGATTTTGAAGTATTTTCCCGGTTTTGTCCGTCGATCCATCGTCAATGGCGATCAGATGCGAGACGAGGGGGATAATGTCGCAAATCACGTCTTCGCAATAACGAGAGACGTCGTAACAGGGAATGATGGCGATAAGTTCATTGCTCAAAACATTACTCTATGCAGAATATATACCGCGCGCAAGAAGTACGTTCACAAAACCTGACGGAGCGCGGTATAACTGTACGTATATTGAATTAATGGATTATAGTCAAAAAATATGAAGTGGTTTTTATTCATTCTGATCGGCATTTGGACATTTGCGGGGGCACAGAGCCAGGATCTTGACGCGACTTATCGGGCTTTGATGCAGACTTTGAAGACTCGTCCCTGCAATGCCAAGGCATTGGAGCGATTGGAGCCAATCGGTGTTCAGTGGCTGAACGATCCGGGCAAACAGGCGGATGATTTGGCAATATGGGAGATACTTAACCACTGCAAGCCGCACAATAGCGATATTTTGTATTATTTGGGGGTCCAGCTTTCCCGCGCCGGGCGCTGGGATGAGGCGCAAGCGGCTTTAAAGGAGTGTCTCTCGTTGGCGCCCGAATATGCCGATGCCGAAGTGCAGCTGGGGTTGCTCTATCTTTGGCAAGGCCGCGAGGATCTGGCGAAAGGTATTTTTGAGCGTTTTCCCGAAAACAGCGATGCGCAGATGGCCCTGGCGCGCATTCATCAAAAAGCGGGCGATCATCAGCACTCGAATGAACTCTACCGCCGCGTGATCGAGAAAAATCCCAAAAACCTTGAGGCGAGGCAAAATCTGGCGAAATCTTCTGCTGCGTGGATGAATTTCAGCGAGGCGAAATCGCAATACCAGTGGCTTGTTGCTAATGACCCCAATTCCGAGGGGCATTGGGCGGAGTTTTTCGATGTCAAATCACATACGGACCTAGCCGTTTTTCTCGAAACGGATTACACCGACGCCAAAGAGAGCGACCCGTCGCTCGACGCTCCGGTTGTCAAGGATTACTATTTTTTCAACGCCGTTCACTTTTTGATCCCTGTTTTTGATCGCTGGCGACTGGATTTAAGCCAGATTTACTATCATCAACGAGAAAACGACATTTACCCGCCAATCGGCGTCAATTACAGCATGTTTTCAGCCGGCGCCAATCTCACATCGAGCTTCCTGTTTAAAAAGGACTGGAAATGGGATTTGTACGTCCGCGGTTTCGAGGCGTGGGGAGATCAGCGCGTTAATTATCCCTTCCGCCGCACCACCCGATTCGAGCCCGGGACCAGTTTATTGTATAATAGCGAGCGGCAGATTTTCGCTCTCGATACGCATCGCGAATCATTTGTGATCAAGAATTTTGCCGCTATGAGATCCGAGATTTTATGGACAGATTATCTAACCGGCATTTACGGCTACCGTTTTGCTTGGCGTCTGAATCCTGAACTTCAGGCGCAGATCTCCCAGATTTTTATTCAAGGGGATAATTGGGAAAGTACGCAAACATTGCTGGCGAGCTGCAAATTGCCTTTCATCAAATACTTCACGGCGCTCTACCGTTTTGATCATGGCCATTTTGATCAGCTCAACCCGAATTATTATTCCTTTATGCAGCAGTATATGAACACGATTGGTGTTCGCCTTCATTATGATTTGCATTCGCGCGCTGTTTTCGAGCTCATTTACGAGCATCGTTGGAAAACGACCTACAAACTCTTTCAGCCGATCGGCAATTTCATCTTCGTCGCAGCGAAACAATCCCTGTTTTCCAATAAAGTGATTGCCCGAATGAACATTCGCTATAAAGATACGTTGCGTCTGATGATCGAAGGACACTATTTTTATGAAACGCTGCCGTATAATGACTGGAACGTCAACGGTTCAATTCTTTGGCAGTTTTAGTATAGTTTGTTGAGTCGTTTGGATTCTTTGCGGATGCGGCCTATCTCTTTGAAAAAACGCCAAAAACCGCGCAGCCGCCAGTAAACCGTGATCTGGCGATATCCGATGTTTTCCACCAGATTACTTCCTAACAGCGCAAGCAGGTTTCTCATTGAAGGATACCTGCGGAAGCTCAGCTCTTCCAATAACAGACAAAAGATGGCGTAAATAATCGTGTAGCCAAAACTGACCATCAATAAGAGCAGCAGGAAATGCACATTCAATAATCCCAGCGACAAAGTGATGAGCACATAGATCCATGCGATGCATTCTACGACGGGTTCAAAGGCTTCGCAAATGACCGCAAACGGAAAAATAAACAGGCCGAAAAACCCGTAGAACGGGTTGAAAAAGAGCCGTTTATGGTGCCAGAGCGATTCGAGGATGCCGAAGTGCCAGCTGCTTCTTTGCTTCCCGAGGCTTTTTAATGTGGAAGGTCCGATCGTCCAGGCGACCGGATCGGGCAAGTATTCGATTTTATAGGGAAGCCGGAACTTTTTCATGTAGTGATGGAGCCGGATAATGATTTCCATATCTTCGGAGACCGAATTGCAATAACCGCCGACCTGAAGAATCAGATGGCGTGAAAACACGCCGAATGCGCCGGCAATGACAAAAACTCCATTGATTGAACTGAGTCCCTGCCGAAGCATAAAGGATCGCAGGTATTCGATTTCCTGGAATGCAGGCAAAAATTTTTGCGGAAAACGGGCGGTGGTGATGCGGTGATATTCAATGGTGCATGAATTGACGATTCGAACGCCGGCTCCAACGGCGATCGTTTCAGGAGAGGTCAGGATGGGGCGGATTAATGCTTCAAAACCGGCGTCTTCGATAAACGTGTCGGCATCAACCGAGATGAAATATTCGGATCTCAACGCATTGACTCCGGCATTCTGGGCGTCGAATTTGCCGCCATGATCCTTGTCAAGGACGATGATTTCCGGATGTAGTTTGCTTTGATAGACGGCGCGGATTTTTTGCGTTGGCAGACGATTTTCAAAATATTGGGGGATTTTGATCAGTTCGAGCGATTTAAGCAGAATATCGAATGTTTTGTCTATGGAGCCGTCATTGATAATGACGAGTTTTTTGTAGCGATATGTCAGATTCAGGAGATTAAAGATGGTGTTGAGGACGTTTTCCGATTCGTTATAAACAGGAATAACGAAAGTAAATTCGGGCATCGATTCGGAAGAAAGCAGCTCGGTCAGATCTTCGGCGGCCAGTTCTTTTCGGCGCGACAGAATGCCAAAGGCTCCGATGATCATGAAAACGGTATAAATCACGTTGATCGAAGTGAAATACCAGAGAAAAAACGGGTTGGTCCAATGGGCGATCATCAGAATCAGGTGCCGCATCATCCGAAAACCTCGATATATCTAACGGCTTCGACAGCTTGAGAATCCGTTTGTTTTTTCAGCAGAGCCTTTCCTGTGGCTCCGGCGAGTTTGAGAGCGCGCGCAGCTTCGATGCGGACAAACCATGATGGATCATGCAAGGCCTCGATTAAACAATCGAGATTGGCCAAGGGGGAATAGATCTGCAGGCCTTTGGCGGCATCGCAGCGGACTTCCTCGTCTTGATCTTTCAGTGCGTCAATGAGAATCTCGATGCAGTCGGCCACGGGATTTCGAACAAGAGTGCGAATCGCTAACCTGCGAAGGGCGGTGTTTTTTGATCGAAGATCGGTTTTCAAAAATGGAATCGGAAGAGCCCATGATTTTCCGCTCAGAACATCGAGACAGGCGAGACGAAGAGCGGGCTCATTGCCGGCGGCGATCATTTTTTCGGCCGCGGCATGCGAGGCTCCGATCAGAGCGTCTCGATAAAAAACGCGGCTTGATCCGGCCTTGCAACGGATAGCGACGAGCGCTTTGCGGATGCCGGCCTGGCTTTCCAGCTCGATGGCAGCAATCGTTGCCTTGTGATGCACTAAAAATGTTCTATCATCCATCAGCCGGAGAATGTTTTTCTCATCCTCGATTGTGGGGCAGAGGACAAACGAGCGGGCCGCCTGGTTTCGTTTCTTCCAAAAAATACTGCGGGCCCATTTTCTCGCTGTCGGCAAAAGATATTCTTCAGCTACCGGCCGCTTGATGGCTTCCCATTCATTGCCATGGAATCGATCGTTGAAGGATTCCAAAACCTCTAGCAATTCTTTTGTCCAGCGGCGCCTGCCTGGATAGCTTTTCGCATCAAATGCTCTGTTTTCTTCAATACACTTGAAAAAATAGCCCGAGAGGCGCTTTTTTCTTTGATTGCTGATGCGATGGACGAAAAAATAAAAGAGGCGGTGCAGCGCGACCATAGTGATTAAAAAAAATGAGAGAACCGCCTCCGCGATAAAAATCCAGATGAGGATCTGATATTTATTCATTGGAAATCAGTTTTTGGACCTTTTGCATGAGAACGGGGATGCTAAATGGCTTTCCCATGTAATCGATCGCCCCTTTTTTAAGCCCTTCCATCATATCTTTTTCAGCGGACAGGACAGAAAGGATCAGGACAGGAACTTCTTTAGGAAATTTTTTACGAAACTGCGTCAGTATTTCAATGCCGTCCATGTCCGGTAATACGCGATCGAGAATGAGCAGGTTCATCGCTGGGATGTTTTTTTCGTCGAGAAGATAGGCAAGCGCATCTTTGCCATTTTTAAACTCTTCAACTTTATATCCTTGAGATTTAAATAGCGACGACAGCAAGCGAAGGAGGTCTTCATCGTCGTCCACAATCACAATCATGTTTTTAGCCACGTGAAAACTCCCGTTTGATTTTTGCGAAATTCAGATCGGAGTCTTTCAGCCAGCCCAAATCCTTTTGACATGTCGGAAAAGACGCAATCATTTTTGACAGATTCTGATCCCAGCCTCGGCAAATTTCGCTGACCGTCGTATATCCGTATACTCCGGCCATTCCGGCCATTTTATGAACGATGAATCGTAAATCATTCATGGTTTGCAGATCGACAGATTGGTGCAATTTCTCAAGCGACTCTTGAATAGCGTTGAATTTTTCCGGCAGGGAACTCAAGTAAATTTGCCGGATCTTGTCAAATTCATCGTCATTCATAACTTCCTCATACATTGAAGTTATGAATATTTCTATGAAAAACTATTCACTACTACCCCACCAGGCAAATAGGTGACAAAGAGCGCTGCGAGGCAAAGACAGATCGAAGCGCAGCGGTTCGAAAGAGAAGTCCATAGTAGAACTATGGACGACGATTGAGAATCGATATGTCGCAGCCGCAGCAAGCTATTTGTCATCTATTTGCCTGGTGGGGTAGTAATAAGCTGCATAAATATTTTGAGAAAGCGTTCTTCTGAAAAGAACAGAGCCGCCATTGAAAAACTCCTCCTTGAACAGCTTGCTTGAAGCGCAATCCCGCCACTTCAGGGGCGGGTCTAGGCAAGCAGTGCGTTCATCATTGGCGAGGGTAAGACTATATCTCTTTTTTAGAATAATTTGCTTAATTCATCTAAAATTTCCTGCAAATCTTGAGCCCAAATCGGGGGCTCTGTGGGGGTGTCTTGGGGTGGGGCGGGGTCCGCGGATATGATGCGCCTACTAATAGAATAGTGACAACCACTAGCGTCATCATTTCGATTGATAACAATATCCATTCCAGGATTACAGCCATCTAATCCCGAAGCTCCTTCATAATAATGGAATGGATACGGTAATTTTGAGATCATTCCGGAAGAGCTACGAAACAATACAGTTGTTGGATCGTCTGGATTGTCATTGTAAAAATCATCAGGGCCTTGCGTCCCTGCAAGCGGCCCTTCGTCGTAATATCGCCCTGAGTTTACAATATCCAAAGAAAAAGAGTTGAATACCAAAGTTGTTTGGTCATCTATGGTGCCGACAACAATAGCTGAATTATAAATTGTGGCATACGTTAATGTATTACCTATTAAATTATATGCATAATGTATATCCGTTCTCTGGTTGGGGTAAGGCCTGCCATTGATTGCTAGATTCCAGTAAAATTTGCCATCTGCGTTTATCTGGGCTATAGCGGAAAACGTGAGATTATTGCAGGATACAGATGCCGGAACTTTATCGTATTCCATAGAATAAACATGATTAGAGTTGCAGGTGATCAATAGAGCATAGTTATCTCCGACTGGAATTTGGATGGGATTAGATACTGCCTTGCCATCCATATACATTTGACCATTTGATTCAGATGTGTTGATAAATTGATCATTTATATATAAGGAATCAGCCCCGCTGTTAAATGAGCCGGGATTACTGTCATCCTCTATTACATTCCCGAATTCATCAATTTTTATACCATATATTTGGCCGTCGGTTCCAAAGAAATGATAGGAGTCGGAATGAGCAAAAGGTTGGCCATCGATTGTTGGAACCCAATTGCCAAGATTCATATAGCTGCTAATTTGATGACCCCCAAGTGAGAAAGAATCTATACCCTCGTAGTAATCAATACGATAAAGACCAGTAGAGCTGCAGGTGATCAATAAAACATGTTTTCCGTCGCCTTGAATTAGGATAGGATTAGATACTGCTTCGCCATCCCTATACAGACCATTTGATTCATACGTGTTGATGAATTGACCATTAAAATAAAAAGAATCAGACCAGCTGTTAAATGAGCCGGGATTACTGTCATCCTGTTTTACATTCCCGAATTCATCAATTTTTATACCATATATTTGGCCGTCGGTTCCTAAGAAATGATAGGAGCCAGAATGTGAAAAAGGTTGGTCATCGATTGTTGGAACCCAACGGTCTATATCTCTCATGCTGCCAATTTGATGGCCCCCTAGTGAGAACGATCGACTGGGTGGTTGGTCATTCAACGGTGAAGCGCTATAAGACGGAACTTTCATAAAACATTCTCACTGCGTGGTCACTTGTTTAGTGAATCCTCTTTATTCGCAATAAACACACATGAATTATTTATGTAAATAAAAATTTGAGATACAAATGCAAGTAAAAGTGCGTTACGTGCCTGTGGCCCAGCCATGCCGGGTTTGACGCTTTCTACTCAGAGTCGGCTCATTGGTATAGAAGGTGATCATTCCTTCGCGCCAGGCAATTCTGTCGTAATTCTTGCCGAAAGGCAATCGCTGCATGGGATTCATTTTAGCCAGAGGGCCAAACAGATCGTAAACGATGATATCGGAACTTCGCCCGCTGTTGCTGGTGATCGCGTTGATTGGCGATTCAGGGGACAGGATGGAATCCAGTCGGTCGAAGTTGAGCATATAGCCCGAAAAAACTAACGCATTTTTCCATTCATCGCGGGATAACGCCATCCATTGTTCGATCGTGGGATCCGGTCCTGTGCCGATCGGGTGTGGAGTTCCTGTCAAAATGGGCGCCGCAGCATGGGAAAACAGATGGAGGTTGTCTGTGACATACGCGGCGCCGATGGAATCGGCCAGATGTCCGTTGCCATGGCGCATCAAATGGATGGTGGGAGCGGTGATGCGTAGGTTGTCGAGCGCGATGATGTCTCCCACGGTAGCAGCTGTATCGAGATTCATCGCGACATTGCCAAAGACTGTCAGGGCTTCATAAGGACCCAGGATCAAAATATCTCCTGATATATTCAAATCGCTTCCCGCCGGATCGCCATAGATCGTGGCTGTTTTCATCACATCGCGGCGGCCAATGGGAGACAAAGAAATCGTGCCGGATCTGTTCGCCGCGAGATTTCCGAAAATCCCGAGAATGCCATCGGGCATGCCATCGCTGGATCCGGCTGCCGGCTGCAATGTGATATCGCCCGATGCATCGATCGAATGGACAAGAATGCTGCCGCCGGAAGATGCGATTGAAACGTCGGATGTGTTGATGGAGTTGTTGATCGTCACATGGCGAGAAGCATTGATTGACATCGCTCCCGTTGTCGAGATGCCCTGAATAGACACATCGCGAGCGCTGGCCACTGTCAGAGCGGCCAGCCGCGTTTCAGCGCCGATCGCGCCTGCCGTGATGTCGCCCGTCCCTGCACTCAGCGTTAGAGCAAAGGCGCCATCGACCGTGGCTAGAGTGATATTGCCCCCCGATGTGCTCACGATGGTGGATCCGTCCAGCCAGATAGGGCCGAGCGTCAGATTGCCGGATGTCGAATGGATGGTCATGTCATTGGCGAGAGTGATGGCAGCCCATCCCGCATCGCGCTCGGAGCCGATCATGCCCGATGAAAGAGGGGCGTTGGCGACAATGACGAGATGGCTGGCATCGGTCGCGATCGGAGCATTGATGAGGACATGGCGCCCTGCATTGAGAGTGAGAATGCCGCCGGCGCCGTTCGAATTGTCGATGGCAACGGGGCTGTTGATTGTGATGTCATTGCTCGCTTCCAGAGTGACGTGAGCGCCCTGGTTCAGCAGAGATGTCAACGCATCCGGATGGATCGTCATGGTCTGCGAAGAGCCGGCTGCATATGGAATGGTCGACAAATCGTCCAGGCCGACGCGGATGACGCCGCTGCCCCATTCATTTCTGAAATTGCAAAAAAACGTGTGATTGATCTCGTCGCTAACGGGCGATTGCAGATTGGCGCTCAAGGCATTTCCAATGACGCTGTTGGCGGCGCTCACCGTTCCGGCAGAGCCATTGGACCAGGTGACAGCCCCCGCATTGATGAGAGCGCCATGATCCCAGTGAGGGCTTGCGATGACGTAGCTGCCATTCGACAATGCAATCACAGCGCCGGACGAGACCATGTCGCTGGCCGTAGTTCCGATCAGGCTGTTGGCAGCGCTTACTGCGCCGGCAGTACCGATGGTTCCATCGCCCCAAGTAGCGGCGCCTACATCGGCGGCGCCGGATGGCATATCCCAATTCGCGCTGCAGACCACATAATGGCCATTGGCCAGGGCTGTGACTCCTGTGGATGAGACGCGGTCATTGGGTGTACTTCCCACCAGGCTGTTCGCGGCGCTCACAACGTCGGCTGTGCCATCGCACCAGGTAGCCGCTCCGGCATTGGCAATGGCTCCATTGTCCCAATTTGGACTGGCCACCACATAATGGCCGTTTATCAAGGGGGTCACTCCGCCCGACGATACCTGATCGCCTGTGGTACTTCCTACCAAGCTGTTGGCGAAACTCACGGGACCCGTTGTGCCTGCGGCGCCATCGCACCAGGTCGCGGCTCCGGCATTGACGATCGCACCATTGTCCCAATTCGGACTGGCCACTACATAGTGGCCATTGCTGAGGCCGAACACCCCGCCGGACGATACATTGTCATTGGCTGTAGTTCCAATCAGACTGTTGGCGGCACTGACAGGGCCGGCCGAGCCATTGCACCAGGTAGCGGCGCCGGCATTGGCTATTTCCCCATTGTCCCACAGCGGGCTTTTCACGACATAATTTCCATGGGCCAGAGCCAGCACTCCCGACGACGACACCTGGTCGCCGGCTGTCGTTCCCACCAGGCTGTTGGCAGCGCTTACGGGACCGGTTGTGCTTTCAAACCCATCGCACCAGGTGGCGGCCCCGGCATCGGCGATTCCTTCGTTGTCCCAGTTTGGACTGGCCACGACGAAGCGGCCATTCGCCAGTTCCCAAATTCCCATCGATCCGATTTGGTCATTGGCCGTGCTGCCCACCAGACTGTTGGCGGCGCTCACGGAACCGGTTGCGCGGCCTAGGCCATCGCACCAGGTGGCCGCTCCCGCCATTGCTATGGCTCCGCGATTCCAGTTCGGGCTGGCCACGACATAGCTGCCGTGGGCCAGCGCCGTCACGCCGCCGGATGATACATGATCGTTGTGAGAGCTGCCGACTAAACTGTTGGCGCTGCTTACATATCCGATAATACCTGCAGTTCCATCGCCCCACGTGGCGGCTCCGGCGTCGACGATCGCCCCGTTGTCCCAGTTTGGGCTGGCCACGACATAATGACCATTGGCCAGAGCGTTAATCCCATTTGATGACACCTGGTCATTGGGCGCGCTGCCGATCAAACTGTTGGCCGCGCTCACAGTGCCGCAAATTCCCGCGGTTCCATTGCCCCATGTGGCGGCTCCGGCATCGGCGATGGTTTCATAGTCCCAGTTCGGGCTGGCCACGACATAATGGCCATTGGCCAGGGCGGCTACTCCCATCGACGATACCTGATCGTTGGCCGTGCTGCCGACTAAACTGTTGGCGGCGCTGACTAATCCCGAAGCGCCTATCGTTCCGCTGCCCCAAGTGGCGGCGCCGGCATCGACGTTCGTTCCACTGTCCCACAGCGGGCTTTGAATCACATAATTGCCGTTGCCTATCAGGGCCGTTACTCCGCCGGAGCCGATCTGATCATGAGCGGTGCTGCCCCGGATCTGGCTGATCAGCGCGCCGGTTCGTCCGTCATAAAGATAGACGGCACCCGCTGCAGATGCCGCAGAACTGTCGCCGGGCTTGGCGACGACCACGTTGCCGTTCACAAGAGGGACGATGGTGGTGCCAAATCCGGCGCCGCTGCCCTGATTGGGGTCGATGAACTCGAAACAGGGATACGTGCCGGCCGCCGCATCAATGATAATATTTTTGGGATCGAACAACAGCGATCCGTTGATTCCCGGATCTGCCTGCCCCTGAAAAGAAAGATCGCCCGCACTGGAGACTTCGACAAAGCCTCCTTGTGTCACTCCTTTGGCAGAGGCCTCGCCCATGAACAATGTATTTTGATCTGACCAAAAGACGATGCGGCCGCCAGAGCCGGATTGCCGAGCGTCGGCCCGGATGACGGATGCGGCGCTGACATAGAGTTTTTGCGCTATCGATGTTCCGATCGAGATCGCGCCGCCCTGATGATCGCCGGATGCATCCAGATGGGCCCCGCACAGCCAGATGGATTCGCCATCGAGATAGATCTGTCCGCCCGTGTATTTTCCCGAGCTATAGAGATTGGTTTTGGCCAGTATTTGGATGGATGAGGCATCGATAGAGGAGAGTTCCGTGTCGACATAGCGATCGGTATCGATGTCGATGGAAGCAGCTGTCATGCTACCGTATTGATCCATGAGATCGGATTGGATCGAAACGGCTTCATCCGTCTGGATTTGGCCGGCGTTGATAAAGATCCTTCCACTGTGAGCTGCGATCTCAACGTCGGACGGCGGGCTGATCGCTATCGTTTCGTTATTTTCCAGCAAGCGCGCCGCAGTCGATGGAGCGGTGATGATGCTCAGCGGGCGATCCGAATGGGGTTTATAAAGCACCTCGTAGCCGCAGCCGATCAGGACGTTGCCCCCCTCGGCTGTGATTTGGCCGCGGTTATCAATGCGGCGCGCGATCAGCACCGCATCGCCGCTGTGAGCGTGGATGGTTCCTAAATTGATGATCTCGGCATCGGAAGAGCCCTGAAACGCCAGATCGCCGTTTAGAAACTTTTCATTGAGAATGTCGAGCGTGGATGCGATGAACTCAGAAGTGTTGATGATGGCGTTTTTCCCAACGATGATGCCTCGTTCATTGATGAGAAAAACCCGGCCGTTGGAAAGAAGACTGCCTTGAATTACGCTTGTCAGATCCCCCGTGACGCGGTTGAGGACGGATGCGTGCGGGGAGCTTTGCAGAAATCGGACGAGTTCATCGGGAGGAATCGAAAAGCTTTTCCAGCTGATGATGGCCCGATCCGTTGTGATGATCTCGAGGTGTTTGTCGTTGAGGCAAAACTGAACCCGCCCATGAACGACAGTGGGATCGTGCGGATGACCGTAACAAAGACAGCGAGAAAATATGATCGAAATAACAGCAATTCGAAGCAGCATTTAAAAATCCCAGTCCGTACTTCTGTTTTAAATCTGTTTTATTTTTTTGTAAATGATTTTAAGAGCGGTAATTAAACAATGATTTAATGAAGTAAGTATGCTTAGAAAATTTCCTGCATGGGAAATCGACTGACAAAATATAGAGGATAATTACAGACCTGACCGTCTTTTTTTAAATTCATTAGCGAAGAGCGGGAAATCACGGGAGGATGGTATTTCTCCTGATATACAAGAAGGCTCTTTTTTTTAGAAGAAGTGCCGGATTTAACTTCTAATGGGAAAATATTTCCGTCAAATTCGAGAAGGAAGTCAACTTCAGCTTCCTTTTCGCTCGTCCAGTAGAATGGCGAGCTGCCAGTTATTGTTGTAATGGCCTGAGCGACATAATTTTCTGTGAACGAACCCTTGAATTCTACAAACAGTTGATTTGCATCTACGATCACGCGAGCAGGCAGCCGGCACATCGCTCCCAGTAAGCCAACATCCAGAAGATAAATTTTGAAGGCTTCGCGATCCCCATAACCTGTCAAGGGTAGTTTTGGGGTAGAGACCAGGGAGACCTTGTAAATGAGCTCGGCATCCAACAGCCATTGCAAAGCTTCTTCGTAATCTCGTGCGCGAGCGCTTTTTTTAATAGCGGAGAATATAAATTTCTTATTTTCCTTTCCCAGGTGCACTGGAATGGAATCCCAGATTTGTGAAATTTTCATCACTAAAGAGGGGGGGGCGTGTTTTGCAAAATCATGTGTATAGGCTTTGAGAATATCTTCCTGCGTTTCTCGCACTACATCAAGATCTTTTGTTTGGACATAACGCAAAACGGGTTTTGGCATTCCGCCCACATAGAAATAGAGTTTGAGCAGTTCCAATAATTCTTGATGGTGAGGTTCGGCAATTGGCTTAAATGTTTGAATCTCTTCAAGCATTGTCCGTAACATCGATTTGTCGATCGCGTCGAGAAATTCAAAAAAACTCATTGGAAAAAGTTGACAAAAGTGAACTTTTCCGACGGGAAAGCCTCGAGCGCCGGATAGCTTCACTCCCAGCAAGGATCCTGCTGCCGCAATCGAATATTCCGACGCGTGCTCGCAAAAATATTTCAAGCTCGTCAAGGCATTGGGACATTCTTGAATTTCATCAAAAATGATCAGCGTATTCAGAGGATCTATTTTCATGCCTAAGTGAATGCCCAGATCTCTCAAAATTCGATGCGGCTTGAGATCGGGTTCAAAAAACGCCTTACATGCCGGCATTTCTTCAAAATTGATATAGCAACAATTTTTATACTCCTGAGACCCAAACTCTTTTAAAAGCCAGGTTTTGCCTACCTGGCGGGCGCCCTGGACTAATAATGGTTGGCGGGCAGGGTCTTTTTTCCATTGGAGTAGGTGCTGATAGAGAGCTCTTTTCATGTCTTTATTGTATCGGATTTGGGCTTTTCCGTGTATAAAATGTGAGAAAATCACGATTTTCCCAGGGAAAAGTGTGATTATTCGCCACTTAATAGCGTTGAAACCTTGGCCCAGTCGTTGTTTTTGTCGATGGGTATTCCCGGCATAAAATAATGCGATGAGAGAGGAACAAAAAGATCGCAAGTGACGATGTCGATAATCCGCTGACTATTGGCGGTAGTGGCAGCTGTTGGGAAATCAAAATTGAGCATGGTTCCTGAATGGAGCAGTAGAGATCTCCAAGTCGATCGGGATATCAAAGATGAAAACTGCAAAAAGCCGGGAATGGGTCCTGTGCCAACCCGTATTTGCGATCCGATCAGGGATGGCGCACCGGATCGCGATATTAAATGAAGATTGATTGTGGGATACAGAAATCCCGAGGAAGAAAGCAGCTCTCCGCTGCCATGCAGCATGAGATTGATTTGGGGCGCCGTGATTGTCAATGCATCGAGGGCGATGACATCTCCCACTGTCGCAGCCGAAAGAAGATTCATGGCGATGCTGCCAAACACTGTTATCGCTTCATAGGCGCCGAGAGTGAGAATATTGCCCGATATGTTCAGGCTGCTGTCTGCCGGATTGCCATAAATGGTTGCGATTTTCATCACGCCGCTGCGGCCGATCGCAGATAATGAGATGTCTCCATAAGCGCCTGTTCCCGATCCGTTGGCGATCAGATTGCCATAAATGCCAAGCCGGCCATTGGGCATGCCGGAAGATGAACCCGATGCGGGCTGAAGCGTAATGGCGCCGGCATTACCGGCTGCGCCGCCGCCCGATGTAATGACGGAGTGTACGATAATATTCCTGCCGGAAGAGTTGATTGAGGCTGAGCCGCCGTTTCCGATCGCGCTGGAAGTGTCCATCGTCCCGCCGATGGTCGCAGTGCCTGATATTGCGATCGACGCATCGCCGGCGACGGATAGGTCTTGCAGCGAGACATCATTTGCGCTGGAAACGGTCAGTGCGCTTAAACGCGCAACGCTTCCGATCGCGCCGGCGGCGCTGATATTTCCCGATCCGGCATCCAGAGACAGATCAAATGCGCCATCAACCGCTTGGAGAGAAATATCGCCCGTTGTCGTGCTGAAAGAGGCGGGATTGGTTAGCGTTAGATTGTTTAATGTTATGCCGCCGGTACCAGTGGCCTGAAGTGTGAGCGGCCCTGTCAAATCGGCGCCCGTTAAATCGATTCCGCCGGAGCCGTTGGTGTTCACAATTCCGGCAAACGAAGTAGTGCCGGTGGCCGGGACGGTTTGCAAGACAGATCCGGCATTGATCGATTGAAATATGGCATTTTGGGCGCTGAGGATGGACAGAGTGCCGATGCGCGTGCCGCCGCCGATCGCTCCAGTGGCTGAGATATCGCCGGCTCCCGTAGAGAGAGACAAATCAAATCCCCCATCGACCGTTGAAAGAGAAATATCGCCTCCGCTGGTCGATAGCGTGCTCGATCCGCCGAGAACCAGGGTGTCGACAGTGATGTTCCCGGTTCCAGTTGCCAAAAGAGTAAAAGCCCCGGTACCGGTCGTATTCGTAACGGTATTGAATGTCATATTGCCAATGCCGGTGGTTTGCAAAACGGTACCATCTCCTACAGTAATGGTGTCGGCTGTGATGAGAAGATGGTTGTCATCGGTCGTGATATCAGCGTTGAGAAAAACACCGTTCCCTGCCGTGAGAGTGAGAAGGCCCCCTGCGCCGCCGGGATTGTTGATCGTGACGGGGCTGTCAATGGTGATGT
>JACVQJ010000041.1 GCA_015661075.1 Parachlamydiales bacterium | reverse complement strand
TCCACGCCTCTTCAACCCCATGAACAGACGCAAGAGGGTTTGACTGACAGCAAAAAGGACAAGCTGCTGTCGTTTGATTTCGATAAACCGGCGTTTGCGCCAGCAGCTCTGGCTATTCCATTGAGCGCAGAGGCGTTAACAATCGAGACGGCTTGCACATCCTGTAATCCATATATTATTTGCGGTGCTGTATTAGCCGTATCTGCCTATTGTGCGATTGACTATTTAAGTTCGCATACGGAATATCTAAACGATGTCATCACAACGGTCACCAGAGGATTTGATTTCACTGTTTTAGATAGAAATAAAGAAGGAAGTGTTGACCCCAACTTACCAGCGAATCCAGACGAACTTCTGAATAGACCTGAATGGAAAGAGACTACTCATCCTGAAGCTGGGAAAAAAGGACATAGAACATTTGAGAATGAAAATACCGGAGAAAAATTGAGACACGATGAAGGGAAGCCTTGGGAAACAGGGCATAAGGCACATGATCATTATCATCGTCCCAATTCTGATAGAACAGGTAAGCACGACGAATATTTGGATGGACAAGGCAAACGAACAAGAGATCAAAGTGATTCTTCTCATATTTATTCTCCAGAGAGGGTGTGGTGGAATTAATAAAAATCCAAAAATATCTTCATGAATTTCATGATGGCTCTTTAATTGATATACAGCATTCGGATCAAGAATGTATTTTCTCCCTAGAGAGCGCAGAAATGGATCGTGCTGACATGAATGATGATATACCATTATCGGAAAGGGGTACCATTAAAGGAAAATTACACTTAGAAAAAGTTCAATCTATTCTAATTAATGAGATCCCATTTCACAGTCAACTGAAACTCGTCTATGATTATGGCAGCATTTTTGACTTTAACATTCGAAATAATGTAGTTGAATTACAGATTAGCTGGAGGAATGCACCTCAAAAACCCGATGTGAATGATTTCTCCACAATTGTCATACATGCCAATTTTATTTGGTGGGAAAACATTCCTGACCTTTTTGATCCATTTTGGTAAATGTTGAGTCCAAACAGATCTCAACCAGGCATTTTCTCTATGATGGAGAAAAAGAGATTGGCGCCATGTCTGACGGGCATATTGTGCGAAACAATCCGCTGAATATGACCGATCGCTTTGGCCTAGCGGGTCGTGCTTAGCCGATTGGGTAATACACTCAAAAATATAATCGATTGCGACTCAAAATCTTGCATCATATCGTCAAAATAACTTGTAAACTCCCGCTAGTTGCAATCATCCCTGGTCAAGATGATGGACTTATCCAAAAAGATTCAACCGTCTACGTCCTCGCCCCTTCAACCCCATGAACAGACGCAAGAGGGGTTGACTGACAGCAAAAAAGACAAGCTGCTGTCGTTTGATTTCGATCAACCGGCGTTTTCGACTGCGGCTCTAGCTATTCCATTGAGCGCAGAGGCGTTAACAATCGAGACGGCTTGCACATCCTGTAATCCATATATTATTTGCGGGGCTGTATTAGCCGTATCTGCCTATTGTGCAATTGACTATTTAAGTTCGCATACGGAATATATAAACGATGCCATCACAACGATCAGCAGTGGATTTGATTTTACTGTTTTAGATAGAAATAAAGAAGGAAGCGTTGACCCCGGCTTACCAACGAATCCAGATGATATTCTTAATAGACCAGGATGGAAAGAAACTACTCATCCTGAAGCTGGGAAAAAAGGACATAGAACATTTGAGAATGAAAAAACGGGTGAACAATATCGTCATGATCAAGGCCAGTCTGGAGAGACGGGACATGAGGCAAAAGATCATTATCATCATCTTACACCAAATGGGAGAGGCGGTTTTAACTATTTAGATGCAAACGGGAGAGAGGTTCCGAAAGGTAGCGATCCTGCTCATATTTATCCTGGAAGATAACTATCTAAAAGCCACAGGTTTGAAAAATGCATAAAATGGATATATCTCAATATACTTCTTTTTTTCATGATGGTGAAGTTATTGCCATTGATCACAAAGAAAATAACATTGATTTCTTTATTATGAGCGCTGAAATAGATCCTTCTTGCGTGAAAGACATTGTTTTGTCAAAAAACAATGTATTGCGCGGGAAATTGCATATTGAAGGGATTAATTTTATAACAGAAAACGGAGTGGAGTTTAGTGGGGTAATTAAAATGAAACTTTCAGAGAATGATCTTCTTCATTTAAAGATAAAAGAAAATATCCTTTTTTGTGAAATAGGATGGAGAGGATCTAAGCCTTTTCAAAATGATTTTTCAGCTTTAGAAATTCACGCGCAAAAAATCTGGTGGGAAAATATTCCCGATTTAGACGATCGAGTTTTGTGAGAGTAATTCAGCTTGGTCGCTGCATCTCATCCGATCCGGCTGGCTATACGGATAGCGTCAATCTATACGCGTTTGTGTGCGAAACAATCCGCTGAATATGACGGATCGCTATGGCCTGATTGCAATCATCACGGGTCAAGACGATGGACTCATCCAAAAAGATTCATCGACTACAGCATCGCTTCTTCAACCACGCGAAATGAATACAGGACAAAATCTCTCACAAACAGACCAAACCATTCCTATCGGAAAAACTCAGCGAGACCCTGCTCGGTGGGCTTCATTGCTTTTGCACCGCTTTTCCAGTTCGCCGGACACACTTCGCCATTTTGCTCATGGAATATGAGCGCATCGAGAAGGCGCAGCGCCTCATCAACTGAGCGGCCCAGCGGCAGATCGTTGACGAGCTGGTGGCGGATGATTTCATTGCGATCGATCAGAAACAGACCGCGATAGGCGACCCCTTCGTCTTCTTTGAGAACCTGAAAACTGCGAGAAATCGTCTTGTTCAAATCCGAGACGATCGGGTAAGTAATTCCCTGAATGCCGCCCTTGTTTTTTGCAATATTGAGCCATGCCAAATGCGAATACCAGCTATCGACGGAACAGCCGATGACTTGCGCGTTGCGTTTTTCAAAATCCTTCAAACGCTCTTGAAAAGCGTGCAATTCCGTGGGGCAAACATACGTGAAATCCAATGGATAGAAAAAGAAGATGACATATTTTCCGCTGTAGTCAGTCAGGCTAAAATCATCGAGGATTTTATCCTTAACGACTGCTTTGGCTTTAAATTCCGGGGCTTTCTTGCCAATGAGTGACATCACTTCTCCTTATGAAAAAATTTCTCTCGCTCTACTCAGCCAACTTTCTCGAGCCAATGTCGTATCGGGACCATGGCCCGGAACAATCCTCGTATCTTGCGGCAGCTGCAAAATCGCATGCAGCGATTCCCACATTTTTTCCGGCTGCGATGTTGGGAGATGCAAATTGCCAATGCTGCCCTCAAAGAGCGTGTCGCCGGTAAAGAGCACTTTCTTGTCCGGCACAAAATAACAGACGCTGCCCGGAGAATGGCCAGGACTATGGATCACCTGACAAAGCAATTCGCCGATCATCAGCTGCTCGCCATGGCTGATCAACATATCCGGCTCCATTCCATGAATCGGAAAAATGAGCGGAATGCCGTCTTTTCCCGGCTGCTCCAGATTCAGAGCGTCGAGGGAATGTACATAAACAGCCGCGCCCGTTTTTTGCGCCAGCTCGTATACATCAGCGATATGATCCCAATGAGAATGTGTGATTAATATTTTTTCAATCGCGAGTCCCAACTCGCTACATTTTTGGCAAATCGCTTCGGTCGATCCATAAGACGGATCGATCACAGCGGCCTTTTTCGTCGTCCCGCAAGCCACCAGAATGGCATTGGTCTCAAAGGGTCCAAAAGGGAATTTGTGGAGAATCATGGCCGTCTCAAGGAAAATACTGCACCGGAGAGGATTTGAACCTCTGACCACACGGTTCGTAGCCGTGTACTCTATCCAACTGAGCTACCGGTGCACATTAAGATCATTAATCATCGCGTAGACGAAGCTTTTCCTCAAGGAAAAATCGCACCAAGCGCTCACTTGGCAAAAATATTAAAAATTTTACTCAACCAACTCGCTCTCGGTAACCCGAGATGATGGATCAATTCATGGTCATTGAGCTGCTTCAGCTGCGGTTGGGCCTGCGGCGTAAAATCGAAGCCGTCCAATGAAATGGAAAACACGGGAATACATTCTTGAAACGTATAGCCGTGGACAAAATCCTTGCCGGAAAACGGCTGAGAAAATTCCTGCTCGACCAGCTTTTCCCAATCCCGATCGCCCCGATGCCCCCACGCGCGCACTTTCACCGCCATCTCTTCTTGGGTCCGTACCCAGCTGAAATGGTGGAACATCGGCTGGCCGTCAAACCCCGTCACAGCCCTGCGCTTCGGACCGGGCAACAGATCGTAGATCGCATCGCGCTCGCTCTCGTGCAAGAGAATTGATCCATCAAGGGTATGGCGCTGCGCCAACACCACCGAATCTTCCCAATGCAGGGATTGATAGCGCGGCTCGCGAAAATACCAGTAGTTGGCCATCTTCAAAACGCTGTGTTGTGTCCAATCACTGCTATGAAGCCATTGCAGAAATTTTTTCCCGTCCGGCAATTCGTCGGCATCGAGAAACAGCACCATCTCAACCCCATCGTCGACGTATTGCGTCCCAACCATGCGAGAAACACAGTGCCAAAAATGAGCCGGCGCGACCCGGTTCAGGATTTTCTTCGGCACGCGCTCGACGGCAAAGGGATATTCAACAAAAAGACAATCCGGAAAAGATGCGTAAATGCGCTGCAAAAGCGCGCGATTTTCCGGCTGGCCGTTGAAAAAATGATCGCAGACGGGAATGATGATCTGGCGGGAAAAGTGACGGCATTGCTCAATGCAGGCCTTGATGAAGCGCGCTTCAATCGTGCAAAAATTAATGATCGTGGCAATCGGGGGCTTGTTCATGAGATAATGTTAACGCATCATACGATAAGAAAAAAGCCGAGCCGGTTGGCTCGGCCTAAAATTGATCCGAACGATGTAAAATCGCTTTACATCATACCGCCCATACCGCCCATACCGCCCATGCCGCCCATTCCCATATCCATGGGGGAGGGGCCGCCTGCAGAAGCGCCTTTTTTCTTGGGCTCAGGCTTGTCGGTGATACTCGCGGCGATCGTAATCAGCATGCCGGCGATCGAAGCGGCATGAGTCAATGCGCTCTTCGTCACCAAAACAGGATCCAGCACTCCGTCTTTGACTAAATCGGAAAACTGATCCGTCAAGCCGTTATATCCCCACGAACCGGTTTTCTCTGCGATCTTCTCAGCGACCCATTGGCCATTTTTGCCGCAGTTCTTCGCAATGGCTTCCGCTGGAGCAAATACGCATTTGCGGATGATGTCGACGCCGATTGCCTCATCGCCTTTCAGCTTGAGTGCATCGAGCGACTTAGCTGCGCGGATCAAAGCCACGCCGCCCCCGGGAACGACCCCTTGAGCGACCGCTGCTCGCGTTGCATGCAAAGCGTCTTCGATGCGGGCCTTTTTCTCATTGGCCTCAGCTTCTGTCACCGCTCCCACATTCACGACAGCAACACCGCCGGCGAGTTTCGCGAGGCGCTCTTCGAGCTTTTCGCGATCATAGTCCGACGTCGACTTATCCATTTCATTTCTGATCTGGGCAATGCGCTTCTTCACGTTTTCAGGCCGCCCGATGCCATCGATGATCGTCGTATCGTCTTTGGCGATCTTGACCTTTTTGGCGCTGCCGAGCAATTCCAGAGTAATGTTATCCAGAGAATAACCGACCTCTTCAGACACCACTGTGGCGCCCGTCAGGATCGCGATATCTTCCAGCATGGCCTTGCGGCGATCGCCGAAACCAGGCGCTTTGACCGCGCAAACAGGCAATCCGCCTTTGACTTTGTTGACGACCAGAGTGGCCAGAGCATCGCCTTCGATATCTTCAGCAATGATCAAGAGCGGGCGAGAGCCTTTTTCCATGATCATTTCCAAAATCGGCACGAGTTCTTTGGCGCTGGACAATTTTTTATCAGTGATAAAAATCGCCGGGTGATCGAATTCCACGATCATCTTTTCAGCGTTGGTCACGAAATAGGGCGAGACATAGCCTTTATCGAACTGCATGCCTTCGACCACTTCCAAAACCGTATCGATTCCTTTCGCTTCGCCAATCGTAACGATCCCGTCTTTGCCTACTTTTTGCATCGCTTCGCCGATGATGGCACCGATATCAGGGTCGTTATTCGCCGAAATCGTGGCGATTTGCCGGATTTCTGCCGGGCTTTGAATCGGTGTCGCCATGCGATCGAGCGCCTTGTTGATCACAACAACCGCTTGATCGATCCCGCGCTTGAGGCACATCGGATTCGCGCCAGCGGAAACGTTCTTCACGCCTTCGCTAAAAATCGCTTCGGCCAACACAATCGCTGTCGTCGTTCCGTCGCCGGCCACATCGGAAGCCTTGCTGGCCGCCTCTTTGACGAGCTGGGCGCCCATATTTTCAAATTTATCTTTAAGAACGATCTCTTTGGCCACCGTCACGCCGTCCTTGGTCGATGAGGGTGAGCCATATTCTTTTCCGATCATGACATTGCGGCCCTTCGGACCCAGAGTCACAATCACCGCTTTAGCCAGCGTTTTGACCCCTTTCAGGATCGATTTCAGTGCTTCATCATTGAATTGCAGAATCTTAGGCATTGTTATCTCCTTATGCGAATACGGCGAGGACATCTTCCTCGGACAGGATTAAATAATCTTCCTTGTATTCCGTACCGGAATAAGAGGAGAACAACACGGTGTCATTCACTTTGACATCCATCGGCTGGGTGCGACCCTGATCGTCCACTTTGCCGGGACCGACGGCCACTACCTTGCCTTGGCGGGGTTTTTCTTGTGCGGAATCGGGAAGAATAATCCCCCCTTTCGACGTTTTGGCCTCGCTACGCATAACGAGAATCCGGTTACCGAGCGGTTTCAATTTTTTATTTTCCATATAACAACTCCATCCTAAAAATTTAGACATAATCCTATCGAGTGGTTGATTCTTTGTCAAGCGTTTAAGCGAAAATATTAGCAATCACGGCTTTAAATTGCTAATTCATCGGATAGTCGGGCAAGAGGTATTTTTGGCGCAACACCGAAAACGCCTTTCGCTCCTCTTGCTGGAACTCGAGAAGTTTCCAGGTCGCGTATTTTTCTTCTGTCAGGATTTGAAAAACCGCCTCGGTTCCATTGGCCTGGTGAAAGAGCTGCATCGATCCGGCTTTATTCAATCGTTGGGCAAATTCTTTGGGATACATGCTTTTCAATACGCCCAGGATCACGTATTGTACGGCAATGGGCCGATAGCGCAGCGAATCGGTCATCTGGATCAGAACCCCCTGACAATCTTCACTCTTATAGAGTCCGTAAAAAGGCTTAAAATAGAAGGGAAGGAAATGAACGCCCGCCAATTTCTGTTCATTGAGTTTTTGAGCATATTTTTTGGCATCGATCCATGGAGCGCCGACAATTTTGAACGGCAAGGTATAGCCCACGCCGATATTGAGTAATTTCAAGCCGCTGATCATTCCGGTCGATGGATAAAAAAACGGCGTATCGGCTTCGGGAATATTCGGGCTTGGCGGAATCCAGGCCAAACCGGTATCGCGATAGGACATCGAGCGTTTCCAGCCGCGCATCGAAATGACTTTCAGCTTGCAGCCGATTTTGTATTCGCCGTTGAAAAACAGCGCGAGTTCGCCAATCGTCATGCCGTGGCAATAGGGAACGTTGACATAGCCGATGAACGAGCGCCAGCGCTCCTCGAGCATCGGCCCGTCGATCGTCAATCCATTGATCGGATTCGGCCGATCGAATACGACAACCTCCTTCCCTAATTTGGCCGCCTCTTCCATCGCGTAAAAAAGCGTCGTCGGATAAGTATAGGCGCGCGAGCCGACGCACTGGATGTCATAAATGAGGACATCGACATCTTTGAGCATCTCAACACTCGGGCGCCGTGTCTCGCCATGCAAACTATAAATCGGCAGCGGACCTGATTTATGATTTTTCACTTTCTCTTCCGCCCACTGCTGCCCTTGCAATCCGTGTTCGGGGCTAAATAATGCAGCGAGCTCCAAAACCGGAGCGTGTTCTAAAAAAAGCTGTATGGCTCGTAGAGATGTTCCTGAAAAAAAACGTCGACGCCCGCCAGCACCTGCGGCTCCGGCTTGGCCCACGAAAAAACTGAGCCGCACAAAAACAATCCAATCAAAATCAATTGATACATATCCGCAGTATAGCCACAGAATCACTATACCGCCACCAACTCCCTTGACCAGAGAATGAAATGGCTTTTGTCATGAGCAAACACAAGGAAGAAACGATGTAAATAAAAAGTTAATGATTTACAAATTTTATATAAATATCACACTATAATTGGCGTAAAAATTACGAGGTGTTTGTGGCTTCAGGAATTGGTAACACATCGTCTGTGCCACCTCTTTTAGCATCAATACTTTGTGATGCCACAGGTGACATTTCTATTTAACGGATGCCTGCTAAACAATAGACCTAGAAAGGCGCTACAATTTCGCACGCCAATAGAAGTTTTTGAGGCGAGCAAAGTATCTTGCTTGACGCAAGCGCAGTCAGGATTTAGCTGAATCGATTGGTCAAAGCAATACATCAATATCAAGATTCTCAGCGCGGGGTAGTCCTTGCAGACTTCGTTCGCAAGGAGTCGGGGGCTGACGCCCCCCGCACCCCTGCGAAGTAACAAGTTTGTTGTTTAAAGCCGTTATCTTTTGGTTTCGAGGGAGACTTAAATCTGAACACCGAGCCTGCGTCCGCTTTAAGGCACCTAGGCTCGGTGTCAGATTTTGCGGGCTTCGCCCGCAGGAGTCGGGGGCT
The DNA here is from genome assembly GCA_015661075.1 of Parachlamydiales bacterium. Classification (GTDB taxonomy): domain Bacteria; phylum Chlamydiota; class Chlamydiia; order Chlamydiales; family SM23-39; genus CAISYW01. Next base: position 3,380 of record JACVQJ010000041.1, on the reverse strand, counting down.
ATCGCCCCCCGCACCCCTGTGAAATAACAAATTTGTTAGTAAAGGTTGGGTGGAAGATCTTAAAAACCTCTTAACAATTTGTTGTGTGTTTGTTATAATTAGTGACGTTCATAGAGGTCTTGCTTTTGTCGCACTTCAAATTTGAAAAGGCGATATAAAACGCATGGACTTTGTATTGCCTGATTTTACTTGGGAAACATTTAAAGAATCCTCTTCAGAACGGTATGGAAGTTTTCTTTGCAATGTTTTTGATGAATGGATAAAAGATAATAATCCAGAAATAAGTGTAAGAATTTTGGAAGCAATCATTCGAATTTTGTGCGGAAAAACTTCTGCTATACTTGGTGTTGGACCGCGAACTGAATCAAATTTATTAGTCTTAACGATTGCTTCCAATGGAGATCTTTCACCTGAAGAAACTACAGCTCATGCAAATCCAGACGAATTTATGAATATCGCAAAGTTAAAGACACATCGTTGAAAGACTTTCTTGTTTTACCAATCATTCAGCAAATGGAAGATGAAAAAGCAACAGTGCCTTTAAAATGTCGTTCTTGCTGCTGGGAAAACATATGCCAAGGTGGAACTGATTATCATAGATATAAGCCTGGCAACGGACTATTGTCTCATTCCGTCATGTGTGAAGGACTGAAAAAAATATACGGACATGTGGCGACATATCTTCTTAAAAATGGATATACCGAGGACAAGTTAAAAGAGATACTATTTTGCAACCGCGCGTGATTATGAAAAAAAACAGACTGTTTTTGTTTTTAATTGTTTTGTTTGTAGTGTTGATTTCGTCGAATGCCCGATTATTTGAGGATCTCCCTAAATCAAAAAACATTCTACTCACAGCCCCACCAAAACTTTCCTCCAAAGACATCGAAAATCTACCAAAGCGCATTTTCATGACATGGAATCATGGTGCGGAATTTTTTCAGATAGAGGCTCATGAAGGGTGTGCTTCTTTGAAAATACATTTTGAAAAATTACCGGACAAGTTTTTAGAAGAAATCAAAAGCTGTTTTGTGAAAACCACTTCTGGTGAAGGGCACGCCAGTTTCGAGTATTGTTATCACTTGGATTTTTTTAACGATTTGCAAATCAATACGAACCCTGTTTCCAATAAACCATCAGGCTATGCAATTACTTCACCGCGTTTTTTTGAAAAAAGCTCTCCTCATGTAGTTTCTGTTGCATTTCTTTTGAGCCTAATTAAAAAACATTACATTGCATTCTATACAGGTGCTGGGCTTTCCATTTCTTCGAACGTACCTTCTATGAGCAATCTTGAAGAAATGATCGGAATCAATCCGAAAATAGGATTCAACGCAAGTATGGAATCCATTCTAAATTCACCTGAGAACACAACCCGAAACATTTACCAGTTTTATAGGGCTTGCTTTTATTCAAAACCATCCAAAGCTCATTATGCGATTTATAAATTAGCAAACTTTAAGAAATGTCCAGTATTCACCGAAAACCTAGATTTTCTCCATGAAATCACTGGTATTTCTCCGTACAGAATTTCGCCAGAAATAGTGTCAGAGCACGTTCTTAGTCCCACAGACGTAAAAGTTCTTGATTATATGATTTGTGTTGGTCTCAGCCACGATGACCGAGGTTTTTTGAATTGGTATAAATCTAATAATCCCAAAGGGAAAATAATTGCTATTGACTTTGGTGTGCCAACTTATCTTGGAGATGAGGATTTTATTATTCAGGAAGATCTGCAACAAGTTTTTGAATTTCTTGAAAATGGATTGCAAGAGAATGGGTTATAGCTTTGTCGGTTTTGATTATTGTGAACCCAAAGATAGCCAGTTAACGTGGGTATTCCATTTAAATCGATATAGATGAGAATTGCTTCTTCCATGGGTTATTAACCCGCTGTTCAAATATGAGACAAATAGCTATAGAGTAGAGGAGTCGATTGCTCGATCTCCCCCCTCGTTAGATCCCGGCGGGCCCAATTAAGGCACCGGGCTCAAGATAGATATCGTTCACCAGTCTGGATGGTTAAAACAATTTATGTACTACTTGTGCTTTTGGAAGCGGGTCCAGCGCCATGTATAGTTGGAACTTTTCCCACGTAAAGCTCTTTCGTTGACTACGCCTGTTCAGCCATTTGAATATGATCCTTGTCGCTGCATATAGAAAAGTTTCCACTTGGGCGTCATTATGCGAGATTCCATAGTATTGTATGTGTCCTCTTAACTTCGCTTTGAGTGTTTTCCATATTTCTTTGAGCGGCTTTTGGTTCCTGACCTGTCGGGCCCATTCGTTTACTCTTTTGAGTTTCATTCTCATGGTCTTGGCTCTGGTTTTCAGTTTGGGTATTATCCTCCCTGATCGAGCCTTCCCCCAATAGAATGTAAATCCCAGAAAGTCGAATGTTTCCTGTTTCACTCCCCGTGCAGCCGCTTTCTTGTCGAACGCGACGAGAGTGGTTCATATATGCTTTCCAGCACCTTTTGAGTCATTTTCTGTACGATCTTGTCTTCCAGATTACTAATTCCAAGAGGTCTCGTGGCTCCAGGCTTCCCTTCCTTCGGTATAAGAACTTCTCTTACCGGGGCGGGTCGATAGGCCATGTTCCTCATTTTGGCGATTAGCTCCTCGATATTCTTATCGAGGTTCACAGCGTAGGCTGTCTTGTTTATGCCATCTATTCCCACGGCCTTGTTTTTATCCAGCTCATGAAAACATTCCCGCAGCGATTCGGCGTTGAAGAGATGCATTAAGCATTCGAACTTTTTGTCTGGATCCTGCTCGGATAGCCAGGTTATCCTGTTCAATTTTGTTTTCGTCACTGAGTGGCTCTGTTGTCCCATGCGACGTTTCCTCTAGTTAGGTTGATATTTACCCAAGGTCCTTCCCTCTTCGGTTGTTACGCCGCCTCATCAGTACTACGACCCATCTGAATCCCTAACAGCCGTTTCGATTTCCTTGCTTTTACGCTTGTCCATCGATACTTCTTTTGAAGAGCTATAAGGGCTTCCCACGTTCACACATTAACTTTGATTGCATGCCATGCTCTTAGACCCCGGGGCGCCATCTATTCCTTCCCATAATGGTTTAGACGGTATTGCTTTCTGGACTACTGACGCCATCAGCCTATCCCTATATGCGGTTTTTCGAGGCTCAATCGCTCGGCTTTCGCCTTACGGCCTACAATCTCCCTGTCTACGCTTATCTCAATTTGTTCTGATCTCCTTGAGTCCAAGACTCGGTACAGGGTGAGTTGGGTTACTCTTCCCCGGCTGCTCCTTCCGCAGCTAGTGTCTAATTGCATAAATTGGCGATCGTATTTCTGAGTTGAGCGCCTTTGACTTCTCGTTTTCGCCAGACAAAGGGCCTGGCTCCTTGATGGTACA
>JACVQJ010000024.1 GCA_015661075.1 Parachlamydiales bacterium | reverse complement strand
TTTTGATTAGACGTAACTTATTAACAAAAAAAGACTTAAGCTGCTAGACTAAACGTGTTTAAAGAAAGATTAGGCGTTTTCGTGGCGAACTTGGGATTACAACGTCATCAAATTCTTCTGCTTCGACTGAAACATCTGAGCGAGGTGTTATCCTATTTCTCGGGGTAGTTGGTATATTTGGTGTGTCAGATTTTTTTTCTGCGTCGCTCGCCTTGTGGCTCTTCAAGTGATAGGCTTTGGCTGTAGTTGCAAAAGCAACTCCGAGCGCGCAGCAGCCGAGAATGAAAGGCAGCATGCCGCCCGTGAAAATCGCTGTAGCGATTGCGGCGATCGTGAATGCCGCAGTCAGGGCAGAGCCAATTCTGACGATGCGTTTTCCCATCCGGCCTTCATCTAGTGAGCCTGTAATGATTGGGGTCGCTGGTTTTGCAGCAGATGTGGTGACAAATTGTGTAGACATTTTTACCTCTCGTTGAAAAATTATAAAGTGGAAAAGGGGTTGGCCGATTGATCGAAGCCTCCTCCGCGGCGGCGCTGGCGGATTTCCGAGCGGAGGGAAAAGAGCAAGTCCTGGTCAAAATCTTTTTTTTCTGCCCAAAGAAGATACTCCAATGGGATCTCGTCAAAGCGGCGGCCCTTGTGTTTTCCGAGAGGCATGATCTTGATTTTGATGGGCTTTTGGAGTGTCGCCAAGATCTGATCAGTGGTTTGGAACTGCTTTGTCAAATATTTAAAGACCTCGATATTGACGAGCACGTCGCTCATGGCGCGGTGCGCGCCTTCGGGCTCGATGTTGAAATGCTGGCGCAACCGCTCTAACGAATTGACGGGGCTTTCGCCGTAGAGGCGTGCGAGGCGGAGAGTGTCGATGTGGGGCTGCTCGAGAATGGTCGTGGGGATCTGTGCGCGCTTGGCTTCATTCGCGATCAGGGCGATATCGAAGTTGATGCCATGGCCGACAATGATCAAATGGTCGACCATCTCTAAGATTTTCGGCAGAATCTCGCGGATTTTCGGTTTTCCCGTGACCATATCTTGCGAGATATTGTGGATGTCTTGCGATGATTGGGGAATTTCACACTCGGGATCAACCAGCGTTTCAAATGTATTGAGGATTTTTTCAAACGTAAATCGGGCGGCGGCGATTTCAACGATGCGATCCTGCGAGGTATCCAGACCGGTGGATTCGCAATCGATACAGATAAATGTTTGTTCGGACAGCTTCATAAATACCGTGCTAAAATCGACCAGAGACGCCTTCGTGAATCGGGCGCTGTCAGCACATCGATCGGCTGCCCAGGGCTGATCCGTTCAATGATCTGGTTGCGCTGCTGCTCGCATTCGCTCGGAGATAGCATATCGGTTTTTGTCAATACCGGCAAAAGGGGAATGGACTTTTCACGTGCAAAGCGGACGAGTTCCAAGTCATCTGGTGTGGGCGTACGGCGAATGTCGAGGAGCAGTAGCAGGAGTTTGAGCGATGCGCGCGTATTGAAATATTGGTCGATCGCTTCCGACCATTCCGCGCGAACAGATGCTGGCGCGATCGCGAAGCCGTAACCCGGCAGATCGACCAGCAGGCAGCGCTCTTCATAGCAAAAAAATTGCATGCGCTGGGTTTTGCCGGGAGTCGAAGAAATTTTCGCCAATTTTTTTTGCCCGCCGAGAAGATTGATGAGGGTGGATTTGCCCACGTTGGATCGTCCGGCCAAGGCAATTTCGGGAAGGGGCGCGCCTTGCGGTGTAAGACATCGCGGCCAGGATGCGGGCTCCAGGGCGGAGGCGATGTAGCGCATGGAGCTTTTCATTGGATGACCAGTTGTCGGGAGTGTTCGGAGAGCATCGAAAAATGGATCCAGATCGCTCGGTCCGGTAATAGCGATCCGATGCGCTCCGGCCATTCAATGGCGGTAATTCCGCCCATTTCAAAGTATTCATCAAATCCCATCAGTCGAAACTCCTCGCTCGATCGCAGGCGGTAGAGATCGAAATGATAGACCGGCAGATCGGCAAGGTAGGGATGCAGATACACAAATGTCGGGCTTTGCACCTCGAGAGGCTGGCCATTTAAGCCGCGGAGAAGACCTTTCATAAATGTCGTTTTTCCTGCGCCGAGGCCGCCGGATAAAGCGATCACACAGTGGGGCGACAGCGTCGATGCCCACCCGGCAGCAAAATCCTGGGTCGCTTCGGCGCTCTCGCAGATAGCCTCTATTCGATCTCGACCCATTTCGCAAGGAAGGGTTCGAATTCTTTATGGCGTGACAGCGCCTCGACGAAGGAAGCAATCCGGTCTTCATTCAAATGCTTTTGAATGAATTCCAAAAATGACTCGTCGATTTGATAGCGGTTCTGGTTTTGAACCTCGACCATCGTGAGCGGTTTTGTGTAATTTTTCTTGAAATCGTCAATGACCGCCTGTTTGCTGTTGAATAGCTTGCCGGTGATGGCGGAAGAAAAGACGACTTTTTTCACGGATGCTTTCCGCTCGCTGATGTAATTCTTGATCACATCGGGATCTTCCGAGACAAAAAACCGCTTCGCAGGAAGACCGCCGACGCGCTCCTTGTTCTCCGGGCACTTCGATACCCAGTCATAGATCGCATCCTGCGGATTGGGGTGAGTGTTGTCCCCAAAGACCTTTCCCGTGAAAGGGCAGATATAAATTTTCTTGGTATGTTCATTGACGTTCTGCTGGCCGAACTGGATGGTGATTTCCGTTTCCCGCCAGAGCTTGCCCTGCTTTTCCAGCTTTCCAATCAGATCGTCAAGGCTTCGATAAATCGTTTTTTCCCGAGGGAAGAGCACGGGCTGGATTTCAAATTTTTTCTCGATGAATACCAGATAGATCGTGACGAGATCGGCACTCCGGTTCTTCTTCAAAAACTGGATCAATTCGGTTTTTTGCTCATCGTTGATCGTAAGAGCGTTGGTCATAATGGCTCCGAGTTTATATTTTGCCAGCCCCGTGAATCAACACAGCACGGTAAAATCAGGATGGCGGGTGTGGAAGAAATAAGAAGAACCCCTAATTTAGGTTACTAATATACTCGATGCTCCATTTAACATTCAAGGATCTATGCCCGACTTTGCAACAAGAGGGTCTTTATAGAATTTCTTTGGATGCCGGATTGCGTTATGTGATTGCAGGGCAGTCATTTGCGAAGCCTCCCGCCTTGTGGTCGGCAAAAAGACGCTCTTCATGGAAATCGGTTGATTTGCGGATGGTTACGTGTTATAGTTTTGGAGTTATTTTTACAGATCCTTTACTGAGTGAAAAAGCCGCACAAAAAGAGGAATGAATTCAATGAATACAGGAATATTAGATCAACAAACGCAGGATTCTAAAAAACGCCTCGCTTCGCTAGTTCAGGAAGGGCGTGCGGCATCCACGGTTCAACTCGAGAAGATCCCGGTCAAAGGATATGAACAAGTGATTAAAGTCACCGACAATCAGTCGCAGCTGACGGCGATCATCGCCATCCACGATACATCGATGGGGCCTGCGCTGGGCGGAATTCGCATTCAACCCTATGCTTCATGGGATGCGGCTCTGGAAGACGTTTTGCGATTGTCGAAAGGGATGACGTATAAATCCGCAGTCGCGGAGGTTGGATTCGGCGGCGGCAAGAGCGTGATCATTGCCGATCCCAAAACGCAAAAAACTCCTGAATTGTTGTTCGCCATGGGCTCGGCCATTGAAAAGCTGGGAGGTCAATACATCTGTGCCGAAGACGTCGGCTGTACGACGGAGGATTGCAAAATCATCCGCCGCGCGACGAAATACGTCGTTGGCCTGGCACAGGCGAAGAGCAGCGGCGATCCGGGGCCCTTTACGGCCTGGGGCGTTTTCCGCGGCGTACAATCGGCCGCCAAAAAATTATTCGGCAGCGAGTGGCTCGAGGGCCGCACCATTGCCGTCCAAGGGCTCGGCAACGTCGGCTCGCATCTCATCAACTATCTTTTCTGGGCCGGCGCTAAGCTGATCCTTTCGGACATCGATCCCGTCAAATTGCAGCGGCTGGCGGCTAAATACGGCGCCAAAACGGTATCGCCGGATCAGATTCTTTCAGTCGAGTGCGATATTCTGTGTCCCTGCGCGCTGGGCGGGTGCATCAATGACCAGACGATTCCGCAATTCCGTTGCAAGGCGATTGCTGGAGCTGCCAATAATCAGTTGTTGAAGGGTAGCCATGCGCTGGATCTGAGAGAGCGAGGCATTCTCTATGCGCCGGACTTCGTGATCAATGCCGGTGGATTGCTCAACGTGGCGGCAGAGCTCGAAGAAGAGGGGTACCATCCATCATTTCCCCGTTCGAAAATCCATCGCATCTACGATTGCCTGCTGGCCATCTATGATATCGCAGAGAAAAATAAGGATTCGACGCATGCCGCTGCGATCGCTTTGGCCGATTACCGGATCAAGTATGGCCTCGGCAAACGAATCACTATTTCATTTTGCGGCCATTATAGAGGCCCATCTGTAAACGATCGCTCCTCGGAGATATTAGAAAATATCCCGCTCGTCGCGATCGTTCACATTTGCGCCTCTCTAAAGCCACCAAATGCAACACTTATTTGCTTACGACGCCTAAATCTGGTTTTGGACATATTTTATTCTTTGTTCAATACTAATGGTTTCTACCAGGTGAGAAGATGGAAACGCTCCAATGCATTTTGAAAAAAAGTTTTAGCCACGCGATCGATCGCGCATTTAAATCGCTGTCGGATACGGACAAACAGGCGGAACTCGTTCCATGCCATCAGGAAGGCTTCGGCCATTATCAATGCAATAGCGCATTGGGCCTCTCCAAGATCCTGAAGAAAAACCCGCGCGCTGTCGCCCAGGAAATCGAGGCGGCTCTCGACCATCAAACGCGCGCCATGTGCGAAAAAATCGAAATCGCCGGGCCGGGATTTATCAATATCACACTCTCGGCGGCTTTTCTGTCGCAAGAGATCATGCACACTCTCGCCGATCCATGGCTCGGCGCTGTCCGCCCGAAGAAAAAACTCAAGGTCGTCGTCGATTTTTCCTCGCCGAACGTCGCGAAGGAACTCCATGTGGGCCACATCCGCTCGACGATCATTGGCGATTGCCTATGTCGTTTATTTGAGTTTTTGGGCTGTGATGTCTTGCGCCTCAATCATATTGGCGACTGGGGCACGCAGTTCGGCATGCTGATCACGTATATGAAGGAGCATGCGCCTCAAGTGCTCAAGGGCGCGAAGAAAACGGATCTCGGCGAGCTGATGATCTGGTACAAAGGCGCTCGAAAACTGTTTGACGCGGATCCGGCCTTTAAAGCGCGCTCTCAGCAGGAAGTAGTGCGATTGCAGTCGGGCGAAAAAGAGGCGCTGCATGCCTGGAAAATCATCTGCGACATTTCGCGCATAGCGTTTCAGGAAATCTACGATCTGCTCGATGTGTTGCTCATCGAGCGGGGCGAGTCATACTACAATCCGCTGCTCAAGGGCGTCGTTGAAGAGCTGGAAAAAAAGGGACTCGTGACGATTTCGGACAATGCAAAATGCATTTTCCTGGAAGGTTTTACCAATCGCGAGGGTCAGCCGATGCCGCTGATCGTCCAGAAGTCGGATGGCGGCTACAACTACGATACGACTGATTTGGCGGCGATACGCCAGCGATTGGTCGATGAGAAGGCGAACCGGATCATTTACGTCGTCGACAGCGGGCAGGGTTTGCATTTTCAGATGGTCTTTAAAGCCGCTGAGCAGGCCGGCTGGTATGATCCGACCCAAATTCCCGTGGACCACGTGGGATTTGGCCTGGTGTTGGGAGAAGATGGGAAGAAGTTCAAAACCCGCAGCGGCGAGACGGAAAAGCTCATCGATCTGCTCACTGAAGCCATCGATCGCGCGAAAAAAGTGGTGCAAGAGAGGCTGCCCGACGCCAGTCAACAAGAGATTGACCATCTCGCCCGCGTCATCGGTATCGATGCGATCAAGTACTCGGATCTGTCGTGCCATCGCACGAAAGATTATACCTTCAGCTACGAGCGCATGCTGCGCTTCGAGGGAAATACGGCTGTATTTCTCTTATATGCCTACGTGCGGATCAATGGCATCCAGCGCAAGACAAGAGCGGATGCTCATGGTCCCGCGGAAACGATTGCCTTGCAGCATCCATCCGAGATTGCACTGGCGCTTCATCTGCGGCGGTTTGGCGAGACGCTTGAATTCATGGCCCGGGATCTGCTCCCGAACCGGCTGACGGATTATCTATATGAGCTGGCAGAGAAGTTTAACGCCTTTTATCGGGATTGCCGCGTCGAAGGAACGCCGGAGGAAGGCAGCCGGTTATTGTTGTGCCAGGCAGCCGCGCGGGTTCTCAAACAGGGGCTAGAAATCCTCGGCCTGCAAACCGTCGAGCGGATGTAGAGATCGGTTATGCGATCCTATGTTTGTTGACAGGGAATTTGGTGTTTGGCTAGCCTCCTGTTGAGAATCCAAGGTTTTGTTCCGAGTATATCATTAGGAGGAAGTCGATATGATTCTTGAGGAGTTGAGGTGGACCCAGTCGACTCATCCCGATATGTTTGGTTGTACCATTGTTCTATAATACCCGGATAGAATAACTCCAGGAGTTGCTGTTGACGAAAAGTTAAAAGTACAAATTCTTTATTGATTATCTTAACATATAAATTCTTTATATCTTCCGGAATATTTTTTGAATCAGAGATAGCTCGCTCTTTCAAAAGATAGATACCCATCATGGCTGTTGGTATGAGGATCAGAAGACCGCTGCCACACAGAATACATAAAATACCTGTTGTCACAATCGTGACTTTGAGAACTGTGATAGCAAGTGCAGCTGTTCCGACAGTAAAACTGACGCCATTTGCGGTCTTGTATGCGGAGGGTGGCGCTACAGAATAGGGCCCTATCGGGTTAAGTTTCGTAGTCATATTACACCTTATTAAGATTATGTTATAATGTCAATAATACCGAGTCGGCAATTAACTTTCAATTAAAATCGGATTTTAAAATATTTATAAATCAGTATTGTATATTTTAGTACCGGCGGTTGGTATATTCACATCAATGTTTTGCTGGGCTGGCCTGCGATTTCCTGAACCAGCCGGGGCACGGCATATCCGGGCAGGTGGTTTCGTAGGTCTTGGATGAGTTGGCGTCCTCGAGCGGCCGACACCTCGAAGTGGGCGCTCCCGTCGACACGGTCGAGCAGATGCAGATAATAGGGGATGATGCCGGCATTGATGAGAGCGCTGAATAAGGCGCGTAGGGTCATTTCATTGTCATTGACGCCGATGGAACTGGATTCATATTGCTTACAATTATAACGACCTAACGAAATATTTTCGCTAATTACAGACAGGTAAACCACTAGTTTGACTAGTGGGCTCCCAGGGCTTGGCCTATAGATTCAGTGAAAATGCAAGACGGTGTGTCTATACTCTTTGCGGGCTTGACGGTCCAACAACTGTTGGCCAACTTGATCGCTCTTTGATTACGTCTTCGATCGCCAAGCTTAACATCTGCCCACGTTTTTCGTACCCAATCAATCATTATCTCTTTAAGCATTTTCCACCTCTGGAATTTTTTAGGTGAAAAATTCTATCAAAAAAAATATTAAAAATGTGGGTAACTTCAAGCCCTTCAGGGGAGGGTCTAGGCAAGCTATTTTATTGGCGCGGTATGCGGCTTTAGCCGCACCGCACCCAAAAGCTGCGTAAAGAATCTCCTTCTTTCAAAAAGGAGTTCTTCAAGGATTGTTTGTGCTTTAATCCAGTTCTTCGTTTTTTCTCTCTATGAACCAGAAGTTGAGAGATTCTTGATGGAATCGCCCTGCGTTATTGCCGATCAAATGTCGATCCAATGGCTATAAGCAATTGTAGGTTATGCAAAAACTTTTCCTGATCCGTTAACTGAAGATCATTGGGAGATCCGAAATCAGTATGTACAATCGGAACATCTAATTGCATGAAGCACGTATGAGCTTGGGGGCAATCTCCCTCAGCATCAGAGATATTAATGTTAGTTCTGACGTCTATGCAATAACGTCCGGTCACAGCGAAAATAAAATCTTCAACCCATTTCTGATCTGTCTTCGGGTTTGTTATGTGCTCTATAAGCCATTCGGTTTTTTTCTTCACAACTTTATTATCACCGACGTACTTGATGCGACCTGCGATTGCTTTCCTATCAAAAGATTTCCCCTGGATTCTCTCGCTGAGGGCCACAGCTCCCATCTTTTGCAATTCTCGCTTTTGAGTGTCACTGAGGGCATTATTCATGCCTTTCGCAATTTCATGAGCAGCAAGAACAGTTTTTCCATACATTTGTTCGAAAGTCACTTCGATGAACTTCTTAAAACCCTCAGGAGGATCTGTATCTAGAAGGTAGGTCTCTTTGATCCAGTTTCTATCCTTTTCCGATATAGGTTTGGCTTGGTGATAAATACCAAGCAAGCGTTTAAGACCATCATCAAATTCGAAACCTTCGCACATTTCAATCAGTTCGGAGCCTGTGATGTGATCTTTTAAAATTGATGGGTTTTGAAGAAGTTTAAAATAATGATCCGGAAATATTCGGCCAGAAATCACTGATTCGTTGACAAAACATATTCCCAAAAGGACACCTAATTCGATCAGCGATTGTATCTCGTTTTCAGCAGGAGGATCTGATAATTGTGGCATTTGATTTTCGATCTTAATCGTTCGAGAAGTGTCTCCATCTAATAAATTTTTAAAAAGTTCTGTAATAAATTGATTTCTAAGTCCACCAACATCAACAGATTCAGTTGGTTTTAAACTGTTTCGCTCTAAATAAACAATTCGCGGAATTGAAGTTGGGAAATTTTTAGCCAACGCGTCCAATATATGCCTAGCCAACGCGCGCGCTATTATTCCTGGTCTTTCTTGAAGAAAGAGAGGATGAATCCGGAGGTAGTCTTTATCCATTATAAAAGATTCAGGTGAATTAATAATTTCTTCACGTGTCAACTTCCGAGGATTTGCAGGAAGCATCGGGATAGCTGCGGAATGCGCTCGAACATATGCCGCGGCGAGCTCCTCGGCGTTTTGCGCGTTAGCGATGAGCGCTTGGCGGTTTTCCAGCGTCAGGATGCCTGCGCTAATCAATCGAGCAAATGCCCTGGCGAGGCCCTGAGCGTATTGCGCGTTAGCGATAAGCGCTTGGCGGTTTTCCGGCGTTAGAATGCCTGCGCTAATCAATCGAGCAAATGCCCCGGCGAGGCCATGAGCGTATTGCGCGTTAGCGATAAGCGCTTGGCGGTTTTCCGGCGTCAGAATGCCTGCGCTATTCAATTGAACAAATGCCCTGGCGAGGTCATTGGCGTATTGCACGTTAGCGATGAGCGCTTGGCGGTTTTCCGGCGTTAGAATGCCTACGCTATTCAATTGAACAAATGCCTCGGCGAGGAGGTAGGCGTATTGCGCGTTAGCGATGAGCTCTTGACAATTTTCCCTCAGAATGTTTGCGCTAATCAATCGAGCAAATGCCTCGGCGAGGCCATGAGCGTATTGCGCGTTAGCGATGAGCGCTTGACAGTTTTCCGCCAGAATGCCTGCGCTATTCAATTGAACAAATGCCTCGGCGAGGCCATGAGCGTATTGCGCGTTATCGATGAGAGCTTGACGGTTTTCCGCCAGAATGCCTGCGCTATTCAATTCAACAAATGCCCCGGCGAGATCCTCGGCGTATTGCGCGTTATCGATGAGCGCTTGGCAGTTTTCCGCCAGGATTTTTGCTTTATTCAATTGAAAAAATGCCCTGGCGAAGTGATAGGCGTATTGCGCGTTAGCGATGAGCACTTGACAGTTTTCCGGCGTCGGGATGCCTACGCTAGACAAGCGACCAAAGGCATCGGCGAGACTAGAGGCGTATTGTGCGTTATCGATGAGCGCTTGACGGTTTTCTGGCGTCAGGAGTTTAGCTCTATTCAACTCAGCAAATCCTCTGGCGAGGCCCCGCGCGTATTCCGCGTTAGCGATGAGCGCTTGACGGTTTTCCGCCAGGATGTTGGCGCCATTCAATTGATCAAATGCCTCGGCGAGGCCATTGGCGTATTGCGCGTTATCGATGAGCGCTTGACAGTTTTCCGGCGTCAGGATGCCTGGGCCATTCAATCGATCAAATGCCAATCCGAGGCCCTGAACATCTTGCGCGTTAGCGATGAGCGCTTGGCAGTTTTTTGGCGTCAGGATGCCTAAGCTAGACAATCGATCAAAGGCATTGGCGAGATAAGAGGCGTATTGCGCGTTAGCAATGAGCTCTTGGCCATTTTGCCTCAGGAGTTTAGCGCTGTTCAATTGAGCAAAGGCCCTGGCGAGACCATTGGCGTATTGCGCGTTATCGATGAGCGCTTGACGGTTTACCCTCAGGATGTTTGCGCTATCTAAAGCAACAAATGCCCTGGCGAGGCCATAGGCGTATTGCGCGTTATCGATGAGCGCTTGGCAGTTTTCCCTCAGGAGTTTAGCGCTATTCAATTGAGCAAATCCAGCGATGAGCGCATGACGGTTTTCCGCTGTCAGGATGTTTGCGCTATCTAAAGCAACAAATGCCCTAGCGAGGCTATTGGCGTATTGCGCATTAGCGGTGAGCGCTTGACGGTTTTCCGGCGTCAGTAGTTTAGCGCTATTCAATTGAACAAATGCCCAGCCGAGGCTATAAGCGTATTGCGCGTTATCGATGAGCGCTTGACGGTTTTCCGGTGTCAGTAGTTTAGCGCAATGCAATTGAACAAATGCACAGCCGAGGCTATTGGCGTATTGCGCGTTAGTGATGAGCGCTTGACGGTTTTCACTCAAGAGGTTTGCGCTATCTAATGCAGCAAATGCCCTGGCGAGGCCATAGGCGTATTGCGCATTATCGATGAGCGCTTGGCAGTTTTTCGGCGTCAGGATACTGTTGCAATTCAAACATACAAATGCCTCGGCGAGGCCATAGGCGTAATGTGCGTTATCGATGAGCGCATCATTGAGCCGTTTGCGAACTGTTGGTTCGATATTGCTGATGGATCTCAAAACATCAAGTCCATGGCAGAGAGAATTTTCGTTACACTCAGATTCGAAAAAAGCTTGATAAACAGATAAAATTCTTTGATCTTCCGGGAGGTGTACGGGATTTCTCTGAGAAGAAAACTGAAATGTGCATTTATTTGTATCTTCTGTTTGTAAACTATATAAACCATCCGGTTCATGAACAAGTATTACAACATTTTCACCAACAGCATTTAAGAAAACGCGCTCAACTTTTTTATCCGGTTTTATTTCAAATCGCGCCAGCTCTCTCAATCGTGAACTATCCAAAGATGAAGAGCGAACATTAGTACCGGAATTAACAGGGTTATTGGAGGACATAAAACATCTACCTTTAGTTAATATCTATATATATATATAAGTTTAACTAAATATCGAATTAAAGTAAATACTTTATCTAATTATTTTATCTAATTAATAATTGTAAAATAGCGATATTATATATTTAAATATATAGAGCTTAATATTTTACATCAATGTTTTGCTAGGCTGGCCTGCGATTTCCTGAACCAGCCGGGGCACGGCATATCCGGGCAGGTGGTTTCGTAGGTCTTGGATGAGTTGGCGCCCTCGAGCGGCCGATACTTCGAAGTGGGTGCTCCCGTCGACCCGGTCGAGCAGATGCAGATAATAGGGAATGATGCCGGCATTGATGAGGGCGCTGTATAAAATGCGTAGAGTCATTTCATCGTCATTGACGCCGTTCAATAGTACGGACTGGCTGAGCAGGGGGATGCCCAATTGCTGCAGATGGCGGAGGGCGTGCAAGATGTCGGAGTCGAGTTCGGCGACGTGGTTGATGTGAAGGACGAAAATGACTTGCTGAGGGTGCTTTGCGAAAATGGAAAGCAGCCCTTCATCGATCCTTTCGGGGATGCCGATGGGAAAGCGGGAGTGGATCCGTATGCGCTTAACATGCGGAATCGCGGCGAGTTGAAAAAATAACTTGCCCAGCGATTCGTTCGATAGTGATAGAGGATCGCCTCCGCTCAAAATCACTTCCTCCATGCGGGGGTCATTGCGGATCTGGTCCAGCTCGCTGGAAAAGTCCTGATTTTGCGTCTCGTAAGGAAAATTTTGACGGAAACAAAAGCGGCAATGCATGGCACAGGCACTAGAAGTAAGAATGAGAACGCGGCCGTGGTATTTATGGAGTAGCTTGGCATGGCGGCGGAACGCAAGGTCATTCACTGGATCTGGGCAAAAATCAGCGGCAGGGATGGATTCATCGATTAGGGGAACGAATTGCCGAATCAACGGATCGTTCAGAGTTTTTTTGGCCATTTTTTGAGCGATGCGGCGAGGCAAACTGAATGCGAATGCAGAATGATGGTGCAGGCGCGCGCGCTGATCGGGGGATAATCGAAGAAAATCGGCGAGATCAGTCAGACGGTGGAAATTTTGCCGCTGGATCTGGCGCCATAATGGAGGAGCGGGATTCATATTGCTTACAATTATAAAGACTTAACGAAATATTTTCGCTAATTATTGAAGGCTTGTTTGTGTTTTAATCGAGTTGTTCGACTTTTGATGTGGGATGTTGGGTTAGTGGTTTCGCGGATGGGGTATGGTTGATGGCTTGACAAAGCGTTCTATATGCATTATCTAGATCGTTTATTAATAGTTGAAACTCCGGTACAAGAGATTGTCTTCTCACCAAATCATTTCTAATTGTTTGATAGCTATCTTCGAGTTTCGTGTTATCTAGCGAATCTATTTCTGAGATATTTACTATTTTAAGAGCATTCTTGCGGATTTTTGGATCTAGTCGGTGTTGAAGAATTGAGGGGGTTGTTCTTGGAAAGTATTTATCCTCAACAAATAGTACAGCAATAAATACTGCTGAGACGGCTGCAAATGCTCCAATACCGTTTATTATGGCGAAAACGGCCAAGCCAACCAAGGGGGCACCCAAGCAAGAAAGAAGAATGCACATTGCTATCAAAGCTACAGCGGTAATTTTTCCAGCACCGGCCAAAGTTGACAATATTTCAACTCGATGTCGACCCCAAAAGGTCTTTATCTGAGTCCCAAGACTTTGTGTATGAGTGGCAGAGCTGGGTGGGGCTGTTGGTGTTGCGGACATACTTTCCTCGTTGCTTGTTGTGCGTTTATTATAAGGGATAGGCAATTAATATATAAGGGCGTTTTAATGGACGCCATTTCATTGCGGTAAGTTAAGTGGTTTGTGTGACGCCACCACGTTTTTCCAACGGAAAACGTGGATGACTAACACGTTTTTCCAACGAAAAACGTGGAAGATTGACACGTTTTGTGAATGAATCGGTTGTTTTTTATATGAAAATTGGTTTATTATAAAGATATGTTACGAGATATATATCAGTTACTTGGAAGCTGGAAGAGCTCAAGCCGACGCAAGCCTTTAATATTAAACGGAGCCAGGCAGGTTGGCAAAACGTATGCTTTGAAGCATTTTGGCCAAACCTCTTATAAGAAGATCGCCTATCTGAATTTTGAAAAGGATGAAAAACTAGCCCAATATTTCGAAGGTACTCTCGACCCAAAACAGCTCATAAAGATATTAAGCATACATACTGAAGTGGATATAGAGCCGCTCCATACTCTTCTGGTCCTGGATGAAATTCAGGAGTGTCCCAAGGCGCTCAATAGCCTGAAATACTTTTGCGAGGATGCTAATGAGTATCACGTTGTGGCTGCAGGGTCGCTTTTAGGCGTAAAAACCGCGGGAGAAAAGGGCTTTCCTGTTGGGAAAGTCAATTTTCTTCATATGTATCCGATGACCTTTTTCGAATTTCTCGTGGCCTTAGGCCAGGAAAAGACATGTCGATTCCTGGAGGAATATCATACTTATGAGCCGATTCCAACGCCCATTCACGAGAAATTAATCCAGCTACTTAAACTTTATTTCTTCATTGGCGGAATGCCTGAAGCTGTTGCTGAATATGTCAAGAACGAAAGTCTGAATGTTGTCAGAGAAATTCAGTTGGAAATCTTAAATGCTTATGAAAAAGATTTCGCCAAACACGCGCCGTTTAATGAGATCATGAAGATCACAACTGTTTGGAAACAGGTTCACCGTCAGTTGGCAAAAGAAAACAAAAAGTTTATCTTTGCTGCGATTAGAAAAAGCGCGAGAGGAAGAGATTATGAAGACGCCATCCAGTGGCTCTCTGATGCAGGACTCATCCATAAAAGCTTTTTGGTAGAATCTCCAAAATTTCCGCTCAGTGCTTATGCCGATAGTAACATTTTCAAGATCTTTTTAGCAGACGTAGGTCTGCTCGGCGCACAAGGTAATCTTTCTCCACAAACCGTCATCGATGGGGATCTTCTGTTTACGGAATTTAAAGGAGCGCTTACCGAGAATTATGTAGCGCAAGAGTTGATAGCCAGGCGGTGCAAAGAGCCTTATTACTGGGCCAGCGAAGGAATAGCGGAAATTGATTTCCTGATCGAAGAAGACCACGAGATCTATCCACTGGAAGTGAAATCCGGACCCAGTCAGAAAAAAAAGAGTCTGATTGTTTATAACCAAAAATATTCTCCCGCTAAACTTATCCGTGCCACAACCATGAATCTAAAACACGATGGCGATATTTATAATTGCCCGCTATATCTCATCTCTCGATTTCCATTTAAATCCTGAAGAGTATACACAAACAACCTGAAAAATCGGTTTTCGGCGTCGTCGTTAGCCGCTGTTTTTGAACCCGCCTGCATCGCTCAGCTTATTCAAGCTGAGCTGTTTCGGCGCCGGCAAAGCCTGGCTCAAAACCAGGGCAACTCCTTGCCCAATTCCCGATTTTTCAGGTGGTTTGTGTATATCCATGGCAGTCAAACCGGGGTCAGCGATTTTTCGGCCAGAAGATGATGCAGGGCGGTTTTGGTTTTTTCCGGATGCTTTTTAGGCTGGACAACGCGGGTGATGTCAGCGCCGAGCGCGGTCAGCTTTCCGACGAGGTCTTCATATCCCCGATCCAAAAAGTCCACATTGGAAATCGTACTGACCTCGGGCGCGAGAAGGGCGGCCATCACATAGGCGAAGCCGGCGCGCAGATCGGGGATGGCGATCTCTTTGGCATGCAGCGGGGAGGGTCCTTTGACGACGAGGCTGTGGTGGTGGTTACATGCGGCGAAGCGGCAGGTTTTGCCGCCGAGGCATTGGGTGAAAAGCTCGATATCCGCTCCCATTTCTTTGAGGGTGGCTGCGTAACCGAAGCGGTTTTCGTATACGGTCTCGTGAATAATGGAGCATCCGGAAGTTTGCGTGAGTAAAACGACGAAGGGCTGCTGCCAGTCGGTCATGAAGCCGGGATGAACGTCGGTTTCGATATGAACGCCTCCTTTGAGCAATCCATTGTGGAAAAATTCGATCCCATTGGGTTTGACGGTGAAGCCGCCGCCGATTTCGCGGATCTTATTGAGAAAAGCGATCATTTGCAAATGTTCCGCGCCTTCGATGAACACGCGCCCTTTTGTGCTGATCGCGCACATGGCATAGGACGCCACTTCGTTGCGGTCCGTCATGATCGTATGCTCGACTTCATGGAACTGATGCGCATGCTGGATGCAGATCGTCCGGTCGACGTCGACCATAATGTTGGCGCCCAGCTTTTGCAAAAAGAGAATCAGATCGATGATTTCAGGCTCGATGGCCGCGTTTCTGATTAAAGTCGTTCCTTTGGCGCGCACGGCCGCAAGAATCGTATTTTCAGTGGCGCCGACGGAGGGATAATTCAGATTGATCACCGCGCCCTTAAGCCCATGGTGGGCGTGAGCGAGATAAGCGCCCTCTTTTTTCATGTCGCGGTATTCGATATGCGCGCCCAGCTTTTGCAGGGCGTTGATGTGAAGGTCGACGGGGCGCGAGCCCAGCATGTCGCCGCCGAGCGTCGGGACGATGATGTCCTCGTCGGTGCGGCCCATGAGCGCGCCGATCATGAGAATCGGAATGCGATTCGATCCCGAGTAGCGCTGGGGTACATACGACGTTTTCAATTCATGCGTGACGATTTCCAGAGTGTGGTTTTTTTTGTCCCATTGAACTTCCGATCCAATCTCACGGCATAAATTGACGGTGATTTCGACATCGCCGATGTTCGGCACATTGTGAAATGTGCATTTCTTGTCCGAGAGCAGCGAGGCGACGAGCAGTTTCGTCATTGCGTTTTTTGCGCCAGCCGCCTTGATTTGCCCTTGCAGCGGTTTGCCGCCTTTGATTTTCAATAGATCGCCCACTGTCCCTCAAAATTACGTATTCGCGAATCTTCAGGATAACGCAAGATTCACATTTTCGTGTATGAAGGTATTAAAAAAGTTGCAACTATCTCGACGGGAATGGTTAGTGGTTTGGTTTTCTTCGGTTATTTAGATTTCCTGTCCTTTATGCATGTAAACATTATGTTGCAGAACATTATGTTGTGTTGCATAATCATTAATAAAGGGGTGTGCCATGAAGTTCGTCAACCGCAGAAAAGAACTGAGTCGCCTGAATAGTCTCTTGCGCTCTCCTACGGCAGGGTTCGCCGTACTTTGGGGGCGCCGGCGTGTCGGTAAAACACGCCTCTTATTGGAGTGGACAGAGAAAAATAAGGGCGTTTATTTCGTAGCAGATGAATCTGCTGCGCCCATACAAAGAAAATTTTTTGCCATGGCTTTTGAACAGACTTTTCTGGGTTTTTCTGAAACAGAGTACCCTGATTGGCAATCTCTTTTCTTGAGACTGGCCAGAGATGCTTCTCGAATCCGGTGGAGAGGCCCTGTCGTGATCGACGAACTTCCTTATCTTATTTCTGAATCGCCAGAACTGCCCAGTATTTTGCAAAAATTTATCGACCATGAAGCAAAAAAGGCAAAGCTTGTCATCGTACTGTGTGGATCTTCTCAGAGAATGATGCAGGGCGCTATTTTGGATGAATCGGCCCCTCTATATGGCAGAGCCGATGAATTGATCAAACTGCAACCGATTGCGATTGGCTATATGTTAGAAGCTTTAAAATTCAAAACCTCCAGAGCCGTTGTAGAATCTTATGCCATTTGGGGAGGAGTTCCCCGGTATTGGGAATTGGTCAGCAAAGCGGCAAACGATCTCTACGAAACCATCGATCGATTGGTGCTCGATCCTATGGGCCCGCTCAATGAAGAGCCCCAACGCCTTCTCTATGAAGAGTCTCCTCCTGCTATCCATCTAAGGCCTATTTTAGATGCGATTGGATTGGGAGCCAATCGTCTTTCTGAGGTGGCGGGCCGCATGGGCGAGCCTGCGACAGCTCTCGGCCGATCTATAGAGAGACTCATTGAATTGGATCTCATTCAACGAGAAATTCCCTATGGCACAGATCCGGAAAATTCTAAAAAAACCCTGTATAAAATTAAAGATCCCTTTCTCCGTTTTTGGTTTAAGATTGTCGCTTCGAGGCGAAGTCTATTTTCTCAAGTTTCTACATCCGTTCGGTACCAATGGTTAAAAGAAGGGCTTGGGGGCCTATTTGCCACCACTTGGGAAGAGCTCTGCCGTTCAGCCGTACCAAGGCTCTCTGAAAATTGGGAGGCCATTTATGGACAGGCCGGACGTTTTTGGCAGGGGCAAGGTCCTGAATGGGATGTCTTATCTCAATCGCCTGATGGACAACATTTCCTCATTGGTGAAGTGAAATGGACTGAGAAAAAACCTTCAGCTCAATGGATCTATAAAATCATTCAAGAACTCAAGAATAAAGGCATTCCCCCAGTAAAACGGCATCCTGCCGCTCAACTGCACTATGTTATTTTCGTCCCCGATAAACCAAAACAGCTTACACTTCCCCCAGACGTCCGCATCGTAGATGCCAAAGAAGTGATCGAAGTTTTGCGATAGCTGGCTCGTTTGCTCAACTCTTGCAAGAACGGTAGGCTTTTGGCATTATCTCACCTTTGTACATTTTTAGGGCCGCCTGCCTCGCCTATTTGCCCCTCCGAGGGTAAATATTTCGAGGCATTCGGCCCTAAAAATGTACAAAGGCGAGATTATGGAAAACATGGAAAACAAGTTCGGCCACTTTCCGATTTATCGCACCGGAATCGGCCAAGACAGCCATCGATTTTTGCCGGCCGATTCTTCGAAGCCGTGTGTGATTGGCTCTCTCATCTTCGAGGGAGTCCCGGGTCTCGACGCAGACTCCGACGGCGATGTTGCTTTGCATGCGATTTGCAATGCGATCACATCCCTATCCGGCGTTCCTATTCTCGGCGGGATCGCGATCGACCTTTGCCGCAAAGACGGGATTACCGATTCAACGGTTTATCTACAGCGCGCGCTCCAGACGCTGGGGAAACAAAAGATCGTGCACGTGGCGATGACGATTGAGGGCAAACGCCCGCGCTTTGAGGAAAAGATCATGTCGATGCGCCGAAAAATCGCCCATTTGCTCAGTGTCTCTGAAAAGCAAGTAGGTATTACCGCGACATCCGGCGATGGTCTGACTGATTTCGGCTGCGGCGACGGCTTGCAGTGCTTTTGCCTTTTGACAACAGTCTTAGTAGACGTCTAACAGATAGCGCTTATCAGCGCGTAGTTTCTTTAGATAGCGCCTTGCCTCGTCATCTGTCATAGATCCCTGATCGATCGCGATCCGGATGAGGGTGGAATCGACGTCGATGGCCATATTTTGGGCATCGCCGCAGACATAGAGATACGCACCTTCCTGCAGCCACGCCCAAAGATCCCGGCGCTGCTCCCACATCCGGTGCTGCACATAGATTTTTTCTGCCGAATCGCGTGAAAAGGCCAAATCGAGCCGCAGCGTTTTTTGTTGGCGCAGCGCTTCGAAAAAATCTTCGTAATAGTAATCAGAGCTGCGATGGCGCTCGCCAAAAAATAGCCAGTTTCGCCCTTTGGCGTGCGTTGAGACGCGATGCTGCAAAAATGCGCGCAAGGGAGCAATCCCGGTGCCGCAGCCGACCAGAATGATCGAGGCGTTCGAATCGGCTGGAAGGATAAAGCTGCGCGATGGCTGAAGATAGATGGGGATCGGCGTTTCGTTTACGATCGCATCGAGGCACAAAAAACGCGAGGCCACGCCGTAGCGCTTGCGACCCCTGGATTCGAAGCTGGCCAATGCCACGGTCAGGTGGATTTCTTCCGGATATTGCACTTGCGCGGAGGCAATGGAATAAAAGCGGGGCAGCTGCGGCAGAAAGAGCCGGGGGATGTCGGAAAGAGGAATGGCGATACGCGACATTTTAGCGAACAGCTCCACCGGACGCATCGGCGCTTCCGGATCCGGTACTATTTGAGTCGAAGAGTGCTCTTGCGCCATTTTGAGCAGAGATGGATGGGTTTTTTGCAGATTGGACGCTCGCGTCAGGTAAGCGGATAGAGATATCGGGGCGTTATTTTCTGGGTCTACGACGAATTCAGAGCCTTTGTGTTGAAGAGCTTGGAGAATCTCGTTCACCTCAGCCGGATCGTTGGACGGCAAAACTCCTACGCAGTCGCCGGGCTGATATTGAATGGCGGAGCCGGCGGATGTCAGTGATAGATGAAACGTTTTTTTCGTCGAGCCCTTCTTGTTCAAAGAAAAGCGCTCGATGATGCGCGAGAAAAAAGGGTTTTTGCGATTGGTCGAGTTCATATTTTCAGTGGACAGAACAGGGTTAAGGAGATACATTGTAATAAAAAGGGATGTCTCATGCAAAAAGCCGCTTTGTTTGTTCTTTTATGGGTCCTATTCAATGGTTGCACCAATAACGACCCCGTCAATCGGCCTTATATCATTTCGCAGTCCCAGACGCCAGAGTTGTCTGTAGATGCCGACGAGTCTCATCTAGAAGCCGAATAATCCTTGCAGTCGCGTTTTTGCCAGCTTTTTTTGAGATGATCCGCCTTTTTATTGGAGATAGAGCCTAGCGTTTCAATCGCTTGCAGCAAGCGCACGCGCGTGCGGTCTTTGCCGAGAATCGTCACTGATTCATAGAGGGAAGGCCCATGGTCTTTTCCCATAATCGTGGCGAATAGCAGCGGCATCAGTACTTTTTTATGCTGCAGTCCAAAACAGTCGGCAACTTCATGGGAGGCTTGTTCAAGTGACGGCCCGGTCCAGTCTTCTCGCTCGTCCAGACTCCAAATGAGGCACTGCAACAGCGCACTCGCTGTTTCCGCGCTAGTGTTTTTCGGCAGCAATAATTCTGGTGTAAGTTGCAGATCGTTGATAAAAAAGAAGTCGCATAGCTGCATAAAGTCGCCGAATGTCTTCAGGCGCATGTGGACGAGCGGCATCAGGCGCTGCATGAATTCGCGCTGGTAGCTCCACTGTTCGATTCGATCCCATAGCTGGTTTTGCGGGATGGATTCGATGATGTACTTTTGGTTGAGCCATTCCAGTTTTTGCGTGTCGAAAAAGGCGCCGGATGTGCCGATCCGCTTCGGATCAAACTGGGCGATAATGTCAGCGATTGAATATTTTTCCCGGTTATCGGGCATGCTGTAGCCCATGAGCGTGAGAAAGTTCATCAACGCCTCGGGCAGAAAACCGCTGTCGCGAAAATAGAAGATCGATGTGGGGTTTTTGCGCTTCGACAGTTTTTTTCCGTCTTTTCCCAGTAACAGCGGCATATGCATAAAAACGGGCGGTTTCCAGCCGAACGCATCATACACGCATATATGCTTGGGCGTAGAGGTCATCCACTCATCGCCGCGCATTACATGAGTGATCTTCATTAAGTGGTCATCGACGATGTGGGCGAGGTGATAGGTGGGAAATCCGTCGGATTTTAAAAGAATCTGATCATCGACGTCGGCCCAGGGACAGGTAATGCGGCCTTTGATCGCATCTTCAAATACACACTCGCCGGTTGTTGGCGTTTTGAGGCGGATCACAAAGGGCTGTCCGGCCGCCTCTCTTTTTCTTACTTCGTCCGGGCTGAGGTCGCGGTATCGACGATCGTAGCCGACATGGAGGCCCTGTTTAGCAGCTGTTTCGCGCATTTCAGCGAGCTCTTCGGGCGTGGCGAAGCATTTATAGGCGGTGCCCCTTTCCAAAAGAATTTTCGCATGCTCTTGATAAATTTTTGTTCTTTCCGATTGGCGGTACGGTCCATAAGGGCCGCCGATATCCGGTCCCTCGTCCCATTCGAGGCCGCACCAGCGCAGGGCGCGGTAGATGTTCTCTTCGTAGTCCGGCCGGCTTCTGGATTGGTCCGTATCTTCGATCCGCAAGATGAACTGGCCCTTAAAATGGCGGGCAAAGATCAAATTGAAGAGGCCAATATAAGCGGTTCCTACATGGGGATCGCCAGTGGGAGATGGAGCAATGCGAACGCGTACTGACATGCATTTACCTGACTGTTATATGCGGTATATTAATGGGGATGAGAATAAGTTTCATTAACTCGCTTCTTTGAAGCTTTTCGATTGCAGGCTCATCAAAAAAATTAAATCCTTGACGACGTTGTAGGCTTCCGTTTGCTGCAAATCGCTATGGCCGAAAAATTCAATGGGCTCCGAGTCAAAATTCTTGTTTTTCAGATCTGACAGGAAATTTTGATAGTTCTTGTTGGCTTCGATGCGGATCTGGGAGTTCGATCGCAGGGTTTCCATAAACGATGAGTAGGTCGTCAGCTTTTGCTGCAGATTGAAGCGGTACATAGGGCCGAGCTGCAGGCGGAGCATGGGAGAAATATCGGCCAGATCGTCCTCGAAGTGGGGTTCGATTTCATCATTGGCCAAAGGAAATTTTTCGAATTTTTCTCCGATATCGAGATAGGAAAGAATGCCCGGGATGACGATGTCGGAGCTGACGCCGACGAGCTGCGGGCTTTTTCCCGAAACCGTATAGTAGCGGCCCCGAGTCACTTTATATTCACCCTGCGGATTGACCTTGGGGTTGTTGATGGGATCCAACGTAAATGTTTGAAAAGTCCCTTTGCCAAACGTATGGTTGTCGCCCATGATGATGGCGCGACCGTAGTCTTGCAGAGTTTGCGCGACGATTTCGGCCGCCGATGCACTGGCGCGGTTTACCAGCACGGCCAGCGGGCCGTCCCATACGGGCCGCCCCTCGATCTCTCTCAGATGCTGCAGTTTTTGCGAACTGTCTTTGATGGAAACGACGATCCCTTTGTTGATAAAGAGCCCCGTCACGGACACGGCCTGAGGAAGCAGCCCCCCGGCGTTGCTGCGCAAATCCAGGATCACTCCTTCGAGTTTGTGCTCTTTTTTGATCGTTTCAAGGGCTTTGCGAATATCGCCGGCCGAAGAGCTTTTGGGGTCCTGGTAGAATGAAAAGAGGCGCAAGTGGGCAATGACGCCGTCGCCAAAGGGCTCTAAATGGGTTTCCAGCCGGCTTTCATCGAGAACAACCTCATTGCGGATCAGCTCCACCTCGATTTTTTCGCTCACCCGCGTATCGCGGCCGCTTTCGCGCAATATTGTTAATACAACCGGTGTGCCTTTTTCCCCGCGGATGAGGTCAACAGCTTCGGTGATATCGAGGCCGATGATCGGTTCGTGGTTGACGGCGATGATTTTGTCGTTGATTTTGAGCTTGCTGCTTTGGCTGGCCGGGCTGTTTTCCAGGATGCGCATGACGGAAAAGCCATCGAGATTATCGCGCAATTGGGCGCCGATCCCAAAAAGGCGCTGCTGCACCTGGATCATGAACTGTCCCGCTTCGCTGGGAGTAAAATAGTTTGTGTGGGAATCCAGCGCCTCGGTCGTCGCTTTCATGACGAAAGAGAGAATCATTTTTTGCCGCTCTTCTGCTGCTGCGAGCAATTCGCTTTCGCGGTTCAGCCGCCGTTTTTGTATGCGCTGCAAAAAAATATTATGGGTTTCTTCATTGAGCTTTTGGGCGATTTCGGATTGGAGCGATTTGATGCGCAGGCAGCGGACGGCGAGTTCGTCCCGCGTCTTGGCAAACTCGATCTCTTTGAACTCTTCGCTTTTCACGCCCGCAGGCAGGGTCTGTTGTTCGATTTCCGACTCGATGGCGTTGCGCCGAATAATCGCCTGCTCCAATACGGAATAAATATGTTCAAACTGGGAATAATCGGCTTTGTTGAATCCATCGAGGACTGTTTGGATCAGAACCTCCGAAGGATGCTCCCATGGGGCAATTTCCTGCTGCAGGAAGTAGCCCTTCGTTGGATCCAGTTCATTAATATAATTCTTTAAAACCCTTTCTACCAGTTCAGGCGTGAGTTTTTTATAGGCTGCATGAGCCTTCAGGATTTCTTCCATTTTCGCTTTAACATCGCGCGGAGCGAGCAGCGGCGCTTTGGATTCAGCGGTCAGGGCCAGTATCACAAAGAGACAAAGAAATAACAAACGATGCATGAATGCCTCGCAGACGGCTAATAGTTAAATGTTTATGGTTTAGGTCCTAACAATACATTGAATATAGCGAAAAGAGGCCCTGTAGATCGAGCTAAAAATGTGGATAGCGAATGTTTGTGTGCGGCGGGGCAAGTCGATTCATCATGTAAACGGCTGCTAATAAACAAATTAACAAGCTTGGTAGGTGGCTAAAATGCTTGTTATAAAATAATTTGTTACAAACACATCAAAATTAGACTCATAAGTAAACAAAAAGTGAATTTTATGGTGTTAATAAATTTACGTGTTTGATATAATAATAATGATTAGCAACTAAGTTAATGTTAATTTATGGAGGAAAGGTAGTATGGACAACGAATATATTTTGACCCGCCGTGATGAGCCAACCAATGAAATGGATAAGGTTGTGTCAATTACTGAGGCGGCTCGTATCAATAATGTGACTCGCCAGGCAATTTATGTGGCGATTAAACAAAAAAAATTAAAAGCATCGAAAGATGCGACTCGTTGGACGATCCATTTGGACGATCTGGCCGAGTACCGCCAAAATAAATATTCTCGTACCAAATCAATATTTAATGGCGAATTGCTGTTTGATAATCTGTTGGGATTTTTTTCAGTCAATCAGGCGGCCAAGCTATTAAATGTGCCTTCGCAGAAAATTTATTATGCAACGCGCGTAGGTTTATTGAAGGCGATTCGCAAGGGCGCAGCTTGGGTCATTCATATTGAAGACATCAAGCTTTACCAAGAGAATTATCTCAATAAGAGACCAAAAGTCGGATAATTTTATGGAGCCGTTCCCGCCGACGTGGGAATGGCTTCGATTTCATCAGAAATTTTGAAATCTTTGATCAGCAATTGAATGCTGGCTTTATTCATAAAAAGATTGACTTGCGGAGTAAAAGCAATCCGCAGAAGCACGTTTTTCCGACGGATTTGATTTTTGCGCTCCGCCAGACTAAACCCAATCCCTTCCAACATCCGATCACCCTGCTCGAGAAATAGCTTTAAATGAATCTTTCCAACGACCTTGGGCGGCCAAATCTGGGTGGCGTCGCAATAGAGAATGGGGGGCGGGTTCTCGTTGCCGAAGGGCTCCATGAGGCTGAGCGATTCCATAAAATCGAAAGTCAGATCTTTGAAGGCGACTTTCGCATCGATGAAGAGCTTGGTGACGACGTCCTGATGATGCAATCGGTTGTTGGCTGCCGCGAGGAATCTTTTTTTAAAAGCGGGAATATCTTCTTCCTTGATCGTCATCCCGGCTGCGAAGTCGTGTCCGCCATAGTTGATCAGAAGATCGGCATTTTCCTTGAGGACGGGCAATAGAGGAAATTCCGGGATTGTCCGGATGGAGCCCTTGCCGATTCCGTTTTCGATCGAAATAATGATCGTCGGGCGGTTGTATTGTTTGGAGATGCGCGCGGAGATGATGGCGATGATGCCCGGATGCCATTGATCGGAATGGAGAATGATCGCCCGATCTTCCAGCATTTCTGGATGGCTGGCCAAAAAGGCATCGACATTTTCCGAGGCTTCGCGCTCGATTTTCTGCCGCTCAATGTTGAACAGATCCAGTTCCTGCGCCAACCTTTCTGCGTCGTCGGGATCGCGGATGAGCAGCAGTTCAACGCCTTTGATCGGGTCGGCGATCCTTCCCAGACTGTTTAATCGCGGCGCCACTTTGGAAGCGATATCGATCGGCGTAATATCGGCCGGCTGAATGTCGCTGACCTGAAACAGTTTCATTAGCCCCACGCGTTTCTGGCGCCGCATCTGTTTGAGCCCATATCGGACAAGAATGCGGTTTTCTCCCCTCAGAGCGCCCATGTCGGCGATTGTTCCGAGAGCCACTAAATCCAGATAGTTTTTCAAATCAATTTTGGTGGGGCTGATCAATTCCAGCTCGATCAGTCGGTTCGTGAGGGCATGCGCCAATTTGAATGCCACGCCGACACCGGTGAGATCGCGATTCGGATAGGTGCTATTGATCAGCTTGGGATTCAGAGTAGCGATGCAATGGGGGATTTTGGATGTCGGCTCATGGTGGTCTGTGACGATCACATCGATGCCGTGGCTGACGACCTCCTCGATTTCTTTGGCGGCCGTGATCCCGCAATCGACCGTAATGAGCAGCTTGCAATTGTTTTTCAAAGAGCATTCCAGCGCGTCGCCGATTAGATATTTTTTTAATGTGTTGCGATTGGGCACGTAGAAAAAAACTTTTGCGCCGACCGTTTTGAGAAATTCAGTCAAAAGAGCAGCGGCGGTAATTCCGTCGACATCGTTGTCGCCATAGATCAAGATCGCTTCATTGCGCTTCATTGCAGCAAGGACGCGCTCGACAGCATTGTCGATTTCGGGAAATAAATCCGGATCGTGCAGATTCGGCAATTTCGCATACAGAAATTCGTGGATTTCCTCCAACGTTTTATACCCGCGCGACACGAGAATTTGCGCCGTGACGGGATGGATGTTGAACTCGGCGATAATCGCCTTGGTCAACTCAGGATTTTGAGGAGGATAAATCCATAGCGGCTCATAGGTGGACACTGGGCTTCTTCTTCATGGTTCATATTTCTCTATGCTAACTTATACAGCCCATTCATTTTGCCGACTAGAAAACAATTTATTAGCCACCGGCTCCCGCTGGAAGCGGGAGCCGCGAAAAATCGGCTTCGCAGATTATGTGAAAGCATTAACCCAAGTTCAACGATTGAGGGTCGAAATATTTAACGCATCTCGTTGGTTATTTTCAAGTTGTAGTGTCGAAGACAGGCTTGAATACGCCGGATTTGTCGAAGACAGGCTTGAATACGCCGGATTCGACACTACAACTTGAAAAGAGCCTACGAGAGGTGTTTAAAGATTCGACACTACATCGTTGAACTTGGGTTATTAGAGAAATACACTGAGTTTAAGAGAACTGAGACGCCGAGGCGCTGAGGCCGCCCATGTTGAGCGAAGCTCTACATACGAAGCAGCGAAATTTTCTAAGAAAGAAGGGCGCTTAGAAACTTGGCGTTAATTAGTCCCCTTCTTTCTTAGAAAATTTCGCTGCTTCGTATGCATGCATTTGCAAACATGGGCGGCTTGTATCCCTTACTCTTATGTATTTCGCGTTTTTTCTTCCTCTGCGCCTCGGTGTCTCAGTTCTCTTAAACTCAGTGTATTCCTAAAAAATTAATGAGCGTGTGAATGGCTCGATTCATTACGGCTTGGGTTCGATCACCTCGACCGTTTCAAAATTTTTAGCCCGCCGGGTCTGGAAATAGATCAGGACAGGAGCTGCGATAAACCATGAAGATAGCGTTCCGAACACAACGCCGATGATCATCACGGCGGCAAAACTGAAAATGGACGGTCCGCCAAAAGCGATGAGCGCCATCAAAACAAGCAGCGTCGTCAACGATGTGATCGATGTGCGGCTGAGCGTCGCATTGAGGGCGTGGTTCACGATCACCGGGATCGGCTGGCCGCGCATCAGGCGCACTTCTTCGCGGATCCGGTCGAAGACGATGATGGTGTCGTTGAGCGAATAGCCGACAATCGTCATGAGAGCCGCCACGGTATTCAAATCGATCTGGATCGGTACCCCGAAATAATAAAGAATCCCGATCAGACCGAGCGAAATAAACACGTCGTGGATCACGCAAATGATCGCGCTGGCGGCATAGGCCGATTCAAACCGGATGGCGAGGTAAATGAAAATGCAGGTGAAGGCGAGAGCTAATCCGATCAAGGCGTTATTGCGCATGCTCTCCGACATCTGTCCGCTCATCGCTGTCCAGTTCGTGTCGATT
This sequence comes from Parachlamydiales bacterium, assembly GCA_015661075.1. Taxonomy (GTDB): domain Bacteria; phylum Chlamydiota; class Chlamydiia; order Chlamydiales; family SM23-39; genus CAISYW01. Next base: position 28,751 of record JACVQJ010000024.1, on the reverse strand, counting down.
TGCGACAAACTGGCCCTGGTCAATGAAATCCCACTTTGCTTGAGGGTTTTCAACGTCCATTGGACGCGCGGATTGTGTTTGCCCTCTTTGGCTGCATCGCCGAGATCGTAAAACGGCTTGCCGCTCTGTTCCATGCTCGTCGAAAACAAGACGCGCAGATGATTCGATGGGTTCAATTCGCGGATCTGGAAATCGTGCGCAGTGAGTCCGTGTTTGATCAAGGCGTCTTCGACAGCGGCGGCATAATGGCCGGATGCCACTGTCTGCGGCTGGATTTCCATCGTCACGGCAAAACCGCCGGTAAAGTCCATTCCGAAAATGGTCGAACGGTTGGCAAAAAAGAGAGACATTCCCACGATAATGATCGCAAAAGCCACAGCAAACGCCCACTTGGCTTTTTTGAGAAAATCGATGGAGGAAGAGCGAATCCAGTTCATCATCGTCAGTGTTTTGTGAGCCGGATTGCGGATCCACAATGAAAAGTAGGTCCTAGTCATGAAAAGGGCTGTAAACATCGATGACGCAATACCGATAATCAGAGTAATTGCAAATCCCTTGATCGGTCCCGCATCGAAATTGAGCAGAATCAACGCAGCAATAATGGTCGTGACGTTAGAGTCCAAAATGGCGCTGAAGGCTTTTTTATAGCCCGCCTGGATGGAGGCGCCCAGCCGTCCGGAGATGGCGAACTCTTCCTTGAAGCGCTCAAATACGAGCACGTTGGCGTCAACAGCCATCGCGACTGTGAGGATGACGCCGGCAATGCCGGCTAATGTGAGCGTCGCGTGCAGGTTTTGCAGCGTGGCCCACATGATCAGCAGGTTGAAAAGGACAGCGGCGGTGGCGATAAGCCCTGAAAAGCGGTAATAGGTCAGCATGCAGACGATGACCAGGACGAGGGCCACGAATGTTGCGACAATGCCCTTGATCCGGTCGGATTGGCCCAGTTCCGGACTGACGTTCTTTTCGGAAAGGATATGAGGCGTAAATGTGAGCGATCCCGCTTTCAAATCAGAGGCGAGCTGGTTGACTTCCCTTTGCGAGAAGTTGCCGGAAATCATCGCGCTGTCGCGCAGCGCGGAGCTGAGAGTCGGAGCGCTGATGACGGTGTCGTTGAGGACGACGGCCATGCGCCAGCCCTGGCCGTGAGAGAATGCCTCATTGGCGGTGCCGACGATTCGCTCTTTTGAAAACTGGTTCGTCCAGGCATGGAGCTCATCGCGAGGATTGAGCTTTTGCCCTTCTGGGTTGATCGTCGATCCTTTGACCTCAAAGCTGAGGAAGTTGCCCTTGGATGGGTCATAGGCCGAGCGGATGTTCGAGAGATTGGAGCCCTCGAGCGCATAGTTGCAGAAAACGAATAGCAGCGGATGGGTCTGATTGTGCCATTCGCTGAAATCCTTGCCGCGCATGATGGCGATTTTTGAGACAGAATCATTGACAGCGGTGCAGCAATAGGGATTGTTCGGAGGAAGCAGGCGCAGTCCGTTTTCATACAGGATGCGCGCGGCGTCGGACTGGGGCTGCGGGGCATTCGGATCGAGGGTGTCGCCAAATAGATGCTTCCAGGCGATCATATTGATGCTCTGGGGGTCTTTGCGGTTCATAACGACCGCTTCGTTCCACACTTCCTGCAAAAAGCGATTGACGACATCGGCGAGCTGGGAATGGGCGGTTGAAAACTTTTCGTTGACGACGTGGAAATACATCGATGAGGCTTTCACGAGCTCGGAGGCCGACATGGCTTGCGATCCGGGGAAATCAAGCACGATGTTATTGCCCAAGCGGCGGATGGCGACTTCAGAAACGCCCATCTTGTTAACGCGGTTGAATAGTTCGTTGATACCCTGTTTCAGATCGGATTCATTCGTTACGAGGCGGTTGTTCTGGTCCCTCAGCTCGATTTGAACAGTTTTTCCGCCGGACAGATCGAGGCCCCAGCGGATGATTTTGCGATCATCGCCGCGGAAGAGTTTTTTGAAGGAGAGGCTCTGATTGTTCCAGAAAACGCTTTTCGTTGGCTGAGGAACATCAAACCGGCTGGCCGGCTGCAGGCTGACCTGTGCGGCGGCGTATTCGTCTCTCCACTTCAACAGATCTTCGTGAATGCAGGTGTCGATGCGGTTTTCGGTTAAAATTCGCTGTTCCCGGTCTGAAAATTCCAGTACGGCAAAGCGCTTCGAGCCCTTGGCGCGGAAATCTTCGCGCGTCGCGGCTATTACGTTTCCAAATGCGTCAGCGCGCTCAAAGACGTAGTCGCCCGCAAAATTTTGCGTCAGGGAAATCGATGAGCCGGGATAGCCGAGAAATCCGTTGCGCTGAAGCAGGGATGCTAAAAGCGCAAAATCGGATTGCAGGGAGCGTGCAGCCTCGGTATTCGGCGATCGGTTGGCTTGGGCCAATATGCGGTCTAATCCTTTGGCAACGACATAGATCGAGCCTTTTTTCAGCTCTTTTGGAGCCTGGGCGCCGTCCGACGCGGGAGCATACAGGACGAGGCACAATTTCTTTTGCAGAGGATTCAGGTTTTTGTAGCCGGCTGAATCGACAATGGGGAAATGAACGTTAAGCAGATCGGGGTGCAACGGATGCCAGTGCGTGCGCAAAAGATGTGAAATATTTTCCGATTGCTGTTTCGCGAGCGGCGCGAGCTTAAAAATGAGAAAACTCTGCGCGTCGGTTAGTGAATGAAGCGCCAGCGAAAAATCCTTGGCTCCCGGCGTCCATGTCTCGTCCGAAAGACGGGAGATTCGTGCCATCTCATTGATGAGCAGCTGTTCGAGGCGATCTTTTTGCACGCCGGTCCACTCTTCGCGCAGCTGGACAATATCAGGCTGAAGGGTGAGAGATATTTTGCTTTGCTGACAATCGATGGCGAGGGTGCCGAAAAAGGGGCTGAGCGTCTGCAAATCCATGGCCAGCAGACGAGCAGGGTCTTGCGTGGCGTTCTTTCGGAAGCCGTCGAGCGCCTGCTTGTAGGCGAGCGGTTCATGGCCGGATTGGAAATGGGCGAGCTGTTTTTTGAGAAAGGACGCGGCCGAGGCGAGGCTGGATCCTTTTTTCTCGATATTTTTTAGGGTTTGCGCGCCGTTTTCGGCGAGAAATGCCTCTTTGGATTTTTTCTGCAGTTGCATTTTTTCGTGCTTGAGGCGGTCGCGCAGGGCGTCCATGGCCGAGATGAGCCGCGATATGGCTTGCGATCGGTCCTTGAACGTGCCTTGCGTTAAATGGGCGCAAAAACGGGCCTGGATGGTTTCGTTGCCTTTAAAAAGAGAGGCGATTTCCTTGATTTGAGATGCTAGATTCAGCAAGTATTCATCGGAGTTAGCCGGTTGGGCTAAAACGGCTTGCATGAGCAGGGCGTTTTCGCTGGTTCCAGCAGCGGCGGCAGCAATGGTGGCGGCTCGATCGATGATCAGATCGACATAGGTGGGCGATAGAGCGCCGTTGTCGAGAAGCCGGGTCGTAAAGGCAAAAGAGCTGGCAATCGAGGTCTCGTCGAAATGAATGGGAATGCGCCGCTGGACCATGACCGTTTTGGAATTTCGGTCATCGGGCAGAATCGTGAGTTGGGAAGGAACGAATGGAATCAGGGAGCCGGCGCGAGGAAGGGTTGATCGCAGGCGCTCTGCATCATCGGATTTGGTCAATTGAACCTGTATGAATTGCGGGCTGTCCTTATCGATAGCGATCGAAGCGGGTTTAATGCGGAGCAGATCGCAATAGGAATGGAGCCAGGCGATGGAATCTTTTTCCATCGAATTGAGACGATCGGCGATCGATACCGCCGCCTTCATCCCTTCTTCCTGGGCGACAGGAGATTTTAGGGGCTGGGCATAGTAAAAGATCGTTGGAAGAATGTTGTAGATCGTCAATGCAATGACGGTAAAAATAAGGACGAACGGCCACTTTTTCTGATTTTCCATAAGATATCGCAAAAATTTTGGTTCAATGTAGTATAGATTATCTAGAGTTTGGCCATTTTTTCATAAAACTATTCTCGCGAACTCCACTGTTCGCTATCATTGATCTCGACTTTGTACATTTTTCGAGGTGTCTGTGACATCAGTTGCAGTGATTGGAATGCAGTGGGGCGATGAAGGAAAGGGAAAGGTCGTCGATCTTTTATCCGAATCTGCTGTGCATATCGCTCGGGCCCAAGGGGGCAATAATGCCGGTCATACGGTCGTTGTGTCCGGAAAGGAATACCGGTTTCATCTCATTCCATCGGGGATTCTCTATCCCCATACCCGGTGTTATATTGGCGGCGGGACCGTCATCGACCCTAAATCGCTGATCGGCGAGCTGGATTCCTTGCGCCACCATGGTATTTCCTTTGAAAAGAGATTGTTTATCTCTCCCTACGCTCACGTGATTTTTCCCTATCACCGGATTTTGGATGAGCTGAATGAAGGGGTCCATTCCATCGGGACGACGAAACGGGGCATCGGCCCATGCTATGTCGATAAAGTCGGCCGCCGCGGTTTAAGGATGGCCGATCTGATTGCCCAGGACACTTTTCGGGATAAATTGGCCAAGACATTGCAATGGAAAAACCTGGAAATCGAACGTCTTTTCGGGCATAAGCCTTTGAGCCTCGATGAGATCAGTGATGAATATGCCGCATATGCCGAGCAGTTGGCTCCCTTTGTCGCTCCGGTGGAAGAGATGCTGTTTCGCGCCGGCCGCAACAATGAAAAAATTCTTTATGAGGGCGCTCAGGGATCTCTGCTCGATGTGACGTTCGGTACATATCCGTTTGTTACTTCATCTTGCACGATTGCGGGAGGCGTTTGTTCCGGGCTTGGAGTGGGGCCATCGAGCATCGATCGCGTCGTCGGCGTCACGAAAGCCTATACGACCCGGGTTGGGAACGGCCCCTTCGTTACGGAACTGTCCAGCGCTGAGCTGGGCCTTTTTCCCGATCATACGGCGGCGCGCGAGATCGGAGTGACGACGGGCCGCAAGCGCCGCATCGGCTGGTTCGATGCTCCGCTAGTGACCCATACAATCCACTTGAACGGAGTCGATACGCTGGCCATCATGAAGCTCGATATTCTGGGTGATCTGGATGAAATTCGCATTTGCGTCGGGTACAAGATCGGGAAAAAGCAAATTCACACGTTTCCCGCGATGATCGAGAACCTGGCCCTTGTCGAGCCCATTTATGAAACAATGCCAGGATGGAAGTGTCCCATCGGATCTATTCAGACGTTTAACGATCTGCCGCATGCCGCGCGCGCCTATGTGCGCCGGATCGAAGAGCTCTGCGGTGTGGAGGTGAGCCTGATTTCTGTGGGTCCGGGCCGAGAGCAGACGCTGTGGCAGGGCACATTTTTTGAAAAGGAGCCGGTATGATGCCGACGCCGCCTCTTTCTGCAGATCCGGCCGAACGCAAAGAGGTTTTTTCATCTGAGGAGCTAGCACAGGTGGATTTTACGAGGGTTCCGCGTCACATTGCCATATTGATGGACGGGAACCGTAGGTGGGCGCGGATGAAAAAATTGGCCCCCATGGTCGGCCATTGGGAGGGCGCGGAAGTATTGGACCATATCGTGCGGGCCGCTGTCCAATTGGGAGTGAAGACGCTGACCGTGTATGCTTTTTCTACGGAAAACTGGAACCGTTCGGACAGCGAAATCGAATCATTAATGAATATTTTCGAGATGTATCTTTTGCGTAAAAAAGAGATGATGGTCAGGGAGGGAATTTGCCTGGATGCAATTGGAGATTTGACCCGTTTGCCATCGAGAGTTCGCTCGGCATTTGACCAAACACGGCAGGCGACGCGGAACTGTCAAAAAATCAATCTGATATTAGCCCTTAATTACGGCGGACGCGATGAAATCCGGCGGGCGATTTTACAGATTCTTGAGCGCAACGATGAGAAAAAGATTCTTCCCGAAGAGCTGACGGAGCATTATATTTCCCAGTTTCTCGATACCAAGCGTTGGGGCGATCCGGAATTGTTCATTCGGACCAGTGGTGAATTGCGTGTCAGTAATTTTCTCTTATGGCAACTTTCTTATAGTGAATTTTATGTGACTGATGTGCTTTGGCCGGCTTTCGCGCCGAAAGACCTGCTGCAAGCCGTTATCGCATTTCAAACCCGCCAACGACGGCTAGGAGGGGGATGATCAGATGTTGAAGGATCTTGGACGCAGAACCGTCGCATCAAGCATTGCGATCGGTGGAGTGTTTGTTTTGTTATATTTTGCCAATGTATCGTGGGTTCAATTTTTTTTGGCTGTGATTGTTGCCGCACTATCGGCCGTCGCTGCTTGGGAATATGCCCAGTTTGCCAAAGCAAAAGGGGGTAAGCCGAAATCGCCGGCGCTGATTGCGTTAAGCTTCCTGGTGACTTTTTCCTTTTTTATCTCGGCTCGTGATGTTCATTTACAATGGGCGCCTCCCACGATGTTTTTGCTGGCGATACTGATTCTTTTCGCCCTGCATTTTCGGGAACAGGCCGGAGCTGTTATCGATCTCGCTGTTTCCACTTTTGGCCTTCTGTATATCGCTCTACCGATGGGGATGATTCTGGGAATATTGGTTTTTTCCATGGCCGATGACGGGCGCATGTGGGTCGCTTACCTGCTCGCAGTGACCAAGATGACCGATATGGGGGCGTATTTTGGGGGGAGTTTATGGGGCCGGAGAAAATTGGCTCCGCATATTAGCCCAACCAAGACGATCGAGGGCGCTGGATTTGGTTTGTTTTCGGCGTTAATGGTCAGCTTCTTCTTTCATATTCTTGGCGAATCGATCCCATCTCTGAACTTTCATCTCGCAACCGTTGAATGGGTCTCGTTAGGGATCGTTTTGGGCTGTGTGGGTCAATTTGGAGATTTGTCGGAATCGCTGTTAAAGCGCGACGCCAATAAAAAAGATAGCAATATCTTGCCCGGCCTCGGTGGAATATTGGATGCGGTCGATTCGCTTCTTTTCAACGCGCCGATCATCTATTTCTATTTAATCGCTGCAGGAAGTACGACTGTTTGAACGGGATAGATTCTTTTATGATTATCGCAATCGATGGGCCATCCGGCACAGGAAAATCAACCGTGGCAAAAGGCGTCGCCCAGCGTCTGGGATACATCTATTTTGATACCGGTGCAATGTATCGATGTTTTGCTTACAAAACGCTGCTAGAAAAAATTGAGCCGACGGACGAAGCCGGACTGCGCCGCCTCATTGAGCAATTTCAGTTTGACATTCAGACAGATCCCGTTGGAGAAAAGCATTATCTTGTCAATGGCCTCGATGTGACGAACAAGATCCGCGTACAGGAAATATCTAACCTTTCTTCGCAAATTTCCATTTATCCATTTGTTCGCCAAGCGATGGTGAAGATTCAGCGTCGCTTTGGACAGCAGAGGAATGCCGTTTTTGAAGGCAGGGACATGGGAACGGTCGTTTTTCCCGATGCCGAGCTGAAGATATTTTTGACGGCCCGGCCGCAAGTGCGCGCTGAAAGGCGTTATCGGGAGCTGCTTTTGAAATTTCCGGATCTCGCCAATACGGTGAGCGAGGAACAGATCCTGCGCGAGATCGAAGAAAGAGACTGCAAGGATTCAACGCGCACCGTTTCTCCTCTTCGGCAAGCGAAAGAGGCGATCCTGATCGATACGTCCGATTGCAATGCGGATGAGGTCGTTCAACGCATTCTGGAGCTGCATGCGCATGCTCTTCAAAAAAAAGGCCGGATGAAACCTGCCTATCGATGCGTTTATTGGACCGTCCGCACGATATTGAAATTGTTTTATCGATTGCGCATCTATGGAATATCGCATTTTCGACCGGGATCTGCCATTATTGCGGCCAATCATGCCTCGTTTTTTGATCCTCCGGTGATTTCCGTTTCCTGTCCTGAAGAGGTGCACTTTTTGGCCCGCGAGCCGTTATTCCGCGTGCCCATTTTGGGGAGGGTGATCCGGATTCTCAACTCGCATCCTGTTTCGCGAGACGCATCGGACGCCCATACGTTTCGGGTTCTGATCCAGCTCTTGCAGGAGGGAAAAAAAGTGATTTTGTTTCCCGAGGGCAGCCGGACTTTGGACGGAGGCCTGCAGCCTTTGGAAAAGGGGCTTTCATTTCTGGTCTATAAAGCGCGCTGCGCCATTTTGCCCGTATATGTCGATGGAACGTTTCGCGCCTGGAAAAGGGGGGCACCTTTTCCGAAGCTCTGGGGACGAATTCGCTGTGTTTTCGGCTCTCCCATCGAATGGGAAGAGTTCGAAGGGCTGGACAAGCGAGAAGCGATGGAAAGGATTACGCAAAGAACGGAGCAGTCAATTCTCGCTTTGAAAGATTGGCTTGAAAAAGGCGCCCAGGGCGAGCCGCCGTAAAACTTGCGGCGTTGGCGTCGGGACATGTTTACTCAAATCTTTGTTTACTTAAAATTATTTGAATCGCTATAGTCCTCCTAAGATTTCGTAAAGAAATTGTTGAGCTTGGGTTGGAGAGAATTATGGCGTTTGGCAATCTTGTGACAATGATATGTTCGAAAACGACTCCTTGGTGGGATGAGTGCAGCTGGCGATGCGCCCGGAAGGGTACCTATTGCTGGAACAACACGCCCGCCTACTGGTTCGACTGCGATCCATTCACGACTCATCCGCGGAAATACGCTTGGGTCCGCACTCTGTCGCTGAGCGATTGGATGGCCAAAACTGTGGCTCTTGCAATGTTGGCCCGGATCTCTTGTGTGTTTGCGCTGATGAGTTTGGCGCCGTCAGATCTTTTGCAGACAGCAGAGCAGCGAGCCGCCGATAAACTGAATGTCAATCATCGACTTTCTACAGACATTCGAGATCCCGACGAAGTGGCTGTCAAGATGTTTGTTGGATAGTTCCCATTTTAATCCGGATGTTGTAATCCCCGTGGCGGGGCCGTTCATTGGGATGAGCGAGAGGGTTTGTCCGGGAGTGCAATGCAACCGGGAGGAGGGCTGCAGAGCGAAAAGCAGTTCGTTTTCCGTTTCCAAAGTAATGCGGCCGGGGTAGCGCGTCAAAATCAGGGCGTTTGTCAGCGAATGATCGATTCTTAGGCCCCATCCCCCAAAAATCACCAGGAAATCGCATTGATCGATTTCCGATTCGATGGCGACTTCCAGGTCTGTCTTGTCTTTGTCTTTCTGCAATTGGGTCAAAGGAACATTTGGATAGTGCTCGAGAAGAGCCGGTGGACAGGAATCGAAATCCCCGCAGATTCGATCTGGGGCAATTCCTATGGCATGGCAATATTTCAATCCACCGTCGACTGCGACGATCCGCTGACATGTTTTGATTTTTTCGACAAGAATGGCGCTGTTTTGAAATTCGCCATTTGCAATGAGCGCGGTTGTTTTCACCGATTACCTATAAAATATGCGGCCAAGATGATTTGAACATCCACCGGGTTGCCCCGACTAGAACCTGAATCTAGCGCGTCTGCCAGTTCCGCCATGGCCGCAAAGATAATGGTAAGTATTATAGGAGTGTTTCTGTTTTGCTACAAGCAAGAGCCATTGCTGGGAAAAAAATGTGGGCGGCGTTATCCTATGAAGTGCTTAAACTGGGAGAATCTATGTCTGACAAGGGATTAATTAAACATTTGACAGATGACAGCTTTAAAAAAGAGGTTGCCACGGGCGTGACCCTCGTTGATTTTCATGCGGATTGGTGCGGGCCGTGCCGTATGCTGGCGCCTGTGCTGGAACAGCTCTCTCTAGAAATGTTGGGAAAAGCCTCGATCGCCAAAGTCGATATTGATAGCGAACAGAAAACAGCCGCCGAGTTTCAGATTACTTCCGTGCCGACCTTGATCCTTTTCAAAAATGGCAAGGAAGTCAACCGCTTGATCGGCTTGCGCAATGCGGAAGCGGTGAAAAACTTTTTGTTGAGCGCTGTATAGTAAAATGCGATTTATTTTTTTAATGATTCTGTTCGTGGTGGGCTTTGGCATCCTGGCGCATAGTAAGGAACAATGGCCCTATTTGCAGTGGATCGGCCATCTTCCGGGCGATCTGTTGGTTCGCAAGGGCGAGGCGACGATTTATTTGCCATTGACAACCTCGCTCATTTTTAGCGGGGCCCTGTCTCTTTTGCTGAGCAAATGGTCGCGTCCTCATTAACTCGACTTCGTACATTTTTAGGGCCGCCTGCCTCGCCTATTTACCCTCTGACGTTTCGACTTCCAGTCGAACTAGGCGTTAATTTAATAAGGAAGGGGATAGTCAACCCCTTCCTTATTAAATTAACGCCTCAGAGGGTAAATCCATCGAGGCCTTCGGCCCTAAAAATGTACGAAGTCGAGATTAAACCAGCTATACCGCGCTCCGTCAAGTTTTGTGAATTTGAACTTGCTGTGACTTTGCCAAATTGATCCTCCTCGTCGCCCTTCCCATTGAGGGAAGGGACTTCTCGTTCGGAGCGCAGAGCTTGAAGAACTCCTCCTTGAAAGGAGGAGATTCTTTACTCCGCTTAAGGAGGCGGTGCGGCTAAAGCCGCATACCGCATCTCATAAAATAGCTTGCCTAGACCCACCCCTAAAGGGGCGGGACTCTAGGCAAGCAGTGCGTTCAATTTGGCGTTGTCTCGCAGCGCCCAAATTCACAAAACCATCCTGCGCGCGGTATTGTTTGCCGGTACGCTTCATAGACCGCGATCGAGACGCTGCAGGACAAATTGAGGCAGCGCGCTCCGGGTCGCATGGGAATTCGGTAAAAATGTTCGGGCCATTTTTTCCAAAACATTTCAGGTAGGCCATTTGTTTCCGAGCCGAAAATCAATTGATGGCCGGGGCGGTAATTGGCCTGGGTATAGAGCGACGGGGCAATGGAAGAAAAAAAGCAGAAGGGATTTTTTGTTGTTTCCAAATAGGCCTCGAGATCGTCGATCTCCAAAACGCTTGTATCTTTCCAATAATCGAGTCCGGCGCGCTTCAGATGACGGCTGGCTGTGCTAAAGCCCAGCGGCCGCACCAAAATCAATTCTGATCCGGTGACGGCGCAGGTGCGCGCGATATTTCCCGTATTTTGCGGAATCTGGGGTTGATAGAGAATCACTTTCATCGGATGGCATCGCCAGTGCGTATCACCTCGTCTTCGGCATTCGAGGCCGCCTGCGCATCGGCGGAAGCATCTGCTTTTACCAGCTCCACTTCGAAGATGATCAGGGCGTTGGGCATCGATAGGCCATGAGGTCCGTACGCCAAATCGGGGTGAATGTACAAAGTGCGTTTTTCTCCCTCATGCATCCCGATGATGCCCTTGTTGAACCCGGCAATCGCATCGTCCAGAGAGACGAGCTCTTCGCCGGAAGATGAGCCGAACGTTTCCCCGTTGAGATAACGGCCCTTGAAGCGCATCAGAGGAGAGTTGTATGGCTGCACCGCGTTTCCGGAACCGGCTTGAACGATCTGGTATTGAACTTTGCCATTTTCCAGGCTCACGATCCCTTTTTTCTTGAGATTGTTCTTTAAAAATTCATTCGCCTCGGCCAGATTTTTTTCGGCCTGGATCTGTCGGGTTTCTTCTTGCAGCTCAGCGAGCGCCTGAATGCACTCTTCTTCGGATAGAGCGTTGCCGCTTCCCGTGCTGCTGTCTTTCATACCCTTCACCAGGGAGTCCATGTCAATCGGCAATCCCATCGATTGAAGGTTTTTTCCGATCAAATGACCCATTGCTTCCGAAAGTTGCGCGATATCGGGCTTTTTTTCTTCCTCGCCAAAAAGAGGAGCCAGGAAAATAAACAGAATTGCGAATAGAGTCTTTCTCATATTCTTTCCGCCTGTTTTTGGTTGATCGCGACGAAGTAATCGATCAATTGATCGAGAGGAATCTCTTCCTGGCGCCGCGATTCGAGATGTTTGATTTGCGCAGTTCCTTTCGCTAATTCTTCCGACCCCACGATGACGCAAATTTGAGCGTTTAGCCGCGTGGCATTTTGCAGGCCGGTCTGGATTTTTTTGGCTTGAAGATCGATTTCAGCAAAAATTTTGCGATGGCGGCATTCCGTTGCGAGAGTAAAGCAGGTGCGCCTTGCTTCGTCGCCCAAGGGCAGCCAATAAACCAGCGGCGCCGGTTCTTTGGGAAGGGGGACGCTCTGGGCAATCATCGTCTGCAAAATCCTCTCGATCCCGGTGCCAAATCCAACGCCTGGCAAATCAGGGCCTCCGAACGTGGCGATCAATCCGTCGTAGCGGCCGCCGCCTCCCAGCGCATTTTGGGCGCCGAGCACATTGGCCGTCACCTCGAAAACCGTTTTGTTGTAGTAGTCGAGTCCGCGGACGATCCGATCATTGACGCGGTAGGGAATCCGGCATGAATCGAGCAAGCGCTTGAGTTCATTGAAGTGTTCGAGAGCTTTTTCCGATAACGAGTGTAAAATCGAGGGGGCTTGTTTCAGAATGTCCCGGTCTTTTGGGTCTTTGGAATCGAGAATGCGCAGGGGGTTTTTTTCGAAACGCGACTGGCTGTCTTCCGACAATTCATTGAAATAAGGCCGCAAAAATGCCTGCAAGGCATCGCGAAACGATTGACGGGATTCCAAATCGCCAACCGAATTCAATTCCACTGTCAAGTTTTGCAGACCGAGCCGGCGGTATGTTTCACAGAGCAAATCAATGACTTCTGCGTCCTGGGCGGGACCGGCGACGCCCAAAGCCTCGACGCCAAATTGGTGGTGCTGCCGATAGCGCCCGCTTTGCGGCCGCTCGTAACGAAACATCGGGGCAATATAGAAAAACTTGTGGACGGGGCCCAGTTGCGCGAGATTGTTTTCGACAAAAGCTCTCATCACGGATGAAGTGCCCTCCGGCCTGAGCGAGATCAAGCGGCCGCCTTTGTCCTCGAAGGTAAACATTTCTTTCATGACGATATCGCTGGTCTCGCCGACGCCGCGGTCGAATAATTCGGAGCGCTCGTACATCGGGGTGCGGATTTCGCGATACCCGTAATCGATGGCTGTTTGACGAACGATCTGTTCCACGTACTGCCAAAGGGCCGAGAGTTTCCATGGTTCATCTGCGCCGTAGGGAAGGATGTCGAATGTTCCCTTGGGAATTTGATATTTCATTTTTTCCTCGCGCCTCTAATATATGGAATTAATCTTAATATCATCCTGCCCATCCTGCCGACGTTTCGTCGATCTTGCTTATCCTGTTTTTCTCTCTATGAACAAGTCATGTCAAGACATTCTTCATGCAATCGCCCTCAAAAAACTCCTTAGTTTCCTTTCGCTCGATTCAGTATCTGGATCATTTCATCGAGCATACCCGACCAGCGGGACAGCAGGCTGGACTCAGGTTTTTTTTGATGCGCCAGCGTGAGGCGGCTGATCATCTCCATGTAGGGAAACGGCAGCCATTTCTGACCGGCATACTCCGTGAGATAGTAGCCAAGCGAGTGCACGGGGTCGTCGGGGTAATGTTGTAATTCCTTCAGAAAAGCGCGCATCTTGATGGAAAGCGGCGTCTGGCGGCGGAAGCGCACAACGTCTTCGAGTACCTGATCCCAGAGCAGGGAAAGATTATTTAAAAAGGCTGAGTCCTGTCCGTGGTCCTCCATTTTCAAAATTTCTATGGCGGCTTTCAATTGTGCTAGGTGTTCCGATACTTCGCTTTCTGCAGAAACGGCCAGACCGTGATCGGTTGTCTCTTCAAACAGGTCGAGAAATTTTTTTAATAGCAATATCAGATAGGCGACGATGGCGGATTTGGACTTGAGCTGAAACTTTTCGCTCCCTTCGGATGTGTCAGGCATGCTTTTGTCTTTTTGGATTTCGGCAATCCGGTATTTTTCAAAAGGATCATAGGGGCCGCGGTTAGATGGTGGTTGGGAGGAGCTGGGCATATTTTCCTCATGCGTAAAAAATTTTTCCTTGATCGTAATATATAAATGAATTATTCGTAACAGCGTTGGTAAAAAAACATCCAGATTGACTGGTATTGAATAATTCACTTGTAATTAAGTTTTTGTTTTTAATAATTCAATTCGAGCGAAAATAAGTTGACAATCTATGGTGTGCAGTTATAACCTATTACCGTTTATTATTTACTAGGGACTTTATGCGACTACTCGATTTTTTAAAACCGGCTCCTTATGTTGAAGAGATTCAAGATGAATCCCTTGTAAAAAAGAACTATCGCTATTGGCGGCTGCGGACATTCGGTGCGATGTACATCGGCTACGCCTTCTATTACTTCACGCGCAAAAGCTTTACCTTTGCCATGCCGGCGATGCAAGACAGCCTGGGAATGGATAAGTTTCAGTTGGGACTCATCGCAAGTATTCTCAGTATAACATATGGCCTGAGCAAATTTTTGAGCGGCATTGCCGCTGATAAGTCCAACCCCCGCTATTTGATGTCGATCGGGCTGATTCTTACGGGAGTCTTTAATCTGCTTTTCGGTGCGACATCGACCTGGATCTGGTTTGCTATATTCTGGGGATTGAACGGCTGGTTTCAGGGTTGGGGCGCGACGTGCTGCGCTAAGCTGATGACTTATTGGTATTCTCAATCGGAAAGAGGTCGCTGGTGGAGTTTTTGGAATACTTCTCACAATTTGGGCGGCGCTCTGATTCCTTTGCTGGCGGCAGGATGCGCTGAAGCGTTTGGATGGCGGTATGCCATGTTTGCACCGGGAATTATTTGTATCATGATCGGCGTTGGTATGATTTTTCTGATGCGCGATACGCCTCAATCGCTCGGATTGCCACCCATAGAAAAATTTAGAAACGATTATCCTTCCAAAGGCTTTTGCGACGACAAAAACGACATATCCGTCAAACAAATTTTGTGGGATTATGTATTGACCAATAAGTTTATCTGGACGCTGGCGATTGCTAATTTGTTTATTTATGTGGTCCGCACAGGCCTCAATGATTGGTCGATGATGTATTTAAAAGAAATCAAAGGGTATTCGACCCTGATCGCCGGCTCGTGTGTTTGCTGGTTTGAAATCGGCGGATTTTTTGGCGGTCTGGCTGCCGGTTGGGGATCGGATATGATTTTCAAGGGCAAAAGAACGCCGGTTAATGTTATCTTTACATGTGGCATTATTGCCAGCATTCTTGGATTCCGGATGTTGAGCGGTTACTCGCCCGCGCTCGATAGCCTATATCTGTTTTTGTTCGGGTTTTTCATCTTTGGACCGCAGATGCTGATCGGTCTTGCTTGCGCTGAGCTGGCTCATAAAAAAGCAGCGGCAACGGCGAATGGTTTTTCCGGATGTTTTGGCTATCTCGGAGCGGCCATGGCCGGCGGGCCTTTGGGCGCACTGACCAGTGCCTGGGGATGGGAGAGTTTCTTTGCTGCGATGATCGGCTGCTCGGTGATTGCGATGGCCTGCATGCTGCCGCTTTGGTCACTGAAGTCGGCTCCTACCGTTGCCGAAGAAAGGGTATAATCAGTTCTTGTTTTGCATCAGAAGCTCGTTCTCGATATATTTATCGAAAACGAGCTTCTTATGTCCGATGCCGAAGATGTGAATTCTCTCTGGATACCTCTCAACGTTCATTCCCAATTTTCCATTCTCGATTCCACGGCTTCCGTTCAGGCTCTGGCCGAACGGGCCAAAATGTTTGGAATCCCCGCTTTGGCTCTGAGTGATCAGGGCAATCTGTATGGAGCCGTTGACTTTTTCAAGGCCTGCAAGGGATCGGGCGTCAAGCCGATCATCGGATGCGAAATTTGGGTCGCGCCCGTGAGCCGCCTGGAAAAAAAACGCACGCCGGGCGTTCCTTCGGGCTATCCGATCGTTTTGATTTGCAAGGACATGATCGGCTATCGCAATTTGTGCAAACTCTCTTCCTTCGGATTTTTGGAGGGTTTTTATTATCAGCCCCGCATCGACAAAGAACTGCTGGCGGCGCATCGCGAGGGGCTGATATGTCTGTCCGGTCCGTTCAATGGCAGCGTGGCCAGCATGATTGCTGCGGGGCAAGAAAAAGAGCTGCGCGCCGAACTCCTCTGGTATCAGCAACTTTTCGGCGAGGATTACTATTTCGAGCTCCAGCGCCACAAGATGAGCGAAGAGCAGATCCGGGAAGATGGCATCGATCAGGAACAGTGGCTATTGCAAAAAGTCTGTGATGGCGCGGCTGTGCAGGAAAAAGTGAATGGCGTCCTGCTCGAGCTGTCTCGGGAGATGCATATTCCGGTCGTCGCCACCAATGACATTCATTATATCGAAAGAGAGGATTGGCAGGCGCACGAGATCTTGCTCAATATCCAGTCGGGCGAGCCCTGTGAAATCTGGGAGCGCGATTCGCGCGGGGTAGCCAAAAGCCGGATGCTGAATCCCAAGCGCGAGACGCTCTTGACCCATGAGCTCTATTTTAAATCGCCCGCACAGATGCGTGAGCTGTTTGCCGATGCGCCGCAGGCGATCAGCGAAACCGTGCGCATTGCTGAAAAATGTACGCTTGAGCTCGATTTCAAGACGAGGCACTATCCTGTTTTCATTCCTCCGGGCCTGAATGAGTCAAACTGTACGAAAGCCGAGCGCCTCAAGGCGGCGGAGCGCTATCTCTACGATCTCTGTTTGCAGGGAATCGAAAAGCGCTATACGCCCGAGCGGTTGGCTCGCGTGCAAAAAAAAATCCCCGATAAGGATCCGCGCCGGGTCGTTCGGGAGCGCTTCGATTATGAGTTCGACATTCTCACGTCCAAGGGGATGAGCGATTACATGCTCATCGTCTATGACTTCATCGACTGGGCCAAGCGGCGCGGCATTCCGATGGGTCCGGGCCGTGGTTCGGCGGCGGGATCGATCATCGCCTATCTGATCGGGATCACCGACATTGAGCCGCTCTGTTTTCATCTGATTTTCGAGCGCTTCATCAATCCCGAGCGCGTGTCGTATCCTGATATCGACGTCGACATCTGCATGGACCGCCGCCAGGAAGTGATCGACTATACGATCCAGAAATATGGCAAGGAAAAGGTCGCTCAAATCATCACGTTCGGAACGATGAAAGCGAAAATGGCAATCCGCGACGTTGGCCGCGTGCTGAACGTGCCGCTGTCCAAGGTCAACGATATTGCCAAGCTGGTTCCGGAAGATCCTACGATGACGCTGGAAAAGGCATTCCAGATGGAGCCGGAGCTGGGCCGGCTGGTGGCATCGGACGACGAGGCGCGCCGCGTATTGGAAATGGCAAAAAAATGCGAAGGATCGATCCGCAATACCAGCACCCATGCCGCCGGATTGATCATTTCCGCCAGCCCCATTACAGACCATATTCCTGTTTGCACGGCGAAAGATTCCCACATGATCGTCACGCAATTTGCGATGAAGCCGGTGGAAAGCGTGGGGATGCTTAAAATCGACTTTCTCGGTTTGAAGACGCTGACTTCGATTCATAAATGCATCGAGTCGATCGTGGTGAATACGGGCCGAAGGATCGATTGGAGCAATCTGCCGCTCGACGACAAAGCGAGCTTCGAGTTGCTTAATCAGGGAAAAACGCTCGGAGTGTTCCAGCTCGAGTCGGGCGGCATGCAGGATCTCGCCAAGCAGCTGCATATCGATACATTTGAAGAGATCATCGCTGTCGGTGCTCTTTACCGCCCCGGTCCGATGGATATGATCCCCTCGTTCATCAACCGCAAGCACGGGCGCGAAGCCATCGACATCGATCATCCTCTCATGAAAAGCGTTCTCGAGGAGACCTACGGCGTCATGGTTTACCAGGAGCAGGTGATGCAGATCGCCAGCCATCTCGCCGGATATTCTCTGGCGGAGGGCGATGTGCTGCGCCGCGCGATGGGAAAAAAAGACAAGGAAGAGATGGCGCGCCAGCGCGAAAAGTTTTTGTTCGGCTGCGCGAAAAAAGGCATCGGTCCGGATGTCGGGCAGATTATTTTCGACAAGATCGAGAAATTCGCCTCGTACGGCTTTAACAAATCCCATGCGGCGGCTTACGCCTATTTGTCCTATACAACAGCCTATTTGAAGGCGAACTTTCCGAAAGAGTGGCTGGCGTCTTTGATGACGTGCGACCGCGACGATCTATCCAAAGTGGCGAAATTCATCCGCGAAGCGAATGCGATGCAGATTCCGATGCTGCCGCCCGATGTGAACGAAGCCGGCAGTGAATTCACCGCGACATCCAAGGGCATCCGCTTTGCCATGACCGGGATCAAGGGTGTTGGATCCCACGTAGTGGATCTGATCATCGAAGAGCGCAAGAAGGGATTGTTTGCCAATCTCTATGAATTCGTTCAGCGCATGGACAAGACCAAGGTCGGTAAAAAGCAGATCGAGCTGCTGGTCGATGCCGGATGTTTTGATTTTACTGCGTGGTCGCGCGACGCGATGCGACAGAGCCTCGATGCGATGTATGAAGAAGCGTTCCGCGATCAAAGAGATGAATCTCGCGGCGTCATGAACCTTTTTTCTCTTCTGGAAAAACCTGCCAATCGTTTTCAAACGCCGCCTCCTGTGCCATTGCCGACATCCAAGATGCAAATGCTGCAAAGGGAAAAGGAGCTGCTGGGTTTTTATTTGACGGGTCATCCGATGGATAACTATCGCCAGCAAATGTCGAGACTTTCTTGCGTGCCGTTTCGGGAGTTTGAGAATATGCCCGATGGCGCGATTGTCCGCGCCGCGTTCGTCGTCGAAACCGTTCAAGTGAAAATTTCAGCCAAATCGCAGCGCAAATTCGCCATATTGATCATCGGCGACGGCATTGAGCGCTTCGAGCTGCCGGTCTGGTCGGATCTCTATGAGGAGAAAGGCGCTCTTCTGCGCGAAAATCAGTTGCTCTACGGCATTTTGCAGATCGAGCGGCAGGAAGGGGTTCTTCGATTGCAGGGGCGGTTTTTAGAGGATTTGACCACAGTCGATGAGGCGAAAGTGCAAGCCTGTGGCGATCTGTATGATCGCCTCAAGGTTCCGAAATATCAGGGAAAGCCCAAGGATAGTCAAAGGAAAAATATGAAAACACCTGTGATTGAAGCGCCTGTGCCGCTGCTCCGCATCCGCGCCGATGCGGACCGCATCCGGCTGAGCCATATTCTGGCTTTAAAAAAACTGTTTCGCGAATGCCCGGGGAAATCGCGCATTGAAATTATTTTTAACCATTCGAACAGCGCAGTGGGGGCCGTGCATATCGACGCCTCGTGGGGCGTAGCATTGGATCGCCCATTCAAGGACAAATTGCAGGAGATGGCGAAAGCAGCGCCGATCGCATGGGAATTTGTTTAAGAATAGGCCATTGACAGAATAACTGAAGAGTCCCTACCCTTATTACTTTCTCAAGGATTTAACCATGAAAATCGCCGTTTTTTGCCTATTAGCTATATCTTCTCTGGCCGTCTCACAGGAAACGCCCGTCCTGGAGGTTCTCCCGCAGGATGTAGAAGAAGTGCAGGGACCCTCGGTTCAGGAGTACTACAGCTTCATGCAGGAAGCGATCGACGACGAAGATTGGTGGTCGGCGATCGATTTTGGCGAAATTGTCATGTACCATTTTCCGGAATCGCCCTTTGGACAGGAGATTCCCTATCTGATCGGAATGGCCTATTACCGGTTGAACCAATATGAATTGGCGAACACCTCTTTGAGCGAATATTTAAAAAATTCGACGAGTCCCAAGCATTTTGAAGAAGCGATCGAAATGAAGTTTTCGATCGCCGAGTATTTTCGCGACGGCGGAAAAAAGAGGCTCTTCGGCTCTCATAAGTTGCCCGCGATCATGCCGGCGAAAGAAGATGCTCTGAAGATCTACGATGAGGTCATCACGACTCTTCCCCATCATGAAATCGCCATCCGCGCCCTTCTGGGCAAAGCCGAGGTTCAGGCATACATGGAAGATTTCAAGCCGAGCATCGAGACGCTGCAGCAATTGACCCGCCGCTTTGCCAAGCACGATCTGGCCGCAGAGGGCTATTTGCAAATCAATAAAGTCTATTTGCAGCAGTGCCAGACGCAGCATCTCGATCCCAATCTACTTGAGCTTGCCGAAGCCAATCTGCATAAATTCCAGTTGTCATTCCCTCGCGAGCCGCGCATTGCCGATGCCACAGAAGCTCTGCGGGAGATGAAAGAGATCTATGCGAAAAGCATGCTCGACACGGGAGAGTTTTTTCAGCGCAGAAAACAAAACGATGCTTCCGCCATTTATTTTTCTCGCGTGATTGCTAAATATCCCGATACGAACGCCGCCGCCCTTGCTCGTGAGAAACTCACGACTCTCGAGGAGAAAAGCAAGTTTTAACGGGGCGATTTTATAGAAAAGAACAGGATAAACAGGATCGACGAAGCGTCGGCAGGATCTGCAGGATGAATTTTTTATTCCTGTCATTTCCCTGGATTCGTCAGTGCAATGGTTGCCTGGTTTTGATTTGTTTCATGTTCACGGGCTGCGGATATCGATGGAGCGCGGAAGATGCGTGTCGATCGATCAGCGTTCCCTATGTTTCGGGGGATCAGGATGGCGCTTTGACCGCCGAAATCATCCGGCGATTATGCAGCTCTCCCCATATCCGCGTCTCTTCCGACGCTCCGGACCGGCTGGCCATCGCCATTGTCCAGGAAGGGGCCGATTCGATCGGCTATCGTCGCGATCCGCAAAAAGTCAAGGGCAAGATTCGCAAAAACCTGGTCGCCAACGAAGAGCGCAAGACGATGACCGTTGAGGTCTCTTTGTTTCGAGGGTGTGCAGAAGAGCCGGTTTTTGGCCCGCAGCGGCTTAGCGCATATATTGATTACGATTACATCGACGGGGATTCGATCCAGGATCTGGAATTTCAGAATTCTTCCGGTCAGACGGTCGTTGTTCTCCCATTTTCGCTCGGGCAGCTGGAGCCGCAGGAAGCGGCCCAGGAAGCCTCCAACCGGCCACTATACGAAAAACTTTCCCAAAAAATTGTGGATGTTGTTAATTCGCAATGGTAGGTCAATATGAAATCGAGAGTTTTTTGCGCAGCTCTGGATGAACTGCATGAAATGCTGCAGTGGATTCGCAGCGAGGCGGCTCAGATGGGGTTTGGGCCCTCTGACTTATATCGGATCGAGCTGGCCGCGGAAGAAGCGATTGTGAATGTCATCCATCACTCCTACTCAAAGAGAGGCGGGGAGATCGGCATTGGCATCCAATCGCAGCCGCACGCGATGCAGATCGAGATCACCGACTCAGGCCAGCCGTTCAATCCGCTCGAGCAAAAACCAAAACAGGCAGGAGCTACTCTGGAAGAAAGAGAAGAGGGTGGGCTGGGCATCGTTTTTATTGAAAAATGCATGGATCAGATCAGCTATGAGCGCAAAAATAATCGCAATGTGCTGACCCTCACCAAAAATCGCAAATAAATCGCAAGCCGAGCGACAAACTCGGCTCCATTGAGGTTTTAGAGTTTAAGCAGTTTGTTGACGATTAATAGGTGTGCCCATCACAGGTAGTTCATGTTCTCTTATATATTGACGGACGTTAGCTTTGAGGTTCTCTTCAGCGTTAGAGGTATTATCCATGCAATACCAAACAGTGGCAAAGGCTCCGATGGCTAAAATTGCGACGCTGGCGACGATTGTTGCAGTGATCAGCCACTGAACGGCTAACATCCCTGCGGCAAATGCAGTCACAGCGGTGGCGAGTGCACAGCCTGTGAGTATGAGAATGTTTCGATTGCGTGTAGACTTCTTTTCGAGAATATCGATATCTTGTTCAGCTATAGAGTGTAACGCGTCTTTTTCTGCCTCAGGAATGTTCTGCGATTTTGGAATTTGATCTTTAAAGTCTTTGGCAACTTTCAACCGTTCATTGATTTTTTCTCTATCTTCTATCACAAACGCGGCGAGGCCTGCAATAATGATAAAAGCTATTCCGCCCAGCCAAGCGGCGGCGCTTGCTCGATCTGCCTTGCTATTTTCGTTTTGATATTGACGAGCTTGCCTTACGCCTTCGGCGGTGCCAACAGGCTGCTGGTGAGATCCACCGTTTCCCATTGAGCATGGTATGAAGATAGGTTCCCACGAACGATAGTGATTACAGTAAATAGTTTGTGGGGGAGCATTCCTGGGTTGTTGTTGATCTTGTGGCTTAATCTGATAATATTTTACCATGTTTCTAAAATAATTTTCTGATGAAGTGCATGACATAATGAAAGTCTCCATTTTTATTTCCGCGTCAGATGATAAACAAATCGCAGGAATTGCGCAAACTAAAAAAATAAATATTAACACCAATGCAAAGTCTTTATTTTATTTGTAATGTGTTGTATCTTGTGGGGGGGTATGTTATGATGGTTTTCAAATAAAAAAAGTGGAGGTTATTATGGCTAGTGTTACGAAAGTTTGTTCTGATTCTTGTGTTCAGACTGATGTAGATATCCATTCGGTTGTTGATGCAGCTAAAAATGGCAAAATGGATAAATGCCGCCTGGATAAAATAGGTTATATTTTTGCATTCGTAACAGCGGTTCTCCTTACTTGTGTGGGAGCGGGGCTCGTGGGTATTGTTGTGACAGGTGTTTTAGCACCCAACTATGTATCCCTGTTCTATGCTGCGATGGTGGGTGGTGCTTTTACTTTTATAATTGGCATAAGTTCTATAATAACTGGCATAAGTTCTATACACCGTTTGTACCAAAAAGCCGTTCAAAAACTCTAACTCGATGCGAATAGCGGTCATTCACACTTTTCCATCGAAGTAATCGTGGCTTCCGTTTCGAGAACCTCCAACAGGAAATGCTGGAGGATTTTCAACACATAGCGCGGCGTGTTATAGACGCCGCACGTCGTAAAGACAATTTCGAGGTTCAGTTTACTGTGGTTGTTGAGCGCCAGCAGGATGTAGGTCATGGGCATGTCCTGTTCCATGCGGGGAACAATCCAAACGACGAACTGATCGTTGAATAGAGTGACTTTTTCGGCGCTTTCGATGACATGAAAATATTGCGTGAGATCTTCGCGATCGACCTGATCGTCCTGAAGCGTGGCTAATAGTCCTGATTCCTGCAGAAAGCGTAAATCCACATGAATGATGCCGTCATGGGCGCATTTCGGTAGATCGCCCATAAATCTTTTGTATGCCTCTTCGATCTCAACTGAATTCAGCATGGCTTCCTCTTATTTCAAAGACTATCCCGTAGTTTTAGTGTAGATAATTATATTAAGCCTGTCAAGTTTTATATCAAAGTAGTACAAAGCGTGTGTTTTAAATTTGGTTTGTGTCGTGTTGTTTATGTATGGATTTGTGGGAGTGGCGATTTTTCTGGATAAAGTGGGTTTTGACCAGAAGAATGATCTCGGATAGAATACGGCCCAACGACCGATGGAAGAAGGATGAAATCAATTCTATTTTTGATCGCTTTTTTAATTTCTTCATTGCAGGCCAAGCATTTACAGGTTGATGTCAGCGCAAAATCAGCGGTCTTGATGAATGGCGAGACCGGAGCCGTTTTATATGAAAAAAACCCTCATGCTCCGTCTTATCCCGCTAGCATTACAAAAGTTGCGACGGCCCTGTACGCCATGGAGGTCAAACATGCGGATTTGTCTCGGGTTGTCAAGGTGAGCGCTGAGTCGGTCCGAATGAAAACCGCCCAGCGCGATCCTTCGAAAACGCCTGCCTACTGGTTGGAGTCCGACGGAACGAGATTAGGGCTTTTGAGGGGAGAGGAGATTTCTCTCGAGTCGTTGCTCCACGCGTTGATGCTTCAATCGGCCAATGACGCCGCAAACGTGATCGCCGAGTCGATGTCCGGCTCGATTCCCTCATTTGTGAGTGAGTTGAATGAGTATCTCAAATCGATCGGATGTCTTAATACCCATTTTTGCAATCCCCACGGTCTTCATCATCCGGAACATCAGACGAGCGCCTATGACATGTGCCTGATTGCGAAAAATGCCATGCACATTCCGAAGTTCCGCGAGATCGTGGCGAAATTATCGTATGTAAAGCCCAAGACTAATCTGCATCCCGAAGAAAAGCTGAGGCAGTTCAATCACTTGCTTAGACAGGGACGGTTTTTTTATCCGAAGGCCATTGGTATCAAGACGGGCTACACATCGCATGCGCAAAACACGCTCGTGGCGGCGGCGCTAGATGGGGACCGGACCTTGATCGCCGTCGTCATGGGATGCGAAAATCGCGAAAATCGATATGTCGATGTCAAAAAACTCTTCGAGGCGGCCTTTCATGAGCAAAAAATTCATCAGACAATGTTCAAGGCAGATAGCAGCTATTCGCGAGCAGTGGCGGGAGCGACGAGTCCGCTCACAGCCGCTTTGGAGCATGAACTGGCCATCGATTATTACCCCGCGGAAGAACCCGATCATCCCAAAGCAGAAATCCGATGGACGATTCCCGCCTTGCCGATCCATGCCGGACAAAAAGTCGGCGAGCTGCGCCTCATCGATGCCCACGGCACTCTTCTGAATTCGACAGCGCTATTGGCCCGGGAAGAGGTGCAAGGATCATGGACCTTCATGATTAAAGATTGGTGGAGCCGTCTGTTTCGCTGATTTTGTTAAACAATTGCATCCATTGTTCATAGGACAGATCTTCAGGTCTTAACGTCGCAAACTCTTTGTATTGAATCGACAGGGTTGAGCGCAGCATTTTGCGGCGCTGTTGGAATGCGCGGCGCACCATCGCCGTAAAGCGCTTGGGATCATTCATGAGCGGCGCATGGAAATCGAGCCGGATGACGCATGAATCGACCTTGGGCTCGGGATAAAAGCAATGGCGGGAGACCTTCACGGCGATCGAAGGGTCGGAGTAGGTCTTGAGGAAGATTGTAAACGAGCTGATCTCTTTTGTTCGGCTCTTCGCGACGATCCGGTCGGCCATCTCCTTTTGGACCATGAGAAAGGCGCTGGAAAATCGAGCATAATGATCGCAGAGGCGCTCGAGAATGGGCGAGGTGATGTTGTAGGGAAGATTTGCGACGACTTTGACAGGCGGCAGGTCTTTGAGCAGGGTGTTGAGTTCGATTTCCAGAAAATCGCCCTCGATCACCTGGAGGCGCTTATCGATCTGCAGACGAGGAAGGGCGTTGGCCAGACGCCGGTCTTTTTCGACGGCGATCACGTGGGCGCCGGCTTCGAGCAGGGCTTCGGTCAGGGCGCCCGGGCCGGGGCCGATTTCCAGAACACAGTCTCCGGGCTTAATGGCGGAGGCCTTGACGATCTTGCGCACGATATTCGCATCGATGAGAAAATTTTGCGATAGGCCCTTTTTGGGCAGCGCGTCGATTTGGTTCAAAAAGGCGAAGAGCTCATTCGGATTAGCTAGCATTTTTGACAACGGCTCATAAAGTCAGATAGTGCAAAAACTCATTGCCCATAAAATTGAGGTAAAACGGGCCCCGCTTCGGGGATTTTTACCTCAACTATATGAGCAATTGCCATTATTGCATACGAAAGGGCTGCAGATCATCCGGTACGGTTTCCTTGATGCGCGCCGGGTCGAATCCGTAATGCTTGCGAAGCTTTGTCATGTAATGCTCGGATTCATGAGCGACGGCTTTTTGCAGCAGTTCGTTTTTCACCTGGCTCGCCACCGTTTCAAAAGGAAGAGCAGGATGGTCGGTCTTTTGAGCGAGATAAAAAATCCTAAATACCGGCTTGTTGTCGGCGCGGCTGATCTGGCTAAGAGGCTGGCTATAAGCGCCGGCATTGAGTGAGGACAGCGCCGTTTTGTGCGATTCGGACAATTCCAGATCTTTTACTTTGAATTCGTTCGAGATTTGGAGCTTGCAGTCAGAATGTTCGCTTTCCCATTCCTTTAGATCGATCGCTAGTTCAGGACTCTGCGCAGCTTCCGTCAGATGGCGATGGATTTCTTCTGCGAGAGACTCGTCGACTCCATCCCCCTTGAGAGTGACGACGCGGTATATCCATTCCTGATAAGACGGATTCTCGCTCAGATATTGGCGGTAGCCGTCGCGGATCGCTTGCGGGCTCACAGATTGCAAGGCTTTTGAATGAACGTAAAACCAGCTCATGCGCCGAACGATGAGTTCATTTTTGATGAGTTTCCAGGCGTCTTCAAAGGTGAGGCCGGCTCGATCGAGAGAGACGATCACATTGGGACCGAAACGGCTTTCCAGTTCTTCACGGATCTCTCCGTCGGAGAGCTTCACTTCCTTGTCTTGAGCGTCAGCGAGCATCAGCTCCGTATCGATCATTTCCATGAAGACCGGGCGCCAGGACGTTGAGTAGAATTGCATGCGCGCCTGCGGAGAATCGGCATACTGCGGATAGTTTTGATGCAGTATCATATCCATCTTCTTCATGACATCCATCACGGAGATCGTGGTTCCGTTGACTTTTGCTAAAAGAGTGTTTTGCACCGAGACCTTTGGTTCGGTCTGGTACATATTCAAGTCAGCAAATATGGTGCTGGCCAAAAACAAAACAAGGTAAATGATTCTCATAGTCTCTATTCGATGATGATTGGATGCTAGGATAGCATAGTCTAGATTTTCTTGGTAAACACGGCGCCAAAAAATCCGTCTGGGCCCCCCGTTGTGGGGAGAATGCTCAGGTACGGCTCAGAGAGCTCGATGGGAAAATTTTTTAGAAAGTAGCTGGCTTGCTGCTCATTTTCGCGCTCAAACAGGCTGCAGGTCGCGTAAACAATCCGCCCGCCGGGTCGCACATAGGCCAGCGCCTGACTAAAAATTTCTCTTTGATCCTGGACCAGCCGGTCGATCTGGGCGTCATCGGCTTTCCACTTCATATCCGGATTGCGGCGATAGGTGCCTGATCCGCTGCAGGGTACATCAGTCAACACCCAGTCAATCTGATTTTTTAATGAGGTCAGGCGGGGATGATTCGGCGGTAAAAACTGCGCGTTTTGAACCCCAGCGCGGCGCAGACGCCGGCGGGCTTCGTGCAAAATGTTGGGGCGGATGTCGTGCAGATAGATTTGGCCGCGCCCGGCCATGTTGGCTGCGATCGCGAGAGTTTTTCCGCCGCTGCCGCTGCAATAATCGAGGATCTGGTCCCCGATTTTGGGCCGCACGAGATCAGCAACTATCTGGCTGCCCTCATCCTGAATTTCAAATAGCCCCTGTTTGAATTCGGGAAACTGCGTCAAGGCAATGCGCTGCTGGAAGCGGATGCCGGCTTTGGCCATTGAGCAGGGCTCCACAGGGTATGTTTTTTCCCAGGATGCGAAAAGCTGTTCGCGCGTCGTTTTCAAAAGATTGGCACGGACGGTGAGGGGCGCCGGTTCATTCAAAAGCCGGCAGAGGGCGAATGCTTTTTCATCGCCGTGGGTGCGGGATAGTTCCTGAAAGAGCCACTGGCTGCCCCCGCTGCGTACCCATAAGGGAAGATCAAGGGGTAGTTGGTCCCTGTCGAGCCGACGCCACAGATCGTAGCGATCTTCCCAAGAGGACGACTCCTTGCCCAGCACATGATCCAGCAGCTCTTTCCAGCGCATCAAGGCATAGGCGCATTCGCCTAAATCGCGACGGTCATGAGCCCCGATGCTTTTGTGGGCCCTCAAATAATCGCTTAACGCGCAATCGAGAGGCTGCGTTTGGTCGTCGAAGCGGTGCAGGAATGAAAAAAGATGTGTTTCACGGAATTTACGGTACATTGTGCCATATAGTTTATTGGCTGATCAGTTAATTTTCAAAGTTTTCTTCAAAAATGGTTCAATTTTTCTCTTCAATTGCGTCTATTGGCTTCTCAATTTAAAATTGACGTTTTTTATTAAGCTGAAGCGACATATGAATAAATATTTGATTCTGTTTATCCTTTCCGTCATCACCCTATCTGCCAATGAAGACTTATCGGTAGCGACCCTCGCTAACGATCCCTCCGTCATCATTGGAGGCGCTGTCAATGCCATCACCGGCGAATTACTCGCGCATGAAGAAGACCTCACGATCCAGGGCGCCGAACCGATCCATATTTCTCGAACCTATCTCAACGGGTCGTGGTCGTTTGGTTCATTTGTGTTTGCATACGAGCGATCAAAACATACATGGGTCGTTGAGGAGCCCAACGGCGGTCAGATCAAATACGAAAAAGTGGATACAGTCAAAATTGACGGTGTCAAATACATTCGATGTACGCCGAAAAATCTTAAAGAGGGCTTTTCGAATACGGCGATGGGAGCGATCTCGAGCCGCACAAATTTTAAAAACAATTACATTCTGATCGAAGAAGAGAAATTCAGGCATTTGATCGTCCACGCGGCGGATGGCACCGTTCGCGAGTATAAGAAAACGCCAATCGAAGATGACGACGATGATTATGATATCAAAGGGTATCGGCTGGTTTCCGAAAATCTCCCGAATGGCCATACGATCCGCTATGATTATGAGGAAAAGCAGCATAACCGCATGATGCTGACGAAGATCCGCAGCATGAACGCATCGATGAGCAAGGTCTTTGCCCAGGCCGACATCATCTACGATGATCCCAAGTTGAAGAGCAAAACATTCACTGTGAAGGGCAGCGATGGCCAGACGGTCCGATATGGTTTTGAGTGTGATCGCAAAGGCGTCGCATCAGGCCAAGTGAACGCCATCAGTTCCTCTCAGGCGCCCGATACGAGTCTGGAATATCGAAGTTTTGACAGCGATTATTCCCCGCTAAAGATGGAGCATTCATGGTTTTGCCGCCTTTTTTCGATCTCGGATCCCTGCCATCGGCGTCTGCAGGCCGACTATTACAATAAGACGATCGATACAGTTGCCAACCGGACTGTCAAGATGACGGACTACTATTCGATCGAACCCTATGTAGTGCCCCAATACGTGGAAGGTTATGGATGGACGACGGTTGTCAAATATGATGAA
>JACVQJ010000040.1 GCA_015661075.1 Parachlamydiales bacterium | reverse complement strand
TAAGCGAGTCGGGCTTAAGATTATTACCCGAGAAATCGGAGCGCAGGTAACTGCACGGGGGTCGCAAGACCCCCACTTTTTAAATACTTAAAGAAGGAGAGAGGCTTCCTCCCTGCCCTAAAGGACTGGGTTTCCGCCTCGTCAAACTGATGAAAAATCGAACGATTGAAATTCCCTTTTCTCGTGTTTCCTTGTTGCGCGTGCTCATCGCTGCGATATTGCTCGGCCTTATTTTATATTGGGCCTTGGCTATTCGCCCCTATTTGTCGATTTGCAATGCCCATCTGGCGGCACCATATTTGGAAATCAGGGCCGATCAAGTGGGGCGCGTTGCGTTTGCTCCCTATGAAGAGGGTGCCAGCGTCAAACAGGGCGACGTGCTTTTCTCTCTCAACACGCCGGATGAAAAAGAGCAGCAAAAACATTTGGAGCAAACCGTCGCGTCGTTGGAAGAAATGCTTTCCTATCATTTGCTCGCCGTTGAGCAGGCGATGCAAGAATACATTACTGCGCGTAGCGAAGCGGAAATGGGACTCATCCCTTCGGAGAAGTCCGAACAGCCGCTCGCCGTTTTGCAAGAACACCAGAGCGGCGCCAATGAATGTAAACAACAGCTGGCGTGCGCACAAATGACCCTGGAAAAAAACAGGCAGCTTATGCAGCAAAGATCGTTTAGCGCACCGTTTTCCGGCGTGATTGTCAAACGGCAAAAGCGCGAGGGCGATGTCGTTCAACTGGGAGATGCGATTTATTCTTTTTGCGATCCCGGCCGGATCTGGGTCGATGCCATCGTTCCTGAAAAATATATTGCGAAAGTGTCGGTTGGGCAAAAAGCCTCTGTGCGGCTGCCCGCCAGCCGCAGCCGAGATTGGGCGGGCGAGATTTCCTGGATCTCTCCCGTCGCATTGCCCACTGGCGAGGGGATTCCTATCCGTATTTCTTTGCCAAAGACTGACGAGCCTTCCCTTCGGCCGAATCTCACAGCCGAAGTAAAAATCAAAATTCATTAAGGCGTATGCAGTTGCCCGTCGATCTTCAATTGGCGCTGGAACAGGAAGTCCAGGCGTGTTCGATGCAAGAGCTGCAGCGCGCGGCGAGGCAGATGTCCGAGCAATACCGCTCGGGCAAAGATTCCAAAGCGCTCTTTCTCTCCCCGGCCGCATGCCTTGCCTATCTCATGGTTCGCATGCCCGCGACCTATGCCGCCATCCGGTCCGTGTTGGATGAATGCTTCCTGCGCTCCAACTGGCAGCCGCGCTCGATGGTCGATATCGGCGCTGGCCCGGGAACCGGCGGCTGGGCAGCCATGGAATCGTTTCCTTTGCTTGAGTCGATTTGTTTTGTCGAGCCCAGCCGCTCGATGAGCGAAATCGGCCAGAGGCTCTCTCGCCAAGCTGATCAGGGACCAATGCAGAGGGCCGTATGGAAAGAAAGGGCGCCCTATCCGGCCGCGGATCTGGCATTACTCTCATATTGTGTCGCAGAAATGACAGCATCCCAACGAAATGTAATTCTCGAAACGCTCTGGAAACAGGAGACGCCAGTCATCGCTATCATCGAACCCGGGACGCCGGCGGGCTTTCAAAGAATCCTGCAAATCCGTGAACAGGCCCTTGGTTGGGGCGCTCAGATCATCGCCCCCTGTACACATGCTCTAGGCTGTCCCATGGAAAAGAAAGGCTGGTGTCATTTTCCGGCCCGCGTCGAGCGCACCCGCCTTCATAAATTATTGAAAACTGGCACGCTCGGATATGAAGATGAAAAGTTTTCATACCTCGTGATTGGAAAAAATCCTATCAAGAGATCTTTAGGCCGCGTGGTGGGAAGCTCCAAGAAAAATAGCGGATTTGTGAAAATCCCCCTCTGCAGCGAGGGACAGTTGAAAGAAATAGTGGTTTCTCGCAAACAAGATGAATACCGCCTCGCCCGTAAAATCGAATATGGCGATGCCTGGATGTAAAGCGGCTTTACCTTTTCTATGGTTTTAACGAATGCGTTGATCTGTATGGATGTGTTTGACAATCGTATAGAGAATTATGTCGTCAATCGTCTCCCTGCTCAACTTCGTTACAGTAGGTCTCTTTACACAGAATCTCGAGAAGATAAACTTCCTGTACTCATCAAAAGGCTGAGCCCGGCGGACACAGCGCTACTTTTTGCGAGCTTAATTTCTCTTCTCGTGAGATCGAGTAATTGGCTGGTTTCTTGAATTTTTGATCTTAGCGACACTAGATGTTTTTTTTCATTCTTGATTCGAGAATAAACAGATTGTGAAGCTTTTTCGGTTTGCGCAAGTAATTCGAAAGTTAAAAAGCCGCTAGCGCTCTGAACAGTTGCGTAGTTTGTTACTTCTGGTGTTTGCTGAATCGTCATACATCATCTCTCATAAATGTCATATGTAGAGCCAACGGCGACATTTAGAATCACGCAGGAACCTGTGATTCCATTATCTTTACTAGATATTACAACCAAGGCAGTGGTGGAGGTAATAAAATTAACTCCACTTCTAACTGGTGCGTGGCCGTGGAGTAAAAATCATTCCACCCAATAGTTATTTCGCTGGGCTAACTTATAATCTATGTAGTAACGGCCATAACGCCCAAATAACAAAAAAACATCCCAAGGCTCGACGCCATTGATATTTTTCATCTAAAAGTTTCGACACTCCTAACTCAAGGAGAAGCGCCGAAAAAATAATATGAACAGAAATCGAACGATCTAAAAATTCAAAAAATTTTGTCCATTCCATATCAAATAAATTTACCTCACATCTGCTTTTTATAGTCACAAATCAAACAGAAATTTGTAAAACAATGTCCAAATCATTATCTAGAGTAATTGCAAACGAACCACGTAAGATGGTCGCTACCAAGCCGTGCCGGCAACGTCTCCTTCGGTATATTCTATAGCAACCTCATATGCAAATAACGCAGCTTTAGTAGCCACTTCTGCTGCGATTTTAGCGGCTTGAGCTGCAGCGTTAGTAATTTCTCCCGGAACGCATGTGGCAATTCTCGCTGCTAGAGCAGCCGCTTCAGTCGCTATGGCAGCAGATTTAGCAGCCCATCGAACATCAATATTTATACTTCTTGTAGGAAATTCGAGGTGAGCAGCGGCCGCCAAGGCTGCGGTAGCGGCTTTTGAAGCTTTTACTGCTTCAGCGACAGCGTCTGCCTGGGTCCAAGATAATTTACCCGCAGCCATGTCATTCAGCCCATCCGCAACCTTGTTAGCAGCCGCGAAAAACCTCTTATCGCCAAGGGCTAAATCCAAGGCTTCGCCTAACTTTTTAAAACCCTGAGCATAAAATTCCTTGCCATTAGCATATAATCCGTCAAATTTTGTCTGAAGTTCCTGGGCCTCGACCATTAGTTTTTCGGCTTCAGCCAATAGTTCGGTCTCGGACTTTAGTTTCTCAGCCATGGTTCTTTGTTGATTGCATGAATTACTACTAATATCTCCTCCACCTAATCCAGGTTGCTTAAAGATTGCAGGATATGCGTCTGAAGCTTTCCCGATTATAACCCCCATCTTTTCCATTGGTGCTCTCTTCCCATTCTCACCCACGGGGGCATGCCATTCAATCCTAGATGCAGATGGCATAGTAGAAGAAGCTTCTGATGTGAAAGCAGTCGCAACGTTCTGCTCTTTTGATTCTGTTGCAGGAAGAGAGTCAATATGATTCTCTCGTCTACTGTCGGTCCTTTTTACAGCAGAATCTCGAGAGGAAGAACTTCCTGTGCTCATCAAAATGCTAAGCCCGGCAGACACAGCGCTTCCTTTTGCACTCTTAATTTCTCTTCTCGCAAGATCGAGTAATTGACTGGTTTCCTGAATGTTCGATTTTAGCGTTGTTAGTTGTGTTTTTTCGTCATTAATTCGAAAATATACGACTTGGGATGCTTTTTCAGTTCGCAACAGTAATTCGGAAGTAGAAATTCTGTCATTACTTGGAATTGTTGTGTAGTTCGTAACTTCAGGTCTTTGCTGAATACTCATACATCATCTCCCATAAATTTGTCATAGGCATAGCCTGCACCGATTCCTGCGATCGTGCCCACAGTGACGCAAAGAATCGCTCCGGAACCTGTGACTCCATTAACCACACTATATGTTACACCTAATGCAGCGCCGGAAACTCCTCCACACGCCCTTCGGAGAGTCTTGGCCTCCGTTAACATTCGTTTGGCCTTGTTTTTTAAAACCTCACATTCAGCCACTATCAAATCTCGATCATGAAGGATTGTATTAAGTTCGTTCTGTTGAGCTTGCACTTGAAGGGCTAAATTTCGAATGCGAGAGTCAAGGCCGTTTTCTCGTCTTTTGTTTACAAAAGATATGAGTGGTACAAATTGATTTGTTTCGGTTTGAAATACAGTCGCCATAATTTACCTATAACTAAAATAATAATTATTGTTGTAATCGCTAAAATTACGCCAACAAGCAGGCTTTTTTTTTAAGCGCATCAAAAGCGAAAGCAGCTAAGCAAGGAACGCTGATAATGGCTACTATTTTTGCAAAAACCATACTTAACGGTTGGGATTGATTTTCTTGTAAAATTTGGTGCGTTTTTGCAGACAATTGACCCATCGCGACGACCTCTTTGTTAATACAAGCGAGATCGTGACTTATTTCACTGCAAGTCTGCGTGTGTATTGCGGATCCTTCTCTAATGGAGTGTTGGATGGTTTCAAGGCAGCCAACTAGCCTTTCTTTGTCGTTTTGTAGCTGCTGAATTTTTTTGTCTTTTTCGTTTTCTTGCAAATCTTTAAAAGTATGTATCCGAGGACCAGAGAAAAAGGGGTTAATTGGAGGCATTGTTATTTTCCTGTTTTTCTTCGTGTTTTTTGTCAGTTACTTTGCCAATAATAGCTCCCGCAATTACGCCTATGATAAAGGCCAGGGCCACTCGGGGTGCTGAAAGACCAAATAAAAGAGCAGCGCCAATTCCGCCCGCGCCTCCGGAAAGACCTCTCGTTAGAGTTCTTATTTCATGTCTTTGGGCTTCAGCGGCTCTCAGGGCTTCTTGGTTAACTTCATTTTGCTTCTGAATAATGTTCCTTGTGTTTTTTAAAAGATCATTTGTTTCTTTCTGGACCTGATTTACGTTACGCTGGCGCGTAAGCAAAACGTTGTTTGTGTCGATTAAAATGTTGAGTTCTAGTGTAGTTCTTTCCCGTGCACTCAACGGATAATCTTGTCCGCGAGTCGCTACTTGGTGGGTTTCCGAACCGTAAGCGGTTCGGTTTGGTGTTTGTACTGATGACGTTGACATACTGCCCTCAAAAAATTAACTAAATTCTTAGGTTAATTTTGCGACATATTTATGTAAAGTTTAAATAATAAATATATGTTGTGGTTGCTATAAGTCTTTTAAAATCAAAGTTTTTTTAGATTTTTGAGCTCTGTATTATGGGGCATGACTACAGGCTGCTTGTGGAATAAAAGATGAGGGCAATACTGCCCCACTATTGTCACTTAGCCTTCACCGCGCGCGAAGGGCGTTGAGGATCACCGCCACGTCGATGAGTTCTTGCAGCATGGCGCCGACGGCGGGAATAATGTGTCCGTTGGCGGCGATCACCATTAATATAAAACTGAGTCCGATGCCGATGAAAATGCTTTGCTTGGCAATATGCAGCATGCGCTGGCCGATGGAGACGGCGTCGGCCACTCTCGTGAGATCATCGACCAATAGGACGATATCGGCCGCTTCAGCAGAAACGGCTGTTCCATATGCGCCCATAGCGATGCCCACGGTGGCTGTGGCTAAGGCGGGCGCGTCATTGATCCCATCTCCGACCATGATCACTCGCGAATAGGTAGCAGCGAGGCGGCGGACAGTGTCGACTTTTTGCTGGGGCATCAAGTCGGCGTAAAATGTTTGAATGCCCGCCTGTTTGGCCACGACGGCCGCATTTTTTTCCCCATCGCCAGTTACCATGACGATCTCTTTGATTCCGAGTGTGTGCAATTTTTGAATCATCGCGGGAACTTCCGGGCGAATCTTGTCGCTCAGCACAATCATGCCGATACAGGAACGGTTTTTTGCGACGTAGATGACCAGCCTGTTCTTCTGAAAATATTGATTGGCTGTGTGTTGATGGTGGTTCAGACAGCCCTGCCCGACTTTTTGATCGATGAAGGCGTGCGAGCCGACGGCGTACGAGTTCTGGTCTATTTCGCCTTCGACGCCCTGTCCGGGGATTTCTCGAAAATGAGCAGCGAGGGGCAGGGTCTTGCGAAGCGACTGCGCTTTGGCGACGATCGCTTTGGCGGTAGAGTGTGAGGAAAATTGATCGATCATCGCTGCGTGATAGAGGACGTCCTCTTCCGACTCATCGCCCAGTTTAACGACCTCTTCGACATAGGGCGTGCCATAAGTAATCGTTCCCGTTTTATCGAACAGAGCCGCTTGCGTCGTAGCAATTTGTTCGAGCGGTGCGCCGCCCTTAATAATGATGCCGATGTCAGCCGCGCGGTTAATGGCAGAGATGACGGCAAGAGGTGTGGCGATGATCAGAGGACAGGGCGTAGCGACTACCAGCACTGATAAAATTGTATTGGGATCGCGGGTCAAAAAATAGCCAAGCGCGGCCATCAAAAGCGTTAGCGGAGTAAACAAAATGGCGTAGCGATCGGCCAACCGCTGAATCGGAGCTTTTTGTTCGTGGGCTTGTTTCACCATCTCGACGATTTTCGAATATTGGCTCTCGCGGCTGATTTTATCCGCGCGCATTTCAAACGCTCCATTCACGTCGACGCTGCCGCTAAGAATGCGATCGCCGGCCGTTTTATTGTGCGTCAGCGGCTCTCCGGTGATGGCCGACTCGTCGATTTCTGCACTCCCGCTGACGATGGTTCCATCGACAGGAATTAGATCGCCCGGCCGCACGATGAGGATGTCTCCGACGCGAACCGACTGAACGTCAACCTCTTCCATTTGGTTATCTGTTTTTCGGCGCGCGATGCGCGGAGCTCGTTTCATTAATGCCGTCAAAGAAGAGGTGGCTTTTCGCAGTCCAAACGCTTCAATCGCTTCGCCGCCGGATTGCATAAGCACAATGATAGCTCCGGCAAAAGCCTGATGGAGAAAAATAGCGGCCAGAATGGCAAGCGTGGCCACAATATCGGAAGCAAATTGGCCATGGATCATTTTGCGAAATGTTTGATAGACGATCGGCGCTCCGCCCAAAATCAGTGTGCTATACCAGAGCAATGATGCGACTTCGGGCCAGAGATAGAAAAAAGCTCCGATGAGCAAACCAGATAGGGCAAAAAACGGTAGAGGGGCGTTATTAATCAAGACCCAAAGTTTTTGCTTCATAGAGGAGCTGCCCATTCACTTTATGTTTATCGGATTGTCGAACAAAACTCGAGAATGTTTTTAAAACGGCTTCTTTGACATCTTTGCCGGTTTAGTATAACAAATGTTCGAGCGCGGGCTTTAAGCAATAATGCCCGGTTGTAATTAATGTGCTGGTAACATGTCCCGAGAGATATCTACCGAATTAATTGAACGGGGCTGGAGCAATTATTAGGGATCGTTCAAGAATAAAGTTTAGTGTTGTCGAGGAGAAAAACGGTTTAGATTTTGAGAATTTTTCCGCAGCTGAGAGTCTTGTTTCTCTCTGC
>JACVQJ010000023.1 GCA_015661075.1 Parachlamydiales bacterium | reverse complement strand
TCAAAAAAAATATACGACTCCTAATTGCACTCTATTGTCTGTGCTGGATAGGGGTTAGTTATGAACAATTCCCATTTCAGCTACATCGGGAATGGCTCTATCGATGTTCATGTTGACAAGATCCGTTCCAGCCAAACTTCCGAGCACGATCATCACGTAGGGACTATTTTCCGTTGGATTGGAATTGTTCGTAAATGTGTTGCCATAAACATCCTGTACTCCGGGCTGAACGAGTCCCGCCATGTTCAGCACATCGTCATAATCGAATCCATAAGCGAGTCCATAGCTCGGGTTACTGTACACGGAACCCTTCCCATCAAAATTAATATGCAAAGCCTGATCGTATGCGTTATACCATGGACCCGAGGTAAATGAGCTGTTACTTTGAAAATAGCCATTCGGAGTTCCCGTAATTCCTGCAAACCCCCCAGGATCCCCTGGCGTGTCATATGCTTTGACGACAAACGGAAGACTTCCTGTGTAATTGATCAAAGGCAATTGCCCCACGGTAAACAGAGCCGAGATCATTTTGGTGAACTCGTCGCGGAACACATCGCCATCCCCGCCGCTGCTCGTATAATCCCAAACGCCTCCGGCCAGAATTTGCTCTGTCGTGATTCCGGCAGGAACACCACCCGGCCCCTCAAAGGAAAAGGTCAATGTGGGAGGAGGAGTCGGCCCGTAAGGAGGAGCTGCTCCCGTATAAGTGAAAGTGAGCGTAGGGCCGGCTGGATTTCCTGACATCGAAAAGATATAAGCAAACCCACCCACTCCTCCCGCGGGGATCACTTGACAATCCAGAGTCGTTCCTCCCGAGTAGTATTGACATACCTGGTAGATGAGTGACGAACCGGC
This sequence comes from Parachlamydiales bacterium, assembly GCA_015661075.1. Taxonomy (GTDB): domain Bacteria; phylum Chlamydiota; class Chlamydiia; order Chlamydiales; family SM23-39; genus CAISYW01. The sequence goes on along the minus strand of JACVQJ010000023.1, from coordinate 30,815 downwards.
GACAGGAGGACTCCACGTCGGAGAAGTGGTACTTCCCAATCCCGTGAGATAGTCGGAAGGAAAATATTCAGCAGATACTTTAGGCTGCTGAAACTGGTTTGTCGTCGATCCCAAAGAGATGCTGTTTTTCGCAGCTAGAATCCGTGTCGTTCCTATTGAGGTCGTATCAGTATAGGGATTTGCATAAAAGGGGATGTTGAGCGCTGACCATGCATCTTTGTTCGACAAAGCAGATAATGCCGCATTGACATTGCCGATGAACGTTTCTCTGGATGTTCCCGTGGGCACTCCCGATATCGGCTGGCCCGTGTCCAATGCATTCGATGGATAACTATATAGCGACAAATGCATCGGAAGGCAAAAATAGTCGACCCAGGACAAGTTTAAAAAAAGAGTCGTCGCCACAGTGGCGGTCGTATTCCCAGCCGGATCGTAATTGACCAATCCAAACTCGAAATCCTGATACAAGGTGTAATAGTTCACATCATTGAGCGACGTCACCGAACTATCCCCGATATCCAACACCTGTCTTTGCGGAGCCGGATTGAAAATCGTGGGCAAGTACATCGGATGATCGACAGAGATGTATGCTCTGGCAGAGCTGCAAACCGGCAAATAAAATAAATAATAAGTCACTCCCGCAACGGGCTGCGCCGAGGTAGTTGTCGTGGGCAATTGATTGAGACTGACAGAAATATCCGAACTGGCTGAGCCGGGACTCCCTTCCGGATTAGGGTACACATACTGACACACCCCATTTGTATCCGGAACGAGATAGCAAGGAAGACCGCAAGGGTCCAGGGCATGAGCGATAAAATAAAGCCTTGATGCATCCAGCATCGTCGCATTGGCGATGACAACAGGAACATAGTTTGGAAGCGGCGATGGATCGGCAGCGAAGAGCTGAAGAGAGATCAACAACAAACCGAGGTACTTTTTCATCTTTCGTTCCTGGTAATCGATTTCCAACAATCGAGCCCTCCACAATCTCCTCTTTTGAGGGGCTCGCGATAATGCAAAAAAAACATTATTGATGTAGAACCAAAAAAATAACGATTTCAGTTAAAAAAATTGTTATCAACCAAAATGTATCAAAACCCGATCCCGACGCGCCCCCTCGATACGTTCTTTGTGTATAATCCCCCCATCGTGCAATAATTTACGCACAAACTATATGAACATCTTTCAAACATGTGTTGATTTTGCGGCGAAAGACTCTTTTTTTTGGTTCTTCGCATTGTCCGGAACCGCCCTTTTCATCATTCAGTTCGCTCTCAATTTTTTAGGAGCGGATACCCATAATGATATCGCTGATGGCGGAGATTCTGGCCAATTCAATTGGCTCTCGAAACAGGCTCTGACCGGATTTCTCATGATGTTCGGCTGGATCGGATTGACATGTCGAAAAGAATTTGATTTTTCTGCATGGGAGGCCACGCTCGCAGCGTTCGCTGGAGGAATAGTTTCCTTCTTTGTCTCGGGCTCTCTTTTCAATTTGGCCAAAAGGCTTCGCAGTTCGGGAATGGTTTTTCGAATCGAAGACACCATCGGCAAACAGGCGACGGTGTATCAGCGCATCCCCAAAAACGGGGTGGGAAAAATTTCACTCTCCCTAAACAATTTGACATATGAGCTCGATGCGATGTCTCATCATCCGGAAGAATTAGATTCCTTTACATCTGTGCAGATCATTAAAAAAGCGGACGACAAGACTGTGATCGTCGTCCCAACAAAATAGGCAAATTATGGATTTTTCATACTTAGGCTCAACCATCGTCTTCTTTCTTCTGTTTATGTTTTCCATCGTCTTTTTTCTCTCCAAGCTATACCGGAGATGTCCGTCCAATAAAATCCTCGTCGTATATGGGCGCGTGGGCGGAAATAAGATGGTGCAGTGCTACCATGGCGGAGGCACGCTCATATGGCCATTGATTCAGGGGTATGCTTTTCTGGATCTGACTCCGCGCAATATCCACATTCCGTTGAATGGCGCTCTGTCTCACCAAAACATCCGCATCAACGTTCCCAGCACATTTACCATCGCAATCGGCATTACCCCCGATATTATGAATAATGCAGCGGTCCGACTGCTCGATCTGGATGTAAAAGGGATCGAGTCGATGGCCACGGAGATTATCATCGGCCAGCTTCGCCTGACCGTCGCTTCCCTGCGAATCGAGGAAATCAATCAGGATCGGGAGCGCTTTCTCGAATCGATCAAAAAAAACATCGAGCCGGAACTTCACAAGATCGGCTTGACCCTTCTCAACGTGAACATTACGGATATCACGGACAATTCTGAATATATTGAAAGCATCGGGAAAAAAGCCTCTGCTACAGCTGTGAATCAGGCGAAAGTCGATGTCGCGGAGCAGGAAAAGCAAGGGGACATTGGAAAAGCCCTCGCAGAAAGAGACCGCAGAGTTTCCGTCGCTTCATACAATGCGGAAGCTGTGAAAGGAGAAAACGATTCAAAGGCCTCGATTGCCATTACTAATGCAACGCTGGCCGAAAAAGAAGCGGAAGCGTCGAGGCGCAGCCAGGTGGCCAAGCAACAGGCGGAAGCAGAGATCCAAAGAGCCCGCGCTCTGGCCCAAACGCAGCTTCTGGAAGCCGAACAGGTGGTTCCCCAAGAAATTAGAAAGAGAAAGATTCAGATCGATTCGGAAGCCGAAGCTCTGAGCAAAGTTCTCATCGCCCGCGGCGAGGCTGAGGCGATTTTAGCGATGAAACAGGCCGAGGCAGAAGGGATTTTAAAGGTGTTAGACGCCAAGGCGAAGGGCTATAAACAACTCGTCGAAGCCTGCGGCAATGACTCCAAGAGCGCGTCGACCATGCTGCTCATCGAAAAGCTGGAAGAGATCGTCAAGCTCCAAACCGAAGCGATCAAGAACATCAAGATTGATAAAATCACCGTTTGGGACAGCGGCAACTCAGGCGATCCTACCAAAGGATCATCCACATCAAATTTTATCAGCCAGTTCGTCAAGTCGCTCCCCGCGCTGCACGATGTCGCCGGAATGGCCGGGCTTGAATTGCCCCAATATCTCGGGAAAGTGACGCCCCAGTAACACGAGACAACTAAAAGAAGCCAGCAAGTCGCTCGTCACCAGTTGATTAGGAAGCTTATTCAACAAGACTTGAATAGCAAAGCCATTAATAGTATGTTATTGAAGTAAACCTGAATAACGAACCCATTTTCCATTCGTTATTTTGAGTTGGTTTAATAAATACGGTTAGGAGACATCTTGAGAAGCGGCCAGCAAATCACTCAACCAACTGGATATAAGGCTTTTATCCCGAATCCCCTTCCCCCCGATCCCCCCATTCGGCTTGAGGGGGAGATTCAGCATCTTTTAACAAAAGCAAACATGGCGATCGGCAAAATGGATACGATGGGCTATCTGGCCCCAAATCTAGACCATATTATTGCGATGTATATCCGAAAAGAAGCGCTACTCAGCTCCCAGATCGAAGGTACGCAAGCGTCTTTAGAAAACATTTTCGAGTATGAAAATCAGATCCCCGTGAAAAATATCAATGACGTAAAGGAAGTGGTCAATTACATCAAAGCCTTAAATCATGGGATGAAAAGACTGAAGGAATTTCCGATGAGCATTCGCCTGCTTAAAGAAATTCATGAAATTTTACTCGAAGACGCTCGGGGAAAAGAAAAAACTCCAGGAGATTTTAGAAAGAGTCAAAATTGGATCGGCTCTCCAGGATCAACATTAGCAACTGCTTCTTTTGTGCCGCCTCCTCCAAAAGAAGCGGTTGATGCCATGGGAGAATTAGAACTATATTTACATAAAGGTTCGGAACTTCCTCTGCTTATCGATTGCGCTCTGATGCATTATCAATTTGAAACAATCCATCCTTTCCTGGATGGAAATGGCCGCTTGGGACGGCTATTAATCACCTTTTATCTTTATTGGAAAGGCGCTCTTCAACATCCGCTTCTCTACCTGAGCTATTACTTAAAACTGCATCGCCAGGAATATTATGACCGCTTAAATCTGGTCAGAGAAAGAGGAGATTTTGAACAATGGATTATTTTCTTTTTAAAAGGAATCATTTGGACTTCCGAATCCGCACTCCAAACCATTAAAAACATTCTTCAGCTTCAGGAAAACCATAAAAACAGACTCATTTCTAAAAAACTTTCAACTCCTTACGCAATTGCATTACTGGACTATCTATTTGAAAGGCCTCATCTTACAATTAACGACATCGCGGATCGCTTTAAGCTTTCCTATCAAGGAGCCAAAGCGTTAGTGGATCAATTTGTCAAAACTGAAATCTTAAAAGAAATCACAGGCAAACGACGCGATAAACGGTATAGCTATTGGGAATATCTGGCTTTTCTCGCAGAGGGGACGTAATGGATCGTTCATATCAGAATGTTAGTAATGAGTGACTTGCGCATTTAACGGCTAATTTACCTGATCGGATCTCTGGAGCGGCTGGTCAAGGAGACGCAGAAATCATGAAAATCAGAGAAAAAAACGTCTGATTGGAGCATTTTTGCATCTGCAGCCCCTCGTCCAACCCGGAGCTTTTTGCTCTAAATCATTGTCATGACAATAAGTTAACGAAGCGGTATGTTGATTATTCCATCACTCGTATAATCGCAAAATGGGAGACGTGTTCATGCGCTGGCATTTGTGCATTTTACCATTCTTTTTTTTTCAGCCAATCGCTAATGCAGCAATCAGTGAACCCCAAAACGAAGAAGAAGCGCTCTTCATTCGGCGGATCGCTGATTTTTGGCAGGAAGGCGAATACCAGATCGTCAAAAAACAGATCGAAGAATTTCTCAGGGAATATCCCGAGAGCTCCATGGCGCAATCGCTCAGCGCCACACTCGGCGATCTCTATATACGCGAGAAAAATTATCAGGGAGCTCTCGCGCAATATGCGCGCATCAATGATCCCGCCCTGTTGAGCCGCACCTTTCTCAACCGGATGCAATGCCTGTTCGATCTGCAGTGGTTCGCTACGCTGGCGGATGAGTGCGAAGAATTTTTAAAACAGGCCGACCTCGATCCCGATTTAAGACAAGGAGCCACTTATTTTCTGGCCATCGCCCTCTACCAGCAATGCCTCAATACTCCAAAAGAATCCGAGACCTTGCAGCGCCTGGCTGCGCGCGCCCAACCTCATTTCCAATTCCTGCTGCAGAGCGCATTGTCCCAAGACGTCGCCCAGGCATTCGCCCATCTGTCCTGCATTTTGAAAGATTTCGTCTCAGCGTCCCAAATCTACCTGCGCCTCGCCGAGCAAAACAACTCCAATCGCGAGGAAATGCTCTTTCAGGCCGCTGTGATGCAAGCGGAATTCGACAAGCCGCTCGCCCAGCAGACATTCGAAGAAATCTCGACCATGGGCCAAAAACGCTCCCACGACGCTCTCTATAACCGACTGGTGTTGTCCTACGATCTGGGACAATACGAAGAAGTGTTGATCAAAAAAGATGCTCTGCTCGCCGAAATCCCTCCCGAGCGCCAGGAAGCCCTGCACCTCTTTTTCGGCCGCAGCCATCTGCATCTCAATCAATATCCCGAAGCGCTGCAAGAGCTGCAACTCTATGCGAAAACCGCCTCTGCCTCCGAGACTCTGCGCTCCGCTCTTGTCGATATGCTTGAAGTCGCCTATCTGGTCAGCGATGAAAGCGGCCTGAAACAGACTCTGAATCGTCTGTTGGAAGAATTCCCCGATGATAAACAGATTCCAAAGGGATTTCTCGCCCATGCGATGTTGTTAAAAAAGAGCGAGAAGTTCAATGATGCCCTTCAGGAATTGGAAACAATCCGCACGCGTTTTTCTTCATCGGAAGAAATCGAACCGGCTCTCTTTGAACAAATTCAAATCGAGCATCAGCAAAATCGCTGGACCGAATGCAGCCAGCATAGTCGGGAATTTGTCCAAAAATTTCCTAAAAACACACTCGCTCCGTATGCCTGGCGATATCTCGCCACGGCGATGGCCCACCTGGCCGACAATTCCGATGATCCCCTGATCCGGGAAACGCTCGCGCAAGATCTCGAATCCATGCTGGCCCAGGATAAGACTCAGACAGAGCAGGAATATGGCGACTGGAGTTTTCTTCTCGGACAGCTAATGGCGGGCGCTTAAAAGCGCCCGATAAAATAAATAGCTCGGCTTACCCGCCCCTGAAGGGGCGGGATTGCGCTTCGAGCAAGCTGTTCAATGAAGCGGGAAAAATTCTGCAGTACCTCGCCGTTGATGATGCCCTTCTTTCGAAAAGAGCCAATATTCTTCTGCTGCTCGCTCTGACGGATCGCGACGGGAACGAGGACTACGACAATTTTTGCAAAAATGCGGAACGAGCGCTCGCCATGCAGGCCGATCTGCTCGATGAGCCTGCGATCCATATCGCTCTATTCAACGGCTATCTCGCATCAAAAAATGTCCAGATTGACAAAGCCGCTGAACATCTTTTCGCCGCATCGGAGTCCATCGATATCGAACCTGACAATCTACTTTGGCTCGCCGATTACTATTATGGAAAATTAGACCCGAAGAGCGACGAAGACCTTCTCTACGCCCAAAGGGCATCCCACTCGCTGGAAAAATTTTTGGCGAGCACAAAAGTCAATATCGACGCTTTGGATGAAACGACACTTCCCTTTGAAAGCGCTCTCGTCAAGCTGGCTGAACTGCAGGGCCTGCTCGGCCAAAAGGCCAAACAGATCGCCCTTTTAGAGAGCCTGAAGCGCCAGCAGGAAAGTCAACCTTCGTGGGCCTGGAGCGAAGAGAGCAAAGTCAATCTGCTGTTGGCTGCGAGTTATGCACAGGATGGCCGCAGTGCCACCGCTCTGAAGCTATTGGATCAAATCGTCGCCAAAAATCCGACAATCAAAACCCTCGTCAGCGCGTCCGCGGCACTGGAAAGCGCGCGGCTGCGGATGGGCATGTGGGCGCACAAAAAGCTTTCGAACGATCATCCCGACGCCGTCCAAATTTTAGCGCAGCTGAAAACGCTTCTCCTTCAAAAAAACCTGGCGAACGAGCCGATCCATTTGGAAGCGGCGATCGAGTACGTCGATTTTCAAACCCGACTCGAAGGGAAAACCAACGCTGAAAAACGGCTCTCCATCCTGAGTAAAATCAAATACGATTTTGAAAATACCGACGATCTACTCTCGCGCGACTACCAAAACAGCCGCAAAACCCTGCCCGAAAAAGATCGACTCTATCAAGCCTACATGGCGCTCATCGACGCCGACATCCTGCGCTGCCGCTCGTTTCGAGAGAGCAATGAGGCCGAGCGCGCTTTACTTCGCGATCTGGCCAGAAAGGCCCTGCAAGAAATTGCCTCTCGACCTCTGACGGCCTTTCTATTGAAAAAGGCCCAGGAACAGCTGGAGCAGATGGACGGCCCATAAACATGCATCAACGATTGAATCAGCGAGTGCTGAGGCTCTGCATTTTTTCTTCCCTCTGCTTGCATGCGCTAGGGATTGTCATGCTGCAGCATCAATCTGCCTGGTTTTCAACGAGCATTCATCGATTGTCGCAAAACAAAAAGTCGCTGCCTAAAAACGAAATATTAAGAGAATCGTTCCAGGCGCTGTTAAAAAAACAGCCAACGGTGAAAGCCGCTCCGCAAGCGATCCAAAGGCCCGAGCAGCTAACACAACAGCCAAGCCATCGACGGGAACTGGACACGAAGGATCTACAGGCCTTTCGCTTCACAGAATCGCTTCATGCCAACAAACTGCTGGTTTCCAACAAGCCGCTACCCGTTTTAAAACCTCTCGCCGATCCTACTTTAGCGTTGGATTTGAAAGGGTTCAGCATCCCGCAACGCTCTTTGGCGCACGAGCCGAAGCGGCCGTTTTCGCTGCCAGCCCAACTCCCCGATCAGTCCCGGGCTTTCGCGAAATTACCCCTCCCGGCCCCCCAGCTGGCCCAACCGCCTCTGATCGCGTACGCAACCAGGGACATCGATCTGTCGGAACTCGCCGATCTCGGCGCAAATCGGCGCGCGCTGCTCACGATCCCAACCCCTCCGCTGCCTTCCTTTCCCACGCTCGACGAGCTGGAAACGACCAACTATTCAGATTCATTTGAACTCGATCTCGTCTGCACGCCCAATGGCGACCACGGATTCCTCTTTGCCCTGACTCTGATTCCCAAAGAAGATCTGCAGCTGCCCAAAATCCATCAGCATTTCAGCTTTTTAATCGATCGGGCCAATTCCATTCAGCGCGAGCGCCTGCTCGCCTCCAAAGCGGCGGTGATGAAAGCCATCGAGGATCTTTCGCCCGATGACACTTTCAACATCATCGTTTTCGACAGCAAAGTTGAAAAACTTTTTTCCGGATCACACCCGCCGGATCACGTCTCGATCGCCCAGGCCATCGCTTTTCTCGACAAGATCAATTTGGGAAGCTTTTTTGCTCCGGCCGATTTATATAATCCCTTGCTGCTGACGCTGCCGGATCAGATCGCAGACGACGCGATCCACACCGCGGTTCTTTTGACCGATGGAGAAAATCTCGCCAAGAAAAATGCGATGCGCGCCCTCCTGCAAACCTGGACATGGCAAAACAACGGCAAGGTCGCCCTATTCACCGTGGCGATGGGGAACGATCCGCATCTGGCTACACTCGATGTCGCGAGCGCTTTCAACAAAGGCAGGCTTTACTACTCGCCGACGAAGCGCGGCATCAAGCGAAAGATGATGAAGTTGATGAAGAACATCCAAACGCCGGTCGCAAAAAACATTTCCTGCAGAGCCATCAGCCCCTCGCAGAGTCATTCCATTGTTCTATTTCCGCGCCCGAACGAATCGCCGCACCTCTATCTCGGCCAGCCCTTTGTCATCATTGGCAGCTGCGATTCGATGGATGACTTTATTCTCTTTGTCCAGGGCCGCCTCAAAGACCGCTGGATGAATATCAAAAAGACCATCTCCTTCGTCAACGCGAAAAAAGGAGGAGCGGCCCTCCAGCAGCAATGGGCGCAGCAGCAGGCCTACCGCTGTTATGAGCGCTACGTCCATGACGACAATCCGAAGCATTTGCAAGAAGCGAGTCAATGGCTGGAGCCCTACGATATCGAGAGTGCATTCCAATGAGCTTTCAGATTCTCAGCGGCGAGTGGAAAGGCCGCACACTGCAATCCCCCCCATCCAGCACAACGCGCCCCACGCAAGGAATTCTGCGGCAGGCCGTTTTTAACATCTGTCAATTGCAAATCGTCGATGCCTGTTTTCTCGATCTCTTCGCCGGCAGCGGCGCCATGGGCCTCGAGGCGCTGAGCCGCGGCGCCAAAAGAGCCCTCTTCGTAGAACAGGATCGAATGGCCATCCGTTGCATCAATGAAAATATCCGCACTCTGACAGCGCATGATCGCGCCGAAGTACTATCCATGGACGTCTTGCGCGCTCTCAACTATCTAACCAGGCGCAAGGAGTCCTTCGACATCGTCTACATCGATCCGCCCTATGATCTAGCCCCTGAAGTCACTTCCCAGGCCATCGAGGCACTGGAAAGAGATCGCCTGATCTTGCCGGGCGCGCTTGTCTTTTTCGAAGAATCGTCAACCGCAGCCGAGTTTTCCATCCCGTCCACAAAACTGCAAAAAATCAGCCGCCGCCAATTCGGAAGCGCACGTCTGATCCAATTCGCTCTTTTGCACTGAACGCATTACATCACAAGAATCAGGCCAGTGACAGCACCTAAAATTTGAAAGCGCATTTCATTAGAAATTTCTATTGGAGAGAAAGCATCATTCTCAGCAATGAGCCAAAAATGGAAATAGACCAAATGACGCTTATCTTACCGCCACCCAATCACCCCCCTGAAATCGTTGCTGAAACGCTAGAAATGCCTAAAGAGAAAAAACAGCCAGGCAAAGCCAGCCTATTCCGATGGGTAATGCTTATGGCCAGGATTTTCGAAGTTCTACCGCTATGCTGCCCAAAATGCAACCACCCTATGCGGATTATTTCATTTATCCAGGATGAACACTCTATACCAAAGTCCTGACTCATCTTAACGAGCCCATCCAGCCACCTCCTATTGCCCCTGCCAGGAGACCTCCTGAGCCTGAGTTTAATTATGATCAATCATGCGAATTCGCTTGAGGATTTGTTGTCAAAGGAATTTTAAATTCCTCATCAAAGAAGGTCTGAGATCCTTTTGCCTTTTCGAGACTTTTCGCGCTTTAATTAATCAAAAACGGATTCGCGTTACTTTCTGGGAAGGGAATCCTCCTTTTTATCTTTGTCATTCCAGGCATCCGGTCACTTCTAAGCAGCACATCTTCCCATCACAAGTGCCATTGAAACTACCCTTTATGTGGAAACCTGCATAATAGAAATTCTCAAAAGCTCATTGAAAACATTGCCAAACATACTTTGAATTATTAACAATCTTCTCGGCTAAGAAATGAGTTCTTTTAATATAACAGGCGCTGATCGTTTCGGACATTCTGGTATGGATGTAGGATAGCCAATCGCAATAGGAGCAACAATTTCCAAATCATCAGTCAGTCCAATTTCTGCACGTAGCTCAGGATCTATAATAGTAACTCCAAAACCGATCCAACATGTAGCAAGATGTTTTTCAGTCGCCGAGAACATCAAGTATGCCGCTGCCAAAGAACAATCCTCGTGAAGAGAAAAATGACGTTTTCCGCAAATTAAGATAAGCGATGAAGCGTTGTAAAAAATATTGAAATGGTTTGTTTTAAAAATCGTTTCATAGGGCTTCAAAAGGGAAGCGGGATTGTTTTGAATTTCTAGAAGCATGTTTTTTTTATTTTCGTCTGATATTCTTTTCATCAAGTCGGTGTTTTGAATAATGATAAAACGCCAGGGTTGCTGATTCATAGCACTTGGAGCAAAGCAGGCTTCATGGATAATTGCATGAAGAAGCTGTAATGGGACTTTTCTATTCTCAAAACTTCTTACTGATCGACGATTTTTTAAAAGCTCCAAAAAATCCATAAAACACCTCTATCTCGGCTTTGGGTATCGGTTTTCGTCCAGTAATCTAAGTTTTTGGCTTAATTTTGTCAGTTCTTATTCCTTAAGAATAATATCACGAGGGAAGAGTTTTAACCCATTCGTCGGACAACAACTTGTGCAGTTTCTGGGCGCTATGTTCCATCTTTGACGGGCAAGAGAACCGTGTGCGCGGCAAAAAGATAAAGCCCAAAGGATATTGCAGGGATGCAGTTCGGTCATCACGGTTTATATTTTGTCTAAAAATAGTGGAACGTATAGACTTCTCGACATCTTAAGCGTCAGGGGTGTCTGATTGGATATTCAGTGGTTATTCTTAATCAAAAGCGGTTGGCCCATTTTTTGGATCACAACAGTCTATAGTTACTTGGTTTGCGCAATCACAGGAACTATAACGGGTCTAAAAACCAAAGGAAACAGAGAAACAATTAATAAAAAGCTTGAAGAGCTTATCATTTCCCCTTTCTATGTCGCAACCTTCTTTTGTCTATTAGCCACCCTATTTTTTTGGCAAGGGATAAAAATATTCAGGAGCGTACACCATCTTCCTGTAGTTCATATGCTCATTATGGGTGGCTTAGTGTTTATAAGCCATGTTGTAGTCGAAATCATCGAATCAACGATCATTTGGAAAAACCCGTTACGAATACTTGAAGATAGAGATGCCTTGCGTCTCTGCGGCGTTTATCTCATCATCCTTATAGAAACTGCAGTTATCGCCCTTTTCGTTTCATGAGACCTAAAAATCCCTGGATCCCCTCAGCACAGACAAGAAATTATCCCGCTGCCATCCGCCTTTTTTGCTTTCCATTCGCAGGAGGGAGCAGTTTTGCATATCGCTCTATGGAACAGCATATGTCTTCCGAAATCGAGATGTGCACTATCGAACTCCCTGGCCGAGGCACCAGAATCAATGAGACTGCTTACCATAGCATGGCCGAACTTATACCTGCTATTGCAGAAGGCATTCGAGACCGCTTGGATATCCCATTTGCCTTTTTCGGCCACTCCATGGGCGCTTTGATCGCTTTCGAACTAGCCCGCTACCTGGAATCCTACTTTCAAAAAAAAGCAAATTACCTCTTCTTGTCCGCTATGCGGGCTCCTCATCTTTCGTCTCAACTTCCCGCAATGGCATTATTGCCCAAAAATGAGTTACTAAATCAAATTCAAAAATTAGAAGAATTGCCGGAAAATATTCTAAAATCGCCCGACATATTAGATATGTTTCTGCGCATCATGCGTGCTGATTTTTCGGTTTGCGAAAGTCATACAATACCTGACTCATCCAACACGACAATACCCATTTTCGCGTTTGGCGGCAGTGAAGATACCTTTGCTTCTGCAAACGAAATAAGACAATGGAAACAATATACAAAAAGCGATTTCTATTTTGAAACTTTCAAAGGCAGCCATCTCTTTTGTAAAACATCTGGAAAAGAGATTGCTGAAAAAATAAGCAAAACAATGAAACACGAATCAACAGAACTAGACGGAAACAATTTAACAATCGACCAATTAATATCGGTTGCAACCGGACAATCCAAAGTGTCCATCACAAAAGATTCGACGATTCTCCATCGAATTGAATTATCACATAAAAAAATGCAGCATGCGGTTGTATCTGGAGAAACAATTTACGGTGTCACTACTGCTTTTGGCGGGATGGCCAATCACCTCATTGCTCCCCAAAGCGCTGCCCATATGCAACAAAATATGCTATGGGTCCACAAAGCCGGCGCAGGGAAATATCTCCCCAAACAAGACGTTCGATCAGCAATGCTTCTTCGTGCAAATTCGCACTTGCGGGGGAATTCCAGTATTCGACTCTCTCTGATCGAGCGGTTGGTCACCTTCGTTAATCATGGTATAACGCCTTGCGTCCCTGAGTTAGGATCGATTGGTGCAAGTGGAGATTTGGTACCATTGTCTTATATCGCAGGCGCCTTGATAGGCCACGAAGCCAACTATAAAGTCGAGATGAACGGAGAGCTATTGCCCGCCACTGAAGCGCTGAAAAAATTGAATTTAGCGCCTTTATCATTAGAACCAAAAGAAGCTCTCGCCATGTTAAACGGCACTTCCATGATGACTGCAATCGGAGCGGGCTGTGTAAAAGAAGCCGAGGAGCTGCTCATGCTTGCGCTGCATGTTCAGGCCATGTTCATCCAAGGACTTCATGGCACAACTCTCTCCTTTCATCCCTATTTGCACAAGATTAAACCCCATCCGGGGCAGCTATGGGTTGCTGAAAAAATGCAGCACCTCCTAGAGAACTCTTTCTTGGTCCGCCGAAATGATGGGTTTGACCGGAATGCAAAAGACGATCTGGTACAAGATCGTTACTCATCGCGCTGTTTGCCTCAATACTTAGGACCGATTTTTGAGAATTTGTGGAATCTAAAACGGCAAATCGAAGTCGAAATGAACTCCTCAAATGATAATCCTCTAATGAATCCGGATACAGGGGAAATTTTTTATGGAGGGAATTTTCTGGGAGAATATATCGGAATCGGAATGGATCAACTGCGCATGATGTTAAGCCTTACAACAAAAGGCATAGACGTACAGATTGCTTTACTTGTAGAGCCCAAATTTAACAACGGCTTATCTCCATGTCTTGTGGGTAATCTTGAGCGCCCTATCAATATGGGATTGAAAGGGCTTCAAATTGTGGGTAATTCCATCCTGCCTCTCATGGAATTCTACGGTCATTCGATTGCCGATCGTTTCCCAACACATGCAGAACAGTTCAATCAGAACATCAACAGTCAAGGGTTTAACTCGGCGAATCTCACTCGTCAATCCTTGGAACTATTCCGACAATATCTTTCCCTCTCCCTGCTGTTTGCAGTCCAGGCAATCGACCTTCGCTCTCGAAAAATGTTTGGCAACTACGAAGGAAAGTCTTTTATATCACCCGCCACGCAAGTTCTTTACCAAACAGTGCGGGAAATCACCCAACACCCTTCAGAACCTAAAAAACCCTGGCTCTGGAATGATGATGATCAAAAGCTTGATGAACAGATGGCCCGATTGAATGAAGATCTTGCCTCCCCCAAATCCGCACTCAAAAAAGCTTTTAGACTTGGATAAAATTTTTATTTGGATTGAGTCTCTCGCACCCCCTTTCAGACTTGCCCTACTGACAAGCTATCTATCCCATGCTGAAAAGGAACGCGCAGCGAGATATAAAACTGTGGATCTACAGACCCGCTTTATTGCAGCGCGAGGTCGTCTGAGAGAAATCTTAGGCATCCATTTAAACATTCCTCCCTGCCAAATCGAGTTCATTTACAATCCCTTTGGCAAGCCATTTCTTCATGCAAAACATCTTTCACCTATTCACTTCAACCTCTCCCATTCTCATGACCGCCTTGCCATTGCGCTAGCCATGAATTCACAAATAGGAATCGACATAGAACAACATTCAAAAGATAATGATTTATCAAAAATAATATTCTCAAAACAAGAATCTGAACATTACAATAAGTTACCTGAACACGCCAAAAAAGACCGGCTTTTCCAAGCCTGGACCCTCAAAGAAGCTTATGTAAAAGCACTAGGAAGCGGCCTAAATACCAATATTCGCAATGTCGAGGTGCTCCAACAGAGTCATTGCGACAGTTTTTCCTTGGATCAATGGACTCTTTGCGCGCTTCCCATGGGAGCTGGGTGGGCCGGCGCTTTAGTTACTAACGCTCAAAATGTTATGTTGATTTTTTGCAATAAATGAGGGGGTTTCGTAACATCTTTGCCATGATTCCAGCAATTGTATGTAACAATGTCCGTTGCAAATATAGAAGTATGATCGCCGTACAGGGCGTTTCCTTTCAGGTTGCGCATGGGGAAGTCTTTGGGCTGCTCGGCCCGAATGGCGCGGGGAAGACCTCTATTCTGTCCATGCTCGCGGGGATTAAGTATCCCTCCGACGGCTCCATTCAGATCAATGGCCTCAACTATGCCACCCACCGCGATCAAATCAAACGCCTCATCGGCTACGTCCCCCAAGCTTTGGCTTTTTACACCAGATTAACTGGCCTTGAGAATCTTCAATTCTTTTGCGGAATTTTTCAAATTTTTGGCGACGCTGCCAAAAACCGTATCCAACATGTGCTAAAAGTCGTCGGCTTAACAGATCGCGCTAAAGACATCGCGGAGACCTATTCGGGCGGCATGAAGCGGCGTTTAAACATCGCAATTGCTCTGCTTCACGAACCCAAAATTTTGCTCATGGATGAGCCTACTGCGGGAGTTGACCCCCATAGCCGCAATTCCATTTTTGAGTGCATTGAACAGCTGAGCCGAACAGGGACAACTGTCATCTACAGCACCCACTATATGGAGGAGACGGAGCGCCTCTGCAAAAACATAGCTATTGTCGATCAAGGGCAAATAATTGCCATGGACAGCCCGCAAAATCTTTGCGAATCAATCGGTGGGGTATTCTTTCAAGTCGGCGTCCAAGGGAAAAACAGATGCTCTTTGGTTGACATCCTATCGCAAATGGATTCCATTGCAGAGGTTAATTTGAAAGACTCTCTCTTGGAAATCACGACGAAAGAGCCGCAAAAAGTTCTCCAGGCTTTCATGGGGATTACAGACAAACTCGATATCCAGATTTCTTCTCTCAATATTTCTAACCCTTCTTTGGAGACGGTTTTTCTGAAACTCACCGGAAAAGGGCTGAGAGATCAACAGGACGGATAATATGCTTCGCCAACTCCTCGCTATTACCATCAAAGAGCTAAAACTCATCTGTAGAGATCGAGGTGTCTTGTCCGTTCTTTTCATTCTACCGATTGTTTTTGTCCTTCTAATGACGTATGCGGGAGTCGGCAACCAAAGCGTTGCCAGCGCAAAAATCCTCATCGTAAACCGAGACCAAGGCCTGCTTGCATCCTATATCGTCGATCACTTGCGCGAGGAAAAGGGACTGATTGTCGTCGATCAAATCGATGGCTCCGCTATTCAAGAAGAAGAGAGCGAGACTCTCTTACTTAAACGAAGC
Source organism: Parachlamydiales bacterium (assembly GCA_015661075.1). GTDB lineage: Bacteria > Chlamydiota > Chlamydiia > Chlamydiales > SM23-39 > CAISYW01. Next base: position 14,805 of record JACVQJ010000023.1, on the reverse strand, counting down.
TCTGCCTATTCACTCGTTTTAATATTCCCTCCCAACTTCTCAAGTGCTCTACAAGCCGAGTCTAAGCCCTTGGTGAAGTTTATTGCCGATCCTGCAACCGGCGGATCCAACCTCAATCCGATCGAGCGCCTCATCAAAATGTATATCATGAATGTAGCCGGATATGTGGCCGGAGCAAAAGCCGGAAACACGAAAACAAGCTCGATCGACACTCCCATCTCCGATGCCGTTCATTTTGCAAGAATTGCCCCTAAGGGGATGAAACTAACACGCCCCATCAGCGCAGAAGAGCAGAACGTCCCTGGTTATACGATTTTTGGCATTTTTTTCATTGTACAAGTGATTGGCACAACGATTCTGAGGGAAAGAGAAGGAGGCACCTACGATCGATTGATGACCGCCCCCATCTCTCCCGCACGAATATTACTTGGTAAACTTGCTCCATTTTATCTCGTAAATCTGGTGCAAGTGGCCTTCATGTTCCTTATCGGCTCGCTCGTCTTTAACATAGCGCTAGAAAAGTGTATCCCTGGGCTCCTGCTGGTTACTTTTGCTACAGCCGCGACTGCGAACTCGCTCGGACTTTTAATCGCATCGATCTCTAAAACGACGGAACAAATGGGTCCTCTATCCAGCCTCATTCTCATCTGCATGGCAACCGTGGGAGGCATTTTTATCCCTTTCTTTGAAATGCCCAAATTACTCCAAAGCCTCTCCTTTCTAACTCCCCACGCTTGGGCTCTAAAAGGTTTTCAAGACGTCCTGGTCAGAGGCTATACCACTTCTGCGATCCTCCCAACCGTTGCCGTTCTGCTCTGTTTTTCTATCGCCTTTTATACCATCGCTTTGCTGAAAATTTACTCTTCTCAACGAAACGTATGAATAAATTTCGCTCTTTCATTGCCCAATTTATTGTTTTCGTGGCGAACTTGGGATATATCTCTTGATAAAAAAGTCACTGTTCTTTACCCTTAATGATTGTTTTATTTGTTGTATCTTTATATCAGGAGAATTGAATAGCATCAACAACAATAAATAGCAGCAGAGAGCGGAAACCTGGCCTCCAGATCATCCCATCCATTTAGGGCCTTTAGAGTTTTCCGAAGCATTACGCGTAGCACGAGAAACTATTCGAAAAGGAAAACCGGCATGAGTACAAATGCAATGTTAGCCACTGGCGCTCTTATTCCTCCGATCTTATCCTCAGGCCAGTTGCCGCCAGAATCGCTTATCAATAGAAATTATCATCGAATAATTAAAATTATTATAACCATTGCCATTACTGCAATTTGTGCGATTAGTTATATTTATTCGTTGCCCTTTTGGGCAACCAGCTTAATAATTATTCCATTAGCAATTTCGCGTTATATCATCACATTTCGTGATCTTTATACAAAACAAGTAGACGATGCTGTTTTTCAAAAGTTTTTCTTTATAGATTTAGGCCCATTGGCCATGCTAATTGCTCCTGATTTTTATCAACTGGGATTGATCGTATCGGATATCGCAATGCAGTGTTTGGGGTTTTGGGAAAGCCGCAAACTAAAAGGCTCCACTTCATTCTTTATCCCACGTCCTCAAATACCAGACACAATTCAATGGGATAATGCGCTGCAAATATTAGGTCTTTCAGAAGAAGATGCAAAAAATTTAGAGACCGTTGAGAAAGTTTATCAATCTAACCGCAATGTTATTTTGTCTCGAGCGGAAAGCTGGCCTCCAGATCATCCCATCCATTTAGGGCTTTTAGAGTTTTCCGAAGCATTACGCGTAGCACGAGAAACTATTCGAAAAGGAAAATCGGCTTGAGTACAAATGCAATTTTACAAACTCCTTTAGACATTTACTTTGGACCATCATATCTCGCCTGAGTTTACAGGATTGATCTCCTTTTCACCGGTTTTTTCGTAAAAATTTCTCTCTGATGCTCGATTCATTGGCGGCGTCAAGGCAGACCTTTTACCGGAAGTTTTCGAAACTCCTATCGAGCAATTTAGAGAGATCATGACAATGCCCGGGAGCAAAGCATATCAATCGCATTGCGAAATGCATGGCAAATCCTGCAAGGTCATCGTTTCCTATTCGGAAAGCTTCTTCACCCAACAATTGGCGTCTTTGACTGCATCGATGGCCAAATGCGAGGAGAGGTTGAAAGCATTAGAAAAATCGCTGCTTGCCCGAGTTCTCGGCAAAAAGAAGGGAAAGCAACTCACAAAACGACAAATCAATAGCGCTCTTGAAGGAATCCTTTCCAGCCAGTACATGAAAGAGCTCTACACCATTGAGCAAAACTTTGACGGGTTGCCCTTCATAAAATATAGCGTCAATCGCATAGCGTTCGAAAAAATTATGCAAACGCGTCTCGGAAGAACCCTGCTGCTCACTAATTGCCAAGATCTTCTGCCCGATGAAATTGTCCGTGGCTACAGGGAACTCGCTCACATCGAGGAAGCGTTTAAGCTCATGAAAAATCGAGACTATCTCCGGTGGCAACCGGCCTTCCACTGGACAGACCAGAAACTGGAGGTACACACGCTTTACTGCGTGTTGGCTTTGCTTCTGACTACGTTGGCGCGCAAAACGGCCTGCGAGGCCGGTATAGATGTGTCCCTGGCCGCGCTATTGGACGATCTGTCGGCGATCAAGGAAGTTGCTCTGATCTATTCCAAAGACGGAAGGGTCAACCCGGAATTCACTCTGAACCGAATGACACCACGACAAAAGAAATTGGCCGAGCTTTTTGAGATCGGCGAAGTGCTCAAGGGGTAATACAACGTGTTTTTCGATTTTACGAGGGAAAACCGGCTTTTTTTAGCCCCAATCCTGTAAACTCAGGCGAGATGATGCGCTATTTACGAAAAGGCTAAAGGAAGCCAATTTTCCAGAATCTCCACTTTTTTTGCATATTCTGGCAGAATCTCCACTTTTTTTGCAAGAATATGCAAAAAAAATGGAGATTCTGGTAATGTCGTAATATATGCACCCAATATTGAAATTTGCCGAATTGGCATATATCGAATCTCAAAATATTTTGCCTCTCCTTAGAGATTACACGAATCCGCACGCCTGCATTGCGCGGATGGTAAAAAAAGGGGAATTGATTCGGCTTAAGAATGGCTTTTTTGTGATCAAGGACAAAATTGAGAAAACACGAGTGCCGTTCGAACAAATTGCCAATCTTCTCTATGGGCCCTCTTACTTGAGCTTCGAATGGGCCCTCTCATATTACGGAATGATCCCGGAAGGGGTATATGTGGTTACAAGCGCTGTGGCTGGCCGTTCGAAGAGTTTTACAACCCCTCTCGGGACATTTGACTATTTTGGTTTAAGTCATTTCCGTTACGCAGTAGGAATCGATCAGCAAGAAAACATTACAGGCAGGTTTTTAATCGCCACGCCTGAAAAGGCTCTTGCCGATCTGATCCATTTGAAAAGCAGACATTTGGAGAGCAGAGATTTGCTGGTCGACCTTGTAGAAGGAAGAAGAATCGATGGGGAAGTGTTGAAAAAGCTCAATAAAAACCATCTTCTTGAAATCGCAGAGAAATACAACTCGAAAACTGTCTTTAACCTCATAAACGCCCTAGGACTTTTATGAATACAGAGAACGTAAAAAAAATGATCAGTCGATACAACCCAAAGATCAATCAGCCGACAAAAATGCGGGAAATTTTGCAGGAAGCGGCACTGCTTGGATTAGAGAGGCGCGGTTTCTTTGAAAAGGCCGCGTTCTATGGAGGCACGGCTTTGCGCATTTTGTACGGACTTGATCGGTTTAGCGAAGATTTAGACTTCACGCTCAAACATCTTCTAGTCGAGTGATGCTCGAGGAACGCTGAACAATTGGGCTAGCGCGAAAGCTCGAACGCTTCGCGTATAAATCTTACGACTATCCGCGCATGACTCGTGGCCGCTGCGACTGGCTATTATCTTCAGCGGTTGGCTCTTTCATCCACAACTCTACACCGGCTTTAATCGGCGCTTTCTCCTGATATCAAGTCCCAAGTATCCAAGAGCCAAGTACCTTAGAACTTCCGGAGGGCCGCGACGCCGATGCTCCCACTGCCGTAGTCGCAGCTGAAGTTGACGCGCACGCCAGAAGGGGCGAAGCCCCCAACAATCAAGTGCCAGTCATGAGTCGTTTCTTGGACACGCGTATAAGTATAAACCAATCCTTTCAGTTTATCGCCAACTGGATAACGTCTTTCTCCCGTTGCTACCATGTCGGTAGTGATAGCGGCAACACCCTGTTGCAGGGTAGGGATTTCATAATCTACGAAATCTTTTTGTCTTAGGGCATTAACTAATGCTAATTGTTCATTCCAAGGCTTATTTCTACTTCCGGGCAGTACATCTTTGGTCATCAACACCCAATGAGTGTCCGGGAATGGGACATTAGCATGTTCCTGGCGAGCGGTTTCCCAAAAACATCGGAATTGCAGCGGATTTTCACCTCCTGGATATTTCTGCCTTCCATAAGGGATTAAAATATCTCTTTCAAGCCGGTTTAGATTGCCAAATCCTTCAAGAATTAATGCGAGAAAATGAGTATCTTTAACCTGAACGAAGGTCCGAAAACGTTTTCCCTCGGCTTTCACTAGGTCGCCATAGATCGGACACCTGCTATTCAGGATTTGAAATATATTCGCGGGCAAAGGCGGAATTTTCTCGGGGAGTGAATTCAGTCGATTCAGAGCCGTGTGCCAATTCGTTGCCCATTCATCATTAGCCACATATTCGGCAACTATTCTTGCAACACCGAAATTTAGATGGGTTAAACGCCCTATTTTTTCTGCAATAGAAAAATAAAGTCTATTAAGTTGTTGTTCAGGTGTAATCCAACCAGCTTTGGGATCAAGCGGAGCTTGGGCCTGTACCCGCTCGGCAGGAAGTGCTAATGACGACATATTTACCCCTTCGTTAAGTTTAACATTAATTATTATAACTAAAAACAGCAGTTTATTTCAACATCTGTAACAAAATAATTCGGAAATATAATGGTAGATATTGACCCCCTAACCCTCATAAAAACGACCGATTTGAGGTGTTACGGAGAAGTATATCAAGATAAGTTAGTTAGGTTTTTAAAAACTTTTCTTTACTTGGGGGGAGCTTGAGGGGGCTTCCCCGGTGAGTAGAGGCGATCATTGCTGATCGCCCCCTCATAGAATCGGACGTGCCCTATTAAGTCATCCGTCTCCCAGATATGACTTGGAGTTTTAGTGTTTAAGATGTGGTTCTGGCAGACTAAACCATTTCTGTTTAGCGACTATCGACCAATGTAGATTGTGCCTCTGACTTCTCCTTCGTAGCGTTGTGATCCAGAGCCTTTCGACGTGAAATTTCACGTGTTTTAGCGCTGGCAAACAATGCCTTAACCCAAAGTATCTGTAATATCCATTGAGCCGAATAGATAGCTGCTTCCTCTGGTGGAAAAAATCGCTGAGAATGACCCACCCTCGATCACCGAGAATGACCCACCCTTTTGTCTCAAAGTAACGTCAAACTATTCCAAATACTATTTTTTACTATCCGTGTTTTATTGACGTTGATTTTGGCAACGCCAAAAACAACACACGGATGGTTTATGAAAGGCCCATTCAACTAGCTTAATAATTATTTCATTAGCAATTTCGCGTTATATCATCACATTTCGTGATCTTTATAAAAAAAATGGCTCAATCTCGGCGATTTTTTCCACCCTCTATAACTTTGTTTTTAAATTCTTGGGATGTTTTTTGCGCGGCCAACACGGCCTGACAGATGATATGTTTGTAATTCACAGAAATGTTGTAATCAATATCATGCTTTAATTCTTTAGCGCTCGCCTGACTTTGACAGTCCCATTGATAGTAATGATTCCAATTAAATGGATCTAACAGAAGCTTAGTTACGTCAGGAATGTCAATAAACTCAATAAACGGATATTTGGGAATACAGACTAATTCATTCTCGACATTCCAAAAAAGATATCTGTGATGAATATACCCTCTCCAGGGAGGAGAGCTACCATCAATATGCCTTGTGACTTCTGCAATGACTGATGGAGTTTCTATATATCCCTTTTTCCCGACTCTAACCAACTCCTTGAACGCTGCAATCGGATTTTGGACATCTTCTAAAACATGACGGGCATAAACGAAATCGAATTCATTATCAGAAAAAGGAAGTTTTTCATTGCATATATCTAAATTCACTACATTTGGTCCAGTAATAGAATGGTCTATGAAATGTGTTGCTATCGGAAATGGAGTAACACCCGGACCTATCTCCAAAATTTTTTTATTATTTTTATTCAACAACACAAGATATTTTATTACCACCTGAATTGGGCCGCCATACTTAATCATTCAAAAGCCTATGTTAGAATGCCACTATCACTGTAAATAGCCCGAAAATTTAATAATGCTTTTTTGGGTCTTGATATTGTAATCTCATCTCATCAAATCCTTTCTGGATCTGTCCTTGGATCTCAGTGAATTTTTGATTGGTTATTCCCATCTCATCCAACTGTTTAACAAACTCTGCTGCCAGAGCATGTTTTGCATCATGCATCACCTTGGCGGGCCATTGCATTCCATGCAAAACACTCTTGCCCGGCCCACTATATAGTTGCTCAACGGTAGTACAATAGCTGCTACCATCCAAGCATATTGGGATAGATTTTCTGTCGGATGGCAACGACGCAATCTTGCGATCAAGCACGTTTTCTGTGATTTTGGCTGTAATATCTACCACATGGATTGCACCAATCACCATGTAGACGGGAATATTGTGAATGCCCAGTACGCGAGCAAACATGACTTCCCCCATAAAATCAACGCCGCCCTCAACGAGAACATCGGTTGTTGCATGAACAAATTTATCGCGCAAAGGCTTTTCGGATTGAGGATCGATTTGAAAGATGGTACGCGCTGCGAATTGTATAGTAAAAGGAGCGCTTTTTATTGCTGGGTCAATAAGATGATGTTGGACGCCGCCCCTCATGAATTGTCCAAATGTCTCATCAATTTTTTTTCCTATTTTCCGATCTTGCTTGCTAGAACGAAGCTCCAAGTCCCGGGCCGCCAGCTGAGCATGACATTTTGCAGTATCTGATGCTTGATTAAAATCATCGCCCGGCCGATCCTGTTTTTTCATACAATCAATCTTAATCTCTAATTGTCTGCCAATGCAATGCAATGCCTGTCCTGAGCTGGCGTAACTGTTCTCAGCAGCAAAACGATACACACAGTATTGCCTTGAAAATCCCTTGGAGCAGCCATCTTCGCCCCTCTCAGGGCCGCGATTAAAAAATTCCGCAACAGCCCTGACGATTGCTTCGTCCGCAGAATGATCCGCAGGGTCAAGATCCAAATATTGAGAGGAATCAAATGATCGAATTTCCATTACCATATCGTTTTCCTTCAATCAGATGGGTAATGCAAATTTATTACCATCAACCACAAAAACTTCGGGCATTTTTTCGCACATCGTTTCACAGTCATCTTTAAATTCCGACCATTCTTCCTTTAAGACAGGATAAGGAATTTCCTTGAGAAAAGGATGGGCGCCTTCCTTGAAGATGATCCCAATCGCTAATGTCGGACGGTCTATCCCTTTTTTTGCGGCAACTTCGTGCATTTTTTTGACAAAATCATCATAAGAGGCGCTATCCATCGATCCCAATCGAGCGATTGCATTTTTCTCTAATTGGTCAACAGTCTGTAAATAGGGTCGAGAAGGTCCTACAAAAAAAGTTTCCTTTTTTTTTCTGAGGGCTTCATTCACCCATAGAACAGGTTTTTTGAAAGCATCCCAAATTCTTTGTCTCATGTTCGACGCATCAGTTTTGGAAGCGGGCTTCCATGTTCGGCGCGCTAAATCGACATGTAATTTTGCATCATGAGAAGCCTTTTCAACATCATAGCCCAATTGATTTTGTTCTCTCATGCGATCGATTTTGCCATTGATTTCCTGTCCTTTTTGATGCAGCCCTTTCTCCGAGCTCAAGCTGCAGCCCATGGGAGTCCGTTTTACAAGTCCCATCAAGGGAACCATCTGATCATCATCTCCATGCAAACATTGTAAAAGATTCTCATTCGATGAAAGGCGTATTTCTTGTGTCATAAAATTCTCCGGATCAAAATTTTAAACTCCTAAAAAGCGATCCCAACGCCAGCTCCATGGCCCTGCGTAGGAAACATATACAAACGGGGGGCCGAAGATGCTGCCGCAGAAAAACTACCGACTGCCCAAGTAGCGAAAATGCAAACTCCAACAATAGCGCAGGCGGTAAGCAGCCCGCCAAAGGCTTTTTCTTCCATTTCTGCCACGGCAATCTGTGTTTCAAGAATCGCCCGGCTCAATGCAATTTTTTCCTTTTTTGCATCTTCGATCTCGAATCCGACCCGCTGCTGGACCACCTCCAGTTCGCTGTTTGCCTGCTTGAGCTCCTCGATGTGCTTGCTGATCTGGTCCGCTTTTTTTTGTATTTGCTCTGCAATTTCTTTGTCTTTGCCGGCTATCTCTTCGATTTTCTTTACGGTAGATGCTGCAAAATTGCCCATGCGCTCTCTGAGCATCTCCAAAGGCTGGAAGAGCTGGGTTGTGATCCGCTCTTTCAAACCATTCATTGTGACTTCTTCTTGCTTCAATACCGCGTCTGCATCTTCCTTCATATTTTGCGAACAGCGCGCGATCCGTTCAAGCCAGCCTTGCAGGCTCTGAAATGCCTGTTGGTTTTTGTTATCGATCTGAGATATCCGCTTCTGCAAGGCAACCGCTTGCTCGCTCGGCTGGACAATAGGAAGCGCGGGCAATTGCTGCATCTGTTCTTCGATTTTCTTCTCCCAAGAATGCAATTTTAGCAAAAATCTTTGTTCAAATTCCTCGATTTGGGGATCAATCGCCCGGCCGAATTCTTCCATCTTTATTTTTTGTACACCCTGGCCCATCGAACGAATATCTGATGGAGGGGCTAAATCTGCTTCTCGCCCCTGCTGCAACTGTATCCGCTGCTCCAGCTCAGGAGAATAGAGGAGTGCATTATGCTGGCGCAGCCAATTGAGCATATGCCGGACAACCCTATGGGGAGTGGTCGTAAAATAATCGTTGCAATTCATATGCAACGGCGAGCGAGAACGATAGGGTTCTTGAGCATTGAACTGGCGAAAAAAATCGAGCGAATTTTGACCATATGTATGGCCGTCGGAGCCCAAAACCGCCCGATCATCCAGCGGCGCGCGCGTAATAGGATCGCGCAGCATATTCTGCAGAGGCGCGATGAAAGACTGGCATATTTCTTCTTCGGGAATCGCCCGGCTGTTGTTCAAAATAGCAACAAAATTCTGCCGCCATCGGCTGATCGCTACTGTCATTTCATCCTGAAGGCCCCAGTGATTGATTTGCTGTTGGACCGCCTCAAGCTCTCCCAATAATCTACGGCGAAATGTTCCGGGCAAAACAGGTTGCGCATAGGGCAAAACCGTCTGCATCTGATGGAATCCGATAGATGCTATGGCTGTCATATTTTATCTCATTCCCGCGAATCGTTTTACCGTGATGCGGCCCAACTGAACAATTTTCTTCTCCGTTTCCCCCGGGCGAGGGTTCGATGCAATGGCCTGGGCACATAAAAAGTCGCCCTTCAATTCGACGACGTTTTGCCGAATTTTTCGCGCCCCTTCTTCCAGTCCTTTTGTGCTCTCTTTTAAAACTCTTTGAGCTTCTTCCATATGACCCGCTTTACGGGAAAACCCCTCTTGCAAGTCCTTGAGATCTTCCTTGCACGATTGTTCTTCCATCATAGCAACAAGGCCGTTCACTTTCTTTTCTGTTTGATCCCAGCCATCAATGAGCTGGCGCCCGATCCTTTGAACGCGTTGATCAGCCAGCTGTTCTCGTTGTTTCAATTGATCTTGAAAAACCTCTGCCAAACTATTGCCTTGCTGCCGTTGGCGGAGAAACTGGAGCGTGCTCTTCATCTATTATAACTTCCCTGCCAACTCGCGGGCTTGGTTCAAAACATCATTAAAATGCAGTTTCATTTCTCGATATTTCTGCGACAAATTGATATTGGTATCAGCTTGCGAGTCAATCTGGCTTGCCATTCCTCTAAATGCCTGATTGATCTTCTCGATCTCATCGCGGAGTTTTTCCCGACTTTCTTCACGGCCAGCCTCCAGATCCAATAGCAAATCTTGGATAGTAAGAGCCACCGCACGGTGCTGCTCAACAAATCTTTGATCAACCGAGGACAGCATCACATATAACGCACAAAAAACTTCATTGACCCGGCAAATCCTCTGCTGTAATACCAACTCCTCGCCCAGCCTTTGCTCCACCTGCTGCAAAAACAGTTCTACAGATTGGGAGGAAGATAATAGCATCTTTAAAATAGAACGGCATTGATTTTCCCAATCCGGACAACCTTTCAATGGCCGAATGATGCGCAAGATCAAAACCGCGATTGCATTGGCTTGATCATCTATCTCAGCCGCATCAATTTCCTTAAACTCCTCTACCCATTCCTCCAAATCTTCGGATCGCGCATTTTCCTTCAGCTCAGACAACAAGTCCCGAATCATTGTTTCACGCGCCGGCTGCATGATCGCCGAAATTCTCTGGCGGACAATCCTTTCCTGTTCCTCTAATTGCGGCAGGGGAGCTGAAGCAATCGCTTGCCCGCCTAATACATGGCCAGCTCCCCATACTCTACGGGGATACGCTATTGCGGGACTTTGTGAAATAGCGCCGGGTTCAGTAACCGTTGTTGCTGTTCCCCTGACTCGCATCATCATATATTACCTCTGCCGAGCCATTCGGGCTTGAATTATCGGAAATATCCAATGGCTCCTATGCGCCGCTGCAACTGTCAGTAATCTATGCGTATCGCTATTTTGAATAGCAACATCTGCTACCGACTCACTCGGTCTTACCTCGCGCTCTTCGATTAATTTAAAAATGTTATGTAGACCAGAGAAGAGTCCTTCTGCTGTCATCCTTTCCGCTCTATCTACTTGATTCAATCGATATAGCATTTCATCATAACAAAATTTCATCATGTTGCAACTGTCTCGGCCTTCGATTCTTGCAAGAGTTGTCAATTTTTCCTGTTTGGTCAATCTCAGGCGGAGCTCAACCAACTCCTGCTGAGCAGCGGCCAGCGCCGCATCGCCTTTTTGCTTTTCCGCCGCAAGGGCTGCATTTCTCTCCGCAAGCGCTATATCGGCATTACATTGCGCTTCCCGACGGAGGGTTTCGATTTCTTTTTGCAAGGCCTGGACTTCCATTTGAACGGCAAGCACCCGAACATCCCCCGCCGTTGTGGCATCTTTGACCGCTTGCTCGCGGGCAGCGATTTCAGCAGCCACAAGCTTTTCTGCTCGGGCAGCGGTGGCTGTCATTTCTTGGCGCAGAGCATAAATTTCATTTTTTGCCATCTCGAGAGCCTGAAGCATCCGGTCCCTCTCGCTATGATGAACCAAGGAAATCTCGCGGCATCTTCCCTCTGATGCGACAAGCTGCATACCTAATTCCTGATTTTGCTCAAGGGTCATTGCCAATTTGTTTTGCATGGCAGCGACGAACTCTTGAACACTTCTCGTCATCTCCGCTGTTTCTTCCGTCAAACCATTGCGGAATGCAACAATTGCCCCATCATTGTGGATCTGGGACAACGATATTGGAACAATTGCTTGTGATGACATAAATTTTACCTCATTATCTCATGCGAAATTATAGTATCGTACAATCAGAACTATGCGAAATCCTTCTCCCGAGTTCGGCAATCGTCGCTGCCTGTTGTGCATTTTGCAGGCGCAAGTTTTGAATTTCCCCGTAGTTTTGAGCATTTTGGCGACTGGATACATCCAAAGCCCCTCTTAACTGGCCGATATCTGTCGTTTGTTCCTGTAGCTGCGATTCCAGACTGCCCACTGTTTTCGCGTTATTCTGAACGACCGAAGCCAGCGCCTCATCATTGATTCGCATTGCATCAGTCAATTGATTGGCCAGCTGTTCGTTCTTCCCATGGGCCTGATCGATTTCTTGAGACAAAACATTTCTCGCGCTTTCGTGCTCCTCCTGCAGACGAACCAACTGCTCTTTCAAGGCACTGCGCACTTGTTGATTGGCCTGATCTGTCGACTGGATCTGCTGTTCCAAAGCAGATAGATTTTGTTGATAGGCAGTATCTAAAACTGTCATCTGGCCATTCAATTCACCGATCTCTTGCGCATGGATTTTTTGGATCATCTCGAAAGATGCGCGCAAATCCGCTTCGTGCGCATGGGCCTTTCTGAGCGCATCTTGGATCAGTTGACCAGATCTTTGCTCCATCACCGCTATCTGATTGTCTGTCGCTTGAAGCGCCATCTTCATTTGATGGCGGAGTTGCTGATTCTGTCTGAAAAATTTTGCACGCTCGGCAGCCATGAGATACATCGACCGAATTTCTTCCGGGCCAGCTTGGATATGGACCAATTGAGCGGATGGATTGGAAATATCATTTTCAGGCAAGATGCGGTTCTTCCACTGGATCATTTCGCGGGCCAACTGATGGATCGGTGGATGAGGATCCATCGGTTGCTCATCCAGCGGCGAAGATGATTCAAAATGTTGTAAATAACAGTCGTGGATGCCGCTTTCCCACACCCAGTCGCGCTCGAGGACGGGCTCTTTCAATGGCGCTTGAAAAATAGGATCTGTCAAATGCTTTTGCAAAACCTGCAGCTGCTTTTGAGCAACAGCATAAACATTTTCAACCGAATCATTTGCATGATCGCAAGCCGATTGAATCACATCGCATCCCCAGGACAACAATTGACAAGATAAAAAATCCTTATTGTGCTGATGAGCAAGTAAAATTGTTCTTATATCCTTGATCGCTGAAAAATAATTGACTGGCGGCTGGGCCTGCGTAATTGTTACGGTGCTCATAGAACTAACTGCTCAATGATTAAAATCGAGACTCAAATATGATTTATATAAATCTTTCTGTTTGCTAAGAGAGCATAAACGTAATGCTAAAATTAAATCAACCTCAATCTTGGTTGTGTAGTGTAAGTGTTTTTTTAAAATGTCCGCTTTTTGGTAATCAGAAGTTGTTGATTGTCAATAACAGTCTTGATGTCCCGACCGACCGGCGTTTTCTTTGAAGAAACTCCTCCTTTCAAGGAGGAGTTTCTCAAGTGTCAAACTCGGGACCGATCAGTTTTGCCCGCCAACAATCAAATGGGACTCCTGAATAATCCAGTTCGCGCCATTGGATTGCTGCCGAACGACTACGTTTTGGGATCCATCGGAGCTGATGGCGATTTGAGGAAACATGGCGTCTCGACCCTCAAGCGACAGGTTTACGGCAGCCGACCAACTTTGCCCGCTATCGGTCGAATGGGTTTCTTGAATAATAAAATTTACGCCATCAAATCGCAGCCAAACGGCTACAGCTTTGGATCCATCGGAGCTCATGACGACTTGCGGTAACCGGGCGTTTTGACCCTTGGGATCCATCATTGGAACTCATAGCGACTTGAGATAACTCAGCGCTTTGACCTTCAAGCGACAGGTTTACGGCAGCCGACCAACTTTGGCCGCCATCGGTTGAATGGGACTCCTGAATAATCGTATTCGCGCCATCGGATCTCTCCCAGACGGTTATGGTTTTGGATCCATCGGAGCTCATGACGACTTGCGGTAACCGAGCGTTTCGACCCTCCAGCGACAGATTTGAGGCAATCGACCAGTTTTGTCCACCATCCGTCGAATGGGACTCCTGAATAATCCAGTTCGCGCCATCAAATCGCCGCCAGACAGCTACACTGTTAGATCCATCGGAGCTCAGCGATACATATGCGGCAGCCGACCAGTTTTGCCCGCCATCCGTCGAATGGGATTCCTGGAGAATCCAGTTCTCCCTACCTGATCGCCCCCAGATGTCACTTGTTGTAGATTCAGCGGAGCTCAGTGACAGGTTTGCGGCAGCCGACCAGTTTTGCCCGCCATCCGTCGAATGGGATTCCTGAATAATCCAGCTTGCGCCTTCCGATCGCGCCCACACAGCTACGATTTTAGATCCATCGGAACTCATAGCGACTTGAGGAAACCCGCCATCTTGACCTTCAAGTGATAGGTTAGCGCCAGCCGACCAGTTTTGTCCACCATCCGTCGAATGGGACTCCTGAACAATATAGTTTACGCCATCGGATCGTCCCCAAACGGCCACAATATTGGATCCATCAGAGTTCATGGCAACTTGGCCATCGAACGCGTTGCGGCCTCCCTGCGACAAGTTTGAGGCAGCCGACCAGTTTTGCCCGCCATCCGTTGAATGGGACTCCTGAATAATAATATTCGAGCCATCAGATCGCTGCCAAACAGCTACGGCTTTGGATCCATCAGAGCTTATGGCGACTTGAGGATCTAATGCGCTACGGCCTTCAAGCGACAAGCTTGCAGCAACCGACCAGTTTTGTCCACCATCCGTCGAATGGGACTCCTGGATAATCGTATTCGCGCCATCGGATCGCTGCCAAACGACTACGATTTGGGATCCATCACTGGAACTCATAGCGACTTGAGATAACTCAGCGCTTTGACCTTCAAGCGACAGGTTTACGACAGCCGACCAACTTTGGCCGCTATCGGTTGAATGGGACTCCTGAATAATCGTATTCACGCCATCGGATCGCTCCCAGACAGTGATGGTTTTGGATCCATCGGAGCTCATGACGACTTGCGGCAACCGGGCGTTTTGACCCTCCAGGGATAGATTTGAGGCAGTCGACCAGTTTTGTCCACCATCCGTCGAATGGGACTCCTGGA
>JACVQJ010000022.1 GCA_015661075.1 Parachlamydiales bacterium | reverse complement strand
TCGAAGAGTTTCCTGAGAAACCCCAAAATGTTTCGCTGCTGTTCCAATATTTACTTTCATAAGCACAAAATCTACGCATTTTGCGTAGATTTGTCAAGATCGGCGATCCTGTTGTTGCGACCGCCATTTTAGATAGACTCTTGCATCACAGCCATATCGTGACGATCCGAGGCGAAAGCTATCGGCTCAAAGAGAAAAGAAAGTCCGGTTTGATGAAAACCGCAAACCTGCAAACTGAAGGATTAGGTAACTAAAAAATTTACTCTCAGCCCTCCCCCATGGGGGAGGGGGTTGTCTCTGCCTGCAGAAGCGGGAAGGGAGCTCAGCTTCAGCATTAACCGAAAACTATAAGTAGCTACGGACACTGCTAATGCTTTCGATGTAGTTGTCATTGCCGGCCCCCACTCTGGTTGCCATCAAGCCGACTATCTCAGTAAAACATTTACTAGGGGGGTCAGTTTTCAATGTCGCAAAGGGGTCAGTTTCTGGGGCCGCTTGACAAGCCTCACATCTCCTTTACACCGGCTGCCATCCACCCAATACCCAAGTTTTCGACAGATTTATCCCAGAAATAAAATCACTCTCTGGTTTTGACAGCAGTTGGTAATCTTTTCGATGTTTCAACAGAGATTCAGGTTTATTCGTCTTGCTGATCTTTACCTGCCCGAGTTTCTTTGTCCCGGCACTTTGACTCACCTGCTCACTACCATGACTCTTAATCACAGCAGCGGTGAGTGGTTTGGAATCCGCTCTTGGAAGCTGACTCCGAAGGGCCCGCCTTCATCTTTTATGCAGCTTTTACACAATGACTTAGTTCATAAGAACTCTTTTGTACGTCTGTGGCACACGATTTTGAGTATTTTTCCGCAGCAGGGGTTTTTTCTACCCCTGCAAGGGAAAATCCTCAATAGATGAATCGATTTTTCCCTATAGAACCGTAAAAGTTATTTTCTTACAGTCCCTAAGATCCTCTAGAATCTTGATCAAATTCTTTTAACGCTGTACAAATGATAGTCTTTTACCAAGGAAAAACATCATGGCTTTAAGATCTCCTCGAACAAAGCGCTCAAAAACAGAAGTGGAACAAGAATTTTCCGCGATTGCTGAACAAGCTGCTAACGAAAAAAGCGGTTCTTCCTTAAAAAATGAAGCTCTCTCGCAGATGCAAGAAGCTGAAGTGCGCGCCGCAGTAAGTGAGATCACTGTTGAAGTCATTGCTAAAAAACTCTCCGATCTCAACGTTGAAATTTCCCGAACCCTCTCAGGTCTTGGCGAAAAAATGAATGGGGAAGTGGGGTTGCTCCGGTCTCTGAAAGAAGCGGTGGCTTTAGAATCGAAGGAACTGCACCAGTTACATGGGATTGACATTGCGGCAACCAGCATCGACCAGCTGGTGGTCGATTATCAAGAAAAGAAAGCATCGTTCGAAAAAGATCTTCTGAATGCTCGACAAGAATGGGCGATGGAAACAGAAGAGAAAAAGCAACAAGAAGCCGAATATACCGAAACATTGAAAAAAAACCGTTCCCGCGAAATAGAAGACTACGAATACATAAAAGCCCTCGAAAGAAAGAAGCTACAAGATCGATTTGATGAAGAATATCGGCTTAAAGAAAAGCAAAATCGAGAAGCGCAGGAGAACCTGGAGAAGAGTTGGAAAGAGCGGGAAGCCGCGCTTAAAGGCCGCGAAGAAGAGCTGGCCGCACTGAAGAAAGAGGTCGAGCAATTTCAGGGACGCCTCGTTGCGGAATGCTCGAAAGCGGCAAAAGAAGCGACCAAGGAAACTGAGGCAAAATATAATCAAGAGATCGAGAGACTCAAGCGGGATCTCCTTGTGGAAAAACAGATTGGAGAACTCAAACTCAAACAGCAGCAGGAATCTCTCGCCAATCAACAAACTCAGATGACCTCCCTTCAAGCGCAACTGGACGAAGCCAAGCGTCAAGTCCAAGATATCGCCATCAAAGCAATCGAAGGAGCATCTGGAGCCAAAGCGCTGTCCCAGATCAACCAAATCGCGATGGAGCAAGCCAAAAATCGCATGCCGAATTGAGGATATATGCTTGAAAAGACGTTTTGTCATGTAAAAGGTATTACCATTGATTTTGAGCGTATGCTGTGGGAAAGAGATATCAGGCATTGGGATGATTTTCTGGCCAAAGAGAGCGGACTCGATATACTTCCCAGAAAAAAACTGGATAAAATCAAAGTTGAGCTACCCATTTCTAGGCAAGCTTTTCAACAAAAAAATCTTCGTTACTTTCAAGACATGCTGAATCCGAAGGAGCACTGGCGGCTTGTCGAATTAGGCAAGATTGGGTTTGTCGACATCGAAACGACCGGACTTTCTAAGGTAGCGGATGAGATCACTGTGATTGGAATTTATGATGGAATTAGGTCCCATCAGTACGTCTACGGAAAGAACCTCCTCGATGCAAAAGCCAAACTGAAAGAATTTGACATCGTCGTAAGTTTCAACGGAAAGCAATTTGATATTCCATTCATTGAGCACCACTTCTCCTGCACGTACACCTTTGCTCACCTGGATTTGCGTTATATGTTCAATGAATTTGGCTTTCGAGGCGGCTTGAAAAGCATCGAGCGGCAACTCGGGATCGGTCGAGATTCCAGTGTGGATGGAATCGACGGTTTTGAGGCGGTGAATTTGTGGTATCGATATAAGCGAGGTAATATGGAAGCGCTTCAAAAGCTGCTGAAATACAATGAACAAGACATTGTGAACTTACATGCTTTATTGAAATACTACTTGAAAATCAAGAAGGAAAAACTGCTCGGGGTCTAGAGTAAAGCGTAAGGGACTTTCACCCTTTAGTTTAGCGACATGCTGGTCGCACCAATTTTTTGCGAAGCAAAAATTGCTCGGAGCGGGACTCGAACCCGCACGGTCTATTCAACCAAGGGATTTTAAGTCTGCCAGAATTAATCCTCTACTATCATTCGCTATACTCAACTATTTGATCAAAAGGCTCTTGAGCCAATACCACCATCTGTCTAGAATAGTTTTTAATAGCAGTTTTTAGTCAGTTAGTGGACCGCCAGTGGACCACGAAGATGCTGTTGGTGAATATATCTCTTGTCGACTATCCTGTTTCTTCTAAAAAAATCTTTTTCCCTCAGGATTTATATGCAAGAGTCCGAAAATTCCCAATTTGTCTCCAATAACTTATCCTTCGAGTCCCTGAAAAAGCTCAATGAACACGGAATCGAATACTGGAGCGCCAGAGATCTCCAGCCTTGTCTCGGCTATTCTCAGTGGAGACGATTTGAAAATGCCACCCAAAAAGCTATAGAATCATGCAAGCAGTCGGGCAATGACCCAAGCCATCACTTTGCCGACGCCGGCAAACAGATCAATCTAGGGAAAGGAGCAACACAAACTATTGAGGATTATCATCTTTCCCGCTTTGCCTGCTACCTTATCGCCCAAAATGGCGATTCCAGAAAGCCCGAAATCGCTTTCGCTCAAAAATACTTCGCCATTCAGACACGTCGCCAAGAAATCTCAGAGCAAATGGCTGCCGATCTAGAAAGACTGGAAACACGGCAACAAGCCTCAGTGGAATTCAAAGCCTTATCAGGCGCAGCTCGAGAGGCCGGAGTTCAAGATAAAATGTTCGGCGTCTTCCATGATGCTGGATATAAGGGGCTTTACGGCGGCCTTGGATCCGATGCGATCAAAGCTCGTAAGGGAATATTGCCAAAAGAAAATTTAATGGATCGGATGGACACGACTGAGCTGATCGCCAATCAATTCCGCATGTCGCAAACACGAGAAAAGCTGAAGCGAGAAAACATCAGGAATCAACGGGATGCCATGGAAACGCACGAAACGGTGGGAAAAAAGGTCCGTTCAGCAATCGAGGAAATTGGAGGGACTCTTCCCGAAAACATTCTCCCTGCCGAGCCAATTAAGAAAGTTGAAAAACGGCTTAAGGTTTCAAAGCCTCTTCTAACGCTCGATCCCAAAGATGCAGTTGGATTGATTTCTCCCGAACAAGTGAAAAAAGAGGAATGATTTTATCGCCTATTTGAAGACTTCTTTTTAGTAGCATCTTCTTGAGGCATGATTCTTCGGCCTAACTTACCTGCTCAGGAAGGGTGCTGCATTTTCATGCGGGTTATTCATTGTTTTTCTCTTGTTTTTACTGTAGAGTTTAAAAGAACCTAGAATTGAACTGCGCGATGATAAGACATTATTTCCATAATTTAAACAATTTTAAGAACAAACCCAAGAGATGTTAACAGTACGCCGATCTTTTTAAGTCCTGGGTTTCCTCTCGGCGAAAGAATACGATAAAGCTGTTCCCGACGAATATGCGTCTTCCTGGCGAGAGAACCAAGTCCGCCTTGCGCTTCAGCGACATTCCGAAGAGCTACGAGAAAGAGTGTATAAGATTCTTCATCGCCTTCTAAAGTTTGCTCCCATGCAGCACTTAGATAAGCAGCCGCTTCTTCATGATCCTTCAGATCTTTAATTAGCTCATCATGATAACTTTTATCCCTAGCCATCTTCTTTCTCTCTTGCCTTGTAATCTCTAAAATACTGTTTAGCCACCTTGATATCTTTTCCCTGCGTTTTCTTATCTCCGCCGTAGAGCAATAGAACAACTGTTTTCCCGATCATGCCAAAATAGATTCTATAGCCCGGCCCCAGGTCGATTTTCAGCTCACTTACCCCCTCTCCGACTGGCTCTACGCGACCAAAATTTCCCTCTTCCATCCGGTCGATTCGAAGGCGGATCGCAATCCTGGCCTTTTGATCCTTGATACCTCTCAGCCAATCCATATAGGGAAGCTTGCCGCCTTCAGCGCAAAAGACCCTGATCGTGTACTTCATTCATTTCTCTCAGTGTAACACATAAGTTACAATAGTCAATAGATTTACTCTCATCTATTTGGTTTGTAATGTTTGTATTTTTCAATCCCTGCTTGAATCCAACCATTCAAGTCACTCCCTGCAACGAAATAATCCCCCGGACTTTTCCCTTCTGGAACAGGCCAAGGTCTCAGATTTGAATAAGTTCGGCGCCAGTAAGAATATTTTTGCTTTCCCATTTCGTCAAAATCAAGAGCAAAGAGAATGAGCTTTTTTTGGAGAAGGCATTCGTGATCGAGACGATTCGGTTTTTTACCCGCACCACCGATCGCCACCACGCAGCATGAGCGGGAGGCTTCCTGAATCATCAGAACTGCGTCAAATTCAAAGAGATTCATTCGTTTTTCCATAGATGTGTGTCAGGGTAGTCAAGGCAGTCCGCGAAAAAAGAGGACTTTTGCAAGATTGCCAACCTCTGTTCATAGAGAGCATGGATATGTCGCGCCGAATATGAACTTTTGCCTTGACTGCCCAGCCCACTACGACTGTTCCCAGATTCGAGAGTCTTGTTTATAGAAGTTTTCAAAATCCTTACGGCATTTCGCCAAAGGAGGAAAAATATAATATCTTGGTCTATACCCATCTTCATTCCCGCACGGTCTTGAATCCAATATGTTTGGGAAAATCTTTCTAAGTCTTCTACCTACCTGTGATATTGGAAAAATGAGAAGGCGCTCTCTATCACACCAGTCTCTATAATGATCAAAAAACCGATCGATCTTGATCTCTTCCATAAAACTGGATGGGCCAACATTCGGATGATCCCAACATCCACGTAAAAGAGAGATATGCAAATATTTATCAATAGTCGAAGCGCTCTGAAGCTTCATGTCAAAACCAGAGAAATTCTCTGGCATGATCCTGGGATCGTATCCCACTAAATCTTCATCGAGAAGATTATAAAGAAGCGCCTCATATCCACCATTCTCCATTTGAAAAACAATCGCATCGAAATAGGCGTTATCTTCCTTCCGGGAATCTGAAACATCAAGAACATAGAATCTTCGATCATCGGGATCGAGATGGACCGCCCAATCTTCATTGCTGCTAATGATGAGATGTTTAAAATTGTCGATCCAGTATCCGTCTTTACCTTTGGCTTCAATAAACATCCTCGGCTCTGTGATCAGCGCTTTCAAGCGGAACCTTCAGAACGATCGAGTTCAATCGAAGTAATTTTGCTGTTATTTTTATCTGGAGCAAGTATCATTCAATTCACCAATTAACAGGTCTGTAAAGAGATTTTTAGTTGGTCAACTGCCCTGCGCTATCACGTAGGGCTTTTTCTCTATCAAAACTATTCATCGTGCTTGCTCCTGAAGCCAGAGATCAAAAGCTGAAAGATCGATGAGAACTTTTCGACCGATGCGTTTCACGCATTTCTCAGCAAAACCATATTTGTTGAAGAAAATGTAATAGCGAAGACTTGAATGCGTTGGCCAGTCTCTTCCTTGAAGAAAGGACCTGCATGTCACAAAATTGGTTTTGGAATTCGTTTCTGTAGATTGGATTGCCATAAATACCTCGTAATTCATTTCGTTATGTCAGCTTCTTAAAAACCTGCATCACATTCCAGGCAGGGATTCAAATTTTAGCTATTCATAACTCATGAATACCATGATGGTACTTTTTAGCGCAACATTTTTTGAAAAACTTAACTCGCGCGGCTAAATTTCATCAGATTTTTTTGCAGGAGCAGGATATTCTCCAGTTGAAACACCCTTTAATCGGAGCAAACCTCCTGGGGTAATTTTTTCGTTCTGAGACATTTTTTCACAGGCACGCGCAAAGCTCTGATTCAAGTGAGCCCGCTCTACTTCGGCGCCACGCATGTTCGCAAAAACAAGTTTCTGACTTCCAGGCTTGTCCTTAAGATACAATTGAAGCCCCTGAAATACATGCAACGGAAATTTAATTTTTGCAGTTTCAAACTGAATCGAGCGCTCATGAAGCGCGTTTCTCGTTAAGGAAAGAGTCGCATCAATGGACGGAGCACCAAAATAGAGCAGTTTGGCAATTAATGAATCCCTCTCGGGCAGCTGTTGCACGAACTCAAGAAACGCTTCATAGCGAACAGCCTTATTGAACACTCGATCGCGATCCGGATCGAATCCATGCGGAACCATGCCATAAGTTTCGCGCGACAGGCTATGCGAAAATTGGACATAGCACTCCACCATTTCTTCACGCTCAAGCAAAGACCAATCTTTTACGCATCGAATGGATTCTAGAATGTCCTGATGCCCGTGGTGCATGAAATAGAGCAATGTCACTGGCTGGCCTGCGCTATCCAGATATGGAATCAATTTCCGTTGCTGAAGCTGCATCATTTTTGAAAAATATTTCTCCAGCCAAAAGGAGTCTGAAACAAGGCCCTTCATCCAAAACCCGACAGCCACAGCAACTGGCACTTCACACAAAGCATCACGAAATTTTGCGAATTCATCTTTAATGCGAAATGTCATCAATGCATAGTTATTCAGCTGAATATTCAATGATTTTTTCTGTTCGCCGTCTTTTGCAATTTGATCCCGGCATTGACTCCAAAAATTTTCAAAAGCCAACTGATTTTTCTCGAGGTCGTCTTTCAGGCACGGCTGCTGTTCCAATCTCTTTTCATCCATAAGACTTCTTTATCCCTCGTTTTCGATTGATTTTGCCGCTACATCAGCAAAAATACTTTCATTCATTCTCGCTACCACTCTGGCTGTATGATTTTCCTATTTTATCTTTCCACCACTTTAGTTGGGCCGATTGTTTCACCTGACTTCTCGGTTTGGTGGGCAATACATCATGGATGTAACGGTCGACAAGATCGCCTAAAAAATGTTTTTTGGATTCGGAATGCTTGAAATGACGCCCTTCCCGCATTGACGCCTCTGTCGCTTGAGCCCATTCCTTCGCTTTAGACTTGCTTGCAAAGGTCGCGCTTTGGAGCGGATATCCTCGCAACCGGATTCTGACACGATAACTGACTTCGTTATCTTTAGTGATGCGCTTTGTAATATCAGCCATTAATTCCACCAATTTATTCGAAAATCGACGATACAATATCGGCTGAAAAACGACAACAGGAGACTGGCATTCACCAGTTTTGAACACAGATGTTCTATGAGATTTACTAATTTACATAACAACCGCCACCCTCATGGTCCACATATGGTCCACCATTATACGATCGCAGTCGTAAAATCTTCGCATTCGGACAAGCATATCATCTGACTAAAAGGCGTAAGGTGATACTCCGGTCTCAAATAAAGCCCTTGTTTCGCATGAACGACAATCGCATGTAATTCACCCTCTTCTGCTAAGGCATTCACTATTGTTCAAGGAACGAATCGTGCGCTTCATGTCAAATTTTGTAAGCAGCCGAATATCTTTCCTATAATTTATTACCTCTTCAGTATCGGGATCACCCGGTTTAACACCAGTGTATTTCCTAGGAAACTCCTCAAGAGTTAAATCAATATACATATCCCCTTCTTTCAAACGCTTTGCTTGGGCCCTTCTTCCCGTTTCATAATCCGGGAATACAGCAAACCTTCGTTTCGAATTAGGAGCAAGTCCCGCTTGACCAATCGCGCCATTTTCTCTGGCAAAAGGCCCTATCTTCAGATTTCCAGGATTATTATTCCTCCAAGACCTGGTACTCACCTTATCTTTGGGTTCGTCGTCATACCTTTTCCAATATCGAATTAATTTATTTCCATCTTCGTCATAATAAATAACAGAATTACTATCACCCTCTTCGGCCCTAACAAATTTCTTTCTATTTTGCGTCATATATATCTATAGCCTCAATAGCGACGGAGGTATGAGCGTGCGTACACAACTCCCCCAAAAATCCTTTCACGACAACCTTTTTAGCGAAAAATGGAAGCGGGTCTCTTTCTGCGCGGGGCGGAATCAATTGCACCCACCCTCTGGCGTCTGTTGCAAAAACATCCTCCGGAGGTAGATATCCCTGAAGCGTTAAACGCTGAATTTCGGATTCAGAAATGACCAAAACCCACCGCGTTTCCGGTTCATCTCCCTCCTCTAAACTTTGATAGTTAGGAATACCGGGGAATGTGTACCGGATGACCCTTCCCTCTAATTCAACGAGAGGACATCCATTGACCGGAGCTCCATCAACAGGCTCCACATAGCTTGGTTTTGGAAAAAAACTCTCTCTACCATAAAAATAGAGCCACACCATCCCTACTATTACAACAGATAGAAGGCCTACTAAAACTGTTCGCCGTGAAAACATATTTAAAATCATGTAAAGATATTAGCACATCCCCGCGTCCGAATACCACAGTTTTGTAGTTATTTTAGGTAGATTGATGGACCACTAGTGGACCATAAACCAAAAAAGAACGCCTACCAAACTTGTTTGCTTGAACGCAAACGACTGATTATGAGTTTGCTCGGAGCGGGACTCGAACCCGCACGGTCTATTCAACCAAGGGATTTTAAGTCCCTAGTGTCTACCATTCCACCATCCAAGCATGACCAAATAGAATAATGAGGGCTTCCCTTTTAGACAAGTTAATAAGGAAGGGGATAGTCAACCCCTTCCTTATTAAATTAACGCCTCAGAGGGCAAATCCATCGAGGCCTTCGGTCCTAAAAATGTACAAAGTCGAGCTGAAGAATCAGTCTTCCGTCTTCGTTTCGTTGTCCTGCTTCGGCTTGGGCTCGGAAACCGGCGGCTCGAGATCGTCCGGAAAGGACGGCGCTAAGTAGGTCCCTTCTTCGGTGGTTTTATATCGGCTGAGAGTTTCTTTAATAAGCGTTGGGGGAGGCGGAAACAATTTCGAGATAAACGAGTGCGCCGGTGCCGGCTCCACTGCGCTTTTCTCGACGCCTTCTGTAGTAGGTGTAGATATTGGCTCCGCCTCAGATGGGGGCGTATCCTGACGCACATCCATCGGACCGCCGCGACGTCGGCGAGACCGACGCCGATCGCGCTGCTTCTTGTCCCGATCCTGCATCATCGGTGCTGTACTTGCTTCAGGCTCACTTTCAGATCTTTGCACCTCTTCTACCGGCTCACGGGGCTGAGAGCGAACCGGGTTTTCACGCCCGCCGCCAATCTTGATCGATCGCTCGGAACTCACATTTTTAAGTACCATGCGCGTTTCCTTCAACTCCAGAATCTCATAATCGCTCACCGGTACGAAGAACGATTTGGGACGCTCTTGCGAGCGAAAGAAAATGCAATGGCCGAAAGAAACAACTTCGACCGCATCGACAAAATAGTCTTCCTGGTTAATCCCTTTGCTGCTGCGAACAACCAGTTTGCAGCCCTCGCGCGGGGTAATCACCGTTTCAATAATAGGTTCTCGTGTAAAATTCACAGTATTCCGTCATTTTAAAATTGTTGTCAGTGGCCGGGAGTGGGAGGCTAAAATCTTCCATCGACTCATTCTCGGGAAGCCATGTACTCCAACAGGTCAACAACGCGGTGCGAATAGCCCATTTCGTTGTCGTACCATGCGACCAATTTATAAAAACGTTTGTTCAAAGCAATTCCTGCGGTTTGATCGAAAATGCAGGAATAGGTTGAACCAATAAAATCAGAAGATACGACTTGCTCGTCAGTGATCGCGAGTACGCCCTTCATCTCATTTTTCGAAGAGAGCTCCATCGCTTTCGAGATCTCTTCATACGTCGTATCTTTCGCCAAACGCACCGTCAAATCAACGACCGATACGTCCAACGTAGGAACGCGAAATGCCATCCCCGTCAGCTTTCCTTTTAACTCCGGCAGGCATAAAGCCACTGCTTTCGCTGCGCCCGTCGTCGCCGGGATAATATTAGATCCCGCTGCACGACCGCCCCGCCAATCCTTGTGCGATGGCCCATCCACCGTCGGCTGGCTCGCCGTCAGCGAATGAATCGTCGTCATTAACCCTTCCTCAATCCCAAAATGATCGAGGAGAACCTTGCATAATGGAGCCAGGCAATTCGTCGTACATGACGCATTGCATAAAACATCGTCATGGGCCGGATCGAACCCTGTATGATTGACGCCCATCACATAGGTCGGTACATCTTTGCCCGGAGCCGAAATCAATACTCTCCGCGCTCCCGCTGCAATATGCTTGCGCGCATCCTCGCGGCTCGTAAAACGCCCCGTCGATTCAATAACGTAATCCACGTTAAGCCTTTTCCAGGGCAGTTCGGTCGGATCTTTCTCGCTGAATACTTCAATCGTTTTCCCATTGACCACCAATGCCTTCGCTTCGGCCTTGACAGGCAATGGATAACGACCATGCACCGTATCGTGTTTGAACAAATAGGCCAAATTGTCCGCCGGCACCAGATCGTTCACGGCGACCAGTTCAATATTGCGCTTTTGCATCGCAATCCGCGCAACCATCCGACCTATTCGCCCAAAACCATTAATGGCTATTCGTATCGACATTCAGGTACCAGATGCAACACTTGGCAATGGCTTGAAGAATACAGTATCCCCAACTCATTGTAAAGATAGCTTTTCAAAAATAAAAAAACCGCTTGTATCACCGAAAGTGACGAGCAAGCGGCTAATAGATGATTACTTAAGATATTCAATGTAGCAGGTCGGTGCGCTATCCCCAATTCGGTCTGCAGTACGGATAATACGCGTGTATCCGCCATTGCGCGCAATAAACCGCTCGCGGAGAGGTCCAAACAGTTTGCCGATCACTTCTCGATCGCGAGAATAGCACTTTTTATCGCCCGCTTTGACTTTACGCGCCTCTTTCGTCGACAATTCATTGTAGACGACATGAAGCTTCGAAATCGCATCGCGTTTAGATGCCAGCGTATTGCGCTTCGCCAATGTAATCATGCGATCCGCATGACGGCGCAATTCTTTCGCTTTAGCAACCGTTGTGGAAATGCGCTCATTTTCAATCAGCGATTTCAGCATGTTGGCCAACATGCAGCGGCGATGCGATCCCGTACGGCCAATTTTAAAGGTGTGTTTCGCATGTCTCATACTTCAACGCTTCCCATTTTTTCTTGCAGATAGTTTTGAATCACTGTCTTGATGTTATCTCGATTAATGCCATACTTGGCGAGATCCATTCCCAAAGACAGTCCGAGTTCGTCGAGTTTTTGCTTAATCTCGGTCAATGACTTTTTCCCGAAATTGCGGAATCGAAGCATTTCCGACTCCGGCATCACAACCAATTCGCCGATAGTATCTATATTGGCATTCGCCAGACAGTTTGTCGATCGGACAGAAAGCTCGATTTCATTAATTTTGAGAGCCAGTTTTGCCAAAATCTCATCGCGATCGCGATTGACGACCATCTCGCCTTTATCAAACACAAGCGAGTGCGCTTTGATCGACGTAAAAACTTGCATGTGCTGAATCGCGATTTGCGCGGCAAACGTCAGTGCTTCCACCGGCGTTACACGAGCATCCGTCGTCACATCCAAAATTAAACGGTCATAATCTGTGTCTTGGCCAACGCGTGTGTTTTCTACATAATAATTGACCAAACGCACCGGAGAAAATGCTGAGTCAATAATGATCTCATCATGCATTTGCTCAAAACTGTGCCTTTCAGAAGGAACATATCCTCGACCATTAGAAACTCGCAGATCGACACGTCGGCTCATCGGCTTCGTCACCGTAAAAATGTGGTGATCGGGATTCACGATATCAAACTCGTCCGTGCCAATCAGGTCTCTCAGAACGACTTTATATTCGCCTCTGCCCTTCTCAATCATGTCATCGGTGATTTCAAGCACTTTTGTCAAAACCTTGATTTCGCGCGGCGAGCGATCTTCTTCCGTACTCAGCTTTCGAAGCAGCGATCCTTTAAGATTCAGAATAATATGAGTCATATCCTGAACGACACCTTCAATCGCCATATACTCATGAGGAACGCCTTCGATGCGGATCGACAGAATCGCCGGCGCTTCCAACGCGCCCAACATGATCCTGCGCAATGCGTTTCCGACCGTATGTCCGAATCCCTTTTCAAAAGGCTCGACGATAAAGCGCGCAAACGTATTCGTTTTGCTCGAATCGTCGATTTTTATTTTTTCTGGCATTTCGAACTTGCCATACTTGACTACCATGTTAAGACTCCTCTACGGTTTTTAAACGCGTCTGCGCTTACGGGCTCGGCACCCATTGTGCGGAACAGGGGTGCAATCACGAATAATCGTAATCGCTAAACCCGCGCTCTGCAGTCCGCGCACGGCCGACTCGCGTCCGGCGCCTGGGCCATTCAAATTCACTTCGCATTCCTTCATCCCAACACCCATCGCTTCACGAGCAGCGTTCTGCGCCGCTACGGTCGCAGCAAATGCCGATGATTTGCGAGATCCGGCAAAATTCGCTTTTCCTGCCGACGACCACGCGATAACATTACCAGCTAAATCCGTAATGCTGACAATCGTGTTATTAAAGGTTGCTTTGACATGAGCGATCCCAGCCGGGACTGTTCGCTGGACCTTTTTCTTTATCCTTACTCCAGTCTTCTTCGGCGGTGCTTTTTGTTCTTGCTTAGACAAGGCTCTATTCTCCATTAACGATCGTTAAATCTTTTTGTTCGCAACCGTTTTGCGTTTGCCTTTACGCGTACGGGCATTCGTTCGAGTACGCTGGCCACGGACCGGAAGGCCTAACCGATGGCGAGTTCCACGATGACAATTAATTCCAATCAATCGCTTGATGTTGTTTTGTGTCTGTCGACGCAAATCACCCTCAACGACGTATTCGGATTGCAGAATCGCGTTGATTTTCGCAATATCGTCTTCAGTCAGATTTTGCGCTCGCATATCCTTATCCAAACCCAGCTTTTCGATGATCTGGTTCGAAAGCGTCCGTCCAACGCCAAAAAGATACGTAAGAGCGATTTCTAATCTCTTATTTCCAGGGATATCGATACCGATGACTCTAGGCATTCTTTTTCCTTCAATTTTAACGCTTATACCGCGATACGCAGTATAAAATAACACACGAACTTGTTAACTGACAATCTATTAACGCCCCTTCAGACGTCCTCTCTTCATAAAACCATCATATCTCTTCATAAGTAGATGAGACTCAACCTGTTTTGTCGTGTCGAGAATCACGCCCACCAAAATCAATAATGAAGTTCCACCAAAAAACTGACTGATCCTCGCATCGACGCCCATAAGACGCCCGACGATGGTCGGCAAAATCGCGATAATGGCAAGAAATATCGCTCCCGCCAGAGTCACTCGATTCATCGTCTGTTCAAGAAAATCCTGCGTTGGCTTTCCTTGACGGATGCCGGGAATAAACGCCCCATTCTTTTTCATATCGGAGGCAATCTGCTCCGGTTTAAACTGGGTCGCCGTCCAAAAATAAGTAAAAAATAAAATTAATAACACATACAGGGTCATATATACCCATGTTCCAGGGACCAGATAGCTAGTCAACTGGCCCAGCCAGCTATTGCGGCTCAAAAACTGTCCGATAGTAGCCGGAAACATCAATACAGAGGACGCAAAAATAACAGGAATCACACCAGCATAGTTAATTTTTAATGGTATGTGCGAATTCGATCCTTGCACTTCATGACGTCCAACAATGCGTCTTGCGTATTGCAATGGAATCCTTCGCTGTCCCTGTATCACCAAAATCGTCCCGATAATGATAAAAACGAACATCAGGCACAACACAACCAAGGTCGAAAAAGTCAGCTGTCCGGGTTCTTGGGATTCCATGTTCAATTGCTTGATCACAGATCCGATCGTCATCGGCAAAGAGGACAAAATCCCCACAGCAATGATAATGCTAATGCCATTGCCGATCCCCTTTTCCGTAATTTGCTCGCCGATCCACATAAGAAGCAGCGTTCCGGCCGTCATCGTAAATGTAAACGCCAGATAAAAAAGCCACGAAAAACCCATGATCTGAACATCTAAAATATCCGATAAAATAATACCGGGATGCGATTCATTCATACCAGCCGCATAGCGAGCGTAGAGAGAAGACTGCAATAGCGCTAAAATAAGCGTCGCCATCCGTGTCCACTTCGACATTTTACGCCTGCCATGATCAGGGCTTTCGCGAATCTCGCGCTGCAGCGATGGGATCACAGTAATCAAGACCTGCAAAATAATGGACGCTGAAATATATGGCATTACGCCCAAAGCGAAAATCGTCATTTGGGCAAATGCTCCGCCGGAAAAAATATCGACGAGTTGAAACAAATTCTGCCCGCCTCTCGTCGCATATTTAAACATCATGATTGCGACGTCCGCATTGATCCCCGGAACAGGCACATACGCTCCAATGCGGCATACGGCCAGCAATGCAAGTGTAAAGAAAATCTTTGTGCGCAATTCAGGAATCGCAAGTACACGGCGTAACGCTTCAACCATAAGATCCTGTCAGTATCGTTATTTTTCAACGACTAGAAATGCAATCGACTTCTCTTCGAGCTTTTGACGCGCACCAGCTGTATATGCGTGCACTTCAATCCTGACCTTTTTTGTCAGTTCACCTGTGCCGATGAGCTTGATCCCTCCGGGAAGAACGCGAGGAACCAGACCTTTTTCACGGAGCGTTTCATAATTCACCGTTTCGCCATCCGTAAAATATTTTTCAATGACTGAGAACGTGATCGCTTTCGACGCTTTGTCAAAACGGCCTCGCGTAAATCCACGAACGGGGAGTTTGCGATACAAAGGCACTTGACCGCCCTCATATCCATATCGCCTCGAATAACCGCGCCTGCTACCGTCGCCTTTTGTTCCACGTCCGGATGTTGCACCGCGCTTGGAACCAATACCACGACCCACTCGTTGAATTTTCTTTTTGGGTCGAGACGTGTTTTTCAGTTGAGCCAGATTGACCATCGATTACGCCCCTTTCCGTTCTGCAAGACACTGTTCGCGATTTCTGAGTCGACTAAACGCCTTGAATGTCGCTTTCACAAGATTCAGCGGATTGCTGGATCCCAGACTTTTTGCAATAACGTCTTTGACTCCGCCTAGCTCCAAAATCGATCTCACTTTTGATCCGGCAACAATGCCGGTTCCTGATGGAGCCGGCTTAAACAGCACCTTGGCTCCGTCCCATTCAACATAAATTTCGTGCGGTATCGTCGTTTCTTCCATTTCGATCGTATAAATATTCTTGCGGGCCGCATCGCTTCCCTTGCGGATCGCGTCCGATACCTCGTTGGCTTTCGCAAATCCATACCCGACATGCCCTTGCCCGTCTCCGACCAAGATCAGAGCGGAAAAGCTAAACTTCCGTCCGCCTTTGACGACCTTAGAACAACGGTTAATATAGAGGACTTTTTCCTCAAATTCCGTGTTAAAGTCTTCCTGGCGTTTTTTTTCCATTTGTTTGGCCATTTCCAGTCCTAGAGTTAAAATTGCAAGCCAGCTTCGCGAGCGGCATTAGCAAATTCAGCGATAATTCCATGAAATTTATAACGGCCGCGATCAAAAACGGCCATCGCAATATTCTTCTTCTTGGCAATTTCAGCCATTTCCGTTCCAATGCTACGGGCCGCTGCTTTCGACTTCTTATTGTGAGCTGTTTTCTGGTTCGCCTTGGACTGCGTACCGATTCCAGCAATCGTCACCCGATTTACATCATCGATCAACTGAGCAAATAGATGCTGATTCGACTTAAAAATAGACAGCCGAGGTTTTTCAGGCGTACCGCGGATATGCCCACGAACACGCATGACTCGCGCAGCGCGAGCTCTTCTTCGTCTTTTTTGTGAATTATCCATAACCTAATCTTACCTCGGTTTACTTAGCGGCAGCCTTAGCAGCCTTTCCTTCTTTCTTACGGACATATTCATTTTCATACCGTATCCCTTTGCCCTTGTAAGGCTCCGGTGGCTTCAATGAGCGGACTTTTGCGGCAAATTGACCAACTTCATGCTTATCCATGCCCTTGATGATAATAAGCGTTCCCTTATCCACAGTCACTTGTATGTTCTTGGGTATCTCCATGTTTGTCGGATGCGAAAATCCCAACTGAAGATCCAGCTTGCTTCCGGCCACAGCTGCTCTGTAGCCAACGCCGATCAGCGTCAGTCTTTTTTCAAAACCTTCGGTGACTCCGATCACACAGTTTTTCAAAAGAGATCGATATAAGCCGTACATCGCATTGGCAAGCGACAGAACTTCATCGCGCTCGACAATCATCATCTGATCTTCGATTTTAAAAGTAATTCCAACAGGTAACGTCAAATTAAGAGTTCCCTTCGGTCCCTTAATTTGAACGGCTCCATCCTTCAAACCCTTGACCTCTACGCCTTTTGGAAGGGCAATGGGTGTCTTTCCCAGTCTAGACATTTTCGATTCCTCCAGCCTTTACCAAACCGTGCACAATAACTCGCCGCCTACTTTCAGGTTGCGCGCCGTTTCACCGTCAACGATTCCCTTGCAAGTCGAGACGATCGCAATGCCCATTCCGTTGAATACATACGGAATATCGTGGTAGCCCACATATCTGCGGCCGCCGGGTGACGAAATGCGCGTCAAGCCATTCAAAATGCTTTTGCGATTTTTCACGTATCGCAAAAACACACGAATCTTGTGTTGCTCGTCATTCACGAGAAAATTCTCTATGAATCCGTTTTGCTTTAGTAATTCGAGGATCTTCAGCTTCACTTTGCTGCTGCTCAAATCCACGTATCGATGCTGCGCGTTCTTAGCATTTCTCAGCTTAGTCAGCAATTCAGCTACTGGGTCATTGAAAGCCATATATCTCCTCTTACTTAAACGGAAAGCCGAGCAATGTCAGCAGCTCGATGCAATCGCTATCGTTTGTTGCAGTTGTGACAAGCGTTATATTCATTCCCTGTGTACGCTTGACTTCATCGAGATTGATTTCGGGATAAATTTGTTGATCATCGATGCCAAAATTATAATTGCCACGTCCATCGCCTTTCGGATTAAATCCGCGAAAGTCGCGTATACGCGGCGAGACTATATTGCAAAAGCGATCCAGAAAATCAAACATTCGTTTTCCACGAAGAGTGACCATCAGACCCACTGCCTGGCCTTCTCGCAATTTAAAGTTTGAAATCGCCTTCTTGGAACGGGTGACAACAGGTTTCTGGCCCGAGAGAGCCGTGAGTTCCTTCGTGTGATCCTGAATTGCGTTTTTATCTTTCACAGATTCTGAAAGACCCATGCTGATCACAATTTTTTTCAGCACGGGAAGCTCCATGACGCATCGATCCGAATGACGGGTAATCAACTCGGGGAGCACTTGTTCCTTGTACTTCTTTTGTAGTCTGGACATGGTACCTATGCGGGTTTTTTTAATGAGCGATAAACGACATCTTTCGATCCGTCGCGAAACATGAGTGATCGCTCGCCATTTTTTTCTACTATCACTTTCAGATTCAAAGGCTGATTGTCTTTATTGCAGATAGCTACATTCGATATGTGTATAGCCACCTCCATTTCAATAATACGACCGCCTTGCATCTCCTGCGTCTTCTTCATGTGCTTTTTCCGGATATTGACCCCTTGCACAATCACGCGTTCCTCTGTACGCGAGAGAACTTCTCCCGCTTTTCCCTTATCGTTTCCGGCGATGACGAGAACGCGATCACCTTTTCGTATCCATTTACTCATCATTCACCTCAAATCACTTCAGGGGCTAAAGAGCAAATTTTAATAAAACCGGCGTCGCGAACTTCGCGAGCGATTGTACCAAATATGCGCGTTCCCCGAGGGTTGTTTTTGTCATCGATAATCACACAGCTGTTATCATAAAATCGGAGTACAGATCCATCGTTTCGACGGATATAGCTTTTTGTCCGAACAACCACAGCCTTAATAACTTCGCCTTTTTTAACCGTTCCATTAGCGTCGGCTTCCTTGACTGAGCATACAATCACATCGCCGACATGCGCATATCGTCTGCGAGAACCGCCCAGTACTTTAAAGCAACGAACCCGCTTTGCGCCTGTATTATCAGCAACAATGAGATTGGTTTCTTGTTGAATCATATTCTATCGCCTCTTATCCAATTACAGGACCTCGACCACGCGCCATCGCTTCAGCTTTGACAGGGGGCGAGTTTCCATGATGCGCACTTTCTGACCGACTTCAATCGCATCCGTATCGTCATGTGCATAATACTTCTTCGAACGCTCAAATACTTTGCCGTATTTTGGGTGACGCATTTTTCGGCTGACCTGAACCGTTACTGTTTTCGTCATACTATTCGAAATGACGACGCCGACATTTTCTTTTCGGCTTTCTCTTTCATTAATCATGTGGCTTTTCTCCGATTTTGCGTCAGGGTCGTCAAAAGACGGGCTCGTTCATGGCGCTTTGCTTTCAACAGGTGAGGCTTTTCCAATTTACGCTGCATTGCGAGATCGTTGCGCAACTTGAATATCTCTTTTTCCAGATCTGCTGCCATCACTTCCATTTCAGCCACTGAATGCTGCGTTTTATTTTCCTTTTTGCGCTTGGCCATACTATACAGTCTCCAATCTAGATACGAACTTCGTTCGCAGAGGCAGCTTTCCGGCTGCTTGACGCAGCGCTTCCTGAGCCTCTTCGCGGGTGACGTTTCCCACCTCAAAAAGAATTCGGCCTGGTTTCACCCGGGCGACCCAATGATCCGGCGCGCCCTTTCCGGTACCCATTCGGGTTTCTGCCGGTTTCTTTGAAACGGGCTTATCCGGAAAAATTCGTATCCAGACCTGTCCTTTTCGGCTGAAAAAGCGCGTGATCGCGATACGGCAGGCTTCGATCTGCTGGCCGGTAATCCAGCCGCGATCAAGCGATTGCATTCCAAAATCGCCAAACTCGACAAAAGCTCCGCCTTTCGCCAATCCGGAAACCGATCCTCTTTGCTGCTTTCGATATTTCGTTCTTGCGGGCATCAATGCCATGATCAACCTCCAGAAGCCGGTTTTTGCACGGCGTTGACCGCTTCTTCGCCGCGGTTAATCCATACTTTTACTCCGATCGAGCCATACGTAGTTTCAGCACGACCGGTCGAATAATCAATGTCGGCGCGCAGAGTATGTAAAGGAATGCGTCCTTCTTTATACCATTCGACGCGAGCAATTTCAGCGCCGCCGATACGTCCCGAAATCTGCACTTTAATTCCAGCCGCTCCTGCATCCATTGAGGTCTGCATCGTTTTTTTCAAAACGCGTCGGAAAGGAATTCTGCGCTCCAGCTGTTTCGCAATGGCGTCTGCGACGAGTTTTGCATCGAGATCGGGCCGCTTGATTTCTTCTACCTCAATCCAAACATCCTTACCGGTCAAGTGGCGCAGTTCGGCTTTCAGAACGTCGATCTCAGCGCCTTTTTTACCAATAACCAGACCTGGACGGGAAGTATAGATCGTTACTTCGATCTTTCCACTCATGCGCTTAATCTGTAAGCGTGAAGCGCCCTGGCACGCTGGCTTTGTCATCAGATATTTTCGGATCTTCCTGTCTTCCCCAATCAAAGCGCCAAACTCTTGTTTGTTGGCATACCAATTGGACAGCCATCTTTTGCGTACGACGAGGCGAAAGCCAGTTGGCGATACTTTTTGTCCCATGATTCGCTTTTCTCCTTTAACCTTTTTCCGCCATCAGCACGATCGTAAAATGACTCGTGCGCTTATTGACAGGTACCGACGAGCCCTTGCTGCGCGGTTTCGATCTTCTTAGAATGGGTCCTGGATCTACACGCACTTCGTGCACTTTCAGCGTTTCGCGTCTGGCGTCAAGCTGCGTTTCCGCATTGGCGACAGCACTATCCAACGTCTTCTTGAGCAGTCGTCCGCCGCGAAGCTTCGAATAAAGCAGCTGAAGCGAAGCTTGCTCAACAGGCAAACCGCGGATCAAGTCAGCCGCATATCTAGCTTTTCGCGGACTGATCCGCACATAGCGTGTACAGGCTCTGGCTAATTGCATATTTCAACCTTTTTAAGTCGTCGTTGCGGCAGCAACCATCGCTGCGGTCTTCTTCGGGTGGCCTTTAAAAATTCTCGTCGGAGAAAACTCTCCGAGACGATGTCCAACCATATTTTCCGATACGTAAACTGTTACAAATTTCTTTCCGTTATGGACATCGAACGTATGGCCGACCATGTCAGGAATGATGCATGAACGGCGGGACCACGTTTTAATCGTCTTTTTCGTGCCTTCGCGATTCAATTTTTCAAATTTAGCCCGCAGATGGTGATCTACAAAAGGGCCCTTTTTTAGCGATCTTCCCATGTGTTTACCTACGTTCCTTTACAACCCATTTTCTCGTTTTCTTCTTGTTGCGCGTTCGGAATCCCTTCGTATATTGGGCCCAAGGCGTTTGTGGGATATTGCCCTTTCCTCGGCCCTCGCCGCCGCCGTGTGGGTGGTCGACAGGGTTCATATGAACGCCGCGAACAGTCGGACGAATTCCCATCCAGCGCTTACGTCCGGCTTTTCCGATCACTAGCAAATTGTGCTCAGAATTGGACACAGCGCCAAACGTCGCACGACAGTTTTCATTGATCAGGCGCACTTCGCCCGATGGCAGGCGGATGCTGGCATAGCCATTGCTACGACCCAATAATTGCGCCGACAAACCGGCTGAGCGAACAATTTGCCCCCCTCGGCCGGGAAAAAGCTCAATATTGTGGATGACAGATCCAAACGGCATAAATTTCAGGCGCATGCAGCAACCAATTTTAAATGGTGGCTCATCTGATGTCGATACGACATCCCCTTTTTTAATTCCCTGCGGAGCAAGAATATAGCGTTTTTCCCCATCAGCATAATAGAGCAGCGCGATCAATGCTGAACGGTTCGGATCGTAATCGACGCCCGCTACCGTAGCAGGAATGTTTTCCTTGGCGCGTACAAAATCGATCTCGCGGAAACTCCTCTTGTGAGCTCCACCCTTATGGCGCACCGTAATATGACCGCTATGATTGCGGCCATTGATCCTGCGCTTCGCGGATAGCAATGCCTTGGGAGCCTTGCGATCCGGCGGGTCGAGCTCGAGCAGCGTCGGTAGCACGAGCTTTCGCTGGCCGGGAGTGACTGGTCGAAAGTATTTAGGCATAAGAGGCTCCTTAAACTGGCTCGTCGATGGTTTGTCCCGGCTGGAGAGTCACAACCGCTTTCTTTCCGCCTGCAGTCATTCCTGCATGGCCACGAACGCGGCGTTGTTTCATCTTCAGCGTTGCTGTATTGACTTGTAGAACCTTAATTTTCTTGTCAGCGTAAATCTCTTCGATCGCGCTAGCGATCTCGTACTTGTTCGCCAAAGGATCGACATCAAAAACATATTTTGGCGTTTTGCAGCGGCTCAACGAAGGATTGCTTGACGCGTTTTGCAGATTTTCCAGCATGCGCGACTTTTCCGTCATGCGGCGGTTTTTAATAATGGCGTAGGGGCTTTTCTTTGTCATAGTCCTAACCTAAAATCGTTAGTAGTTGATCGAGCGCACTGTCCATAATGACAACATCGCGGCACAAGGCGAGGTTGTAGCCATTGATATTGAACAAAAATGAGTATTCTTTTTTGGGTAGATTCCGAAGGCTCAAATATAACTCTTCCTGTTTTTCAGCGGTATCGAGGAACAGGACCCGGTGATCGATCAGATTCACTGCTTTGAGAAAATCGACGACAATCTTCGTTTTCGGTTTGGCCATTTTCTCGCTCTTCAGCACATGCAGCTGATTCGCTTTGATTTTTTCTGCGAGAAGGAACCGGATGACAGCTTGTCTTTCTCTTTTGTTGATTCGGACATGCTGATCAAATTTCGGCTTCGGACCAAACACGATACCGCCGCCTTTGTATTGTGGCGCCGCCAGGCAGCCCTGACGAGAGCGACCCTGCCCTTTTTGCGGGTGGGGTTTTTTGCCCGTACGATTCACCTCTTTGCGCCCTTTCGTATTCGCCGACCACTGGCGAGCATTATTGCGGATGGCGACAATGTAATCCTTGACCATCTGGGGATGCGCTGACAAATCCAGCAAATCATCGTTGATTTGGACTGTCCCAATTTCCTTTCCGCTCAAATCGAATTTTTTTACAATTGCCACGACGATGTACCTTGTTCTTTATTTTTTCAGTTTCTGCTTCACTTTCTTTGCACGCGAAATGTATACAACCGAACCGCGAGCACCCGGCACAGCGCCTTCAACCAACAGCACGTTGCCCTTGATCGCCACTACGCGCAAACTTTGCGTCGTCTGCAAATCTCCGCCCATACGGGAAGCTCGCTTACCATTCGGCGGGCAACGGCCCGGCGTCGTACGCTGTCCCGTCGATCCAGCATGGCGATGGAAGCCAGAACCATGAGCGCCCGGGCCGCCGGCAAAACCGTGCAGCTTCATCACTCCCTGGAACCCCTTGCCCTTCGTCACTCCCTGAACATCGACATGAGACGTTTCACTAAAAATACTCAAGTCGATCGACTGCCCGGCTTGATACTCGTCCGTTTTTTCCACTCTCGATTCTTTCAGGCGCCAATGGCCCGGAATATTCGCTTTCGCAAAATGACCCTTCAGCGGCTTCGTCATTTTATTGGCGCGCGACTTGGTGAGCGGCATTCCGCCCAGCTGAATCGACCGGTAGCCATCCACTTCCGTATTTTTCACCTGAACGATTGGGTTGGGCTCTACCAGGATTACTGTGCAAACGATCATCTTTCCATCGTTATCGAAAACTTGCGCCATCCCTTTCTTTTGGCCTATCAGTGTCAGCGACATAGCTTTTCCTTTTCACTCCAAATTTCTTTTTGACAGCGCTGCTCTTCTATGTTCATTTTACGTAGACTCGCGCGGCATCTCAGTCAGCATTTTGACATGAAACAACTGTCAGAAAAAGATAAGCAAAGAGAGTACCGATCCTCGCGTTTTCTCTCAATTAAAATCTCTCAGCCCCAATTCTTTCGCCTTCGGATCACTCAAAACACACTTTACTCAACTCGCTCATCATTAGCGACTTGCCTTACAAAAACCCTTCTTGGGCGGAACGCAAACGATGTCGTTATTTTTTAACCGCCGGCGACGCTTAAAAAAGGCCGAATCGGCGTCTTTTGACAAAACGACGCGCTCCTTCAAGTCGCAAATCCGGCTGCCGAGGGGCATGTCGATCCACATTTTCTGCTCAACGCACCCCTGAATCTCGACAACAATTTTTTCGAGAAAACGGATCTCCAGGGTTCCGCTCTGGGTCAGAACCTGATCGAAATCAATACTCGACACGTCCGCCCCTGCTCTCAAGCGAATTTTTTTTAAACAGTCGCGCACCTGCGATCCACAAGGAATGCGGACCGTTTTGGGTTGTTTGATGCAGCCTGTGACTTTGATTTCAATGAAAGCGGCCGGCTCATTGGAGCTATTCAATTGCTCCAGGCTCCGGCCGCTGGTTAGGTGGGCGATCCAAAGAATCGACAAAATGAACATCAGCATGGCGAATCCAAAAATCCATTCTGATTTTTTCAGTTCGATTTCTTCGATATCCATTGGCCTTACAAGAACTACGCCTCCAGTTTATAATCGCACCAGTAGTTTTTGTGATAGTGTGCCCCGATACTCAGAATCGCGCTCGCCAATGAAATCACAATCGCTGTCGTTGCTCCGACAGGCGCTACACCTGTGAAAATCGCCACACAAGCCAGTACGCTCGCCGCAGCCGCCACCACAGAGCCGATCGTATTGATCAGCGCATCTCTCCGATCATTTTTGATGGCTTCCACAATCTCAGATGGAACATTAGTCGCAACCAAAGCTTTGCTGAGCCGGTTACCTGAATCGCGAATCTGAATGCCATACGATGCGATGTTCGTTATATCACAACAAACATCCAACACCGCTGCCTTCTTATAAAGGCCTGGAGCAGAACGTAAAAAAAAGGCCAGCGAATACAAAGCTGTAGAACCCGCATCGAACCATTTATGCGCGAGATCTGCCGCTTGGTGCAATGATATTCGCCCTTTCAATGCCAGAGCTTGATAAGTCGCTTCAACAGCAGAGGTCGCAACATCGTACATTCTGATGATGGATGTGGCGTCGAGAAAACCATCAAAACGGCTCACAAGATAGGTTTTACCCCACAACTCGCAGACTTTTTTTTGCGTTTTCATGAAATCATAAGCGCCGCTGAGGCTGTCTAACCAGCTCTTTGCAATGATATGAAATCGACTAAATCCATGCTCTCCGCATGCGGGGGACGGTTTTGCGGTGAGCAGCTCATCACCGATTCGAAAAGTAATTTCGGCCATAGAAATACCTTTAATAAAATGATTAATAAACGGGGAGCGTCGATCGACGCCCCCGACTGACTACGCGTTTTGCAACGGAATTTATACAACCTTCAGGAAGTAATCACTTACATAGTTTTCATGGAAATACGCCCCAACATTGGAGATCGAACACCCCAGAGCAACTAGCACCGCATAGGTCGCAGGTATAAGCGGCACGCCCATGAAAAACTGATAGGTAACAAATATCCCCACCGCCACTGCCGTCACCGCTTTGAGAAGCTTTATCCATGAATTCCAATATTTTTTATTGACTGCTCTGGAAACAGCTTGTATTGTCGCCACAGGGACATTTCGCAAGAGATTGATCTCTTTGTGCTTATTTGACAAATCTACAATGCTTAGGCTTTGGAAAACTACATCCGTCAAATCGTTCGCCACGCCGATTGGCGACGCAACTTTTAGGGTCGGTAGAGGGAACCGGCGGAAGAAAGCTGACGCATAAGCTATTGCCGCACCTAAATCCGTAAATGTATGCACAGCCTCCGCCATGTTACAATATGACCAGGATCGATTCTGACTGAATTTTTCACACATATCCCACGTCGCATTCACGGCCCTGATCACATTAGGAATCGATGTTCCGACGATAAAGGCTTTACAATTAGCGAGCACAATTTGAAAGCCGGCAAGTTCGGCGACATTTTTCATTGTGCTCATTACGTGATATTGACCACACCCTTTGCCAATCCAATCTTTGATTGCTCCACGCAAATTTCTTGAATTTTTCGGAATTTCAGCTATAAGCATTTCATTTCTAAGCGGAATTGAACTTATCATCGTCCCCATGAATCACCTCTTGTTTCATTAAGAAATGTAGTAGAATAGGACCGGAGTTCATTTATGTAAAGCAAACAACTCGTATAAATATTTTGGGCTGCACAAAGGTCGCTTTAGATCCAAAGTTGAAGACTTTTCGGCCTATCTCCGGTGATTTT
Source organism: Parachlamydiales bacterium (assembly GCA_015661075.1). Classification (GTDB taxonomy): domain Bacteria; phylum Chlamydiota; class Chlamydiia; order Chlamydiales; family SM23-39; genus CAISYW01. The sequence goes on along the minus strand of JACVQJ010000022.1, from coordinate 8,678 downwards.
GCACCCCTCCTTTAAAAGGAGGGGTTTCTTTCGCAGCTTATCGATTTTCTTTCGCGGAGTTTTGCAATCCTTCACCAGGTTTTTGTTGCGCTACTCGCTCATCGCGAAGCCTCTCGGTATTTGGACGATCGTGCTCGAGTAACGCTCGAGTAAAATAATCTTTGGCCACATTTAGCTGCAACCGCTCTTCGTCATTTTGCTCGTCTGATTCTAGACGAAGTAACCTTTGGGCAATAGAATGCACCTTGCTGTCTAATCTACTCAGCCGATCTCTGTCTATTTCTGTTTTAACTGGAATGGTTGCGTAAAGAAACGGAAATGCCGCTATAATAGCGGCGCCAATAGGTATAGTCAACAAAAGCGCCACCGGTGACATCGCGATTGCGATTACTCCTAAAACCGCTCCTATACCAGCGCCTATTTTTGATTCGTGTTTTGCCCATACTACTCTAATTTTTTCATGCTCCACACGAACATCAGCGCTCTCGCTTTCGTCCATTTTTTGGAGGTAAACACACGAATTCTTAATAGCGCAACACTTATGGGCGTAAAGAACGTCTGATGAAATCTCAGTAAACTTAGGCATGATAAAAAAGCGAAGAAAATTAGAATCGATGTCTTTACCAAAACATCTAAATTTCACGTTTTGGTCGTACACGAACCCAACGGGGCCGCCTCCGGGATTGACGCTGGCTGCCATAACTTTTCCTTTGTAATGATTAAAGCGGCGAACGAGGGATTATACAATAATTTTTCGCTCAAAACGACGGCGGAGTTTGACAGCCGCGGATCCATTCGGCAGCTGACATGACTTTTTTCCCCTCGATCTGCACCTCCAGAAGCTGCAGGGAGCCATCCAGCGCCGAGACGATGCACTGGTCTTTTTCAAATGCGATCAGAGCGCCGGGCGATCCCTTTTGCTCAAGCCATTTGGCGCGAAGAATCTTCAGGCGCCGGCGCTCGGTATTTCCAATCCAGCACCACGCTCCGGGGCGCGGAGAGAGTGCCCGGATCCGGTTATGAATGCGAGCCGCGTTTTGATTCCAATTGATCTGCGTTTCTTCGGGCTTTATTTTCGGGGCTACAGTGATCTGGCTGGAATCTTGTGGACGGGCCGTGGGGCAGCCGTGTTCGTATTTTTTCAGAACGGACAAAAGCAGCGGCTTCGACAGATTGCATAGTTGATGCTCCAGCTCGCCAAAGGTCATTTCAGGCGGGATCGGGATTTTCGCCTCTTCAATGACATCGCCCGCGTCGAGCGCATACACCATTTGCTGAATGCAAACGCCGCTTTCCGTATCGCCATTCATGAGACAGCGCTGGATCGGCGCGGCGCCGCGGTATTTGGGAAGTAAACTCGCATGGACATTGATACAGCCCAAGGGAGGAATCTGCAGCAGTTTTTGGGAAAGGATCTGCCCATAGGCCACGACGACGAATAGATCCGCATGATACGTTTCCAATCCTAGCAAAAATTGGGGATCGGAGGCCTTTTGCGGCTGCAATACGGGAATTTCAGGATTGATTTCCAAAGCCTTTTGCTTGACGGCGGGCATGGATGTCTGCAAATGGCGTCCTTGCGCCCGATCCGGCTGCGAAACGATCGCCGCGACGGAAACGCCTTTTTCCAATAGATATTGCAAAATCTGCGCAGCAAAGGAGGGCGTGCCAAAAAAAACAATTTTCACGTTCACCAGGATTTAGGCTTTGATTGAATCGACCAATTCGTCTTCTTCTTCGAAATCTTCAATTTCTTCTTCTTTTTCTTTCGCAATGCCCTGCAATCCGATCAATCCGCGCTTCGAGGATCGACAGAATTCGAGCCAGTGACGCACTTCTTTGATCGGTTCAATGTCCCGCTCGATTCGCTGGATCGCTTCTTCCATATGAAGATTCGAGCGGTAGGTCAGTTTAAAAACCTGGGAAAGAATCTTTCGGACAGACAGAGGAAATTTGTGGCGCTTAAGCCCGATCAGGTTAATCCCGCCGAAACGGTAGGGAATGCCTCCGCCAATCGTGTAGGGAGGAATATCGTTGGACACGCGGCTCAAACCGCCGACCATGGCATAGCTGCCAATGCGGGAAAATTGATGTACGGGCGTCATCCCGCCGATGATCGCAAAGTCTTCCACAATGACATGGCCGGCCAGCATGGAATTATTCGCCATGATCACATAGTTTCCAATCTCGCAATTGTGGGCCACATGGCAATAGGCCATGATCAGGCAGTGATTGCCCACGCGCACCGTTGAATTTTCCTGGCAAGAAGAGTTGATGGTGACAAATTCGCGGATTTCACAGTGCTTGCCGATCACTACAAACGTTTTTTCGCCTTTGTATTTCAGATCCTGCGGCTTGGTGCCGATGCTGGCATTCGGCCAAATCACCGTCCCCTCGCCAATCGTCGTGTAGCCATCGATATAGGCATGGGATTTGATGACGACATTGTCTTCCAGCGTCACCGTTGCTTTCACAATGGCAAAAGGCTCGATCGTCACATTCTTGCCGATCTTCGCTCCGCTTTCAACGACCGCTAATGGATGGATGGTTGCCATGAAAATCCGATTCTTTCGTTTGTTATTGTCAGAGCTGCCCCTTGTCAACCAGGGCAAAGCTCAACTCCGCCTCAACGGCCAACTGTTCCTGCACCATCGCTTTGCCGCGGATCTTGCCTCCGGTACCGCTGATATGCAGTCCCACAACGTAAAGAAGCACAACATCCCCCGGCACGACAGGACGGCGGAATTTTGCATTGGCGATGTTCAAAAGCACAGCAATTTTTTTGTCATAACCTTTCTGATGAACGAGAATCCCTCCCGTCTGCGCCAACGCCTCCAGGAGCAGAACGCCCGGCATAATGGGCGCGCCGGGAAAATGCCCCTGAAAAAAGGGCTCATTAGATGTAACGTTCTTCACGCCGACAATTTCACTTTTTTCAAGATCGATCTGTAATACTCGATCGACAAAAAGAAAAGGATAGCGGTGAGGGAGAATGCGCTCGATGTCCTTCGTGTTCATCACGGGCACTTGTTCGCGATGTGTTTCAGCCATGACACTCCCTTTCAAAAAAATTGTGAAGCGTTTTCGCAAACGCAATATTGCTGGCATGTCCCGAGCGGATCGCAATGATATGCGCCCGTAAACCATTGCCCAGCAATGAAAGATCCCCGATCAGATCGAGAATTTTATGGCGGACCATTTCATCGGGAAACCGAATGCCGCCGGGATTCAAAATCTTTTCGCCGCGAATCACAACGGCGTTTTCCAGCCCCCCGCCTTTAATCAGCCCCTTTTCGATAAGCGGGGCAATTTCCTCATAGAGAGAAAACGTACGGCAAGGAGCAATCTCCGCTTTGTAAGAATCCGGATTGATCAGCAAAGAAAAAAATTGTGACCGAAGCAACGCTGACTGCGGATAGTGCAAAGTATAGCTCACGCGCCGCTCCAGGCTCGGCAGGGCAATCAAATGGATTTCTTTTTCCGTCCAATAAACGGGCTGAGACAATGTCTTTATTTTTTTGGGAGCGTCTTGCTCCGCAATGCCAGCCCCCTCAATGAGTTCGACAAACGGCTGGGAGCTGCCATCCCCGGCTGGAATTTCCGGCCCTTCCACATCGATATGCAAATTATCGATTTCATAGGCGCTGAAAGCCGACAAAAGATGCTCAACCGTGATGACGCTGGCATCCGCTGTTTTCAAACGCGTGCATCGCAAAATATCGCTAACATTCTCAATCTGAGCGGCAATAACAGGCTTATTTGGCAAATCAATGCGCTGAAAAACGATGCCATGCCCTGCAGGAGCTGGCCGAATGCGAATCGAGACTTTTTCACCGGTAAAAAGACCCACTCCAGAAATAAACACTTCGCGCTTAAGCGTTTTTTGCATCTGCTTCCCGGTCAAACAACACCTCAGTGATGAGACGCAAAAACTTTAACATGCGTCGTGCTTGTTGAAAAGTTAATCGACTTTCTTTATTTCGGGCAAGGGCCGCTTCTTATTTCTGTCAGAAAAGAATGAGCTGAGAGCAAAAAGAGCGCTCAAGAAAAGAATGGCCCCATCCCCCCAAAAAGAATACAGGGTCGAAAGCGTCCTCATGGGAACCCGAATCATTGCAGCGAGGGGCTGGCATTCGGGTTCGGTCGCGATGGTGCGCCCCCAACAATCGACGCCTCCGGTAATGCCGGTATTGCAGGCCCGAATCAGGGGAACTCCATTCTCCACCGCGCGAACCAACCCATGATTAAAGTGCTGCATCGCCAGCCGCGAATGGGGAAACCAGACGTCATTCGAGATATTGACGAACATCTGAGCGCCCAGCACTCGCAGCTCGCGGATTAACTCGCTGTAGGTTTCCTCATAGCAAATGGACACGCCGATGGGGATTTGGCCCAAAAACACCTTGGCCTCGTTTCCGGATTCAAAGGATTCGCCGATGCCAAATTGGCGGGCCAGAAATTCGGAAAAAAGGCGCCACTCTTTCAGAGGAACATATTCGCCCACGGGGACCAGAATCCGTTTTTCCGTGCGCTCGGCCGTGTTGCGGCGCGGCAAGAAATGGAATGCGGCGTTGTAGTGCTTTCTGCTCACAAGATCGCGATCGTCCATCCCCACAATCACTTCGCATTGATAGTGATTGGCCAGCGCCTGTACCCAATAAGCGTTGCTGACATTCCAATTTATGCCCTCTTCATGCTGAACAAGATGAGATAGCGGCTTGCGGGAGGGCCGGCCGAGGGGCGGCAACTCTTTTTGCGAAGCTGCGCCATAATGCTGCATCCAGGTTTTTTGCATTTCCAATAATGGGTAGACGCAATGGTAAGCATCGTATGGCAAGGCTCCTTCCGGAAAAACGATCAGATCGATGGGGCCTGTTTTCACAGTGTCCATCAATCCCAAAATCCGGTCCCATTGATCAAAGGGATAGATGAACGCATCGGGCCAATGTGAATCGTAATCGCGCTGCTGCGGCAATAAATCCGTCTGCACCAAAAGAGCGCTGATGGTTTTCGTATCTCCCTTTGGCGCCATTGATGTTCGCACGGCGCCGAAGACAAAGGGAAGCAATGCGCATGCAGCAAAGGCTACGATGGCCGATCGCGACCGAGCTCTCGATGCGCGCAAAGCCAGCAGATTGACAAAGATGACCCAAAAAGACAGGCCGTAAATGCCAAAAAGCGATGCGGATTGCAAAGAGTAGAGCGTAGTGGTCAGCGCCAGTCCCGCGGGATTCCAGGTAAATCCCGTCAAAAACAGCAGGCGAACCCATTCCATCATCACCCAAATACCGGACAGAGCCGCGCAGCGCCGGATCGTAAGAGGCTGGGACGAGCCGACAAATAGAGAAAGCAGCCCGAATTGCACGCCGAGCGCAATGAGCAAAAACACATAAACGACTAAAATCAAAGGACCCATGTATTCCGTCGAAGACATCCAGGACAATTGGAATGCATGAGCGGACGAGAACCAGATCAGAGAGTAGACAAAGCGCTGGGCGGATGTGGGCCAATCAAGCATACCCCGCCAAAAAATGGCATATCCCGCCGTTGCGGCCACAGGACCCAGCCATCCCAGCCAGGCATTTTGGCCAAATGCGACAAAGATCAGGCTAATGACAAAAGATACGGCCCAAACAAGGTTCAAGATAATCCCATCGAAGAAAATGACGATCCGTCATCCTTCGCCTGTGCACCATGAATCGCGACGATGATCAAACCGCCCAATATGGCCAGGTTCTTGAAAAACATCGTCATTTGCAGCTCGTGCATCGGCCCTTCATAGAACCAGAAGGAATGAAATAAAAATGTGGCGGGTATAAGAAACAATATGAGCAGCGTCACGCCGATTTTTTCCCGATAGCCGATGAGCAGCATGAAGCTGCCGAGCAGCTCAAACAGCGCGCCAAAGGCCAATATGACCGCTGACCAAGGGACGAGAACGGTCAAACAGTCCTGGATCGGCTCGGAAAAACCCACGTAATTCTGCCATTCGCACATGGCATCCATCAGCGCCTTTTCCGTGTCGTGCCAATTGAACAGCTTTTCAAAGCCGGAAAACAAAAATACCAGGCTCAAAAAAAGCCTCGCCAGGAAGATCGAAATGACGCGTGAAGTCTTCATATCCTCATTTTATGCAGAAAAGCGGATATTTTTTCCAACAATGCTCACAATTCTTCAAAAATTTTTTGCATCATTCCTGCACATCAAGAATGTCCTTCATCAGTCTGATGTCCTCGACTTATTACATTTCTGGTGTCCAAAGTCCGAGTCCCAGTCCAGCTAGAAAGTAAGAAGCTGTCAAAGTTAGAAAGTCACAAACTTAATTTTTTTCTAAATTCAACAAAATTCTCGACAGAATGCAAATAACTACCATCGAAATCCAACAGATCAACTCCTGTTAAATAACCAATTGCCTTCCATATTTTTTTCTTTTCAAATATTGGTTCAAATTCCAGATTATCATCATCATTAGCGTCTTGTCGGGATAATGCCCACGAAGCTATTTCCTCGCGAGATTTTTTCTCTTGTATCAGATCACTAAACACTTGCCTTATTTCATCTAACGAAACTTTCATCATCTAGTCCCAATAAATTTGCCTTCAGCGTCAAACAAATAATGCGTTTTAGTTCCTTCACTTGTTTGAGGTCGTACTATCCTGACAGTTCCACTTCCATCGAGAGTTTCATGCCAGGTTCTTTTCAAACCCGTTTTTTGTAGCAGCTGAGAAGTCACGGTATCTCTGGGTCTTCCCGTGATGACCGTGCCCATCCCAGTGAAAAATTGATCGAAACCATGCGCCATCACGGGAAATCCCAGCAGGGCTAATGTTCCACCCGATCCATACGTCACCCCTGCGCCAACGCCAACCTCTGCCAGACCACCAAATGCCTGCATTGATCCCTGAAAACGAGGATTGCTGTATAGATCGAGGCTGGAATTCCTCATGAATTGGAACGTTTGCGAACTGTTAAACGTTCCCGACGGTCTTGGCTCCAGCCACAATCCATACTCATCAAAATGCGTCAGTGGATCGTTATGGACAAAGGCATACAGATTCATGCCATCCGTAAAACCCGCAGGATCGGGCGTCAGCCAGCGTCCATAAACTGGCATGTAGTACCTTCGGCCATAGTAAATCAAACCTGTACTTGCGTCACTTCTCTTGGAAGAATATCGCCAAGGACTGAGAATCCCATCGACCTTCTCCTCTCCGAACGCACTGTAGCGATAAATAGCCGCAGGGCCGTGATCGAGAGGAACGAGTGCGGCGATATTCCAAGGCAGATCATGGATCGGAGCATACGATTTCCGCATGAGGGGTTGATCCGAGTATGCGCAGTTCCTGGAGTTGCAGGCTCTCATCAAATGAACCAATCTCATTTTGCCCATCATAGATAAAATGTCGCGTCTCCTGAACACCATTTTGAATGGTCGTTTTTGTCAAACAGCGATGCAGAGAATCATAGGCAAATTCCTGACACAGCAGAGGCGTCTCGATGCGGATCAAGCGATCGAGCGCGTCGTAGGTATAGCGCGTGTCGTTTTGGCGAGTGGGATTCCCATTCCTGTCATATTCAAAATGCGTAACATCCTGGTTGAGATCATTGACCCTGCTGCAATCCTGATCTTTCTGCAATCGGTTATAGAGCGAGTCGTTCGTGTATTCATGAGCAAAAACCCCCGACTCCGATGTGAGCTGATAGAGCTTGTCGTAGGAATAGACGCTTTCATCATTTTGCGTGCGCATACGAATGATATTGCCAGCACGATCGAACTCAGCCGCTTCCTGCACAAAATGGGGAGACTCGATCCTGGTTTTACGCGACAACAGATCGATGGTGAAGCGCGCGCGGCTGCCATCGATAAGCTCTTCTTCCAAAAGATTGCCGGAAAGATCAAAGGATAAATACTTGTGAGTATAGAACGTTTGGCCATCGGTGGTTTTTCGCTGGATGCTCTGCAAATCCAGAGCATTATAAGCGTACTCGATCTGGCAGTTGGCAGCAGGGATCGAGCACTCGATCCGGCGCCCTTGCGAATCAAACGTATTTTCCATCGAGTAGCCGCCGGGAAATACCTCGCTCAAGATGCGTCCCTTTGCATCATAGGTCCGCCGAACATCGTCGCTTCGGACAAGATGGCCCAGTCGATTGTAGTTCATCTGATGGTGGACCGTCCCATCGGAAGAGCTCAGAGACGCCAGATTGCTCAAGCCATCGTAAGGGATCGTTCAAAAATAAGCAGAGAGAAACAAGACTCTCAGCTGCGGAAAAATTCTCAAAATCTAAACCGTTTTTCTCCTCGACAACACTAAACTTTATTCTTGAACGATCCCTAAGTATAAAAAAGCGAGGTTCCGTCCGGCTTGATCGTTTGCGAGAGTTTGCCATCGGGCTGATAGAGATGGCGCGTCGTCTTGGCGTCGAGCGAACCACCTGCTTCCGTCAGCGTTGTCAGGCGGCCACAAGTGTCATATTCCCAATGGGTCTGAACATCATGTGAGGTACCGTCAGGCCTGAAGATGGTGTCGATCTGACGCACAGGCTGTTCATTCGCGTCATAGAATTTTTCCTGTCGTGAGAGCGTGCCTCCATTTCTTTTTTCTAAGCTGGCCCGGTGATCCTGAGCATCTTTTGTGTCGATAGTCTCCAGCCCCATCGGATCGGTGTGGATGGTT
>JACVQJ010000001.1 GCA_015661075.1 Parachlamydiales bacterium | reverse complement strand
CAGGCATGAATTTTGGCAGAAAACCACGCGTTACGTCTAATTAAAGGCAGAACGATCTCTGGCAATCAACTACTTACGCATCGCCGTGGCGAACTTGGGGTAAATGGCTTGAAGTTTTTCATTGTTAATTCGAAAAAAAGCTTCTCTGGAGCATTTATTGGCTCTCGTCCTTGAACAACAAATTCGTCATAAACCGGCTTGGTCATGTTGGCCATTCCCAACAAGACATTGATTGAAGAATGTTTATTCAAAATAACTAGCGCGAATGTCTGAGAAACTGCAGAACTTTCGGTAAAAATGGTGCAGGATTGAAAGGTAGGATAGTAGCCGCATACTCCGACCATTCGGTTGTTTTTCTTCGCAACATAGACAAAAGATGGTTGAAAATGGCTTTGGAGATTGCCGAGAAGAAATAATGCCTGGGTTTCATGCGGCTTGAGATAGGCGATAAGGGCTTTTCTGACCCGCTCTTTGGTCGTATCTACTTCATTGATTTGTATCATGTTTTGAGCTCGTCTATATTCTTAATAAAACAAACCAGCGTACATACTTTTTTATGATCCAATTTTTCATGAAACACGATGCTATCGTCATTCCAATCCCAAGTATCAGATCCAACTTGCGTACACCCATTATTTTTTGCCCATTGTTCGCCAACTTCATATAATTTTCTGGCAACGCCAAGTTTTCGATGGTCTTCTTTTACATAAATACCTTCCACATATCCTACCGGCTTGGATGTCACCCCAGCTATATGGCCAAATCGTAAAGACACGATAATGAATCCAATCGCTTTTTCATTTTTCTTACAAATGAATCCGATCTCTTTGGGAGTATTTATAATCCTGTCAAATTCCTTTGTCAGTTCTTCTCTGGAATGATGCGGCCACAAAACCAAGGCCATCGTAATGAAATCGTCGATATCTGATGGAACAAATTGCGTTCTTCCTTGTCTCCCGCTGTGCCGATCGACCGCCTAGACTGCGATTTTGGTACAGGAGGATGATTTTTGGGTAAGGTGGAGTTTCTCTTCCATTTAGTGACCAATAATTTTCAAGGAAAGTACAGAGGGTTTTGCCTGTCTTTACAAGTCCTTAAATATGATAGTATTGCATGCAGAAACAAATATATGCAGACATTTTTTAAATCCTCGAGACCTATCTTGAGAGATTTTTTCTCGTTAACTATTGCTTTTTAGTCAGAAATCAGCTAAAATGAGGTTATATTGAGAGAAATTATCTCATAAAGGAGCTCCCTCATGCTGATTCGATTTTCCGTTGAAAATTGGATGTCCTTCCAAGCCAAAGCAACTTTCTCGCTGATAGCAAGCCGTGAGCGTCAACACGGGGAGCGCATCCCTAAAATAGGCAAACTCAAATTGGGGGTTCTGCCTGTTGCTGCTGTATATGGGGGGAATGCATCCGGAAAAACCAATCTTTTTAAGGCTCTGCATTTTGCAAAAGGACTGATCGTTAAAGGGACCCAACCCTACAGTCTAATTGCTGTAGATAGTTTTAGGCTTGGAAACGCACAAAAGGTCGAACAGCCAGTCCAGTTTGAGTTTGAACTGTTAATCGACGAGACAGTTTATGCATTTAGTTTCTCTGTTAACCGCAAAGCCATAATAGAGGAAAAATTGGTTCATATTTCTGGTAATAGCGAAAAGACGCTTTACCATCGAGTCTCAGGAGAACCTAATTTTGACTCATCTTTAAAGGATAACCAATCGCTCCAGTTCGCTTTCAAAGGAACTCGCGATAATCAACTCTTTCTCACTAATTCAGTTTCTCAAAAAATAGATGCTTTCAAGCCGGTGTACGACTGGTTTAAAGATACATTGGAACTCATTGCCCCTGATTCAAGGTTTGAGCTTTTTGAGCAATTTTTGGACGAAGGGCATCCTTTATATGCGACAATGAACAAGATGTTGTCTCAATTAGACACTGGAATATCTCATCTTGGCGGTGAAGAGATCCCCTTTGAAAATTTACCACTGTCCGAACCGACAAAGATGAAGTTGAGAGAAGAATTAGCAGAGGATACGACTGTCAGATTATTGCCCGAACCTGGGAATGAGCGTTTTGTCGTAACCCGAAAGAATGGCGAGTTAATCTCAAAAAAACTGGTCACCTATCATTTAAATTCTGATGGTTCAGAAACGAAGTTCGATATGAGACAAGAATCGGATGGCTCTCAACGTGTTATCGATCTTCTTCCCGCTTTTTTAGAGTTATCTGCGGTTCAATCTAAAAAAGTCTATGTTATCGATGAAGTAGATAGGAGTTTACATACACTGCTGATCAGGCATCTTCTAGAAGGCTATCTGGCAAAATGTTCTCATAATAGTCGCTCTCAGTTACTATTTACCACTCACAATGTGTTATTGATGGATCAGGATCTGCTCAGACGAGATGAAATGTGGATCGCAGAACGAAATGCGGAAGGGATTTCCAGTTTGCTGTCTTTCAGCGAGTACAAAGATGTGCGCTATGACAAAGACATTCGAAAAAGCTATCTGCAAGGACGCTTAGGAGGTATTCCTCGCATTCTTCTACAATCTCCAATTGTTGGGAGCGACTAATGCCAAAAAAGCCGCGCACTTTTCAAAGACCTTTAGGGAAGCGCCGATATAAAAAGCTGTTTATTGTCTCGGTGGAGGGTTCGAAAACGGAACCTCAATATTTTGCCATTTTTAATCAGCCACAGGCGATCGTTCTAGTAAAATGCCTAAAGAGACCATCAACAGAAAGCTCGCCGATTCAGGTACTCAAGAAGATAGAGAGCTATTTGCGAAAAGAGTCCTTAAGGAAGACGGATGAGGCGTGGATTGTTGTCGACAAGGATGATTGGACAGAGGATCAGCTTAGAGAGCTCTTACAGTGGGCAAAGAAAAGCGAGAACTACGGTTTTGCTCTTAGCAACCCCAACTTTGAATATTGGCTTTTGCTCCATTTTGAAGATGGAAAAGGGATTGCAAACTCTCAAGAATGTCTGACGCGCTTAAAGAAGAATTTGCCCAATTACAAAAAAGATATCGATGGCAAAAAAATCACCTTGGAGCTCATCGCCAAGGCAATTTCCAGAGCAAAGCAACGAGATACCAATCGAGCCAATGATTTGCCACAAATATGGAGCACGACTGTTTACAAACTAGTAGAAAAAATTCTCGGGCATATTTAGCCCTAATCAGAAGTTGTGTATGGCAAAGAAATTCAATCAAATTTGGATCAATCAAACTGGATTAGGCAAAAAATTTGGGTTGTCTGCGGTTCAAGTAGGACAAATTTTAATAGAACATGAACTGAAAGATCCTAAAAGTGGCCAAGCAACTCAAAAAGCAGTCGAGGGTGGATATGCTAAATCTACTCCGTTAAAAAACGGCGTACTTTTTTTTATGTGGAATCTCCAAAAAACAAAAGATCTAATCAGTAAGAAACATACTATTTTAAGTGAAGTTGATTATTGGGTTAATGAAGTGAAAAAGAGTCTTTTGGAAGCAGATCGTCTGTTAAAAGAAGGGCAAGATAAGTTAGCTTATTTGATTGCAGATCATATCTATGAGGAGGTTCCTCAGAAAATTCGAACAGAAGTAAGAATGAAGATTGAGCAGTAGTAAAATGAATAAATGGTTCATATCTGATACCCACTTTTCTCATACAAACATCATTCGTTATACCGGTCGACCCTTTCAATCCGTCAACGAGATGGATGAACAGCTTATTGAGAACTGGAATGCTCTTGTTGAGCCGCAGGATACGGTCTTCTTCCTGGGGGATTTTGGGTTAGGTACGACGGACTTTCTTACCAGTCTCTGCGCACGCCTTCATGGAAATAAGATTTGCATCCGCGGCAACCATGATGGTACTCCCGCTAAAATGCATACGATTGGATTCACGCTTGTTCTAGAGTCAGCTTTTATCAAGATTGGCCGCCACCAAGTCGAACTTGTTCACATCCCCAGTTATCCAGCGCCTCCTCATTTTCAACTTCATGGTCACGTCCATGAGAAGCGGCCGAATAAGCTGATTAATCGGCAGCTCAATCTTTCAGTTGAAGTCTGGGACTATAAGCCTGTTTCTGAGAAGACTATTGTGGCTCTTTTAGATCGATTCGATTCGTCTGCTGTAATAGCTTTTTCTGATATCTCCTGACTGTTTGCTATTAGTCTATGCAGACAAGTCTTCCCTCGTCCTTGTTTGGCTGCTCCGAGAAGGGCTTTCTAAAGAAAGCCTTACTACAAAATGCTGCTTAAGCAAAATAGGAAGGACGGTAAAGAAATTGGCATTTGCCCGCTTCTCCTTGCCTTTTTAGATCTTTATCATTTTCCCCTACGAGGACAAGAACAAGCAGAATTTATAGCTCAGCGAGCACCTGAACTGAAACGCATCTACAAAAGCCTTAAGAACAAATGAAACAGATTCAAGAAGACAAGATCATTTCAGAATTTTTAAAATCACTGGGACCATGGAGAGAGTTCGTTGTTATCGGAGGCGTTTTTGCTCTTTTCATTTACAAGCTTTACCTCGCCGATCCCAAGCTCGAGAATCTCCCTGTTGGAACGCGTGATATTGACTCGTTGATTCCCAGAAAGGTTCCCGAAATCTCCAAAAAGAACATCGCCAAATATCTCAATGAAGCAGGCTTTACTCATGTCTTCAAAGATGTTGATATTCCTGCAAGCGAAAGTTTTGTGAAAGAGATCGATGGCGTAGAGGTAGAGATCGAGTTTTTAACGGACTCGGCTACCCGAGATGATAAGAACAAAAATGTCGTGATCGCAGGCATTGTTGCTCAGCCCTTGAGCTACTTGACGCTGAGCCTGCAAACGACAATGGAATTTGAAGAACTCCTCCTTGAAAGGAGGAGATTCTTTACTCCGCTTAAGGGTGCGGTGCGGCTAAAGCCGCATACCGCGCCAATAAAATAGCTTGCCTAGACCCTCCCCTGAAGGGGAGGGATTGCGGCAAGCAGTGCGTTCAAACTTACTCGCATGAGGTGGGAAAGGTTGTGTCATCGCTGAGAAGCGGGATGAGCTGCTTGTGGGCTTTGTTAGAAGCGGAAAGCCAGCCTTTCGAGCTACTGCGAACTGTCGTGATTAGTTGCCCTTTTTTGTGTGCTAGTGGTCCACAAATGGTCCACGGGCAAATGACTGTCAGGATTTACGATAGAAGCGAGTTTGGCATAGGGGATGAGCAAAGTCCTTAACCCATTTTCATAGAGGGAAACACCTTCTTTTGATATGATATTTGGCCATGTATAGAGCGGCTTACAGTCAAAATGGCAATATTGTTTTTTACCTGGACTCTGCAGGCAATAAATACGCCGCGATCGGTGGCAGTTTAGCTTGGCGTTTGAACAACCCTGGCTTGGTTCATAACGCTAGCCGATTTTTCTCTAGGCAAGGCTCTATAGGCCATTTTGGTCATTATGCAATTTTTGCTACCCCAGAAAATGGACGTGAAGCGCTATCTAATTGGCTGCACATTAAAAAATATTTTAAAGGATCGCTAAAAACTATCGCCAAACATTACCAGCCGGACAATGTGGATAGTTTTGCCAATCGATTATCCGGTTTAACCGGCCTTCCTATTCGCACAAAAGTCAAGGCGTTGAGCAAACAAGAGTTTAGTCGATTGCTTTTTGGCATCGAAAAACTATGCGATTACGCCCTCAAAGGCAATGAAGAATTTTATTTCATGCCTAAAATATTTGGGAAAATCGAAAATGGCGGATGTGAAGATACCTATTTGATCGGAGGCAACCTCGTTCTTTCAAAAGAAGAAGCCGTTACATGGGTTCAACAAAACCGTCTGGACGCTATCATTGTTCACGCGCATAATGGCAATATCCACCTTCGTTCACGACCCGATCATTGGATTCAGCATATCCGGTTCCCGTTTGTTACTGTCCCCGAACCTCAAGAAATTGCCTCTTTTATGAGAATCGTCGGCACTGCAAAACTAGGACAATGCATCTGGGCGTTTATTAATGGCATTGATAATACCAAAGAAGATGCTTTGAAAGCCGCGAATAATATTTCCTCTATGGCTGGAGGAGAACGCGTCTTATTGATGCAAAATGATACGAAAGGATTTAAAGGTTCTGTGGATTTTGGCGATTGCATATTGCTAAAAGCTTCCATCGAGCTTCCGGTTATCGATCGGGCCATCAAATTTTTGCGTTATCTGTTGACATTAGAAAAAGAAGAGGGTTCGCCAATCGTTCTGTTTGCACACAGCCAAGGAGGAATTATCCTTGAACATGCCATTGAATTTCTTGAGCCCAATGAAAGATCTCATTTGCGCATTTTTACCTTTGGGGGAGGGTCCTTTATCGCTTTAGGGAAGAGCCACTCTGATTCCCACAATTATGCAAGTGTCGCTGACTATGTATGTCTTATGGGATCACCTAATCTACAGGTGCTTGCTCTCCAACGCTATCATGCTCACAAAGAAGGATTAACTGATGCTCAAATGATCCATGACTGGGCTTTCCGAGATGCAATTTTGGAACTGGACTCAATTGATTCTGACGTAATAAAAAAGTTTGCGGAAGGAAGAGTTAAGTATTATCAAGACATGTTTGCCCGAATCAAAAACTTAACTATATTGGATCCTGATCCAGAAACTCGTTGGAAACACGAATTTGCCAGCGACTGCTATCAAAGAACTGTTCGGCAAATCGTTCAAAAATATCGCAAATAATATGTCAAATCCCTTACAAAAGACAAACGTTCTACAACCTAAAACACTCAAATGGGGGTTAGCTATCTGTACCACCATTTACGTGGTTGCATTTCCTGTCTTACTAGGCATGGCTTTCGTTTGTTCCATGCTTGCTCTCGAGCGCCCCACAGAAACACCCTTTACAATAGGCGTTATTGTACTTGCTCTGTCCAGCCCTCCCTTGTCTGTCCCTGTGAGTATCTATCTTATGTGGTCGAGGTATTTTCGCAATCAGCCAAATAAAGCGCTTATTTTTGCTGGCTTACCCTTCTACGCGTTTGCAGCCATGTTTCTCATCTGTGGTATACTAGACGCATTTACTCGTCGATGAGAAATCTTTTTCAGGTTTTCACCTACGATAAAATCCGTAAGCGTTCAATGAATGACGATTTAGAAGAATGCCTTTCTCTTAAATTTTTAAGCCTTAAAGAGAAGTCAGATGATCCTCCATGAGAAGCAAAGTCGCGTAAATCGATCAGAAGTTCGACTGCTTTGTCGTAGCTTTTTGCTTTCTTTTCAGCGGCAAGAGATTCTATCTGATCCCACAACAGAGATTCTCTACCTACAATTTCATTCAGTCGTTTTTCTCGGGCGAGTTTATTTAATCGCTGTTGCTCTGCTTTTTCTGCAGCTATCCTTTCTGCTTCTTTACGACGCCTAGATAACGTGATAGATTCAGCTTCTTTTAATAATTCCACCACGGGGCGCTTGCGTTTTGCAGTATCAATTTTTTTAGCTTGCCAGCTTTTATTGAAACGATGAACCAATTGTAAAGAGGGGGATTGATCACCCCTGATACTGCTCTCCAAAATATCTACGAGTAGGGTTTCTTTTTCTTTATCGGTGAAAGCGACTAGCCATGCTCGGACATCATTTGAATCGGGTGTCGTTTGCTCTAATGAAGGACTGAGTCTTGAAGCGGCCTCAATCAGATCGTGGTTAATACGCAAAAAGTTTGCCAAGTTATCCAGGGCTGGATTTAGTTGACCAAGTCCTGGGGGTATTGGTGGTTCAAATGCTTCCTCATCGTAATCGTCACTTTGCAAACCAGCGAGCCATCCTAAATATAAACATCGAAAATCTCCACGGCTTAAGTCCGATCTTAGGCTTAAAAATTGGGAGAGTTGCAAGTCTTCTTCCCAATCACCGCCACCTTCATTTTCAGATAAGAAATCTAAAATGATTTTATCATTGCAAAGGCGAGCAGAAAAATTGTCGCCATTGCAGTAGGTTTGCACGTGTTGAAAAAGAACGCAATTCGCCCATTTCTTTGTCAGTCAGACAGCGATCGACAGCTTGAAATTCATAATATTGATACTCGCTCATAAAAAAACCAATTTAGATGGAGAGAGGATTGTAGCGAGAACGACGATTTCAATCTATTGCGAATGTAGGTCTTCTCTTGTCTCACGCTTTCTCAAGTGGCTTATGGTGCGAAGAATTGAATCCAGGACATCATCGAGATGTTTGCCGACATCTTCGCTTAAGAATCGCAAAACTGTATAGCCATTTTCCTGTAACAAAGCATCTTTGCGCCGGTCTCGGCGATAGGCCTCAGCATTGCCAAGATGCTGGGCGCCATCAAGTTCAATCGCAAGATGAGCATTCATACAGAGCAGATCTACTTCCATTTGGCCCCACCCATCGAAAGGAATATCAAGTCCTGCATTCAGTCGAAATTGCCCAGCTGTTTGAGCGATTGTCTCTAGGCGGCGGAATAAAAAACGTTCCGTTGCACTACGCGCGCGGTCAGCTCCTTCCGCTTCAGGAGGAAAATGTGAAGCGACCTGAACAAAAAGGTGGGCCAAGGGCATGTCCACGCCGTCGCGAATCAGTCTTTTCACACTGCCCGCATAATCTGCTTTCCAGGTTGGGTCAACTGGAAGAGGCACTTCCGCTGGCCATCCAGGAATAGCGCTGGCGGGAAGAAGGATCTTATATCCCACTGCTTCATATCCCTGGCATCGCCGATTGAACATCCTTTCCAACATAGGTACGCCAAGATCTGCATAATCATAGACCTGTGCTTCTTGTTTTTGTGCATACAGACGATGGAGCCTGCCAACATACTGTGCGATGGTTCCTTTCCATGAAATAGGCATGGTAAGAAATAGAGTATCTAGACGTGCATCGTCAAATCCTTCGCCGACAAATTTGCCTGTCGCAAGAAGAACTCTAGCTTCATTTGCTGGGATAGTGGCTAAACGGCTGGTCGCTTGAGCGATCTCTTTTGAACTCATGCCTCCACGAAGCACTATCAGATGATGGATATGAGGGGAAAGCTTTTCAAACAAACAATCAAGATGATCGTTTCGTTCAGTGAGTATGATGGGGGATCTGCCTCTTTGGACTGCACTCACCACATCATTAAAAATCAACCGATTGCGTTCATCATCTCGGATGATTTCCTCATATAAATCATGGAATCGAAGGCGTGTATCTTCATTAGCGGGCTTCACTGGAGCGAAAGAAGTAGGTCTGACAAAAACAGTATGTTCGAAAGGGCGCAACATGGCAGCCGTTTTGGCATCGACTCGATATCTTACAGGTCCGCATCGCATGAGGATAATCGGGTGATGACCATCCTTTCGAGTTACGGTAGCGGTCAAACCTGTGATGAATTTTGCTTTTGAGTGGCGAGCAACTTGCTCAAAGCTGAACGCTGGCAAATGGTGGCATTCATCAACGATCAGATGCCCATATTGAGAGACTACATCATCCACAATATTTTTACGCACAAGACTCTGAATCACTGCTATATCGATTAGCCCGGTTGGTTTCTTTCTCCCGCCACCAATACGGCCTATGGCATTTTTTGGCAATTCGAGAAATGTGGATAACCGCTCTATCCACTGCTCTTGCAGTTGCTTGCGGTGTACAAGAATCAAGGTATTTACTTTTCGTTTTGAGATAAGCCATGCACCAATCACAGTTTTTCCGAAGGCTGTAGTCGCTGACAACACGCCAAAATCTGTTTTCAGCATGGTCGCTGCAGCTGTTTTTTGTTCCCCTCTGAGCTCCCCTAGAAATTTTGTATTGAGAAACGTCCCTGACTGGAGCTCATTTCGAATCGTTAATTTGATTTTCAACTCTGAAAACAAGTGATAGATATCTTCAAGACAGCCTCGTGGTAGTCCTATGTGATCTTGGTAATCTGCGACACAAGAAATCATTCTGGGTGTTTCATGCGTGGGAAGTCGCATTGCCTGGGCTTTATAAAACTCGGGATTTGGAAACGCCGCAAGACGGATTAATCGGTTTCTTAGACCTGGAGACAACTCATTTTTAGGGATGTAAATTTCATTCCCAATAATGATCTCTAAACTTTCTGGCAAATCTGTAGATGGAAGAAGGATTTTGCTGGGAATGAATTGCCTGTTCCAGGGGGTGAGATCATCTTCTTCGCTCACTATTCTTAGGTGAGTTCCAATAATACGCCCCTTTCCTTCAGCGCGATGGACAATTGCCTCAGCTTCCTGACGAGGGATCTTGCCTAAAGATGAAAGAAATGCCCATTGGTCCTCGTAAGCGATCAAATCCTCATTCACAAACACGCTATTTCCAAGATCTCGAGCTTTCTTTTGTAGGGGCAGGGCAATTAGATTTCCAAATCCTCCTTGAGGCAACGTGTCTTGGTTGGGAAAGAATCGGTCATAAGAATCAAGTCCGACATCCGGCCGATGTTCCATCGTTTCAGTAAGAATATGACATCCCAATTTTCGCGCGAGTATGGCTGGAATTGCTTCAGCAAAAAATAACCAGACATGGGCCCCCTTTCCCGAGCGGGAGCGCTCCAAAGCCGCGGGCAAGTTCAACCCTTGACAGGTTTTTAGAAAAGCCCTGGCGTCCTCTTCCCAGCTGGACTTATCAAAATCGGCAGCTAGAAAGAAGCAGGTTTCGTTGAGCAGCATCGGATAAATGCCCATGACGAAATCTTTTCCAAAATCATCGTGACCGGAAAGGTGCCATCGTACCACATCGTAGGCTACGGGTAAGAGCTTGCGATGTCTGCATTCAGAGCATTTGATTTTCGGCTTTTCGCAAATTCCTCGGACCCACTCATTACCACACGCGGGTGAGTAGCCTGATTTTCCCGTTTTTTTACTTTCGAATCGACGGGGATATAGATCTTCGCGTCCTCGAAAAAGGGAGCGGAATAGAGCGATTTTGGCACAAGAGGATGATTTTTGGGTGGCTTGAAGTTTCTCTTCCATTTAGGGCCAATAAATTTCAAGGAAAGTATAGAGGGTTCGACCCATCTTTACAAGTCCTTAAATATGACGATATTGCGGATGTCAATAGGTTTACATGGAGAATGTGGAGCGGGAAATACGAGAGAGTCAACGGTTTGATTGGCGTATTTTGAACGCAAAAGATCTAGAGCTGTTCCGACAAGAGGGATAAAACGCCGCTCACCATTCTTTGTGGTTTGTAAGAGGATTGAACCTTGGGCTAAATCTATATCGCTCCATTTGAGATTCATGATTTCTCCTCTCCTCATGCCTGTTGAAAGAGCTAGTATAACAATTGGGTAGAGTCCTTTTGATTCGCTTTCTCGGCAGGCAGATAGCAGCCTTTCCTTTTCATCATCGTTGAGAAAGCGAGTTCTTCCATTGGAAATTTTCGGCTTTTAGATTTTCATGATCGGATTTTCCTGTATCCATTCCCAATCTTTAACACCAATCGCAAAGGCATGAGATAGGCTAGCGAGATAGTGGACGACAGTTGTTAAAGAACGGATTGTGCCTTTGTAAGTCAGCCCTGAAAGCAGCTCATCGCGTTTCTGTGAGATGAGGCTTGGCTTGATATCTGAAAGGAGGCAGCGTCCCAGTTCTTGTTTCCACCAGAGAAGATGTTGGCGGACGTTTCTTGCATTTTTTGGTTTTGACGGAAGAACTCTTTCAATATAGCGATCGATTAGCTCCGCTAAAGTATTTTTGCTGCTGGGGTGGTCATATGCATATTTTCCTTGCTCAACTGCTGATTCAGTATCGCGTTTCCATTTCATGGCGAGATTTTTGGAAGCGAATGATTGGATGAGGACTGGGTGTCCTTTGATGCGGACTCGGGTGCGGTAAGAAACAGTCCCGTCTTTGTGGATGCGTTTGTCAATGCCTTTCACAGCTTTTCCTTTGTTATCAGTTTTCAAAGGTTAGCTGCTATTTGAAGGCGGAGGATGGTGCTTCTATCGCCAATTGTTGCAGGCGGGTGGTCCACGGATGTGAACCACGCTTTGGGCTGATTTGTTCGCTATTACGCAAATGCCTCAACTTTAGCTTTATGAAGCCTAAAATAAATGTGGGGCAACCTGGACTTGAACCAGGGACCGACGGGTTATGAGTCCGCGGTGTGCCTCTTATTGGCATCACATCGCATTAACTAACAGCAAAACTATAAGGGACTTGTGGGATTTCAATCTATTGCGATTTTAGGGCATCTGTTGCCAGTTTTTGGCTCTTAGTGGTCATCCAGTGGTCATTTGGCTCCTGGGACAGCGGTTCTTCTTCAACGAGCGAACGCTGAAGCTTTGGACTTCAGGGTTCTTCAGGGTTTCCTGTCTGAGATAAAATAAAGCGGCGGATCTAGGAGCCAGAACCGCCTCCACCGATGCCGTACTGCTTTCTGCGTCTACTGTTGAGCTCTTCCATGAAGCTGGACTCAAAGTCATCCCCCGGACCGTCAACCAGGAATGGGAGTGCGTCAGGGCACCGTTCTTGCACCGATCTTTGAAAAGGAGAAAGCCCCTATTTCTTGAGAACAAGTTCGGCATTTTGAGCAAGCTCTATGGCCTTCATCCGATTTTCGGCCTCTGATGAATAACCCACAATATCGGCATGACGTGGGTGAGGCGATGGATTAGATATGACATTAAGTTGAGCTTTCCGCACCTGCCTAACCAATATATCGGCACGTCCCTTTGAAACTTTTTTGTCTGTTCTTTGACCCGAGACATATTTTTGATCGATTTGTGAGATTTCGTCTTCGGAACAGCCGTCGATTCTGTATACCGAGGCAGCCATGTCGCGAGCGGGCAGGAAGGCCGTATGTTTTACCGTTTGATCCGAAACCCTGTACTCACTGCTCGAAAAGATAAAGCGTGCAATGGTTTCAAAATCTTCAACACGACTGTTCAAGGTGGTTAGGTCCATCCAAAATAGTCCAGAAGCGGTTTCTTCATGTCATCCGGTAGCGCAGATAAAAATTTTGCTTCTCCATATCGTTTCTTGGAGCCAATCAATTCTGCGAAGGCTATGGAGTTAGAATCTACAGCTATTACAAGGGTGGCTCCGGCAGCGTTACGCCATGCGAAGCTAATTTTTCCCGTTGGTTCCGGTAACACTTCCGGTGGCATTACATTGTCCGGGAGCAGTTCCAGCAATGTTTCTCCTGCAAGAATTGTTTGTTTGGTAATAGGCTCTGCATCATAGCCATTCCATCCTTCTTCACAACAATCTTGATAAGCAGTCATTAAATCATGACGAAGGAGAGTTTTCCATCCAAAAAGCACTGCATCTTCAGCATGGTTACGGAGTTGCTGCACGCACACATCCAAATCATAAGAAGTAGAACTTACCCCTGATGCATATTGTGAAGTTGAGAACGGAAAAAGGCTCATTTAAATAACCCCTTCGTTTTATCAGTCAAACTATTTTGGAAAATTTGATTTTTCGTTTCTCTCAAATTTTGGAATAGCTTTTCAATCATTATGAGATCAGGTTTATTGTTCATATCCACAAATGTCTCGATGTCTAGAACTACGGGCAATTTAAGCGGGTCATTTGACTGCATCATGGCATGTGTAACGGAGGCCTTAACGCTTGATGAGGGAAATGTGAACTCAACGCGATCAAAGAAGTTAGTCGCTACAGCATCGGGAATTGGAGTTCTTGCAGCATTGATAAAATATTCCCCCCAATTCAGATTTTCACGGGGAAGTTCGATGACGTTGATGAATCTAGTTGCAACCCGTTTGATTTGGATCGGAGAAATGTGCTCACAGTATAGCCTTAAACATTTTAGGAACTCCGTAAAGTGTACATCCCATTTCTCATAGGGCTTTAATCGCGAAAAGCTGAATCCGTCTAAACGAACCTGCAGCGCCTGCCTATGATCAGGTGACCAATTAAGAATCCCTGCTATGCCTAGATTAAAAGCTTCGGCAGAGGGCTCTTCATCCTTGATCTCAAATTTGCTGGCAAACTTGCGTCGTGTTTTTTTTTCCGGATAGTCAGAAGCGACAGTTTTACCAAATGTTTCAAGTTCTGCAATCCCAACGTCTTGTGGCAATTCCATTTGGACATCAAAAATCGCTTCGACAATGGGAGGATTAGGATAAGAACTATGCTCAGACATCAACCAACTCCTGCAGAGAGGATAACAAGTTCCAGCCAAAACCTTCTATACAAAATATTTTCTATATTTGCTATGACCTATCATGTGTCTGAGAGCCGAAACCACGGTTTGTATAGAGATATTTTTGGAATCCCGTAAATAGCTGATTGATCTCGTCGGGCTTGCCGAGTTTGGTCATGGCGTTCGCGATGCATTCCTCGTCTTGTAGGATATTCTCAATGCCGATGACGTTTTTGCTCTTATCCTGGATTCCAATAACGAGAGTGCGCCAGCAGTGTTGGCAAAGGCGATTATCGTTTGGACGATTTTGGAAAGGGTATGGGCGTTTTCTTTGAATTCAAGCGGCTTGCTTTCAGATTTTGCCAGTAGCTCTTCTAACAATCGATCCTCTGATTTTCACTTGAAGAGTATAGACCCGGGCTCGCATTGCTTTCAAGGAAGCTGAAGCCATGTGTAAGGTGAGTATCGTGTGCAGGCCGCTTAAAGAGCTGATTTTGAATTCAATGCGACAAACACCACGATGCACACAACGATAGATGAAGGAACCTACATTCACGAAAATTTACCGAAAGCCTCTCCGATTTTCTGCATGGCCAGTTCCTCCAGTCGCCAGATTTTATCTCGTATTCGATCGAACGTTTTTTGATGCATTCCCTTGGGTCTCTTAATGTCCCATTCGGAATCGCCTCCGTATTTTCGAATCAAAGCCCATTTTTTACCTATGATTCGATCAGTGTCTGAGCGATTCTGAGTGGAATAGGCGAGTTTTAGGCATTTCCTGCAAAGAAAAAGACCCTCGGTATAGAGGTAAAGCTTTTTGCTGCGACGCTTGCAGGAGGGGAGGGGGCACAAAAACCAATGGCGCTGTCCCCCGTAATGGCAATTGGTTGCAACCACCGGAATCGGATAGCGGAATTGTTTCTCCTGGCTTGAGAATGTGGCTAGAGCATGAGAGGGGAAAAGATTCAGATGCCATCCATGAAACCAGGCATCCTCGCCCTCTTCAAATGGATATTTCCTCTTATCGTAGCATTGCGAGCAATCGAGGCACTGGTAATGTTCGACTCTGCTCTTGGCCTTGTGCCCTTTGTTCCTCCAATAACGCCACCACTTTCCCATGTTCCCCCTTATATCGAAATCATTAGGGAAATCACCTGGTTTTGACCGGTGCATCCAATGCGGATTGTATCTTAGGCGTTGATTTTCTGCGAGTTACCTGGACTAAACTGAGAAGCAACTTGGGTGTAATGGCAGAACTTGCATCCGGTCGTTGCATCAGGAAGTAGTTCTGTATCCATAAGGCTCTTGATTTCAAGGATTTTTGGCTCGATCCAGGAGTCGTTGCCATCGTATGGAAGCACAGAAACATCAAATGCTAGAGAGCAGCCAGAAGAGCTTTCATCCTTTTTTCCATTGCAGTAGACAAAATAGCCTCGCTTAGAGACCTTAAAGCCATTTTGCCGAAGGAGCCATTGATAGATCTCCATTTGCCGCTTGTAGCTGATTTGCCAATCAGCATCGAGATTGATCTCAGTTGCCTTGCTGGTAGCTTTCACGTCGACGACAACGAGTTCTTCGTCTCCATTGATACAAATCTCGTCCGGGGCGCCGTAGACCAGAAACTGGGTAGGCTCATGCAGGAATTGGACCCCTCGACGATTATTTCTCCAATCGTCGATGCTTTCATGCCTAAATGGGATAATATCGAAGCCGTTTTGGAGTAGGATAGGGTGGGGTTTTTGTTCGATTCGATAGCGGTCGAATTCCTTTTTCCACAGGGCGTCGATCGCGTTATTGAGCGTGAAGGGAGGTCCGCCAGGTCGTGTAATGCCGAACTTTCGATCGAGAATGAAACAACGGGGGCATTCGCAAAAGAGTTCGATCTTGGTTCGGCTGAGTTTCAATTTTTTTTCAGGCTTAGACTCTTTAGAAGGTTTCATGACCGAACCCTCCATTCATGTCGGCTGGCATAGGCTGCAAAAGTCGTAGCCATGGTAATCGCATTATCTGGAATCAAGAGATATTTCCATTCTTTGTCCGTGCATTCGTTTGCCGCTTGGCACCAATAAACAGCCGCCTTTGCTTTTTCTTTAACGATCGCGTCCTCGATTTTGGTTCGATCTTTCACTTCGCAAAGATATTTCCCATTTCGAGTCTCGACGACAAAATCAGGCTCGTAGGGAGTATCCTTTCGGTAGTAAATCCAAAATTTTCCCTTAGGTGGTTTAACCCAAGAAATTACTGATTCATCAGATTCAAGCATAATGGCGAATTGCCGCTCGGCGTCAGAGTGAAATTTCATCATTGGATAGAGGGATTTTTGGAATCCAGACCAAAGAATTGATTCAATTTTTCTCACATTAAGAGGTTCTCTATAATGTTCCGGCCCTTGGTCGGCGGCAATTAGGTAAGAGGCACTTCCAAATGTTAAAAATCCCTTGCCGATTGAATGAATCCATTTTTCCTCGCCAGGCTCATCATTTTCTCGCATTTGTCTGTAAATTTCATCAGTGATTGCCGACCTGTGTTGATGGACGACAAGCTTTACCATATCTTCAATAAGATAGGAGCGCAGGTGCTGGACCATCTGTATTGCTAATTCGGAAGCTACATGTCCGTTTTCTTCCGTATCGGCCACCCCATTGTAGTCGAGTAAATTGTTCATGATCACCTCCTCTGGTTTTTGTTCGATATGTGAGGAGATTCTAGAGTGGAATTTTGTTTTTTCTTTAGAAGTAGGATCTATGAATACGATTGGGGTATCAACCGGCTGAGGGCCGAACCCTTGGAGATTGAGCGTGAAGGAGCGAAATCTATCTTGTTTTGCGTTTGGATCAGGCTGAATGATAATCCGAGGTATCTTGAGATGTTGCAAAGGGGGCATTTCTTCCGTAACTGGTTCCGGAGGTGAGGTGACAGGAGATCCTTCGTATTCCTGTGGATTCTCTGTGGGCTTCAAGGGAGGTTCAGGGATAATGTGAGTTCCAACAGGATGAACAACAACCGGTTGAGGCGGTTCAGGAGGAAACTTGCCTATTTCTATTTTTTCCATCACTTCGAGATATTTGTCCGCTTCAGATACAACTTTTTGGAAGTTTTCATGGTAGACAACATATAGTCTATCGATGAGGTCGACCCCTGTCCGTTTTCCGAAAGGGAGCCTCGCTCCTCGGCCCAGTGATTGTTCAATAAGTGTCAAAGATTTGGCTCTTCGCAAAGGGATAATTGTGTAGAGATTGGTTACATCCCAGCCCTCTCGAAGCATATTGACGTGAATGACGATTTCAATCGGGTTTTCAGGTGACTCGACTGCAAGAAGCTGGCGAACAGTTTCTTCTTTTTCCTCGCCGCTTTGCTGCGAATGCACGGTTAGGACTTTATTCGCATAGCGCCCACCCAGAAACACTGGACTTTTGATGAGTTCTTCAATTTGGTTGGCATGGGCTGTATCCCTTGCAATCACAAGCACGAATGGTTTAACGGATTTAATATTTCTTTGGCTTGTGTAGTTCCAAAGCTCAGCCTGTAAATTGCGATGAACGGTCAACCCGTCTTCTAATTTCAATCTTTCCAGACGTTCGTCGGAGAAAGTCGAGCAATCGAAATCCGAGCGCCCCCCAATGCCCAATCTTTTCAGGTATTCAGCTTTGAGCGCCTCTGGCAACGTAAACCGATAGACGATGTTCCGGAAAGGGATTTCGCTTTTGCTTGATTGAGTTTGTGGCGTGGCAGTTAGCTCGATTCCTAAAATGGGATTTAATTCTTCAATCGTCCTTGCTCCCGCCTTGGCTCGACAATGATGAGCTTCGTCCATGAAAACAACCAAATCCTTCCGAGATGCGAGATAATCAAAAGGGCTCAAAGAATTATCGATTTTTTCATTGGGACGTCGTATTTTACGCTCTTTGGTATGTAACAGCGCGATGTTGAAGATGCTGACGGTGATCGACTCAGGATTAAAATCATCTGAGCCGGGCCTTGCGAGAAGGGATGACATGTCCTCGTAATTTTCGCCGGTTATAATCCGGGGAGTTCGATTCGCAAACTCAGGGAGTCCCTTAAAAATATATTTAGGGTCTTTTGCCTGGAATTCACGCTCTAATTTTTCCGTGATCGTAGTATTCGGAGCTAACACGACAAAATTGCGAATTCCTTTAGCTTCCGCTAAATATGCGATCATCGCTCCCATCAAGCGGGTTTTTCCAACCCCCGTTGCTAAAGCAAAGCAAACATTGGGAAAGTTTCTTTCGAATGCCTCAAATTCGGGGAATGCCTGTCTGACGAGTTCTTCGATCGGCTGAAGGTCACACTTGTCGGGGTTCATCGGAATCAGTTCGACAAGGCGTTCCAAGCATTCGAGCGAAGCTTCCTGCGGCTTCCGCAGACTCATCCGGTCTTTGATTTGTTTTCTAATCGTATTCATGATCGAACTCCCTGAGCAGCCAAAGGCATGCGGATAATATCGCTGGATGTCGCTTGTTGTTTTTTAGGCTTTTTCTTATTTGCTTGTTTTGCTTCCTCTTGAAGAGCGATTTTAAGGCTGTAATCATCTCTGCCCCATTCGCATTTGTTGAGGATTGATTTGGGGATTTTTTTTATGGTGAGATTTTCAAATTCTTTTGGATCGGCTTTGAAGGCACCACAGTAGACGAGCAGAGACTGGGTGTCCTCAAGCTCTTGGCTCATTTGCAGTAATTGAGTACGGGTTAGGGTAGCACCCGTAACGAATATGAAATCGTCTTCGGTCGATTGTCCGTGCATCCACCAAGGCTCTCTTTTTGGATTAAAGGTGTATCCCGCATGCAAACACATCGCCTCGATGAGCATGACAGGGTTATATTTTTTGCTAATCATCCATCGATTGAATTTGTTTTTCTCTAAAAGTGAGGGGGCTAATTCGCAGTAACGGAAGCCACCTCCGCCTTTCCAATTTACGGACTCGGTAATGCCGCCCAAATCTACGCCGTCGACGACTTTTTGCAAGCGGGGAATGATATGAGAGTGGCAGGGGCCATTGAATTCGACCATGATCCAGCGGCGCTTCATTTTGTGGGCGACTGCTCCGGTCGTCCCAGAGCCAGCAAAGCAGTCGAGGACGAGGTCGCCTGGGGTGGTAGTCAGGAGAAGTATTTGGTGTATCAAAGATTCTGGTTTTGGATATTCAAAATCGTGAGTTTTGCTTATAAGTTTTTTTAATTCCTCTTTGGCATCGCTATTAGTGCCCACAGACAGAATAGATCGAAGAACTTGACCTTCTCTATTCAGAAAAACTTTTCGATGCAAACTCCATCCATTACTTGTTTTTGAAAAACGAATATCCCCTGATTTAATCTCAGATAATACAGTGTATCTAGATCTTTGAGATAGTATTTTAAGTATTTTCCCGTCTGGAGCTTTTAGTTCGATAGGGATTGGGTTTTTTAATCCCTGTCGATTTAAAGTATCCCAATAAAATAATCTTCCGTCATGGTTTGTTTCTTTATAGCGTTTTAAGTTTTTATCTTCATGAGGGGTTCGCCATTTTTTTGAGTGAATTTTTTTATCAGAGTTCTTTACGTAGGAAAGAACGTATTCGTGATCAGTTGAAAAGAATGAAGAATCATTGCCTCCACCTTTTCTTTTTTTCCAAATAAGTGAGCCAATATAGTTTCTTCTGCCAAAAATTTCATCGCATAATGCCTTCAAATAGTGACACTCTCCGTCATCAATATTGATCCAAATCGACCCATCCTCTCTCAGAAGTCGTCTTAAAATAATAAGTCGCTCTTTCATCATATTGAGCCACATGGAATGTTCCATTGAGTCGTCGTAGTGGGTAAAGCAGCTTTTCGTGTTATAGGGCGGATCGATACAAACGCACTTCACTTTTCCAGTATAATCTCTCTCAAGTGCTTTCAGCCCTAATAGGTTATCGCCGTATATCAGCAAATTCTCTTCGGCGCCCTTCTTTGTCCCGTAAGAGCTTTTCTCCAACAACAGCCTCGGCTCCGGCTTCTCCCAATCTTCTTTGCCAGGCCAAGTGAGTTCTAACTTTTGCGATTTTTTCATCTCTTTCCTCATATGATTTTGAACCGGACCTGGAATAGGGGGGTTGTGCTGAGTTGAGGCTGAAGGGATTGGGAGTGGGTCAGTATCACATGATCGCGCTCGGCATCGATGCGATCTTCTTCTTCGAATAGCGTGTGGCGTTTCTTGGCGCGTTGTTTTTCCAGATTCCTGATGGTTTGTTGGATTTGGAGCTTTTCTGCGAGAGTTGGGGCTTTTGATGCCTCTTTCCTCTTCTCGCGGATTTCTTTATCGAGAGTCTTAATTTCTTTCTCGAGTCTTTCCTTGAAATCGTCTGCCCAATCATCGAGCTTTTCGACCTCCTTTCCGAAGAGAGTACCAGCTCTTTTTTCGATGTCGGAGACGAGGGATTTTTGTTTGTCGGCAAGGAGCGATTCGAGGGAAGGCGGGGATAGATGAGTCGGTTGGGCTTTAGCAGACAGATTGAATAGTTTTTCACAGGTTTCGTGGTCGAGAGAAATGCTATCATCTGTGTAACCGGCGAATAGCAAGAATTGCTCTTCTTCAAAGGTCTTTACTTGAAAGAGCCAAAGGCCGAGCCAGCCTGTTTTTCCAACAAGGGGATCGATTAAGGAAAGTTTACTGGGGTATTTCGTGTAATCAAAGCAAAGTTCAGCGGGTGGCGTTTGATGGCTCAGTGCTTTTTGAAGGGAAGATTCGATAATGAAATCGTCTTCGCGTAAGAAACGGGCGCCTGTTTTTTGCGCTTCTTGCCAATTGAGCGTGTAAAGGTGAGTCGACCCTGGCAGGGCAAATGGTGCGGGGCTTTTAGGCAAGGGAACGCCGAACTCATGTGATAGGAGGGATAAAAGCCATTGATCTCGCTTTGAAAGCGTTGATTCGGTTTGCGAGTTTCGCAGTTTCAGCAGGTCGGCGACGTCTTGGTCAAAGTGATCGAGGAGATGCGTTTTTGTTTGCTGGATGTTTTCCTGGATTTGCGTTTCGAGTTCTTGGCGAAGACGGTCGAATGCTTCCTGGATTTCGGCGGGAGAGCGGCATGTTTGATAAACCTGGTGGATGCGAAGTTCGATGTCGACTCCTGATACAATCGCGCCAAGGATTTCATCGCTTGCGCCAAATACGCCATCGAAGAGTTTGAATTTTTCGTTCAAGAGTTCGAAGACGCGTTGATCAGCCTCGTTGGCCATATTGACGAAGTTGACGACGACGACGTCATGTTTTTGTCCATAGCGATGACAACGGCCGATTCTTTGTTCGACTCGTTGTGGATTCCAGGGAAGGTCGTAATTGACGACGATCGAACAAAACTGAAGATTTAAGCCCTCTGCTGCGGCTTCAGTGGCAAGAAGGATGGTTCCTTGTTCACGGAACGCGTCGACGAGAGCAGCTTTCATATCAACTGATTTAGAGGTGGCTCGGAAGGAATTAGCCTCTTTTTTCATCCAAGTTTCGTAAATGGCTTTTGATTTTGCGTCGGAGTTTGATCCATTGATTTGGATGATTTGATCTTGGTAGCCATTTGCAGAAAGATGTTCATAGAGATAAGCTTGAGTTCTCCTTGATTCAGTAAAAATAACGGCTTTTCCAGCAGCTCCTAGTTCGATGGCTTTTTTGAGGCCTTCTTCTAAAGCGATCAGGAGGGTTTCACCTTTTGTGTTTTTCCGGATTTTTTCAGCCAGCTCCACATAAGATCTAAGTTCCTGAGCCTCCTCTCGCATCTTCTCTTTTTTTGCGTTCATTTCTTGATCAGGCAGGGATTCAATCAACCGTTCTCTCACCTCTTCATCAAGGGAATCGATCATTTCTTGGTCCATTTCTTCCAAAATATGGGAGGGTCCCGCGTCTCGTTCGAGGCGGCGGATCATAGATTTCAAGGTTTCTGTGATGGCGAATGATGAAGAGGCAAGGAGCCTTCGCAGCACAAGAGTAATAAGCTGGCGTTGACTGTTGGGAAGCGCAGCAAGATCCTTTCTTTGTAGGTAGGCTGAAACGGCTTCGTACAGATGTTGCTCGTCATCTGTCGGAATGAACTTATGAGTGAGGGGGATTCTCTTGGTAAAGGGAATATATTCTTGAACTTGTTTTCGGAGGGTACGGATGATCAGAGGCTCAAGGCGCTTTTTTAGAATGGCGCTTTTCTGTTCATCTAAATCTCTGGATACGAATTGATCTTTGAAGGTGGCTTCATCGCCGAACACGTAGGGGTCGATTACGCTTACGAGGCCGTAAAGCTCCATGAGGTTATTTTGGAGCGGGGTGGCTGTGAGAAGAAGTTTAGGCGCTTCTTTAAGCGCTTCCGCAATGGCTTTGGCTTGTTTATTCGAGTTTTTGTAAACGTTGCGCATGCGGTGGGCTTCGTCGATCACGACAAGATCCCATCGGTTGGGCAACTGACCGGCTCTTTGAGCTGCGAACTGATATGAGCAGATCAAGATTTCATCTGAGCTATCAAAGGGGTTGTTTTTAGGCGCTGTTTTAGAATCTAAGATGCGAGAAGTGAGGTAAAATTTTTCTCGTAGTTCAATTTCCCACTGCTTTCTAAGAAAGGCTGGGACGATGAGAAGGATTTTGCGTTTCTTTTCAGCCCATCGTTGAGCGATGACGAGCCCTGCTTCAATCGTTTTGCCCAAGCCGACTTCATCAGCGAGGATAACTCCGCGAGACAAGGGGAAAGGTGACTGGAGAGCGAAAAGGGCCGCCCTTACTTGGTGTGGATTGAGATCAACGCTCGCATTGGCGATCGAGCGAGAAAGATTCTCGATCTTGTCTGATGCGCTTTTAATAGATAAAGAGAAAGCCCAATATTTACTGTGATATTCGCTCAATGAAAACCATAATTGTAATTCATTATGAATTATGCATTTATTTCGTTTTTGTTTCTATTTTTAAATATATATGTTTACGTGCGTTTTGTTTTTTACTTAATTAATTTATCTAAAGGTCTCGGGTGTTCAATAACGTGTTATTTGTTATGTTATTAATAATAAATGGGTTGGTCTCTTTGCACACCTTGCGCTTGCTACACACCAGGAATCAAGGGAGAAGGGGAGAATTACCCCTCCCCCTCCAATGTGGAGATCAATACATAGAACCTCTTTGATTTCGCTTCGGATGCCGGTTTGGCCGAGCAGGTGAATTTGCCCTGGGGATCTTTCTTGAGCAGACCATGTTCATAAAGTGTTTGTTTTACGAACTTCTCCTCTCGTCCCTTGCAAATATCTCTCTTAAAGGTCTCTGGGAAAATATAAAATTCAGTTCCTTCGGCGGTATGCCTACGGAATCCAGCTCGATGATGGGTCCGGGACCCGCTCGGGACTGCGTTTGGGTCGTTTGCGTACCAATCGGTAAAACGCGATTCTTCGTTCTGTTCAAGGAAATAACGCAGGTCTGCCAATAGTTGAGTTTTTTCTTGAAGGCCAGGGCCGCCGAAAGCCTCGACCCAATCTTGAAAACACTTAAATGAGGCTTGGCGCGCCGCCCCTTCATCCCATCCAATGGAGGCAAGGCCATCCTTTCCAAGCACCCGGGTGATCTTATAGTGGATCGCCAATTCTCCAGCCGCAGCAACGAGAGCGAAGCGGGCTGCAACCCGATGAATTTGTCCGCTGGCTTTTTCGGGAATCGCGGCGAGCAGGAAGGCATTCATGGCTTTTTTTATGAATGCCTTGGCGCCTTCTAAATCTTCTGTGAGCTTTTTTAGAAATTCCCTCCCAGCCGTGCCATAATATTTCTGGGCATTTTTACTGATCGTATCAGCAAAGACCGATCCGTTGGCAAACCCATGCAATTCTTCAAACAGGCCGTGTTTGCCTGTATCGGCTGGGATCTCTGCGAGTCGAATCTCTTGACCAGCTTTCGATTTTTTTCCAGCCTGTTCCATGTGGACTGCAAGGCCGATCTCGCCGCTGGAGAGAAAAACAACCCTCCAGGTGAGCGGCTCTCTGAGCCCGCCGTCGGCACGCGCTCTGTTTTTGCCAGAACCATTTGCCAACATGTATGCGGCATCGCCAAGCTCGAGAGCACTCATTTCGCCCATCTCATCGAGGCAAAGCAGCGTGTCGTTGTGTTGGAATGCGATTGTTTCCAAGCCATTCACGGTTGCTTTCCATTTCCTCATGAATTCTTTGCTTCCATACAGGGAAGCTCCCACTCTAAGGGCTGTCGTTTTTCCAGAACTGCTATGGGAGCAGAAATGGAATCCTCCTGGCTCTGCTTCCATGAGATGGAGAAGAGGGCCAGCGAAACCTACGCTTGCGGCGAAAATCAATCTGGAATTGCCCACGCATAGATTTGCAACATGGGTCTGCCAATCAAGGAGAGTTCCTGAGACGCAGTAGCCGCGGAAGTTGCACGTCTTGCCTTGAATCAATACTTTTTCCTGACCAAGGCTTCCAAAATTTGTATCGGGTAGGATGAAGCCATTTTTATGCCAACCCGTTCGAGATACGGAGCGGGCAGTAAAGGAAGGGGCGGAGCGCTGCACATAATCTGTAAGCCATTGACGCGCTCTGGAGAAGGTAGAAATTTCCATGCCAGCATTCATGAGTGTGCTCCTGAATTCAGAGCAATCGCCTGCGAGTATTTCCATGGGCATGGGCCATGTATGATGGACGCCATCGGCATCATCGAACTCAATGAGCTTCCCGTGATTAAGACCATTTTCGTCTCGTATGCGTGCTGTAATTTGGATTGGCGATGAAATCCATATTTTCCCCTCTTCGCTGACATGCCATAGGCCAGTTTCATCGAGAACAAAAGGATTGTCGCCCTGATTCATTTTGAGGGAGTTGGCCGTCAATGATTCCAGTTCCCGTTTTTTCTCCAAGAGAGTTTGTCTTCTTTCGTAAAACAGCGCTTCCATTTGGATTTGCGCGGAGGTTTTTCCCTCTTGGGAGGGTGTTGCATCAAAATCTGTTTCAGACAAGTTTGGATCATAGAGGTGGATGTCGCACATGAGTTGCGTCGACTCCTGATAGATTTGTTCATCGAGGATCGAGATTCTCAATTCATGGCTGTTACGGGCCTTCCCTGTCGGAGAAAATTGAGAGGGATCGATGTATGTCTCTGAGAGGGTAGTCTGAGTCTTCCAGGGATCGAGCAACTGCTGGATAGAGTTCTTTTGCGATAATGGGATGGCATAGGCTTGATAGGATTCGAGCCAAATGGCTCCCATTTTTTTGATTCTGGCTTTCAAAGCTTGAGGAAGTTTGGTTTTGACCCTGATCAATAGGGCGTTTTTTTCGAGAGCGACATTTTCCTGTCGCGTTTCAGGAGAAATTGGTACATTCATGATAGACCTACTTGATGGAAAGCGTTGGGAACTTTGGTCGGTACTCCCAACGCTCTCTGGTTATTAATTGCTTGCATTTCTGTCTTCGACCCATGCGAAGAACGCTTCTTCATCGATCAAGATTCTTCTGCCGACTCTTTTAAAGACCTTGTCGAAGCCATTGAATTCGCCGTTAAAGACGTAATATCTGAGGGCCGCAGCCGATGGCCATGTGTGGAACTGAGGCCATTTCGTAAGCGGTATCATTTTCTTCATCACGAACCTCCTTTTGGGTTGTGTTGTAATGAATGGCCTTAAACTCTCATTGATGGGCGGCGAAATAAAGAGACGGTCGGGAAAAGCATCGCTCCTTAGCGAAAAGGGAGTCTCTCCTCGAGAAAAATAGCTGAAGGGGGAATCGTATTTGAAGAGATCGAGCAAAGAGGGGATGGCTCAGAAAGCGTTAATCGTGATAACGATCGCTGAAGGGGGAGAACTATTTTTATCGGCGGGGAAAAATAGGAGAGGGATTATTTTTTCGGTTTATAATTTGGATTTAAATTTCGAATCCAATCTTCGACAGTTTTTTCATCAAAAGGTTCTTTCTTCCCTATTATTTCCTGAACGAAAGCCAATGCCTTTTTGAAATGGGGAAGCTTCCGCACTTGTTGTGGAGTGCGCAATTGGGGATCTTTCCAAATAACGGCAGCGGCGCTGCGAGTCATTAGCTTGGCCAATTGATCTTTGTCCATGCGTTTAAGGTCGTAATCTAGAATATCTTCCTTAGAAATCTCTCCTTTTTTTTCTGTAGTTTTGGAATCAGAAACGCTGCGAATCGGAAACGTCAATTTTTTCACTTCCATCCAGAGAGCGATTTCATTTCTCATAAAAGAATTGATCATTGCGGGATATCCGTGCGATTTAAATGCCCTCAAATTTCCAGCTTGTACAGCACGTTCTATCAGAGTGATGATGCCGGTTTCATCTAACTTCTGGATGAAATGCGGCATGTTTCCGAGGAAATATCGGTTTAGATATTCAACAAATTCTTTCATGATCTCAGACTGGGAATGATAGGGCAATGGGTCTAGGGGTTGACTGAGGATCTCGACTGGCTCGATGCCATAGTGCAAGAGGATTGTTTCATCAAACGAAAGAGTATCCGCTTTTTCCCATCTTCCGGCGCTTTTAAAAGGGAAAAGTCTTTTAGCAATGGAAAGGGGTTCTTCGAATGGAACGGGTGGGACTGGCGATGGTGAAGGTGGCTCTTCTTTTACGATGGAGCTGAAGGGAAGCGGCATGTTTTTTCGTTCTTTGAATTTCTTCAAGTTTTCTAGAGCGGAAGGATCGATTTCGAGGGGACAAAAAGTACTGGGAAGATTTAAAGAATCGTGAGGCCCAAACCTGTGGATCACTTCAATTAGATTCGGGGGTAACTGTAAGACATCCAGAAAGCTTTTGCAAAGATCTGTGAGCACCTTCGGGGGGATGGTGTGACCCTGCTTTTTTGCTTGGGAGAGCTGGGGAATCTGCTGTAATATTCGGTGGATATTTTTAAGACGATTGCGATCAGTGATTTCAGTAGGGTAGTACACAAACCAATTGATTAGATCAAATGGAGACTTTTCATTGATAATGATGTCGAAGTAGGGCTTGGACACTGGCGCAAGCCCTGCGAATAGACAGACTCCTTGATGATAGTGCCATTCCCTGGCGCGTCCCCATGTTTCATAATCCGGATTGATTACTTCTTCGTGAGTCACCTTAAAATTTTCCCTTTTGGCGAGTAACCGCTTTAGGATTTCTTCTTCACTGAGGTCTTTCATGAATCAATTTCTCCAAGCGATTGACCAATTTTCTCTTGTGAGCATTGGCTAAATGAGAATATCGTTTCGTGGTTTGCAAACTTTTATGTCCTAAAACCTCAGCTACTTCGCGAGTAGAAGTCCCGTCCATTGTCAAATAGCTTGCAGTCGTGTGGCGAATATCATGGAAGCGAAAGTCTTCGAGCTCGGCTCGCTTGACGGCTGCCTCCCAAGCAGAGCGGATGCATACAGGTTGATTTGGATCGGTGGGCGATGGAAAAAGGAAGCTAGATCCCTCGATCGATCGATTTCGGACGATTTCGAAAATCTGATCGCTAATAGGGAGTATCCTGTTATCGCCATTTTTCGTATCGAAGAGAAGGAAGATCCGATTTTCTAGGTCGACATCTTTGCCCTTCAAGCCGAGGATCTCCGATTTTCGAGCGCCAGTCGTTAGAGCAATGAGAAAAATGAGATGCAGGTCTTTGTTTTGGCTTCGTTTGCACTCTTCTGTAAGTCTAACGAGTTCATTTCTGCTGAGATAGCGGACTCGGCCCGCCGGGGATTTGGGCTTTCGCACTTTGATGCAGGGATTCTCGTTCATCCATTGCCATTCGCGCACTGCGGTGGTTAGGACATGAGAGAAGCTTGCCAAGTATCTCGAGACGGTACTGTTCGAGCGCAATTGATCCGGACGGATGTTTTCGGAGAGCATTCGGTCGCGCACTTCGGCGATGACTGATTGGTTGAGGCGGCTTAGTTTCAGATGGCCGAGTTCTGTTTCCCAGCGATTGAGGTGCCTTGCCACGTTTTTCCCATCGTTGGTTTTGTGAGGGAGGATCTCCTTTCGATAACGAATGATGGCGTCGGCGACAGTGTATTGATCAGCCTTCGAGAAGCTGACATAGAGCCCCTTCTCGATTTGGCCTTCCGTGACTCGTTTCCACTGCTTGGCATGGACAAGGC
This sequence comes from Parachlamydiales bacterium, assembly GCA_015661075.1. Lineage (GTDB taxonomy): Bacteria > Chlamydiota > Chlamydiia > Chlamydiales > SM23-39 > CAISYW01. The sequence continues at coordinate 118,117 of JACVQJ010000001.1, read as the reverse complement.
TTTTAAAATTTTTAGAGAGGGGTTTGTGACCTTTGATCCGGATGCGGACCCGATATCGGTAGGTGCCGTCTTCGAGGGGTAGGCGGTCAATGCCTGGCGGAATGTTCATGGCGTCTCCTTGCGTCTGTTTTTTCAAAGAGTTAGCCATGCGATTGTTTGTCCTCCGATGTAGACTTTTGCTGTTTAGTGGTCAGCCAGTGGTCATCAGAGTCTAACAAACATTTTAGTGAGAGCCAATTGATTTCTTATGTTGCTGATAATCAGCGAGATAAAATGTGGGGCAACCTGGATTTGAACCAGGGACCGACGGGTTATGAGTCCGCTGCTCTAACCGACTGAGCTATTGCCCCGCAAAAAGGACTTAAGATAGCCGATGTTTTGCGATTGCGCAAGCATCCTTGTCAAAAGTGCATAGAAAAACCCGGTGCCTAATGACACAATCAATCTTTTTTCTAACGTTCCCGCGGCCCGCCGGCCAATGCTGGATCGAAGCGATCGTTCAGTTCTTGAAAAAGGTACTCCTTTGCTCGTTCAATGACAGGAAGGCAGGGGTTTGTTTCGATTTCAATGCCTAACGCTGCTTTCAGAGGGCTGAGAACTCTGAATGCGTTTTCATCCAAAACCAGAATTTTCGAAGGCAGTTGTTTCAGAGATTCCATAGTGGAAAGCACTGTGTCGCGTAGGTTGATGTATGGACAGGCAAAAGATTGTACCGGTTCAGTATGAATAATCTCCCCTGTGCCTTCATCAGCAATCATTACTATGCGAAGAAAATAGGGGCGGGTCGAATCAGTTATGATTTCATCCGGAATTAAAAAAGCTCTCGATTCCCAAACAGTATCAGCGGACTTCGACTTACTCTTGAGTGCCCATATTTTTTGCTGATCAATCGGAAATGCATCAAATTGTTTGGGAAGTAGGGGACCGGGAGTATGCCAACTGATTTCCCAGACACTTCTACTGTCCGGCTGTTTTTGAGAATACAGAAGAATCTTGTCATTGTTGCAGACAGATCTTTTGAAGTTTGAGTCGGTCATGCATTGCTTCACATGGTTCACAGCACACATGAGCGCTAAAGTGAGTAGCTGAACCTCTTCTGTGTTTAAATACCAAGGCAGATAGCCAGGCAAAAAGGATCTGAATTGCGGATGCGGTTCTTTTTTTGAAAATTCCATTCCTAATTGTTTAATAACAATGAGATCCTCTTTGTCTAATTCTTTCCGATCGCAAAATTCTACGACGATCGCATCGTAGAGATCTATGATTTCAGAGTTTTCAGGATCAAAATTGTCTTCTTTTATTTGAAGATGCATTTCCAGCCCTTCTCTTCCGCGGTAGAGCGTGAGTCCGGAAAATTCGCCCGCCTCGCCAAGTACGCAACAATAGTTGATTTTATTTGAAACGGGATCGTGGACGGCAAAGAGATCGTCTTCCGATACGACTTTCCATGGGGTGAGGCTAAGGTATTCTCCGGCGACCTGATAGAGGCTCTTCCAGAGATCTATGGAAACTTGAGGAGATTTGGATTTGGACATAAACGCCTTTGAAAAAAGTTGAATAATGTTAAGAGATTTGTTGGTTCCTGTCCATGGGAAAAAAGAGCGATTTTTGTTTTGAACGCGATTTTGTACATTTCTGTTGTATTTAATTATTTAGTGCTAAGTAAAAACACTTTAAGTCATTGACCGTTTATTTCGTGTTTGTTATGATTGGTGTAATAAAATGTGGTGTGATTGATATTGAAAGGAGGTGAAGAGTGGCAACAGTCGAAAAAAAATGTATCAATGAGTTAGGAGTTTGTGGTGCGGATACCTTTGTCGCAACTACAGTCGCGAGCACGATAGCTCTTCATGTCGCGGCAGTAGCCTTAGCAATTATTGCTGTAACCGCTACGGCAGCCAGTTTCGCTACCCTGGGAATGCTATTCTTTCCTATCGTTTTTGGAACGGTTTTCGTTGTTAGCTTTATCTGTGTGGGAGCTTACTTAGATGCCCGTGTAAAGAAACAAGAACGTCTAGGCAGCGAGAGGCAACGCCAAGTTGAGAAAGGGCCTGAACTCAAAGATCTTGAACGATTGGTTGGAAATGAATCAATGTCTCCTGTCCAATCGGTTGGAAATGAATCATTGGCTGGGAGAGCCACTCCAGACTCATCGGACGAAAATATGGCGCAAGAATTAATAGGTTTAAAAAAACATTTAAGTGGCGAACAGCATTTTGAAGTTAATTTGGAAGCCGAGTTAAAAAAGCTGAAGAGATTTGAAGAAAATTTAACTATTAAGGCTTGTAACGAATTTAACTGCAAAGAATTTACAGTAACAGATCAGTATTGTAAAGACGTAACTCGATGGGCGTACTCTTTTTCTGTTCGTGTAGATAATGAATCTATAGATTTTACTCCTCCAGATTATAAACGTGTAGATAATGAATCTATAGATTTTACTCCTCCAGATTATAAAAAGGACAGATTGAAATTCGCTCAGGAGCTCACACATTTAATTCGTCGGGCGTATATAAGTAACGATTGTTGTGCTGAGCATTTAATACAGGAATTGTTTTCGCAAACTGGATTTATTGTGATAGCGGTGAATGACAGTGGAATAACATGTCGCTTGACTGAGGCGACGGGTTTAGTGCTAAAACAAAAAGAAAAAAAAATCCAGTTTGAAAAGAAAAATTCACAAAATTTTGAATTTACATATCTTTTTGACTATGAATTGCGGGATCAGAACTTTAATCTGATGGATACGTTCCCTAGAATCGCTAGAGCTTCCTATTCCAGAGATGAGAATGGTAAGTGGCAGGGGTCATGGACTTCAGGTCCTGCTCCGGTTTTGGATCAACCCGTTTAAAGATCCTGTCTTTCCTCAAATCATTCTTGTCAGGCTATTGAACTGGATGAGAAACTCCTCATCCAGTTGATTCGCCCTATTGCCACTCTGAAAGCGAGTATTGTTATTCTAGTTCGTACAGACTAGATTGTTTATTATTACAGCTTTGGTGTAAAAGATCATTCAACGTTTGGGTATATCCGTTTTCTGTAATTGTAAATGTGTGCAGTGTGCCTTCTTTAGCGTGTTTTTTTAGAAAGTCAACTATTTCTTTAGGACAACTTGAGTTGTTTGGATTTGATACCGATATTCCTCGCTGGCGAGCGATGTTTTGTATTCGCGAGGCAGAGCGATTTGGTTGGTCATGCGGTGTTGTACTCTCATTTATCGAAATTCCAGGAGGCGTTGTAGGCGACGGCTTTTCTGAATCTCTGTCAAAAGATGTGCTGAGTGAAGGAGTACTGCTGTAATTTGTGTATATCATCGATATTTTCCGATTTGTGGGCCTAAAATTTTATTCAAAACATCTGTTTTAACACAAGATAAGAAAATTCAACCTGAGTCGTTAATCATGTAATGTGTTTATGTTTAGCTTGTTGTGGTTGTTGCGGGATCGTTAATCGCGCTGTTTCCTGAAATGGGTCAAAGAGGGTATTATAGGAGTCCATTCGGGATAGGGAAATGATGGGCGAAGAGATCGAAAAAAAGGCAGCGCGGCGTACAAAAATGGCGCTGTTCTGGTCGAGCATGCTTCACGAGCCGCTATCGACTTTATATCCGTTTGTCGCGTTCATTTTGTACAAGGATTTGCATGCGACTCCGTTTCAGATCGCGCTGCTCACAATGCTCAAGCCGCTCGTGACGCTGCTCTCGTTTTATTGGAGCGCCGGATCGAGCGGGCGGCTGCGCGCTAATGTCCTGGGCGCTGGCCTCCTCATGCGCCTCCCATTCCTGTTCGTTCCCTGGTTTGATTCGGTCTGGTTCGTCATTGCGGCGTCCGTTAACTACATGCTTTTTTATCGCGCAGGGGTTCCGGCGTGGATGGAGATCTTGAAGAAAAATTTGAAAGAGGGCAAACGCGGCCGTTTGTTTTCATTGAGCTCTGCCGTCGGATATGGCGAGGGCGTGCTGCTCTCATTGGCCATGGGCGGAATGCTCGATCAGGATCCCGGCCTGTGGAAACTGCTATTTGTCGGCGCGGCTCTATTGGGGTTGGTCGGGTCGTTTGTGCAGGCCTCGGTGCCCGTGCAAGAAGGCGAACGGGAGAAGCGCCCCAGCTTGAAGGAGCTCATCGTCCGCCCCTGGCGCGATAGCATCGAGCTCATGCGGACCCGCAAGGATTTTGCGGGGTTTCAGTGGGGGTTCATGGTCTGCGGATTTGCCGTCATGTTGATTCAGCCGGCGCTGCCGCTGTTCGCTGTCGATGAATTAGGCATCTCCTATACGCAGATGGCTGCTGCGATCTCGATTGCGAAAGGACTTGGATATGTCGCTTCGTCGCCGTTATGGGGCCGATGGATCGATCAGCACCCCATTCATCGCCTCGCAAGCGGGGTGTTTTTAACGATCGCTTTGTTTCCGGTCATGCTGGCCATGGCCCAATGGCAGATTTTCTGGCTATACGCGGCCTACTTTTTGTATGGCGTCGGGCAGGGGGGCAGCCATCTTGTCTGGAATATGTCGGGGCCTCATTTTGCCGGAAAGGACGAGAGCGCTCGCTATACCGGCGTCAATGTGGCCATGGCAGGCTTGCGCGGCGCTGTCGGGCCGCCGCTCGGCGGATGGATGTCGGTTGTTTGGGGCGCCTTGCCTGTGCTGGGCATCGGCGCGGTGCTTTGTCTTTGGAGCGGTCTGCGAATTTTGAAGTTCGTTCCCAAAAAATCCTTGGCACTCAATCGATAAAAATGTATACAGAGTCTTGGTCCCTGTGAATCAACCATGGGGTGAGGATGCTCTGTATGCAGATGATTCGTTCAGGTCAGTTGGCGATCGCATTGTGTTCCTGTTTTATTGCAGGCTATGCAGATGAAAAGATCGATTCTCAGGAACCCTCGAAGGAAGTGACGGTCGCGTTGAGCCGCAAAGACAATCTTCCGGCTGAGTCCATTCATTCCGCGACCGATCCCTATTTCGAGGGCTATATCCAGGCTCTCGTCGATCTGCATTACTTTGAATACCGCGTCGTTGTTTTGGTGAAAAATCACAAGGTATGGCTCGCGAATCTCCCCAAAAACAAACTCCTTGCCAATAGTATCGTCTCTTTCGTCAGGGATATTCCCGAAGTCAAAGAAGTCATTGTCCTCGACGGCGTACCGCCCGAAGATGTTGAGCTCAGAGAAAAATATGTCCGCCGCCCGCAGATCAGCGGCATCTGGTTTCCTCAGACTACTGAACTTTTCCAGCCCCTGATTGCCGACCCCAGACAGGTGTCTTATACCGTCGGATATCGCGCCGGCGACCATGTGATCGGGGTCAAATGCGTCAATATTGCGCTCGGCGATGACTTTCCGATTTATCGCTGGCTCGATGTATTTCGCTGGCACGGCGATATGCAGATCGGTATCGAAGCCGGAATATGGTCTGTCTTCAATATGGATCCCTCGCCGAATATCGGCGGTGGAACCGAGCTGGTCAACACGGATTTCTACGTTGGCGTTCCGATCACTTATGCCGTCAATCAATGGTCTTTCCGTTTCAGGGGATATCATATCTCGAGCCACTTGGGCGACGAGTACATGGTCAACCACCCGCATGTCGTTCGCGTCAATCCCAGTATTGAGGGGATCGATTTATACACTTCTTATCAAGCTACGGAAGGGATTCGCGTATATGTCGGTCCGGGCCTGATAGTGCATAGCGACGAGAGTTACCCCGAAAAACCGCCTCTCTATATCCAGTATGGCACGGAAGCGCGCTTCTGGGGCTGCAAATTTTATAAACAGCGCCTTTTCGGCACCTGTTTCATTGCATTGCATATCCGCAATATGCAGTGGCTCGACTGGAATTTTGACGGCACATATCGGTTAGGGTATGAGTTCAGCAAACTGGCCGGCGTCGGCCGAAAGTTCCGCTTTTACACCGGCTTTCACCAGGGCTATTCCCTGGAGGGCCAGTTCCAGAAAAAACATACTCGCTACTTCGAGTTCAATCTGGCCTACGGCTTTTAAACATTTTTTCCTTTGAAGCAATGGGCGTATCGATTATGACTTTTACAGCGTTCGCGAGATTGTATGCGATGGATTGTATTTTTTTTGTGTGTTTGCGCGTCCTTACACGCCAAACGCGTTGAGATATTCGAAGACTGGAATCCCGCCCTGGTCGGCGATGCGTCCTTTGAAAAGCCGCAGCAGTGGACAAAGCCGTCATGGCCCCATTATTACTTGATTCGCCTGGCTTTTGAGAAAAAAGGCTATGCGGTGCGCCATTGGGATCTCGCAGCTCACCGTCCCTGGATTCTCACTTGGAAGCAGGTTCATGGATGGAAGGATTTTCAGCATTGGCTCGGGTGGGGATTGCCCCGGAATAATCCCATCGACGATGAAACGGCTTTTGTCTTTTTTACCGGCATTGGTCCCGATCTCAGAGACCTGGATCTGAAGCGCTTGCCCAAAGAAAAGCTGATCCTGTTTATCTGGGAGCCTGCGACGGTGCAGCCTGAGCCCTACGATCTTCAGCGGCAAGAGGCGTTTTATCGGATCTATACTTACGATGACGAACTCGTCGACAATGTGCACTTTTTCAAGTTTTACTTGCCCTATCTGACTTTTCGGATTGACGAATTGGTGCCTTATGAGGAGAGAAAATTTTTGGTGCTTATCGCATCCCGATACAAGAGCAAATATGCCAGGGAGCTCTACTCCGAACGCGAAAAGCTGGTTCTTTTTTTTGATAAAAAACCGGAAGAGCCATTTGATCTCTATGGCAGGTATTGGAAAAACAAGAAATTTAAGAATCGATGGAAGGGGACGATTCCCGACAAAATGCAGGTGTTGAAAAATTACCGCTTCGCCATCGCCTATGAAAACAGCCGAATCAATAGATATATCACTGAAAAACTCTGGGATTGTTTTGCGGCCGGCGTAGTGCCCATTTATTGGGGCGGGGATAATATCACCGACTATGTTCCGGCGGATTGTTTTATCGATCGCCGCCAGTTTAAGGACGATAGTGAAATGCTCGCATTTCTAAAGGCGATGACCCAAGCCGAATGGGAAGGCTATGTGCAAAGAGCTGGCGAATTTTTGCAATCTGACATGGCCCAACGATTTACTGACGAAAATTACGCTCGCCAGATGGCTGAGGCAGTCAATTAGCCCGTATTTCTCACACAAGCCAGAGACAAGGTGGACAAGATGTTATGCTAGATTTTGAAAATCGCGAGGAGGTCAATATTGTCGCAATATTGACGACGAGCGATTTATGAAAGATGGCGTGACAGATTGTTCAGATTTTCCTGGAATGTGTGAGAAATGCGGGTTAGGCGCTTATTCGACGATGCAAAAGCCATCTGAATAGACGGGGCTGTCTTTGCCGATGGGCAGCTTATTATCGAAGAAGCGGCGCAAGACGGATAAGCCCTGACGCGCTGTCTGAACGCAGTAAAAGCAATTGCTAACCCATTCCGATCCCTTGATCGTCCCAGTGTCGCGGTTGACCTGGAAGCGCGACGACACTTTGCGCTTCCAATATTCGAGCTCGCCAAATAATAGAACGGGATTGATTGGGCACGATCCGGTTTTGCGGCGCACTTCTTCGAGGGTGTACTCAAAGTCCATGCCGATGCCGCCGGGCACGAATATGGGAAGGTCGAGATAGAATTCCGCTTGCCGCTCCACGAGCCGATCGAGGCGGTAGGTCATCTTGGCATCGATATAGGGATTTTGGCGCTGCTCATTGACGATGCTAGTGCTTTTAGCCCGGAAATCCACGATATTGGCGCAGGACAGGATGCCGAGCGATTTGGCAACACGGTTGCTCATCTCCATCGCGCCGGGGCCGCCGCCGGTGAGTAGCGCCAGCGGGGTGCCGGGGCCTAGCAATGGGTGGTTGACATGCTCTCGCATTTCAAGCAGGCCTTGCAACAGGCCCTTCAGCTCGTTTTCAAAAGTGCCTTCCTGCAGATTCGATCCGTAGACGCCGAGCACAGTGGCTTTGCGGAACGCATCGACGAGAGAAATAGGGACGAACAGCCCCGTATCCTTGTCGGACTTGAGCGTGTATTGCAAAATCTTTTGCGATGTTTCATCGATCCAATAGACGGGGATGCCGAATTTCGCCAGATCGACGAGCATGGCTCGGTCTTCGTGGGAGAAAAAGCTGTCGTGCGAGCACGAAGGATAGCGGAAATAGATTCGTTTCAGACAGCGCTGGACATCGTCGTTCAAGAGTGTGCGCTTGAGGAGCGGCGTTGGAAAGTGGCGGCAGAGAAGAATGCCCTGCGAGGTGATCAGTCCTGTTTCGATCGCCTTGAGAAATGGATAAGCGGGCTGGTTTTCGATGTATTTTTCTACGATCATCGCCTGGCGCGAAGGATGGGTTAAGCCCGGAAACTCATGCTTGTACGGATCGCGGATGATCCAGTCCTGGGCCGTGAGGTGTTTCATTTGTGTTCCCTTGACGACGAAGACGGCGGCGAGATAGTTGTCAGGGGACGGGGCGGTGCGGACCGCTTCGAAGAGAGCGGCGGGATCTTCTAAAGAGGCTTGCAGCTGGTCGCGATCGGAGAAAAAGACGTGTTCGCGGTGCGGCTCGAGGGTGTAGAACTCGAGCGGAATATCATCGAGCACCTGATTGCTCGATCCATAGAGCTCGTAGATGTCGCCGGATGCGGAAGTATCGGGTTGTAGGACGTTGGCGGTCGTATGATGGTAGCCCTGCGGCAGCAGCTTGTCGACAACGCGGGCATACACTGTTCGAATATGCAGGGGCGCGGTGCGGACGAGCAGAACGTCGTTTTCCTTGACGAGGCGCGGCTGGCCGCTGACCCAGTGGTGGTGCAGATGCAGAAGCTGCCGCGTATGGGGCATGTTCTTCATCAGGGCTTTGGCTAAAGTGGGCAGAAAGCTGTAGACGGAGGTGTCATAGGTGACGATCCCATCGCGCAGGGACAAAAATGCGACGGTGCGACCCTCGTTTTTTTCCAGGATCAGGTCGCGGCTCCCGTCAAGGCCGCCCAATGATAGAAGAGGGCGTCCGCGCCGATCTGACCGTCCGAACATCCGCATCAAATAATCGGGATCGCGCACGCGCCGTCGATCGTCGGCGGCAAAGAGCTTGCCGATATAAGCTCCGACTTGCAGAAGCTCCAGCATCGCGGCGCTGATAGGGCCGATCGCTTGCAGTTCGACGCGGATAAGGGCGCTGCTCTGTTTGGGATTGATAGTGTACTCGCGGCCGATGCCGTTCATACCCAGCTGGGCGAGCGTGCTCTTGAGGTTGAAAACGATGAGGCTGGAATCGATTTCATAGCCGACAAAAGCAGGAGAGATATCGTCGATCTTGACGACGGCCATCTTGCTCCGCTCGTCGATGGTATGCAGTTCCTGGATGAATCCGTCGGGCGTGACGAGGTCGTAGTGCTGGGGATTGAGGTAGCTTTCCATGAAGATCTAGTATCCTTTGCCTTTTTCGTAGCGGCCGATCAACTCAGCATGATCGATGATGTGGCCTTGCATTGCCTTCTCGATTGCGATCTTCGGGGCCCTTTCTTTCAGAGGCAACATTATATCCAAAGCATAGAGTTTGAAGAAATAACGGTGTTCGCGATCGGGCGGGCAGGGGCCGCCATAGCGCGTATGGCCGAACGTCGTCAGGCCAAAGGTCCCTTTGGAAGGGCCCTTCGATTCCGCAATATGCAGAATCGTCGGGGGCATGTTGAACATGATCCAGTGATCGAACATCCCGTCGGCACGCAGATTCCGGGGCACGTCGGGGTCGTCCATGATCAATACGAGGCTTTTGGCGGCGGATGGAACGTCGGCGAATTCCAGGGGCGGGCTGATGTTGGCCCCTTCGCAGGTATAGCGGGAAGGAATGATGCATCCATCCTTAAACGCAGTACTTAATATTTTCATAGATCCTCCACGAAAGAACCTTTCTATCACACTGATGATGGCGATGCAAGCACGACAGCTTGATTGCAAACAATCATCTGGAATAAAGTGAAAGGATTGCTCTAAAGTTCGATGATGGACTCGAAAATCATTTTGCGCAGTTTTGGTACGCATGACGGCTCATTTCATGCCGATGAAGTGACAGCTTGCTCGTTGCTACTCTTATTCAAGAAAATTGATGCCGACAAGATTTTTCGCACGCGCAGATCGGCAATATTGGCTCAATGCGAATATGTTTGCGATGTCGGCGGAGAATACAACCCTATGAAAAAGCGCTTTGACCATCATCAGTCCGGTTATCGCGGATCGCTGAGCAGCGCCGGCATGGTGCTTCAGTATCTCAAAGAGAGCGGGTGCATCGAACCGTCGCTCTACGACTACTTCAACGAGGTTCTGATCATGGGGGTCGATGCCCATGATATCGGCGTTGCCAAGGTCGAGATCGGCACTAGCAGCTTCTCCCAGGTCGTTAGCAATTTTATGCCGATTGAGTACGAAGCGTCCGATGAAGAGATGCTGAAGGCCTTTTGGCGCGCGGTCGGCTTCGTCGTGGAGTATTTGGACCGCCTTCGCCAGCGGCACGATTATATTCTGAAATGCAAAGCCATCGTCCGCGAAAAAATGAATGCCGGCGGAAATGTCCTCATTTTTGATGCCCCCATTCCCTGGATGGAAAATTTCTTTGAGATGAATGGTGATGTGCACCCGGCCGAGTTCGTCATTATGCCAGCGGGGCCTCACTGGAAGCTGCGCGGCATTCCGCCCAATATGGCTGACCGGATGAAAGTGCGCCATCCGCTGCCGGAAAAATGGGCCGGGCTGCACGACGAGGATCTGCAAAAGGTTTCGGGGATCGAAGGCGCCGTCTTTTGTCATAAGGGTCGATTCATTTCGATTTGGAAGACGCGAGAGGACGCTATTAAGGCATTTCATTTGGCCATGGAGAAAAAATAAATATGTCGACGATATTCGGCCGCATCATCGAGGGGAAGCTGCCCTGTAAAAAAGTCTTTGAAAACGAGAGGATTTTGGCGATCGAAGACATCCATCCGGCGGCGCCCGTTCATATTCTCATCATGCCGAAAAAAGAAATCCGCGATCTCCAAAGCCTCAAGGGCGATGATCTGCATCTCATCGGGGAGATCGTCGCTGTCGCGCAAAAGCTGGCCGTTCAGCTGGGCATTGAAGACGGCTACCGCTTGCTCACCAATAACGGCCCCGGTGCGGGACAGAGTGTTTTGCATTTGCACTTCCATCTATTAGGCGGCCGCAGCATGGGTAATCTGGGCTGACCCTTTCCGAGCCATTCCCGATGTGTCTCTTCGACGATGTTCGGGAATCTTTTCGACGATTTTACGCCCATTTTTCGAAGTCCATATAACTTAAGGAGATATTGGACTTCGAAAAATGGGGTAAACTCGTTCGAAAATATCCCGAATCTCATCGAAGAATTCACATCGGGAATGACTCTTTCCAAAAATCGTACGCTCATTCATAAGAAGAGAAAGGGCATCCGATGAGATTTTTTTGGCGATTTTTGATTGCGTTGTGGATCCCGTGCCTCGCTTTTGCCGCACCGGGGATTTCTGAAGAAGATGGCATTCGCCGCGTGCAGGCGCACCTCTTGCTGGAGGATCACGATTCAGCGCTGCGCGAGGCGCAGGAGCTCTACGAATCGTTTCCCCAATCGCGCGCCGTCGGAGCTGCTTATATTGAAGCGCTGGCATCCAGCGGATTTGAGGCCAACGCTCTGCAAGCGTGGAATCGCCTGTCGCTTAAATATCCCGATCTTGTTCAGGATCGCCAGTTGCTCGAAGAGCTATCATGGGGCATTTTGCGAAAAGGGATCGAGTCGAATCAATATGCGATTCGCCTTTCTGCATTGATCGGCGCCTATCTGACGCGCGATGTCAGGGCGGTCAAGATGCTCGTGCGCATGATGCGCGACTCCAATGCTGTGGTGCGCTCTGTCGCCGTGCAGATGGCCGCCGGTTTTGCCGACGCGCCTTTGAAAGACGAGATCACTCGTTTGATGGCAGAAGAAAAAATCTGGTTCACCCGTCTCGAAGTCATTAAAGCCGCCGGGGCTCTCCGAATGAAAGAGCTGGCGCCGCAATTGCAGGCTATCGTGTCTTCGGAAAAAAATACGTATGAAGAGCGGCAGATCGCAATCACGGCGCTGGTGGCGATCTACGATCGGATCACAGCTGAAGAAATCCGGAAAATGACCGAGTCCAGCCGCGCCGGCATCCGCCATCTGGCCTGTCAGCTCGCCTCCCATTTTCAGGTCAAAGAAGCGCGGGATGATATTGTCCGCCTGGTGTCGGATTCGAACCCCGATGTGCGTGTGGCGGCCATCAATGCGATCGGGCTTGTCTATCTTCCAGACATCGAAAAAGAAAAGCTGCAAGAGATCGTGAAAATCAGGCTGGACGATGCCAATCCGGCGGTAGCGATCACGGCGGCCTGGGCGGCGGCTCTGATCGATCCGCCGATGAGCGAGAGCGCCTTTTCTCGCTGGATTTTTGGCGATCTTCCGGAATACCGGCGCCTCGCTGCGGGCGCTTTGGCTGCGAGTGGCGGGCGTTGTGTTGAGCTGGGAAAGAGGGTTCTGAACGAGAGCAAAGATCCCTATGTGCGCGTGAATGTCGCTTTGGGACTGATTGGGCAGAGGGTTGAGGTGAAGCGCTGCTGCGATACGATCTACGAGTTTTTGATGAATGAGAAGCGGATGTGGATGTGGGATAACCGCGCTAACTCGCTGTTTCAGGTTCTGGCGCCAAGCCAGGTGCGCCATAACGACCAGATCCCCAATTATCCTGAAGCAATGGATCAGATGACTCGCCTGAATTTAGTGTCGGTCATGGCGATGGTCGAAGATTCCCGCGCGCAGGAAGCGCTGAAGAGCTTTTTGCAGAAAAAAACTTGGGGGATCACCGGCGTTGCAGCGGCCATGCTGCTTCAGGAAGGGGATTCGGGAGCGCTGGACGTCGTCCGCAGTCTGCTCGAAGACAATGATCCGAACGTGCGCTTGCAGGCTTGCCTGGTATTGTCTCTGATGGGCCATGGCGAAAGCGTTGTTTTTGATTTGCAAAAAGCATATGTTTATAGCGATCATGAGAGAAAATTGCACATCCTTGAGGCCATCGGCCATATCGGCAGCGCTGAATCTCTACCATTTTTGGTGGGCGTGCTCGAAGAGCCGTTTCAGGTTTTGCGCGTGGCCGCGGCATCGTGCCTGATCCAGAGTCTAAACAAGTGAAAAAAATCGAACAGGCTCAGCGTTTTTTGCGCGAGATGAACAGCGACGGCTGGCTGATCTATGATTTTCAGGGCAATAATCCGCTCGCCCGGCTATTTTTGGAAATCCCCCCATCTCAGAAGACCACGAGGCGTCTTTTCTATTGGATTCCAGCTATTGGAGAGCCGGTCAAAATCGTCCATGCCATCGAGTCCCACGTTCTCGATGAGCGGCCCGGAGTTAAACGGATCTTTCTGTCCTGGGAGTCTTTGCAGGAGCAAGTGGGAAAAGTGCTTAAAGGCAAAAGCCGCGTGGCGATGGAATACTCGCCCAACAATGCGATTCCCTATGTATCGAAAGTCGATGGGGGCACGATCGATTTTATTCGATCTTTTGGTGTGGAGGTGGTCTCTTCGGGCTCCTTTTTGCCCTATTTTACCGCCCGCATCACTCCTGAGCAGGGGGAAAGCCATATTCGCGCCGGCCGCGCGCTGGACCGGATCGTCAATGACGCATGGGATTGGATTCGGACTCATTTGAAGCAGGGGCGTAGCATCACCGATTGCGATGTCCAGCAACAGATCATGCGCGAATTTGTCAAAGAAAAGCTGGTGGCGAAGGAGGCGCCCATCGTGGGCGTCAACGAACATAGCGCCGATCCCCACTATACGCCGTGTCAAGAAAAGCCCGTGGCCATTCGAGAGGGAGACTTTGTGCTGATCGATCTGTGGGGCAAAGAAGACAAGCCTCAATCGATCTATGCTGACATCACTCGCGTCGCAGCGGCTGCCACGCTGCCGACAGAAAAGCAGAGCCGGATTTTTTCCATCGTCCGACAGGCACAGCGGGCGGCGACGGAGCTCGTCATAACCCGCTTTAAGAAAAATCAGGAAATCCGCGGTTTTGAAGTGGACGATTGCGCGAGAAGCGTGATCCGGCAGGCCGGATTCGGAGACTACTTCATCCACCGCACGGGGCATAACATTGAAGTATCTTTGCACGGCAGCGGCGCCAATATGGACAATCTGGAAATGCACGACGAGAGGCCCATTCTGGCGTCTACCTGCTTTTCAATTGAGCCAGGGATCTATCTTCCCAATGAGTTCGGCGTCCGCCTTGAATACGATCTCTATGTTCACCAGGATGGTCGCGTCGAGATCGTCGGCGGCGAGCAAAATGAGATCGTTTGTCTAATGTGAAATCAGAAAATCTACCGCAGCACTTTGTGCCGATTTGTGGGGCTCTAATTTATAGGAGCTCAAAAGCTCTAAGTGATGCTTCTTCGCGTAAGGATTTCCAGTTAATTTCAGTGAGTGAGGCAGAGGAATGGCTTTGTGGAGGCTGGCCGAGTAGGGAATGACGGAATCGTCGGGATGGTAAATGGCCAATATCCTGTTTTGAAGGCTTTGCGCGGCGGGGACAGTATTGATTTCCCAGCCCTGAGATCGGATCACAAATGGCAGCCAGAATAATAGAGGCGAAAGAAATGAAGGAAGGTGTGATTGAGGAACTCGCGAAATGGAGGAAAAAGTGCGATCCAAAACGGCCCGATTGGTGCACTCGGGATGCAGCTGCATGACGTTAACGGCGATGGCGCCCCCCAGCGACCACCCGTAGAATTGAATTTGGCCGGGTGGAACTTTTAATTGTTTTTCCACGAATTGAATGACGGAATCGGCATCAAGGAACAGATCGCGGGCTGATTCTGCCGATTTTACAGAGCGATCGACGCCGCGGTAATCGAACTGGACGAAATTGCAAGGAATTTTGCGATTGAGAAATTCATCTATTAAACCCTCATAGTGCTCTTGCGAGCTGATCGTGGCGTTGGATTGAAAGAGGATGATCGTCGGAGCGTATGCTGGGCTTTGGCGGCGGCGAAAATGGTGGGTGCATAAGAGGGCGCCATCCGGGGTTTTGATTTGATATTCCTGTAGCTGATAGGAATTTCGCCAATCTGAATGCTCACCCCATTTTTTATCAAATGTCAACTTTAGTTTGGGTTTATCAATTCTCCAATCCCATGCGGCAGGAAGGACGAGTTTTTTTGCGGCAAAGCCAATGAACCAGCCCGCCATGCGCGCCAAGCCGATCGGGAAAAATACGATGGAAAAAATAAGCCAGGCAAAACTCTTGATCTTTAGGGTGAGGGTTTGATCAGGTTCTTTCAGCGGTCTGTTCTCGTCGGTCCATTGGGCCCGAAAGATGATTGGCGTCATGACACACCTCGTCAAAGAGAAGTTTTCTGAGATCGGTTGGTTTGCTGTTCCGAATCGTTGTAGCGCTCAGCGGCGGTTTTTTGCTGGCGAATTGAAAGAAATTGATTCTTTGGCTCGTGTCGAATGCCTCGTGGTCTGAAGTAAAGGGTTCAAAAGTATACGTTTTGTGGCGGCCGATTTTCGTCAGATCGATTTCCTGATAGGGATTGGATAAAAGTTGCAGTATCACAGCACTGTGCAGTTTGGCCATCAGCGCACTCTGTTCGCGTTGATAGATTTTTTGGCGACAATCAAAGAAGTATTGAGGAGCTAATTTTTCGGCATCGCTTGAGTAAAGCTGAAGTGTTTTAGATTTTTTATGTAATTTTTTTTCGACATCATGGCACATTCTTGAGTAATGGTTAAACCGTGCGATCAATAGCGATACATCGATTGGCGATGGATGGCCAAGTGGATGCTTTCTATAAAATGCTTTTATGATAACGGGTTTCTTCCTGATTTGCTTGATCTGAGCAGCGACGCCGCGCTCGATGTTTGCTTGTTGGCGTGCATTTTGGAATCGATGGACGAAAGCTCTTTCAAGAATATGAATTAGAACAGCACCCAAACTCAGCCCGATTATGATCGGGAAAAAATAAAGACTGGTTCCGGTCATCGAAAGATATAAACCGGCTGCAGTAATAACAAACTTGGCAAAAAGCATTGTCTTGGCCGCTCTCTCCCACATTTTTGCTCTGTGATCGAGCTTTCCCGCTTCGCTTGAAGGGTTTTGAGTCAAAAAATGGTTTAAGGGATGGACCAAAGTCGCTACGCTCACGAATCACTCAAATTTTTTGCCCAAGATATTAATGAGGTGCAGGATTGAGGTCCATGGATATCATCGTTGATAGTAAAAACTTTAGAGAATCTTTTTTCATGCGCTGATGAATGTGGGCTAATCCGTTGGAGCGCGAGGGCGTGAGCGAGTCCAGAATTCCGAGGTTGGCGAGAAAGGACGGGGGCGTCTTTAAAATAATTTCTGGGGATTCTGAGCTGTACACATAGATGAGTAGGGCGGCGAGACCGGCCGAAATGAGCGCGTCAGCGCACGCTTCGAAATGGACGCGGCCGTTTTCGAGGTGGGAATAGAGGTAAAGAGTGCTTTGACAGCCGGGAACAAGGTGCGGAGTTGTTTTTTGATCGCCGGGATAGGGGGGTAAGGATCGGCCCAGGTCCAGCAGCCGTATCATTTTTTCTTCTGGCGTGCTGGTTGCAAACATCTCTTTAATTTTATCTATTCTTTTCTCTATACTGATGGCGTCTTCAATCATGCATGCATTTTAGCGCAAAAATGACATTTCGTGCAAAAGCCCATTGACTTTTAAGTGCTATGTATTGTTTTATTGTTAGCATTTGCGAGCTAATCACTAACCAAAGTACCAACCCATGGCGAGAGAAGAAACCATCAAGATGGATGGGAAAGTTGAAGAATTGCTGCCAAATATGCATTTTAGCGTGGTTTTGGAAAATGGAATGAGGGTGATTGCGCATCTATGCGGAAAGATGCGCATGCGGAACATTCGGGTCTATGCGGGCGATGTCGTGACGGTGGAGATGTCCCCCTACGATTTGACCAAGGCGCGGATTGTATACCGTCAAAAATAATGCCTGGGAAGAGCTTGCGGGAATTAGCGAATGAGAGCTAAAATGTTAGCTTTTAAATGATTTGAACCAATTGAAACAGCAAACGCCCAGGTAGCTCAGTGGTAGAGCACTTGCATGGTAAGCAAGTGGTCGTAGGTTCAATTCCTATCTTGGGCAAAATAAAGATCCTTACGGAGGAACAATGGCGAAAGAAACCTTTCAACGGAAAAAACCCCACGTCAACATCGGAACGATTGGCCACGTCGACCACGGTAAAACGTCGCTGACGGCTGCGATCACAAAAGTTTTGGCGTCCAAGGGTACTGCTAAGTATCGCGATTATGCATCGATTGACAACTCGCCAGAAGAAAAGGCGCGCGGGATTACCATTAATTCGACACACGTCGAGTACGAGACAGAGAAGCGCCACTATGCGCACGTCGACTGCCCGGGCCACGCAGACTATGTCAAAAACATGATTACTGGCGCCGCTCAAATGGACGGTGCGATTCTCGTTGTGGCGGCGACCGATGGTCCTATGCCCCAGACAAAAGAACACATCCTCCTCGCACGCCAGGTTGGTGTTCCTGCGATTGTCGTGTTCCTCAACAAAATGGACATGATTGGCAAAGGCGATGAGGAACTCGTTGAACTCGTCGAAATGGAGTTGACCGAGCTGCTCGAGAGCAAAGGCTATAAAAACGTACCGATTATCCGCGGTTCAGCTCTGAAAGCTCTCGAAGGCGATCCTTACTATGTCGGACAAATCAATGAATTGATGAAAGTTATCGATGAGAAGATTCCGACTCCAGTGCGCGAAGTCGACAAGCCATTCCTGATGCCGATCGAGGACGTGTTCTCGATCTCTGGCCGTGGAACGGTTGTGACGGGCCGTGTCGAGCGTGGTATTCTGCGCGTCAACGACAAAATTCAGCTCGTCGGTATCCGCGAAACGCGTGAGACCGTAGCAACGGGTCTGGAAATGTTCAATAAAGTGCTCGATGAAGCGCGCGCCGGCGAAAACGTAGGCGCCTTGCTGCGCGGTATCGAGAAAAATGATGTCGAGCGCGGAATGGTGCTCGCGGCTCCCGGCACATGCACACCGCACACTCAATTCAAAGGAACGATTTACGTTCTGACGAAAGACGAGGGCGGACGCCATAAGCCTTTCTTCAGCGGATATCGTCCTCAGTTTTATTTCCGCACGACAGACGTGACAGGTACTGTGACTCTGCCGGCCGGAACGGAGATGGTGATGCCGGGTGATAACGTCGAGTTGACGGCTGAACTCATCCACCCCATTGCGATGGAAGAAGGGATGCGTTTTGCTATTCGCGAAGGCGGTCGCACGATCGGAGCCGGTACGGTTTCCAAGATCATTAAGTAAGTGGCTATGCGGGCCGCACGATTTTTGCGCGGTCCGAGGATTAGGGTGTGTAGCTCAGTTGGTAGAGCAGCGGTCTCCAAAGCCGCGGGTCGGGGGTTCGAGTCCCTCCGCACTCGTACAAAAGGTACGAATGACTACGATTGAACCGCAAAGAAAAAAACAGAGTTTCTTTCGCGAAGTTATCAATGAGTTGAAAAAGGTAACTTGGACGACGAGAGAAGAGCTGCTGATGAGCACGAAAGCCGTTATTATTGCAACGTTTGCTTTCGGGCTTTTGATTTATGTTTGCGACTTGGTGATCCGAGGATCGGTCACCGGTTTTGGAGTTCTTGTACGAATGATATTTGGTTAAAGGGTTCACATGCAACATTGGTATGTCGTTCAAGTGATTTCCAGCCACGAGAAAAAGGTGAAAAAAAGCCTCGAGGAGTCGATCGCTTCGATGGGAATGAGAGAATATATTACAGAGGTGCTGATTCCAACCGAACATGTTTCTGAAGTGAAAAAGGGTCAGCAGCATATCAGCGAAAAACGGATATGGCCGGGATATTTGCTCATTAAAATGGAATTTACTGAAGATTCGTGGGCATTCGTTAAAAATGTCGACGGAGTAATCGACTTTTTAGGCGGAGAAAAACCAGTGCCGTTGACGGACAAAGAGATCAACAACATTTTACTGGAGCTGGAAGAGCGCAAGAAAGGCGTTGTACAGAAACATAAAGTCGAAGTGGGTGATCGAGTCAAAATTACCGATGGGGTTTTTGTTAATTTCACCGGATCGGTCATCGAAGTCAATCATGAAAAAGGCCGCCTGAGCGTAATGGTTTCCATCTTCGGCCGCGAGACGCGTGTCGATGATTTAGAGTTCTGGCAGGTCGAACAAGTGTCTGCGGATAGCGCAGGATAAAAAAAATGCGGGGAGAGATTCCTTCTCGAAAGACAGCTCAAACCTAGGGCTGTGGACCCGTAAAGGAGAATAATGGCAAAGAAAGTAGTTAAAACGATAAAGCTGCAAATTTCTGCAGGCAAGGCAAATCCAGCGCCTCCGATTGGCCCAGCCCTCGGATCCGCCGGGATCAATATTATGGCCTTTTGCAAGGATTTTAATGCGAAAACGCAAGATAGGGTGGGCGACATACTTCCCGTCATTATCACTGTTTATCAGGATAAATCGTTCACGTTTATCACGAAGCAACCGCCGGTCTCAAGGCTCATTTTGAAAGAGCTGGGGATCGAATCGGGTTCGAAGGTGCCCAACCGCGACAAAGTCGGCAAATTGACGAAAGCGCAGGTTTTGAAAATTGCAAAATCGAAAGTCCAGGACATGAGAATTGTTTCCGAAGATGCCGCCATGATGATGGTGATGGGAACAGCCAGATCCATGGGCGTAGATATTGTCGAGGGTTGATATGGCGCATGTTTCGAAGCGAATGAAAGAAATTCAGAAAATGGTCGAACCGCTGAAGGCTTATAAGCTCGATGAGGCGATCGCGATTCTGAAGAAGTGCCCGAAAGTGAAATTTGATCAGTCGATTGATATTGCCTTGAAGGTGGGTGTCGATACGAAAAAATCGGATCAGCAAGTGCGCGGCACGGTATCCCTGCCTTATGGCACGGGACAGACAATTACTCTCGTCGTTATCGCCAAGGGCGATAAGGCCAAGGAAGCGCTCGATGCCGGTGCCGACTTTGTCGGAGCCGATGAGCTGCTGGAGAAGATCAAGGGCGGCTGGACGGATTTTTCAGCGCTTGTCGCAACACCTGACATGATGCGTGATCTGGGCAAGCTCGGCAAGGTGCTGGGTCCTCGCGGCTTAATGCCGACGCCGAAAGCGGGCACTGTTACGACGGATATCGCTAAGGCCGTCAGGGAATTGAAGGCTGGCAAGATTGAGTTCAAGGTGGATAAGCTGGGGATCGTCAATAACGCGGTCGGCAAGCTGTCATTCAGCGAGAGCGATCTGGTCGAAAACATCCGATCACTGTTGATCGCTGTTTCCCGCGCGAAGCCAGCGAGTGCGAAAGGGGCTTTTTTCCGATCGCTGTATATCACTTCCACAATGGGACCGGGACTGAAAATCGATCTGCAGTCAGTTGAGATCGGTAAAACGGAGGATCGTCAATGAGAGATGAAAAAAAATTGCTGCTCGATGAGATCAGGCAAAAAATCGATGCATCATCTGCTTTGATCATCGCTCGTTATGATCGGTTGTCTCCCAATATGTCGTGGGATTTTCGCGAGCAGCTTGCCAAGTCCGGCAGTCTTTTTGAGGTCGTGCGCAAGCGCGTCTTTATGAAAGCTGCTGAAATGTCGGGTTTGAAGATCGATCCGGCTATACTTCAAGGTCATATTGGCGTTGTTTTCGTGCAGCAAAGCGATGCGATGGCTTCGGCGAAGGTCGTATTTAAATTTTCAGAGGACAACCAGAAAATTCTGGAAGTCATCTATGGCAAAATCGAAGGTGTAACATACAGCGGATCCGAGATGGATATGCTGTCTAAACTGCCAGGCATTAACGAGATGAGAGCAGAATTTATCGGATTGCTCGAGTCACCGATGTCTCAAATGCTGAGCGTGTTGGATGCTGTAATGTCAGAGCCTTTGTCGGTTTTGGAACAAAAAAGTTAACAATTTGAGGTAAGAACGTGAGTGCACATCTTGATGATCTCGTAGAAAAGCTGAGCCAGCTGTCTGTACTGGATATGGCCAAGCTGAAAAAAGCTCTAGAAGACAAGTGGGGCGTGAAAGCTGCTGTGGCTGGTCCTGCTGCTGCTGCTCCTGTCGCTGCCGCTGCTGCTCCTGCATCGGATTCAACAGAGTTTAAAGTCATTTTGGAAGCCCCAGTGCCGGACGACAAGAAAATTGGCGTGATTAAGGCTGTTCGTGAAGTGACTGGATTGGGTTTGAAGGAAGCGAAAGATATCGTTGAAGGCGCTCCGAAGGAAATCAAGGCATCCGTACCGAAAGCGGAAGCGGAAGAGATTTCGAAAAAGCTGAGCAATGCTGGCGCAAAAGTGACCCTGAAGGGCCTCTAAGAGCTGCCGCAGCCGTTTTAGAAGTGCAGAAACCTCCCTCTGGGGTGGTTTCTGCTTTTTCGTCGTTTTAGGCGATGGCTAATTTCGGCCATTGATCGCAGACGATGTTTAGAGAATGCAGGGCATGGTGATTTGCAATGAGCCATGCCAAACGTAGTCAGGAGTGAAGCAGCATGCTTAAAAAACCGCCGAAACGGGTGAGTTTCCGGGAACGGGAAGAAATTATCGATTTGCCCAATTTGATCGAGATTCAGATCAAATCTTATAATCAATTTCTTCAGTCCCATTTGTTGCCTCATGAACGAGAAAGCATTGGATTGCAGGAGGTCTTCAAAGAGATCTTTCCGATTAAATCTTATGATGAAAAAACCGTTCTTGAGTTTCTCTCTTATAACCTCGGTGTTCCGAAGTATTCCCCAGAGGAATGCATCCGCCGCGGGATTACGTATAACGTAACTCTCAAAGTTAAATTCCGACTGACAGACGAAACCGGGATTAAAGAAGAAGAAGTCTACATGGGGACGATCCCCGTGATGACTGAAAAAGGAACCTTTATCGTCAACGGCGCTGAAAGAGTCATCGTTTCCCAGCTCCACCGATCCCCGGGCATTGCCTTTGAGCAGGAGCGCCATTCCAAAGGCACGATGCTCTACTCGTTCCGCATTATTCCTTACCGCGGCAGCTGGCTTGAGGCATCTTTCGATAACAATGATCTGGTTTACATCTATATCGATCGTAAAAAGCGCCGACGCAAGATTTTGGCATCGACTTTCATCCGCACATTGGGATATTCAACGGATGCCGATATTATTGAAGAGTTTTTCGAGACGGTGAAGGTCAAGATCAAATCTGAAAAGGACTTTGTCAAGCTGGTCGGAAAAATTCTTGCTGAAGATGTCGTCGACGAGCAGACAGGCCTCGTATTCGGTAAAGCGAGTGAGAAACTGACGACTGCGATGTTGAAGAGGATGGTCGACGAGGGTGTGCAAGCCGTTCGCATCGCTGAAGAAGCCGATGAAACGCATCCGGCGATCAAGATGCTCATGAAAGATACGACGGATTCATATGAATCCGCCCTGAAAGATTTTTACCGCAAAATTCGACCCGGCGAGCCTCCGACACTCTCTAATGCCCGCTCGGCGATCATGCGACTGTTTTTTGATCCAAAGCGATATAATCTCGGCAGAGTTGGCCGTCACAAGCTGAACCGCAAGCTGGAATTGGGAACGACAGAAGAGGAACTCGCAGTCGTAACTTTGCGCAAAGAAGACGTTATTGCGGCTCTTAAGTATCTGATTCGATTGAAAATGGGTGATGAGCACGCATTTGTCGACGATATCGACCATTTGGGCAATCGACGCGTTCGTTCTGTTGGTGAACTGATCCAGAACCAATGCCGTATCGGTTTGGCGCGTATGGAAAAGATCATCAAAGAGAGGATGAATCTGTTTGATTTCTCATCCGATACAATGACGCCAGGCAAAATCGTTTCTGCGAAGGGCTTGGCAGGTGTATTGAAGGATTTCTTCGGAAGATCGCAGCTGTCCCAATTTATGGATCAGACGAACCCTATTTCCGAACTGACCCACAAGCGACGTTTGTCTTGCCTGGGACCCGGTGGATTGAATCGCGAGAGAGCGGGTTTCGAAGTGCGCGACGTACACCCCTCGCACTATGGGCGTATTTGTCCCATCGAGACTCCTGAAGGTCCGAACATCGGTTTGATCACATCTCTTTCTTCGTTTGCGAAGATCAATGAATTTGGTTTTATCGAGACGCCGTATCGCAAAGTGCGCGAGGGGATCGTCACCGATGAGATCGAGTATATGACGGCTGACCAGGAAGGCGACTGCATCATTGCGCAGGCGTCGACTCCTTTGGATGAATCCAATATGTTCAGTGAGTCGATCTGCTGGGCGCACCATCGCGGCGAGCCCATGGAGATTGAGACGAGTAAAATTACACACATGGACGTTTCATCCAAGCAACTCGTGTCGATCGTGGCCGGATTGATTCCGTTTTTGGAGCACGATGATGCGAACCGCGCTTTGATGGGATCGAACATGCAGCGCCAGGCTGTACCGCTGCTCCGGAGCGAAGCTCCGATTGTAGGAACGGGTCTGGAGGGTCGATCCGCACGCGATTCCGGCGCGGTAATTGTCGCCGTTGAAGATGGTGTGGTCGATTATGTCGATGGTTTTAAGATCGTTATCGCACCTAAAGACAATCCGCTGAATAAGCATGTCTACGATTTGAAAAAGTTTATGCGCTCCAATAGCGGCAGCTCTATTAACCAGACTCCGATTTGCGGCGTAGGCGACGTGATCAAGGCTGGCGATGTGATGGCTGATGGTCCGGCGACCGATAAAGGGGAGATTGCGATCGGCAAGAACGTGCTGGTCTCTTTCATGCCGTGGTGCGGATATAACTACGAAGATGCCATTATCATCTCGGAAAAGTTGATCCGTGAAGATACCTACACATCGATTTATCTTGAAGAATTTGAATTGACGGCGCGCGATACGAAGCTTGGCAAAGAAGAGATCACGAAAGACATTCCGAACGTCTCCGAAGAAGCGCTGAAGGATCTGGGCGATGATGGAATCATCCGGATCGGCGCACAAGTCGGGACCGGCTCGATTCTCGTTGGTAAGATCACTCCAAAATCAGAGACAGAGCTGTCTCCCGAAGAAAGGCTGCTCAGAGCCATCTTCGGCGAAAAAGCGGCCGACGTTCGCGATGCTTCATTAACGGCGCCTCCGGGAACCGAAGGCGTAGTCATGGACGTGAAAGTGTTTTCACGGCGCGATCGCCTTTCTAAAACAGACGATGAACTTGTTGAAGAGGCGACGCGGGTCAAGGACATTCACTCCGAATATAAAGTGAAGGAAGCGGAGCTCCTGATCGGGTTTCATGAAAAGCTCGGCGCGCTTCTGCTTAACGAAAAAGCCCCAGCACCAATCATGCATCGCAAGACAGGTGAAGTCCTGATCGATGAAGGAGTTGTTATTACGCAGGAGCTGATCGAAGCCATTGAGTCTGAGAAGGCTGAAGATTTGATCATGGCCGATAAAGATATCTACTTCGAGCTGAAGAAGACTTTGCGTGAATATGAGATTGCCTATCAGACGCTGCAGACAGTGCACAAAACGGAAATTGAGCATATGCGCAAAGGCGATATCGATCTCGACCCCGGTATTATCCGTCAGGTCAAGGTTTATGTGGCGACGAAGCGCAAGCTGCAGGTCGGTGATAAAATGGCTGGCCGCCACGGAAACAAGGGCGTTGTAGCCCGCATCGTTCCCGAAGCGGACATGCCCTATCTGTCGAATGGCGAAACAGTCGAGATGGTTCTTAATCCGCTCGGCGTGCCGTCGCGTATGAACATGGGCCAGTTGCTGGAAACGCACCTCGGCTACGCAGCGAAACAAGCCGGAATTTATGTGAAGAGCCCGGTCTTTGAAGGATTTCCTGAGTCGAAGATTTGGGAGATGATGAAGAGCCAGACGATGTTTCTCAATGGAAAAGCCTATCTGTATGATGGGCGCACCGGGGAGCGTTTCGATAACCGCAGCGTGGTCGGCTACATCTACATGTTGAAGCTGAACCACCTTGTCGCAGACAAGATCCACGCTCGTTCGATTGGACCCTATTCGCTCGTCACCCAGCAGCCGTTGGGCGGCAAGGCGCAGATGGGCGGCCAGAGGTTCGGGGAGATGGAAGTGTGGGCTCTGGAAGCGTATGGCGCTGCACACTTGCTGCAGGAAATGCTGACCGTCAAATCCGACGACGTCGCAGGAAGAACGCGCATTTATGAATCGATCGTCAAGGGCGAGAACACATTAGTGGCCGGTACGCCGGAATCGTTCAACGTTCTTGTGAAAGAGATGCAGGGGCTATGCCTCGATATTCGCACTGAAAATGTCGAAGCGCAATAATTAGAAAAATTCTCTCTTTAGGAGATGAAGATGTTCTTTGAAGCTGATGAGGATGTTAGGGGTTCCCAGTTCGATAATCTGACGATCAAGATCGCGTCGGACGATGTGATTCGAAACCAGTGGTCGCGCGGGGAAATAAAAAAACCCGAAACCATCAACTACCGTACTTTCAAGCCCGAGAAAGGCGGTCTGTTTTGTGAAAAGATCTTTGGGCCGACGCGGGACTGGGAGTGCGCCTGCGGTAAATATAAGAAGATTAAGCACAAGGGAATAGTCTGCGATCGCTGCGGCGTCGAAGTGACTCTTTCCAAGGTGCGGCGCGAGAGAATGGCCCACATTGATCTGGCCGTTCCTGTCGTCCATATCTGGTTTTTCAAGACGATGCCATCGCGCATCGGCAATATTTTGGGCATGTCCACAGCGGATCTGGAACGCGTCATTTATTACGAAGAATATGTTGTGACCGATCCGGGCCGGACTGATTTGCAGCGCAAGCAGCTTCTCAATGACAATGAATATCGCGAAGCGCAGGAAAAATGGGGATCCGACGCATTCACGGCCAAGATGGGCGGCGAGGCGATTCAGGACATTTTGAAATCAGAAGATCTGCAGGGAATGGTCATCGATCTGAAAGACAAGCTCCGCAAGACCAAATCGATGCAAGCCAGGATGAAACTAGCCAAGCGTTTAAAGATTGTCGAGGGCTTTTGCTCGTCGACGAACCGTCCGGATTGGATGGTTCTCGCTGCAGTTCCGGTGATACCGCCTGATTTGCGCCCTCTGGTTCCTCTCGATGGCGGCCGCTTTGCCACATCGGATTTGAACGATTTGTATCGACGCGTCATCAACCGCAACAACCGCTTGAAATCGATTCTGAAGCTCAAGACGCCGGATGTCATTGTACGCAACGAAAAGCGCATGCTGCAGGAAGCCGTCGATGCACTGTTTGACAATGGGCGCCATGGGCATCCGGTCATGGGCGCGGGCAACCGTCCTTTGAAAGCACTCTCTGAGATGCTGAAGGGCAAGCAGGGTCGATTCCGCCAGAATCTGTTAGGAAAGCGCGTCGATTATTCCGGTCGCTCGGTCATCGTCGTGGGTCCCGAACTGAAGTTCAATCAGTGCGGTTTGCCGAAAAAGATGGCCTTGGAGTTATTTGAGCCTTTCATTGTGAAGCGTTTGAAGGATTTGGGCTATGTCTATACGATCCGTTCAGCGAAAAAGATGATCCAAAAACAGGCTCCTGAAGTGTGGGACGTTTTGGAAGAGATTATCAAAGGCCATCCTGTATTGCTCAACCGCGCACCGACACTGCACCGCCTCGGCATCCAGGCGTTCGAGCCTGTTCTGATTGAAGGTATGGCCATTCGTATACATCCTCTGGTGACGCCCGCATTCAACGCGGACTTCGACGGCGACCAGATGGCCGTTCACATCCCGCTGTCCGTAGAAGCGCAGCTCGAAGCCAAGCTTCTTATGATGGCGCCTGATAACATTTTCTTGCCCTCATCCGGCAAACCCGTCGCTGTGCCTTCGCAGGATATGATTTTGGGCCTCTATTATTTAATGCACGACCCGATCATCCATCCAGACAAGGAAGGGCGCAGGGTTCGTGTATTTGCGAACGAGCAAGAAGTCTTGATGGCTGTTCATTCCAGCGGCAGCCATAACTGGCATAATGAGTCGAAAGAGACGCGGCAAGACGATTTGGGCTGGGGGATTCATGTTCATGAGAAGATTAAAGTCTTGATTGATGGCGGTATCATCGAAACGACTCCGGGCCGAGTGATTTTCAATACCATCGTTCCAAAGCAGCTTGGGTTTCAGAACTATGTACTGCGCAAAAAGCGTCTGTCCGAGCTGGTTTTGGAGTGCTACAAAAAAGTCGGTTTGGAAGCGACCGTTCGGTTCCTCGACAACATGAAGAATCTCGGATTTGCCGAGGCGACGAAAGCCGCCATTTCCATGGGGACTTGCGATGTCAAGATTCCTGAGAACAAGCCGAAGGTTCTGGCAGAGGCCTATAAACGGGTCGCTGTGGTGAAGAAGCAGTACGAAGATGGTATTATCACCAATGGCGAGCGCCACTCGAAGATCATCAGTATCTGGACAGAAGTGTCCGATAAGCTCTCCGAAGAGCTCTTCAAGATGATTTTCGATTGTTCGAAATCGGAATCGCTCAATCCGCTTTATCTCATGGTGGATAGCGGTGCCCGCGGTAACAAATCGCAGGTTAAGCAGTTGGGTGCGATGCGCGGCCTGATGTCCAAACCGTCTGGAGAGATTATTGAATCGCCGATTACGGCGAACTTCCGCGAAGGTCTGACGGTGATGGAGTATTTTATTTCGACCCACGGCGCCCGCAAAGGTCTGGCGGATACGGCTCTGAAAACGGCCGATTCGGGATACTTGACGCGCCGTCTCGTCGACGTCGCTCAGGATGTGATCGTGACGCGCGAGGATTGCGATACGCTCAACGGGATCGAAGTCACCGCGATCAAGCAGGGAACGGAAGAGTTGCTTTCGATTCGCGATCGTCTGTTTGGCCGCACTGTTTTGGAGGATATTTATCAGCCGGGCGATAGCACGAAAATCCTGGCTCGCGCGGGTGATAGCTTGAATGCCTCTCAGGCGCAAGCCATTGACGACGCAGGGATTGAAAAAGTGCGGATTCGATCCGCTCTGACATGCGAAAGCCGTCGCGGGGTGTGCGCGAAGTGCTATGGTCTGAACCTGGCGACCGGCGGTCTTGTCGGCCTTGGCGAGGCGATCGGCATCATCGCAGCGCAGTCCATCGGTGAGCCGGGCACGCAGTTGACGATGAGAACCTTCCACATGGGCGGTATCGCGACGGCGGGACTAAGTCCTGAACTTATTACCGAACATGATGGGATTGTGGTCTACATGGATCTGCGCGTCGTTCAAAACGAGGAGGGCCATTGGCTCGCCTTGAATAAGAACGGTACGCTGCAGCTCGTCCGTCAAGAGGGCCGCTCTCAGGAAGACATTAAGAAGCTGCTTGCCAATAAATCGATTGAGCCGCTGCAAGTATTTTCCATCGAGTTGGGCACGAAGATTCTTTTCGCCGATGGCGCGAAGGTCAAAGTGAAGACCAAAATTGCTCAGTGGGAGCAGCACTCCAGCCCCATCATTTGCGAGCGCCCCGGCTATGTCAAATATGAGGACCTTGTCGAGGGGATTTCCACTCAGCGCGAAGTCAACAAACAGACAGGCCAGGTCGAGTTGATCGTGAAGCAGCACCGCGGCGAGCTCCATCCGCAGATTGCGATCTATACCGACACCAATTTTACGGATCTCGTCGGTACTTATGCGATTCCGTCAGGAGCTGTGATTTCTTGCCGCGAAGCCCAGTATGTTTCTGCCGGGGTGGTTTTGGCGAAACTGCCGCGCGGCGCCATCAAGACGAAGGACATCACGGGCGGTCTGCCCCGCGTCGCCGAGCTTTTTGAAGCGCGGCGTCCTAAAGATGCGGCCGAGATCGCGAAACTCGACGGCGTCGTGGATTTCCGCGGCGTTCAGAAAAACAAGCGAATCGTCGTCGTACGCGATGATATTACGAACATGGAGGAAGAGCACCTGATCCCGCTGACGAAGCACTTAATCGTTCAGCGCGGCGATAACGTCGTGAAGGGACAACAGCTCACTGAAGGTCTCGTTGTTTTGCAAGAGATCCTCGATATTTGCGGCGTGCGCGAACTGCAAAAATACATGGTTAACCAGGTGCAGGAAGTGTACCGCCTGCAGGGCGTTGATATCAACGACAAGCACGTTGAGATTATCGTGCGTCAGATGCTGCAAAAAGTTAGGATCACCGATCCGGGCGATACGACATTCCTTCACGGGGAAGACATCGACCGCAAGGCGTTCCACGAGCAGAATCGCAAGACGATCGATGAGGGAGGTAAGCCTGCACAGGCAGCGCCTGTCCTTCTCGGTATTACACGAGCATCATTGGGAACGGAATCGTTCGTATCCGCGGCTTCCTTCCAGGAAACGACGAGGGTTCTGACCGAGGCGGCCTGCGAGAGCAAGACCGACTATCTGCTCGACATCAAGGCCAACCTCATTATGGGCCATATGATCCCGGCGGGTACTGGCTATGAGTACCACAAGAAAGTCAATCGGTTCATCGAAAGCCAGCAGAGCGAGGAACTCAATATCGACTTTCAATCAGAGGTTGTCGTCCACGGGTAATCATTTTAAGCCGCTGGATCTATTGTCCAGCGGCTCTTTTTACTGAGGATTTTCCGTGCGGTTCGGGTTTTATGGAGATCTCTTTATTTAAAAAAACATTACCTATTGACATTTTATTGCGATCAGTCAAAATTATAGGTCTTAAATTTTAAATTTGGATGTTTTGTGAATTGTTTTGTCTCGGATTGCACTCAAGAAGCAAATAATATTTGTATGTGCGGCGGTCAATTTTGCTTTGACCATTGTGATAATCACCTGATGTTAAATAGATTGATAGAGGGTAGTTGGGTTGTTATTAATTGCCGGCTAGGACCAATCATTGTGAACGCAACAGAAATATTCAATAAGTTGCGATCAATAGGAGCCTGTTCACTTGAACAAAGAGTTTGCTTCCCATGGAGGGACTCGGAAGACCCAAATAGAATCTACGCAGCTGCAACCTATGATTCATTTCGACATTCCAGGTTTTCATCCGCTTCCCAAGCATTATTGATTGCAACAGCCCCTTTTTCATTCCCTTTTACATCTCCGCCTCCCACTCCGCCGACTATTTCTACTCGTCCGCCTTCAGAGCATCCGGAGGCGATAGCCTTACCACCTCCTTCTAATGTTTCCATTAAGATTCATTGTTCGGAGGTGTGCAATCCATCCGTACAGGTGAATGTTGCTGTGGCAATGTTAGATGCGGCAGGTCTTTAAGCGGGGTTGGCACATCGGTGACTAAGGTGTCCAAAAGATTCAGAGATACTAAGCCTGCCAGGGTTCCAAGCCTTCGCGGCACTTTGATGAGCTGGGTGCCTTGCAGATAAAGAGATCTCAGGTTTGTAAGTAGCGCAATATCATCAGGCAAAGAAAAAAGCCTGGCAAAAAAAGAAGCGATGGCGCTCAGTGCGCTCCGAACAGTTTCCTGGATTTTGCTCCACCTGCTTTGGGTAGTTATTGGAGGATTGCCGCCCGGTGGGATGTTTTCTATGATAAGGGGAAAAGTAACTTCTGCGCTGGACATATTTATCCAAATAAAGAGTGATTGATATTAATTATAATCTGGCGGTTGTTTGTGGTTCAATAAAAAAATAATTTAATAAATGGCTCTATCTTGGTGATCGAAGGGTGGCTCTATCTCGATGATCGCCAAGTGACTCTATCTCGGTGATTTTTACGAGCCTGATCCGGAGAGTGTCTATGTGGTAATTTTAGATGTCGCAGACTCTCAAGATCCTTGACCGGAGTTGGCACGTCAGTCACCAGGGTGTCCAGAAGGTCCAGAGATACCAAGTGTGTAAGGTTTCCAAGCTGACGCGGCACATGTGTAAGCGGTGTACCTTTAAGATAAAGAGAGTACAGCTCTGTGAGCTGCGCGATTTCAGGCGACAGTTCGGTCAGCTGAGTGCCACTTAGATCGAGGCGACACAGACCCACAGGTAGATCTTTCTCAGGTTGCAGGACGGAAAGCGGAGAATCATAGAGATTTAGAACCCGCAGACTTGACAGATGTTTCATCTCGCTTGGCAGGGCGGAAAGCAAGGTGCCTGAAATGTCTAGAAAGCGCAGTCTTGGAAGTTGCCCGATTTCGGGCGGCAGTGTGAAAAGGCGCGTCCCATGTAGGTTTAGTAACTGTAGATTGCGAAGCTGTTTGATATCCGGCGATAGAGAGGTAAGTAGCGTATTACCAAGGTCCAGACGCTCCAGGTTGGTAAGCAGCCAGATTTCCTGCGGCAGGGTTTTCAGCGGACAAGATCTAAGGTACAAACGCTCTATGTTTACCAATTGTCCGATCGCTGATGACAGATCCTTAAGGGGTGTGTCTGAAAGATCCAGATCCTGCAGGTTAGTGAGTTTACTGATCTCGAAAGGTAGAGAAGTCAACAGAGTTTTTTCAAGATTAAGGCACTGTAGGTTAGTGAGTTTACTGATCTCGAAAGGCAGAGCAGTCAACAGAGTTTCTGCAAGATCAAGATGCTGTAGGCTCACAAGCTCTCCGATCTCAGATGGCAGGTCAGCGAGTGGAGTGGCTCGAAGGTGCAGTTCTTTCAGGTTCACAAGAAATTTGATCTCGGGCGGCAGGGTGGCAACCTGAGATTCATAGAAATTTATAAACTTCAGAGCCGTTAGCTGCCCGATCTGACGCGGCAAAGCGGTCATCGGAACTCTTCTAAGATCCAGAAATAGCAGGTTCGTCAGCAGCTCGATCTGAGGTGGAAGACAGGTCAGTCGAGTGCCCCCAAGACGCAGATATTTCAGGTTCACAAGCTCCCCAATCTCGGGCGGCAGAACAGTAAGTAGAGTATCTCTAAGGTCCAAATCGATGAGTCCACTAAGCAGTCCAATCTCAGGCGGCAGGATTGTAAGTCCTGAGTCTTTTATAGTTAGGTCGGTAATGTTTTTTAGGTGTTGATGATTATTATTCATCCATAATCGAATTTGTTCGGCTTGCTCAGATTGAGTTCCGACCAAGACTGTATGCTGTATGGAGGAGGCAATACATCGATAAACAAGAATGAGATTTCTATCTCGTTCCAATGCTAGAGCATAGTCTAATGCCAAAGGAAACGGTTTGCAGACTTCTTTTGTCTGGAGACTTAAATTTTGCCAAACAGCACGAGTGGTTATTGTTACAAGAATTCTCGGGGTAATAGGTTGGGTTGGATTGTAAGTTGAAGGACTAATCGGTATATAGCGTTGAATACTTGAGCTTTGATTGAATAAATATCGACAAACATCATCGACACCAAAGTTCCATAAGCGACTAACGCTACGAAGATTGGGATGAGGGTAATATTCGAATATTTTTCCTGCGATTTCTGCTGTGATAGCGGTTTGTTGAGGTTTTGGTGAGACAGACCGTGACCAGGACGATCTTGAAGAAGGCGTTAGTCCTGAAAAGGGCGTTAGACTGATTGGTGAAGTGGGGCAGGATGGAAAGACGGATGAATAGTTATTTCTAGATGTAGATGTCATCCTTTTTCCATCCAATTTTGATGAGGTGGGTTAATAGTAAATGAATCAATCTTTAAGCGGGATAAGGAAAAAGGACCGTTTTTATGGTCAGAACAAAAATGTTTTCTAGAACCGCGTTTTCAAAAGAGATTCCAGCTTCACGATGTCTTTGACGAAATTGCGGATGCCCTCCGCCAGCTTTTCCGTGGCCATCGCATCCTCATTCAATAGAAAGCGGAATGTCTTTTCATCGAGGTGGATTTTTTCAATCGGGCTTTTCTTCGCCGCGGCCGGATCGAGTTTGCGAGGAAGAGGAGCTGTGCTGTTTTTGAGCTCTTCGAGCAGGTTTGGCGAGATCGTGAGAAGATCGCAGCCGGCCAGCTCCGTGATCTCATCCTTGTTGCGGAATGAGGCTCCCATGATTTGCGTGGAATAGCCGAATTTTTTGTAGTAGTTGAAGATGCGGCTGACCGATTTGACGCCCGGATCGTCGGTTGGGGCATAGCTGCTGACGTTTTCGCTCTTTTTGAACCAGTCCAAAATGCGGCCCACGAATGGAGAGATGAGGGTGGCTTTCGCCTCAGCGCAGGCGATGGCTTGCGGCAGGCTGAACAATAGAGTCATGTTGCAGTGGATGCCCTCTTTTTCGAGTTTCTCGGCGGCCATGATGCCTTCCCAGGTCGTCGCAAGCTTGATCAAGATGCGTTTGCGGTCGAATCCTGCCGATTCGTATAAGGAAATCAGATGGCGTCCCTTTTCGATACTGCCCTGCACATCGAAAGAGAGGCGTGCATCGACCTCGGTCGATACGCGGCCGGGAACGATTTTCAGAATCTCAATGCCGAAATTGACGAAGACCTTGTCGAGGGCTGAGCTGAGCTGTTGCGGTAGTGTTTTCCCGTGGGATTTGCCGAAGCGAACCGCATCGTCGAGCAAATGCTGATAGTGAGGCTGCTGGCTGGCGGCGTAGATTAGGGATGGGTTGGTGGTCGAGTCGGTGGGACTGAATTGCTGCAGTTGTTTAAAATCGCCGGTATCGGCAACGACGACGGTCATTTTTTTGAGAAGTTCCAGTTGATTCATGGCAGCGGTCCTTCAATTGAGTTGAGAAAGGCGTTTGAGCCTTTCGTCAGTTGTTGAAAAAGGCCGGAAAAGCGATCCGGCTCAAAATTTTGCTGCAGCGATCCGACAATGATCGCGACGGATTGTCCATCTTGCAGGGCAGATGCAGCTTTGATAGTCATTTCATGAGGTAGGCGCGCACGCATGCGCCCTTCGTGGATCTGAAGGGGGATTTCGATATTTTCGGATCCGATCCGGATCTGCGCTGTCGTCTCATCGCTTGCGAATCGCCGAGATTCAGAGCATAAATATCCAGTGATGGTGCCGTTTGAATAGAAAAATTCCATGCTCATTCCGGATAAGCGATCGGATGGCAAATAGCAAAGACGGCCCGAATCATATTCTTTTTGAGCGCTTGGGATGGATGACAATTCCCAATTGCTCTGTGTCGAACAGCTGCAAAGAAGGAAAAGCACCGAGGCGAAGAATCTGTTCAGCATGGCTAGTGCGCTGTGGGGTTGTCGTGGCCGCTGCTCATGGCCACACAGATGACGCCGACCGCTGCTATCACCAGTGCACCGCCGGCAAAGGCCCAGTTTTGCCATGAGCCTGACCTGCCGGCTCGGCTGGATTGAGCCGCAGCCGTACCTGTCGGTTCTTTGGAAGCCGTTTGTGTGTTGGGGACTGTTGCGGTAGATGCTGTGGCTTCCATTGTTGCGGCCTGGGCAAATAGGCTGACGTGGGATGCGAAAACAGTGAGTATGATCAATGAGATGGTTTTTTTCATTATTTCTCCATGCCTCTCCCTTTAGGGAGGGGTAGTTGACCTTTTTTTATTCTACTGGCATGGGGGTTTCTGTCCAGTATATACAGATTCTGTTGTAGGAAAAATTCGTGAATAGCCTTCTTTTAATGCAAAAAAGTGCCAACAGGGGCCGAGTGATGCATGTTCTTCCAGAACA
Source organism: Parachlamydiales bacterium (assembly GCA_015661075.1). Lineage (GTDB taxonomy): Bacteria > Chlamydiota > Chlamydiia > Chlamydiales > SM23-39 > CAISYW01. The sequence continues at coordinate 83,555 of JACVQJ010000001.1, read as the reverse complement.
ATTTTTTGTAGTTTTTCCCACTCGCTGGTGCGCTTTTCAGGGAGGATTTGGCCGAACGAGCTGAATAATTTTTCCAGAACACTCTTTTTGGCCGCATCCTGGATCGCGCTGAACAGATCCGGCTTTAGTGTGAGGGAGTGCATGGCAGCGATAAGCTCGCTTTGAAAGCGGGAAAATTCTTCTCGTAAAACAGCGCCGGTTAAAATGTAGGCGCAATGGTCTTGGACCAAGATGGCTTGCAGCATTTTAACCTCTCCTAATGGAGAGGAGCTGGTGATTTCCGCCAAGCGACCCTTGCCGGAGCGAAAGGTAAACGGACCCAGATCGCGCCAGCGGACGTTCATTTCCTCTTCGTGGATTTCGCGGACCGATTTCAAATACTCTTTCAATGAGCAATCGATTTCCTCGATGGCGAGATTCATCGAGGGGCGAAAATCAGTTTGGCCCTTTCCAATGAACGCAATTTGGATCTGCGGCGACAGATTTTTTGATTGGATGCATTCCCAATGCTCAGGAGGGGTAAAATAACAGACTGGATGGGCATTAAGACAAAGAGGCCAAGTGATGAAAAAAAGAAAGCGAAGAAATTTGTTCATGTCAATGAGTGCTTGTACCGCTGCTGCCCGATGAGGAATGAGCGTTGCTGCCGCTTTGTTCCATATAGCCGCACAGCAGTGCGATGCCGACAGCCAGGCCGACTCCCCAGCCCATCATAGAGAGGACGTTAGCGTCGCGGGTACTATACCCGGCCCCATCGCCTCGGCGCGCAAATCGGCGCTCCTGTCCATATGTTGGTACTGCGCCAGCTAATGTGATCAATACAATGAAAACACTCAATATGGATTTCATAGTCCGGCCTATGCAGGAAAAGCTAAATGAGAGCAGCCCTGGCATACCAGGGCTGCTCAACAATTTTTTAATGCTGAGAGAACGACTGGTCGTGTGATGCGCTAGCTGCAGCAATGCCGACTACGACGCCGACTACGGCCAATGCGCCCAGTCCGATTCCCCATGCAAATCCGTTATCGCTCGCCGTAGTAGTTCCGCATGCAGCGGCACATCCGTTAGACGTTTGTGCTGTTACAGCGGTGCTAGTGAGCAATGCGACTGCGGTTAAAATAGTAGCTAAAGTTTTCATGTGTATTCCTCCATCTGGCTCTGCTTTTATATTTACATAGTATTCTAATTTTTTTTCCACATTTATCAGTATTTTTTTGAATTTTGCTGGGAGAATCGTATCAATAAATCAGAGATTCTGTACAATTGGTGTAATGGAACTAGGAGAAGGTTCCCAATGAAAGGGTTAGATAGCGGAAAAAACAAGATTCAGAAGATCTGCGACGCCTTGCGCGTAGAGACACTGGAGCCGGCCAAACAGGAAGCGCGCGAGATCGTCGAAAACGCTCATTTGCAGGCGGCTGAACTGATTCGTGACGCGAAAGAGAAGATGCAGGGATTGGTCAGTGCGGCTGATCAGGAGATCGATATGAAGCGCAAAGCGTTTCAATCTTCGCTTCAACTCGCTTGCCGTCAAGGGATTGAACTTCTCAAGCAAAAAATCGAAGAGGAGTTTTTCTTTAAAAATCTGGCAGATTTTATTTCGAAAGAGACGGCCGACCCCAAAATCATCGCCCATTTGGTTAATTCTTGTCTTAAGCTGCTTCAGGAGAAGGGGATTGACGAAGATCTCTCCGTTGTGATCCCTCAAACGATAACACCTCGGGCCATGAATAGCCTTCTCGTGAAAGAGTTTATGGACCGTCTTCAGGAAAAATCAGTCGTTCTCGGTGATTTTGACGGCGGGGTGCAGATTAAGCTGCGGGATCGCAAGATCACGATTGATATCTCCGATCGCGTTGTACGCGAATTGATTGCAAATTTTATACGCCGCGATTTCCGCGACCTTGTTTTTCAGGTCTAGGAGTATGGGCCAATACTATTACGTCATCAGCGCATTTCCTCCGATTGGTTTGGGCGCCAAGCCTGAAATGACGTATGAAATGGCGCGGCAGATGCTCAAGCTCAATTTGACCGAGCCAGATTGGCATCAGATCGTGCTGTTTCAGCGCGCTACCGATATACGCAATATCCGCGCTCTGTGGCTTCAGGCTCCCATTGATCCGCGGGGCAACTTTCAGGAGAAAGAACTTGAAGATGCTCTTCTCGTGCAAGAATGCCTTCCTACATTTGTGGTTCAATTTTTAGACCGTTATGATAACCAGGAAGAGAGGCTGCGCTATTTCCCGTCTTTGATGGCTTCCCTTTATCATGAGACTTTGCCGGAGCTCAAGGGGTTTTTGCTCAGTTATTACCGTTTGGAGCGGGAAATCAGGCTGTCGCTGACGGCTCTGCGAGCGAAAGTACAGGGAGTCGACTTAGCCCGGGAGCTGCAATTCGAAGATCCCGAAGATCCGTTCATTGCCGAGCTGCTTGCGCGCAAGGATGATAACGAATCGGTGATTCCTGAGGAATATGAAGATTTAAAAAGAGCCTTTTTGGAAAATAGAACCGAGCCCAGAAAGCTCTATCGATCCATTTTGCAGCTCCGATTGTCCAGGATCGATGATCTGGAAGTCGGTCAAACATTTTCCATGGATCAGGTGCTGGGCCATCTCGCCCGTCTTTTCCTCGTGGAATCATGGGAGAGGCTGGACGATGAAAAAGGGCGTTTGGTGTTAGAGAAAATTTGTTGATAGAGCTGGTTGCAAAACTCGCTTCGGAGACTAAATTCGATGATTTTGGCTTTGGTTCGATTTTTTGCAAAGCGACATATCCCAAGTGGTATAGGCGCTTTGCAAAAAATTGAATCCAACGCCAAAAGCGCGAATTTAGGCCCGAATGGAGTTTTGCAACTGGCTCGATAATCTCCGGATTGCCGGAGCGTATGGGGGGCGTCATCGTGAAAGGGGTTCTGGGATCTAGCGGCGTCGTTATTCAGGCTTTTAGCAATCTTTTGCACGTGCGCTTTGAGGGTAATATCCGGCAAGGAGAAATTGCTTACGTCAAGGTGGGCGATGAAAAGCTTCTGGCCGAGGTGATCGAAATCAACGGAAACGAGGCGAAAATCCAGGTTTTTGAAGATACCCGCAACGTCAAGCTTAACACTCCCGTCGTATTTGCCAATCATTTGCTGGAGGCAGAGCTGGGGCCCGGACTGCTGACGACCATTTTCGACGGTTTGCAAAATCCTTTAGAGCAAGTGGCTCAGGCATCCGGTGTCTATTTGAAGCGCGGCGTCTATTTCCCCCCGCTCGATCGGAAGAAGACATGGACTTTCAACCCCACGGCAAAAATCGGCGACGTTTTGAAGCGCTCAGATTCTTTGGGATGGGTGATGGAGGGCCGCTTTCAGCATCAGATCATGGTCCCTTTTTCATTTTTCGGTTCCCTCAAGATCACATCAGTGGCGAAAAACGGTTTATATACAGTCGATGCGGAGATTGCCCGCGGAGTCGATGACAGGGGATGCGAGCATGTTTTGACCATGATGCAGCGCTGGCCGGTGAAGAGCCGTCTTTGCGAAGGGAAAAAGATTCGGCCCAGCCGGATGATGAATACGGGCATGCGGATTCTTGACACCCAATTTCCGGTGATGAAAGGGGGGACTTTCTGCTCTCCCGGTCCATTTGGCGCTGGTAAGACGGTCATGCAGCAGCATCTGTCGAAGTATTCTGCCGTCGACATCGTCGTTCTTGTCGCGTGCGGCGAAAGGGCGGGAGAGATTGTCGAAGTGCTGCGCACGTTTCCGGAGATTATCGATCCCCATACCAACGATTCATTGATGAAGCGCACGGTGATGATTTGCAATACCTCCTCGATGCCCGTCGCGGCCCGCGAAGCGTCTGTATACATGGGTGCGACGATCGCCGAATATTACCGCCAGATGGGGCTCGATGTGCTGCTTCTCGCCGACTCAACATCTCGCTGGGCGCAAGCCATGCGGGAAATGTCGGGGCGGTTGGAAGAGATTCCCGGCGAAGAAGCGTTTCCGGCCTATCTCGCTTCTCGCATTTCGGCTTTTTATGAGCGCTCCGGCGTCATCGAGCTGAAAGATTTGAAGAACTCCTTCCTAAAGGAAGGAGATTCTTCGACAGCTAATGGCGGGCGCTTAAAAGCGCCCGATCAAATAAATAGCTCGGCTTACCCGCCCCTGAAGGAGCGGGATTGCGCTTCGAGCAAGCTGTTCAGAACAGGATCCTTGACGATCGGCGGCAGCATCTCTCCCGCGGGAGGAAATTTTGAGGAGCCCGTGACGCAGGCCTCCCTGGCCATCGTCGGCGCTTTCCATGGCCTGTCGCGGGCCAGATCCGATGCCCGCCGCTATCCGGCTGTTGATCCATTGATCTCCTGGTCGAAATATTTGAAAGGGATTGGAGTCGAGTTCGAAGAGCAGCTCTCGGGATGGGTCGATCGCGTTCAAAACGCGGCGAATTATTTGCGAAAAGGCGATGAGATCGGCAAGCGGATGGAGGTCGTTGGCGAAGAAGGGGTGGCTCTGGAGGACATGGTTATCTATCTCAAGGCGGAACTCTATGAAATCTGCTATCTTCAGCAAAACGCCTTTGATAAAGAGGATTGCTACTGCCCCATGGAGCGGCAAATTGAATCGTTCCGCCTGATCCAATCCATTTTCGATGCCCATTTCCACTTCGATACGCATGATGAGGCGCGGGGTTACTTTTTGGGTTTGCAAAACGAAGTGCGCAATCTCAACTATTTGCCCTTCCGCTCCGACCGCTACAACGAGACGGTTCATCAGATTAAAAAAATGATCGAGACGAAAAAGGCTGTACACGCATGAGAAAGGTCTACGAAAAAATTGTCGATATGCGGGGTAATTTAATCACTGTTGTCGCTGAAAACGTTGGCCTGGGCGAAATTGCGCTCGTCCAGAAGAGCAACGGAACCGCGACATACGCATCCGTTTTGAATTTCGATGGGGACCTCGTTACGTTGCAGGTGTTTGAAAATACACGAGGTATTTCGACAGGCGACCACGTGACGTTCCTTGGCCGTCTCGTCCAGGCCACATTTTCTCCGGCGCTTCTCGGGCGCCGTCTCAATGGAGCCGGGGTGCCGATCGATAACGGCCCCGTTATTTTCGGAGAGCCGATTGATATCGGACAGCCTTCGTTCAATCCCTTGCGCCGGATTATTCCGCGGCAATTGGTGCGTACCAATATTCCGATGATCGATGTCTTCAATTGTTTGGTTAAATCCCAAAAAATTCCCATCTTTTCCGTGGCGGGCGAGCCCTACAATGCTCTGCTGATGCGCATTGCGAATCAGACCAATGCCGACGTTGTCGTTATCGCAGGAATGGGTTTGAGGTTCGACGATTACCAGGCATTCATTGAAAACGCCGAGAAAGAAGGGTCGATGGAAAAAAGCGTCATGTTTATCCATCAGGCGACAGATCCGTCCGTCGAATGCCTGCTCGTTCCTGACATGTCTCTGGCCGTCGCTGAAAAATTTGCTTTGGAGGGCAAAGACGTCCTGGTTTTGATGACCGACATGACGGCGTTTGCCGATGCGATCAAGGAGATCGCGATTACGATGGACCAGATTCCCTCGAACCGCGGCTATCCAGGCTCTCTCTATTCCGATCTGGCGGCCCGCTATGAAAAAGCGGTTGACATCGATGGCGGCGGATCGATCACGATTATTTCGGTCACCACCATGCCGGGCGGCGACGTCACACACCCCATCCCTGACAATACCGGCTACATCACGGAAGGCCAATTTTACCTGCATAATGGAATGATCGATCCCTTCGGATCGCTCTCCCGTCTCAAGCAGCAGGTGATTGGAAAAGTGACGCGCGAGGATCACAACGAGCTCGCCAATACGATGATCCGCCTGTATGCCGAATCGAAAAAGGCGCGCGAGCGCCAGGCGATGGGCTTCAAATTATCCCGCTGGGACGAAAAACTGCTCCGCTATTCGATTCTCTTCGAAGAGCGCATGATGAATCTGAATGTGAATTTGGCACTCGAAGCGGCCCTCGATCTCGGATGGATGACCATGGCTGAAATATTTAAACTGGAAGAGGTCGGCATCAAAAAGCAGATCGCCGATAAATTCTGGCCTAAAGAGGTGTCGCCGGATCGATGAGCGCATTGAAACTGACCAAAAATGAATTGCGCAACCAGCAGATGCGCTTAACTCAGCTGAGACGATATTTGCCGACGCTGCAGCTGAAAAAATCCCTTTTGCAGTATGAGGTCAGTAACGTATTGTCCGAAATTATTTCTTTGAAACAGGATTTTATCCAGATCAAATGGAAAGTCGAGTCTTTCAGTGCGTTTTTTGTGGAAAAAGTCAGCGTCAACCTGAACAATTTCGCTGTAATCCAGCACGTAAAAAAGCGTTATGAGAACATCGCGGGGATCGAGATTCCGATATTGGAAACAGTGCAATTCCAAGAGATCGTCTATTTTATGTGCGACACTCCCGTCTGGACGGAATCAGCTGTGGAGCTGCTGCGGAGCATGATCGTCGCGCGGGAAAAGATTAACGTGGCGCTAGAGAAAAAGCGCGCGTTGGAAAAGGAGCTCAGGGAAGTATCGATCCGGGTCAATCTCTTTGAAAAAATCCTGATCCCCCGCTCCATGCAAAACATAAAAAAAATCCGCATTTTTCTCGGCGATCAGCAGCTCGCGGCGGTCGCCCAGGCAAAAGTGGCCAAGTCGAAGATTATCGCTCGTCGGGGGCAACAATGATCGTCGATATGCATAAATATTTGATCTACGGCGCCAAAGATCAGATGGATCGTTTTTTCTCTCTGGCGCAGAGGGCCGGCTTTCTTGAGTTCATCGGCATCTGGCATAAAAAGGCTCTTGAAGTGCCCCAGAGTGTCAAAAACATCTTGTCTGCGATCAAGATTTTGCGGATGTGGGAGGGTGCGGAGCATGGGATCGAGTTGGCTGTCGCGTCCAATCCGGTGGCTTTGGCCGAAAGAGTGGTTCAGTTGAATATGGCGCTGGAGCGCCATCTGGAAGATCAGCGAGTTTTGACGACTGAAATCGCCCGGATCGCTCCTTTCGGCGATTTTTCGAAACAGGATGCGGTCCAACTAGAAAAAGAGGGCCGTAGAATTCTTCAGTTTTTTTGTCTCAAGAGCGATCTCGCCAATGATCTGGCTACCCCGCCGGAATTGCTTTGGGTGGCCACTGAATACGATCTGGATTATTACGTCGCAATCAATGAGGAGAAAAAACAGTATCCTCACATGATCGAAATTCAGATCAGTAGGCCTCTCGGCGAGCTGCGCGTGCATCTCCATGAAGTGCAAAGCCGCATCGCAGGCATGGAAGCCGAGCTGAAATGCCTGGCTATCAATTTGTCTTTCTTGCAAGAGGGCCTCATCGACTGTCTCAACGATCATCATCTGGATTCGGCCAAGCACGACGCCTGCTATCCGATGGGCAACGCTGTGTTCGCCATTGAGGCATGGGTGCCTGCAACTCGTGTGAAAGGGCTTATGGGCCTTCTCAGCGGCCTGCCGGTGTACTGCGAGCCGATCGCTATCGAGCCGAAGGATATAATTCCGACCTGTATGGAAAATACGGGTCCGGCGAAAATCGGAGAAGATTTGGTCCATATCTACGACGCGCCATCCATCCACGATAAGGATCCGTCAGCGTGGGTGCTCGTCTTTTTTTCGATCTTTTTCGCCATGATCGTTTCCGATGCGGGCTATGGGCTCATTTTTCTGGCGTTGGGGCTCTTTTTAAAATGGAAATTTCCCCGCATCAGTGGAAAAGGCAAACGCCTGATTAAGCTGTCCCTGATTTTGGCTAGTGCCTCCATCATTTGGGGGATTGCGACATCGAATGTTTTCGGATTGGAAATTCCGCCGGACAGTTTTTTTCGCAAATTTTCGGTGATGGATTATCTCGTCCGGCATAAGGCTGAGTATGTCATGCAGACCAAAGACAGCAATTATCAGGAAATTTTGCACCGGTTTCCTCAAATCTCATCGGCCCAAGATGCTGAGGACTTTTTCGAAAAAGCCAGCACGATGCAAAATGGCGTAAGAAAATATGTGGTGCTCGACTCGTTCACTGATAATATTATGATGGAGGTTGCACTCCTGATGGGTATCATCCATCTTTCTCTATCCTTTGCTCGCTCGCTCAAGCGCAGCTGGTCCGGCATCGGTTGGATCGCTGTGATGATTGGTGGCTATCTCTTTTTACCTGTGACTATATTAAAAACCGTGACGATTGCCAATTTTATGGGTTGGGTTTCTCCATTAATGGCTGAGCGATGGGGGCTGTGGCTTCTAGCCTTAGGATTTGTGATCGTTATCATCGCAGCAATGATTCAACATGGGCTGAAAAGCGCATTGGGCGAAGTGATGCATGTAACAAAGATTTTTGGGGATATCCTGTCTTATTTGCGCCTCTATGCCTTGGGACTCGCGGGGGTACTGATGGCGTCGACGTTCAATGAGCTGGGGGGGCATTTTGGCCTATTCATTGGTTGTTTTATTATTTTCATTGGCCATTTGGCGAACCTCTGCCTTTGCACAATGGGAGGAATGATTCATGGTCTGCGTCTCAATTTTCTTGAATGGTATCATTTCTGTTTTGAGGGCGGAGGCAGGCTGTTCAATCCCCTGCAGATGAAAAGACCTAAAATTTAAATGGGAGAATCGTTATGGATATTAGCATGATCGGACCGGCCATCGTTCTCGGGCTTGGTTGCTTGGGAAGCATAATCGGTTGCGGTATCGCAGGCATGGCGTCGCATGGAGTGATGTCGCGCGTCGAGGAAGGTCACGCCAAATACGTGGCTTTGGCCGCAGCTCCGTCGACTCAATCGGTCTTGGGGTTTTTGCTGATGATTTTCATTCAACAAAGCATCAACGCCCACACGCTGTCGCCAGAGAACGGGATCGGCATCGCTATCTTTGTCGGCTCTGCGATCATGCTATCGGCCATTTTCCAGGGGAAGTGCGCCGCCACTGCCATCCAGGCAACGGCCAAGAATCCTGCACTTTTTGGCTTGTGCTGGACGGCTTTAGGACTAATTGAGGGTTTTGCGCTGTTCGCATTTGTTTTTGCGCTATTGATTATTCGATAGGAGTCGCCCGTGAAAGAGAAATTTCGGACGGAAAAAGATACGATCGGCGAGGTTCATGTGGCTGCTGATCGCTATTGGGGCGCGCAGACGGAGCGATCGCGTCTGAATTTCAAGATCGGCGGCCACAAGATGCCGATCGAAATTATTCGGGCTTTAGCGGTTGTTAAAAAAGCATCGGCCATTGTCAATTGCGAGCTCAAGCTGCTGTCTGTTGAAAAAAAGGATTTGATTGCCCGTGTTTGCGACGAGATCATCGCTGGTCAGCTCGACGATCATTTCCCTCTAGTGGTCTGGCAAACGGGTTCGGGGACCCAGACCAATATGAACGTCAACGAGGTCATCAGCAATCGCGCCATCGAGCTGTCTAATGGCGAGATGGGGTGCAAAAAACCCATCCATCCGAATGACGATGTCAACCTTTCGCAATCATCCAACGACGTTTTTCCGACGGCCATGAATATCGCTGCCGTGAAGCTGATCCGCGAAAAGCTTACTCCCAAGCTGACGCTTTTTTACGATGAGCTCGAAAAGAAAACGAAAGAATGGGCCAAGATCATTAAAGTAGGGCGCACGCATCTCATGGACGCGACGCCCATCACCCTCGGCCAGGAATTTTCAGGCTACGCGTCGCAGATGAAGCACTCTCTGCAGGCGATTGAGTTTGCAATGATTCATCTATCAGAGCTTGCCTTAGGCGGGACAGCCGTGGGAACAGGCATGAATACTAAAGAGCCCTATGCCAAGCGCTCCGCCGAAGTGATCAGCCATTTGACGGGGCTCCATTTCGTCACGGCGCCGAATAAATTTGAAGCGCTGGCCGCGCGCGATTCCATTGTTGCAATGAGTGCCGCCCTTCGCCAGACGGTGGTTGGACTTATGAAGATTGCGAACGACATTCGTTGGAGCGCTTCCGGCCCACGGTGTGGGATTGGCGAATTGCTGTTGCCTGTCAATGAACCGGGATCATCGATCATGCCCGGCAAAGTCAATCCGACCCAGTGCGAGGCTGTGATGATGGTCGCTGCCCAGGTGATGGGCAATGATGCCGCGATTGCGATTGCCGGATCGATGGGAAATTTTGAGCTCAATGTATTCAAGCCGGTGATGATTCATAATCTTCTGGGGTCCATTCATCTGATTGCGGATGCCGTTGAAAATTTTAACGAGAAGTGCCTGAAGGGTATTCGCCCGAACGTCAAAAAGATTCAGGAGAACCTGGAACAGTCTCTGATGCTTGCCACGGCTCTCAACACTAAAATTGGTTATGAAAAGGCGTCGGCCATCGTGAAAAAGGCATATACGGAGGACATCACTTTAAAATCGGCCGCCACCCAATTGGGATTTTTGACGGAAAAGCAATTCGATGAGATCGTCAATCCGAAAAAGATGATTAGTCCAAATATTCATTAGAACATGGATATCCCAAATCAATTAGATTTAGATCTTCAGAATCAGACCAGTATTCCTGATCTTCGTGATAGTTGTTAGGGATACGATGTGTAATCTCTTCGATCTTTCGCCTTGCGGCATATAATTTATCATTGATTTGCATAATAAAATAAAAATTAACTCGTTTACATTCTGAAACGAGATCTGCTAAATGATCGATTGTTTTGCTCTCATCAAATGGAACCATGACCGCTCGCTCGCACGTGAATATTTTCTGTCTTTGGATGCTTTCAATGCGATGATCGTTGAACAGCTGGCTCGAAGCGCAATCCCACTCCTTCAGGGGCGGGTAAGCCGGGCTATTTATTTGATCGGGCGCTTTTAAGCGCCCGCCATTAACTGTCGAAGAATCTCCTTCCTTTAGGAAGGAGTTCTTCAATTTTATTTCCATGATTTCGAGATCGCGCTCTTTTCCTGAAGAGTTAAAGCAGCAATAGATGCAAAATTTTTTCGATTGCTGAAGGAAAAAAAAGCTGACTTTTATTTTTAGAAAGCCCAGAGGGTAGTAAATGGAACCACTCGGATTAAAAAATACGCTTAATTGGTTAATCTCCTCGAAAAAGGCAGGAGACATATTACCTCCGGCCACCGTCATGTGTTTCTCTTGGAATTGATTGGTAGCCCAAGGCGGCTGAGCAAAAAGCGGCCAACTAGCAGGGGATGAAGGAGTAAATTCTTGAATAGGTTCCAATAGTTGACGCTGGACAGGCGCTTGTGGATAGTCGGCTGGATCGCGAGCGCATCCAGGATCCATTCCCCATAAGGAACGGGCATCGGTGGTAAAGCATTGAGCGGGAAAAAACGGACGCCTTTCGTCTCGTTGGACAATGTTGGCTTTCCTGCGTTGATCTTGCATTCGTAGAGATGGGTTGTGTGGGCGAGGCGGTTGATGGGCATATAAACACCTGCGAGGCGACATATTTTGACATGAAAACCGGTTTCTTCCAAAATCTCACGGACAATGGCATTTTCCGGGGTCTCATTGGGGTCGATGCCGCCGCCGGGCAACACCCAGACAGGCACGTCCCGCCGTAAGATTAACAAGACTTGTTGGCGATCGTCGGAAAAAACAGCGCCGGAAACACTTTTAGGTATCATGGGTATAAGTATATGTAAATTCTGTTCCAAGTACAAGATTCTAGCGGCGCTTTTGCTCTTTACGGGCTGCTACCGCCATCATCTCTATGTGCAGCAGGAATGGGTGGATAAAAACTTTTTAGCTAGTTCCCATGTCAATACTCCCGATCCAAGACAGGACGATCCTCCGGAGGGCCAGCGGTTGCTGATTGCCTGGGACTTTCCCCGCAGCGTCTTTCAAAAGGAACTCACGCTGGCCATTTCCGTTCGCTTTTGGGGCGATACGCAAAAGGAAATCACCTATCCCCTCGCCAAGAAAAGAGGTTATCGCGCCTATTTCTTTCCCAATGAAAAGATCCTGACTTACCGCGTCCGCGTCTTGACGCGGGACCAGGAAGTCATTGAATCCTGGAACCATCATTTCTGGACCCAGCTGATCGAGGTGGGGGAGAGCAGCGAAGCGGCTGAGAGCAGCATCTCCTCAGTCTCTTCCCATCCGACGCAGGAATCCGTAATCGATATGCCGTAGCCAAGCTGGACTGGATCGTCTAATAGGGCTTGCCGCCCCTCATTGAGATGGCTCTCCAGCATGATGCCGATGATGGGCGCATGGCTCTGGATTTGATTCAGGATCGATTGGAATACCTGCTCCTGGCGGCGATGGTCTTTGCCGCTGTTGCCATGGGAGCAGTCGATCATGAGATGCGATTCGAGATGATTCTTTTGGAGATGGCCAATGGCCTGCTTAACTGAGCCCTCGTTGAAATTTGGCTCCAAGACAGATCCGCGCAGGACGATATGGGTCCAGGGATTCCCCCGGCTGGTGAGTGTGGCGATATGACCTGCATCATTGATCGATAAGAATGTTTGCGGCTTTTGCGCGCTAGCGGCGCCGTAAATGGAGGCGTCGAGCTCGCCATAGATGTTATTTTTAAATCCCACGGGAAAATCGAATGACGAGGCCAGTTGGCGGTGGGGATGCGATGAGGCGGTGCGGGCGCCGATGAAGCCCCAGGTGATGAGATCGTCGTAATAGGGAGCGGCCAGGGGGTCGAGGAATTCAGCGGCAGCAGGGATTTGCCGCTCGGCCAGATCGAGAAGAAGCCGGCGGGTGATATATAGCCCGCGGGCGATATCGCACGAGCCGTCGAGGCCGGGATCGGAGATCAGCCCTTTCCAGCCGCCATTCGTGCGCGATTTTTCGCAATAACAGCGCATGACCAGGAAAATGGAGTGATCGATTGCGCGCTTCAGGCGCTGGAGTCGTTCGGCATATTCAATTGCGGACGCCGGATCATGGATCGAGCAGGGACCGACAATGCAGACCAGCCGGTGATCGCGATGCTCCATGATCGCAGCGGCTTGGGCGCGGGCTGATGAGATAAAATCGCGAGCGCGTGCGGAAAGAGGCAGCTCTTTTTTGAGGAGGGCGGGGTAAATGAAGCTCATAGTTATCTCAGAGCGATTGCAGCCGCGCCTGGATTTCGGCGAGCTGTTTTTCTGCGGCGTTCAATGCTTGTACGAGATTTTGGACGATCTCAGCAGGAGCTTTGGCGCGAAAGTCTTCATTGGAGAGCTTTTGCATGGTGGCCGCGCGCTGTTTTTCCAGTTTATCTTTTTCCTTTTCCAGGCGAGCTTTCTCTTTTCCCTTGAATGAATCGGGGATCGGCACCATCAGTTTGATCGATCCAATGATCGCGCTAGCGCCAAATGCCGGCAGATCGGATTCATTGCGCACATAGTGAATGGCTATGGTCGGCGTCAGAGCCAGCAGCATATCCTGATGCTCGCGAATGACGGGCCCGAACAGATACAGCTCGGTTTTTTCCGAGGGCGGCAGCTGCATCTCGGCGCGGATATTGCGCACTGCATAGACGAGCTTGATCATCGCCTCGAATGTCGATTCGATGTCGCTCGAGATATGAGATTCATCGAGTACGGTAGGATAGGGGGCCACGATGCAGGCGTCGGAATGGAGAGCTGTCGCAAAATCGCGGGTGTAGGGATCGACTTTTGCAGACGGTTTAATTTGGGCAAATCGCTCGCGCAGCAGTGAGAAAATCTCTTCAGTGATGAACGGTGCGATTGGATGAAGCAGGCGGATGGCGGCGCACAAAATGATGGCCAGAATCTTTTGTTTATTTTCCCGCATGGCCGGCGTGCCGCTCTTGCCGAAGAGAACGGGTTTGGTTAATTCAACGTATTGCGCGCAAAAATCGTTCCAGAAAAATTCATATCCGCGGGTAGCGGCTCGATCGAATGCGTAGTCAGACAGGCTCTTGTTCAAATCGGCGATCGTGCGGTTCAGGACGGACAGGATCCAACGATCTTCCAGAGTCAGCAGATGGAGTTCCAGCCCTGCGCCGAGAGACTCGCCGCTGAGGGCGGGAAGGTCCTGATTCGCCTCGAGATTGAGGAACACAAAGCGCGCGCCATTCCAGATTTTATTGGCGAAATTTTTGAATTCCTCAAAGCGCCGGCGGTCGAGATCAATCTGGCGCGCGGATGTGGCGCTGGAGCAAAGGGCCATGCGCAAGGCATCGGTGCCGTATTCGTCGATGATCTCGATCGGATCGATCACGTTGCCCTTCGATTTGGACATCTTTTCCCATTTGGAATCGACATCCGAGGGCAAGGGAGCGCCGAGATCGAAGCTCTTTTTTTCTTCGGGTTTGACATAGGCGATGGAGCCGTCGGCCGATCTTCGCCAGTAGGACTTGCCGTAAATCAGCCCGTGCAAAAATGTTTCGCGAAACGGGACGTCTTTCATCAGAATTTCGCCCATGAGAATCATGCGCGCGACCCAGAAAAAGAGAATGTCGTGGCCGGTGATGAGAATGGATGTGGGATAGAATTTTTTCAGATCAAAGGTGTGCTCCGGCCAGCCGAAAACGCTGAAGGGCCACAGAGCTGAAGAAAACCAGGTGTCCAATACATCGGCATCCTGTTCCCATTGATCCGGATTTTTTTGAACTTGAGGGGGAAGGTCTTCGCCATCGTAACAAATGATGTTTTCGGGGTTTTCCTTTTCGTACCAGATCGGTATGCGATGCCCCCACCAGAGTTGGCGCGAGATGCACCAGTCTCTCAGGTTTTCGATCCAGTGCTCGTAGGTCGGCTGAAAATGCGGCGGGAGGAGATCGACCCGTTTTTCGCGCACGGCCGATAGTAGCTCGTCCTTGAATTGGCTCATTCGAACAAACCACTGGCGCGACAGATAGGGCTGGATAACGGCCTTCGAGCGGTACGATACGCCGACGCGCAGGGTGTGTGGCTCGATTTTGTCGAGCAGCCCCATTTCGATCAGCGCATCGATGACTTGTTCGCGCGCCTGATCCATTGTCAGGCCCTGAAATTGGCCGCCTTGCTCATTGATTTTGCCGTCCATCGTCATGATGTTGATCATCGGCAAATGGTGGCGCTGGGCGATCTCATAGTCGTTGAAATCATGCGCAGGGGTAATTTTCAAAGCGCCGGTGCCGAACTTCGGATCGACTAATGCGTCGGCGATAACAGGAATGAGCCGATCCGTCAGGGGAAGGCGGACATGCTCGCCGATGAAGGATCGATACCGCTCGTCATCCGGATGGACGGCCACAGCCACATCTCCGAGTAGCGTCTCGGGGCGCGTCGTGGCAATCGTGAGAAATTTGTCGGAGTGTTTCAGCGGATAGCGGATATACCACAGCGACGACGCTCTTTCCTCGTGCTCCACTTCGTCGTCGGACAGAGCCGTCTGCGCCACGGGATCCCAGTTGACGAGGTAGTGGCCGCGGTAGATCAGGCCCTGATCGAAAAGTTTCTTGAATGCCGTGCGCACCGCGCGCGAGCGCTGTTCGTCCATCGTGAAGCACAGGCGAGACCAGTCGCAGGAACAGCCGAGTTTTTTGATCTGCTGGATGATCTTCTTTTCGCTCAGCTCCTTCCACTCCCACACATGGGTTAAGAACTCTTCGCGGGTAAAATCTTTGCGGCGGCGGCCTGTTTTGGAATAAAGATGCCTCTCGACGACGGTTTGAGTCGCGATGCCGGCGTGATCGGTTCCGGGAACCCACAATGCCTCGAAGCCCTGCATGCGCTTGGTGCGGATCAGGATATCGTCCAGCGTATTGCCCAGCGCATGGCCCATATGAAGAACACCGGTGACATTGGGCGGGGGGATGACGATGCAAAACGGTTTTTTTTTCGAATGGGGGTCTGCCCGGAAAAACCCTTTGGATTCCCAAAAGGAGTACCATTTGTCTTCAACGAGTTTTGGATCGTAGGCTTTGGGCAATGAGGACATAATGGGTAAAGTTTAGCATGGTACGAGGGATTTATACCAGAGAGCAGAACACATCATGCTGTCGATGTGCATGCCTTCCCGGATCTCTTTTTTTAAATCCGGCTCCGTTTTGAGCTCGATTTCGATGAATTCGAAGGGATCGAGATGCTGGCGGCTTTTTAAAACGGCATTTTTCGCGTGAAAGAAATAAATTTTTTGATTGAGGATGCTGGGCAGCGGGTAGCAGGTTCCGATGAGGGTAATATCGTCTGACCAATAGCCTGTTTCTTCAAAAAGCTCTCGTTGTCCGCCGATGAGAGGATCTTCCCCTGTTTCGAGACGTCCGCCGGGAAATCCAAGCACCCATTCCCCGGTCGGGTGGCGGTATTCGCGATTGACGACAATGAGGCCATCGACGGTTTCAGCGATGACGATGGCGGCATCGACCGACATGTCCAACACGGTATAGTCAAAGAGCGCGCCGTCGGAGCGCATCAAAGAGTCCATGCGAACATTGTAATAACCGCGGTACACGGTTCTGGATGAGCGGATATCGGGTTTTTTCATTTTTTGTTTTTTCCTATGACGTCGTAGAAGAAATCGAGCTGGCGGTGCAGTTCCTTTTTTTCCCACCAGAATGCGCGCTGGATCCATCCCTTTTTGCTGTCGATGCGCCCTAACAGGAAATGGCTGGGCAGAGCGGCCGTGCAAGGATAAGGAGCGTCGAGGATTTTGGAGAAGTGGGCCTGGGCGATCTCGGGACCTTCCGTCATGTACAGATAGCAGCCATAGGCAAAATGGAGGGGCGATGATTCCAGATCCAGTTCTGATGCGGGGTAGGATTTAAATATTTGTCCGGCAATTTTGAAGTCGCGGCGCAAAAGATAATACCAGGCGACCATGGCATGGACGGAGACGTTTTCGGGGCTTTTCCATTTGCGTTTTTCGACCTGCCGAATGATCTCGGCGGCGGCGGCAAAACGGCGCTGGACGAGGGCTTTTCGCAAAAGATAAATGACGAGCCGGGCTTCTTTACATGAGACGGTGGCGGGCAGAGGAGGAAGCTGGCTGGCCAGCGCAGCGGCAAAATAAGCTCGGCCCTGCAGCGAGATTGCGTTAGAGGGTAATGTGGAGATCTGTTTTTCCAATTGAGGCAGTGCTTCCAGCTCCAACAGGCAAAAGAGGGCATTTTCAATGAGAGGTGCTGCCATCTTTTCCTGCTTGGCCAGATTGGCGGCGATTTCGCCCAGCATCATCGGCTTGGCGAGCCAGAAAGCGAGCTGAATCGAGATCTGGGATAGGAAGTCGTCGGATTTTTCCAGGAAGGCCAAAGGCTCCAGATTGCGCTGCAGTGTATCGATCAGTTCGTGCGTGGCGGGATTTTCCAGGAGCTCGGGAATATGGCGGATGGCGAGAAGAATGATGCGGTAGGCGGTATCCCGCATGGTCTGCGAGCTTTCGTGCATGCGGTAGGCGATATGATCCTTGAGGATGGATAGCAGGGGATGCTTGGGAAATTTGCGCAGGGCGAGCTCCAGGCATTTCGCCTCTTCTTCCGGATCGCCGAGAGCGTCGTAGACGAGCGATTTACCGAGATACTCCAGTGGGGCGCCGCTGGTTCGGTACAGATTGCCAAATTCCTTGAGCGCGCGATGAAAACTCTGTTCCTTGAGCTGTTTGGTGCGCTGGGCCTTGCCTTTTTCCAATAGGGCGATACCGGCGCGAAAGAGGGCGTCGCGCCCTTCCTGGCGGCCGGGGAATGATTGGCCAATGCGTCGGTATTCCTGCAGGGCCAGATCGTAGAGCTTGTGGCTGAGGAAGGCGTTGGGAACCGACAGACAGCGCACATAGGCGTTATTGCTGGCGTCGAATACCTCGACGGGTCCGAGCTCGAATGAACTGTCCTTATGCAACAGTCCCACGTGCGCTCCGGCCAGCGGCAGGTGGCTGGTGTAGGTGAAAATGGGGGAACCGTCGAGAAAGAGCTTCAAGACGTCTTCGACTTTTTCAAAACAGAGCAAACGCCGCTCCATCATATTCAGGTTGTGGGCGACGCTAAATATTTGCACGTTGTTGCGATACAGCCGGCAATGTTTATTCGTCAGCCAAAGGCAGTACCCCTCTTCGAGCATGCGCCGATCTTCTACCGGGGGGATGTTCAATAAAAAGCCGATACCGCGGCTGGCGGGAAATATTTTGATGTTGGCTTCGATCTTGACGCTGCTCGCGAAGCTTTTTTTGGAGATCATGAAGACGGCCCATTCCGTCTCGTCGAGATCGCGGGTGATGGCGATGTGTTTGGCGGGAAGAACGTTTTCCTGGAACTGCCAGTCATCGGACTGGTTGGGATGGAGAGTCGCCATCGGAATCCATTGGGCGTGGCCTTCAGCGTAGCTCTTGATTTCAGCGATGAGCTCTTCGACATTCTTGAATCGCTCTTTCGGTGAATAGGCCAGGCACTTGCGGCAGACGGCACAGAGTTGATGGGGGATGTCGCGGTAGGGAGCGGCCTCGATGGGATCGATCAGCCGTTCGTTTTGGGCCGATTTGCGAAACGCGGCGATCGATTTGCGCTGAAACGGGAGCTGCAGCGTCAGCATGTAGTAAAGCATCACCCCGAGAGAATAGATGTCGGCTGCCGGCGATGAGGATTCGCCCAAAAGTCTTTCCGGCGCCATATAGGCGATCGTGCCGGTGATTTTCCCGGGCCGCGTCAGATTTTCATCGTCGTGTGGTTCCCTGTCTGAGGCTGGCGATTGTTTTTCACGCACCAGTTCCGTGATGAAGTCGGCGATGCCCCAATCGAGGATCATCACTTCGCCGTACTTGCCGACGATGATGTTTTCGGGTTTCAAGTCGCGATGTAAAATTCCCTTGGAATGAGTGTAGGCGATGGCCTCGCAGATCTGTAAAAAAATGCGGGCGAGGGTGGGGATCGATTTTCCCGGGTTTTGCGATTCGAGAGCATTGCGCAATATTTGTTTGAGCGTCTCTCCTTCGACATACGGCATGGTATAGTAGACGTCGGGAGGGGCGTTTTGGATGGACAGGATGGGAATGATCGATGGGTGGGTGAGTTGGCTGGCGACCTTCGCTTCTCGCAAAAATCGCTGGAGGATGGTCTGATTATTGGCCAAATCCGTGCGGATCCGCTTGAGGGCCAGCTGGCGGCCGCAATAGGGGTCGTGCGCGAGAAATACCTCGCCCATGCCGCCGCGGCCGATGCTGCGCAATATGGCATAAGGGCCAATCGAGGCGGGCGGGGCCGGGGGCTCCGGAATGGACTTTTTGATTGTTTTTTGGTTCATCGCTCTATCTCATCCCATATTCCCGCGTTTGCCGCAAGTCTTGTTTTTCAATAAGAAATTGTATTATGATACACTTTTATGAAAGATCAAAAAATCATTTTAACAGGCGATCGCCCCACCGGACGGCTTCACCTGGGCCATTATGTAGGGTCTCTGGCTGCTCGCATTGAGCTGCAACACATTCATCGCCAGTTTGTTATGCTGGCCGATGTTCAGGCGTTAACCGATCATGCCCATGAACCGGCACTGATCCGCCAATCGATTCTCGAGGTGGCCCTCGACTATCTCGCGGTGGGAATCGACCCGAAAAAAACGACGATTTTTATCCAATCGCTCATTCCTGCTCTGTCCGAACTGACGATTTATTACTTGAATCTCGTGACCTGGAACCGGTTGAAGCATAACCCGACCGTCAAACTGGAAATCCAGCAAAAGGGCTACGGCGAGAACGTGCCCGCCGGCTTCATGATCTATCCGATTTCCCAGGCGGCGGACATCACGGCTTTCAAGGCCAGTCTGGTTCCTGTCGGCGATGATCAGATTCCCATGATCGAGCAGACCGTCGAGGTGGTGCGCAAGTTTAACCGCATGTACAACTGTTCGGTCCTGGTTGAGCCGGAGGCGGTGATTGCATCGATCGCCCGTTTGCCGGGAACGGATGGCAAAGCCAAGATGAGTAAAAGTTTGAATAACGCGATCTTTTTGTCCGATACAGCGGACGTTGTCGCGCAAAAAGTGAAGAGCATGTACACCGATCCGGGGCATTTGCGCGTGGAAGATCCCGGCAAGGTGGAGGGCAATCCCGTTTTCACCTATCTCGATGCCTTTGGCCGAGATATTGCGAAAATTGCTGATCTCAAGGCCCACTATCAGCGAGGCGGGTTGGGAGATTCGGTTGTGAAAAAATATCTTCTCGAAGTGCTGCAGGCCTTTTTAGAGCCGGTTCGCCAAAGACGCGAGCAGTTTGCCAAAGATCCGGCCGGTGTGATGCAAATCCTTTTCAAAGGATCCGATGCTGCGGCGCAAGTGGCTCAGCAGACACTGCAAGAGGTACGGGGCGCAATGGGGATCGATTATCGGTGATTTATTTCATGCGTACACGTCCCTTTAATGAAATAAATGGGTTCCCGTTCTTGGGCAGGCCATCGATCAAATCGCCCTCGTTGCGCTCTCCATAGTCGCATGTAAGTTTGATAATTCTTCCTTTTCGGTCAAAAAAAACAGGAATGCATTCATTGAGACAAGTTGGTAATATCACTATTGTTTAATTCCAGGAGGTTCTTATGATTCGGTTAATCAATGCCGCGCATTTTCCATCTTTCGCAAGACCTGGGTCCCTTTTGGGATCTTCAAGATTGCAATCAATGCTCCTGTTCAGTCGTCGAATGAGTACTAAAATTTCAGAAAAGGCCTATAAAGATGACGTTATGAAAAACCTTCCAAACACTCTTCCTCGCAGGGTTACTTTATCTCCAGTAAGATCAGAAAAAACTGTTAATCCTCCTGCAGGCGGTTTTACTGCCGGACCTTGGGATGCCAATAACTGTATCGGGGATGTGGGGGCAACCCTTGGCGTCGTCGTCGCCGCTGGTATGCTCTTTGATATCTTTTATCGACGTGTGACTAAACAAGAACTACAGCAAGCGATGGAAAAACTGGATGCAAAAATCGATAAGGAAATTGGAAAATTGGATGCAAAAATCGATAAGGGAATGGAAAAACTGGGTGCAAAAATCGACGGTTTGACTAATGCATTATTGTATACAAATCAACGTGACAAGATAGCTGCAGAAACTGACAACCGAGAATTGCGTAAGGAAATTGAAAGCTTGAAATCGAAGGGGGAAGAGACGAAAACAGTGCGTTCATCATTTTAAAAATGAATGTTTCCAGGCAGCCAGCTCTTCTGGCGTGATGCCAAGTCCTGCAATGCGGTTTTGATCGAGTTCATGGAGATCTTCTGTGACATCTTCTATAAAAGATTTTCGATCGTTTCCCTGGATCAATTTAGCAGAAGTGAGTATGAATTTCTGCATGGCGGATCCTTTTAATTTCTTAAGAATAATGTCACGAATGATAGCGCGTCTTTGCTGCCGATATCGAACGCGTATTGCGTCAAAACCGATCGATTTTACAGTAGAATCATACATTGCACAGGTGCGCATGTAGGAAAATATAAATAAGTCAATCATTGGACGAACTTTTTGCAATTCATAGATTGCGATCACCGCTGAAATATAATCGTCCCGATCCACATCGCTAAATGATAAGGGCACTAAATTGTATTTAATAAGAGAAATGTTTGCGCTGAGTCGCGCTGTTCGTTTATTTACATCTGAAAAGGCTTGCAAATAAGTAATATGTATCAACAAAAAAATACTTTGCTCGAAAGGGTCCTTAATAATCGCAGCTTTTTCGGCAATTCGATCCAATCTTTTCTGCAATTGTTTCCCATCTTCAAAAGGCACATAGGTCGATCCTCCAATGCGAACACCAAAATCTCTTACTTTTCCCGCAAAACGTGTTTCCACTAGTCCGTCAGAAAGGAGAAAATGAAGAGTACTAATTGTTTGTGTGCTTACATCTAGCTTGGAAGCATTATCAACTAAATAACGTATGGCTTCTTTGTGATTGAGAATCATGATTTTTTCTTCATCCAGCTTTCCTTCCGCTTCCGCTCCTTCCAAAAGCAGTTTCTGTGTATCTAATAACGAATAGGTGTTTCCTTCTAGTCGAGAGGAATTGTAGGAAAGATCGATGAGTAATCGATTGAAAATTTGATGTGCGTACGTACCGGCCGGTTCTTCATTTTGGGACCGTTTTCCGGCCTCAAAGAGCTGTGCCCGGTATGCAGGAGAAAGATAGAAATCCTTGTTGGGATGATAGGCATCGAACCAGTGGTCTGCATAAGCAACGGGCACTCTTTCGTAAAGGGGACGTCTTACAACAGCAATAATTTTGAGACTTTCCGGTCCAAAGCAGCTTGCTATAGACCTATTCTCTCGTTGGAGAACTCGATATTTCGTGCCTCGTTTATTTCCGATTTTTTCAACTAGTCCTTCTTGAATCATTTCGGCCAGCCACCTTCGCACGCTCCGTTCGACGTATCCTTGGCCCAATTTTTCAAGAATTTCATTGAGGCAGATTGGGTCTGACTCAAGACTCAATTGATGTAATACGGCCATTTTTTTTGGTTTTTCGCTCATATACGGCCATTTTAATATAAATACGGCCAAAAATCAAGGAATACGGCCATTTCGTTTGCCTCAGGAAAAAAAGTCTGTCATTATGTTCGCTTTTTTTTGAGGCGACTTTATGAAGAAGGGAAAAGTATTCTTTCATCCGATTGAGGGCTCAGCTTCTTTGACGATTTCGTGGAGTTCGGGGCCTAAAGGAGATGCCGTAGAAGCTAAAAAAGGAGATGGGGTCGGCTTTTTTTCCGATCAAGGAGATTTGCTCTGTGTGATTTTTGATGAGGCACAGTCAAATGCTGATCGCCAAATCCTTGAATTTGATCGATACCGTATTGAAATCAGCATAAAAAACGGTCGAGTTGTTCACAAAGCAACACAGCTCATGACAATCTCGCCATTACGAAAAAGACGCTCAAAGCGAAAACAGTCTATTTGAACGCACTGCTTGCCTAGAGTCCCACCCCATAAGGGGTGGTCTAGGCAAGCTATTTTATTCTGCGGTATGCGGCTTTGCCGCACCGCATCCTTAAGCGGAGAAAGAATCCCCTCCTTTTGAAGGAGGGGTTCAATTTATCCGCTCGATGATTCGGCGAGCAGAAAGCCGCTCATCATGCTCAAAAGCTGTTTCGAATGCATTGAGCTCTGAGGCCTTCATACCGATCTCTTTTCCAATTTGTCGCCAACGAGCAACCGCTCCTTCGACAGTAGAAAGGAGCGCGCAAGCACGTCTGGATTCAATACCAAAATAGGGAGCCGCCTCCATCAATGATTGAATGCTGGAAGCATCGCCCATTGATTCGGCAATCCAGGTTTTAAGTACTCTCCGTCTATCAGGAAAGGGATTGATATCAAAGGCCGGTGAGAGACGCCATTGATTTTTAGTCGCATGCAAAAAGCCATGATTGCGCATATGATCATCAACATTGGTGATCAAAATTGTCAGTGCAATCCTGCGCCATAACTCTTCCGCATCTGCTATATAGTCTGGGCTGTATCGCTTAAGCGCATCGACAATTTCTGTATAAGTGTGGACTTGGTGACTATCTTCTATACCAAGAAGCGTTGCAGCTGAAAGATAAGGAATGCGCTCGCCACGCGATCCCCGATCAAACCGTTTAATTAAAGCAACCGCTGTTCCATCGCTCTCTACAATACGGGCTTCGGCGGCTTGAATACCCGCTGCAGCTGCTATGCGCAGGGCCAACACCTCACCCTTTGTTACAGAATAGGAATCATGAACACTTGGAAATTTTCCAATTGACAAGGAGCCATCTTGGTCGATCACAGTGCATTTAGGTCTTAATCCCCCAAGTGAAGTCCCTCGACCACGTAAGTATTCTAAATCAGCAGTTGTTTCTGTATCGGTTTCAACCGCTCGAGTTGCTCGCAATAGGGAATCGAGTTCAATGAGCGGCGGAGCTGTTCGATTCCCCTTTCTCCCTTCGCGTTGCAACACCCCACTTTCATCCTGAAATCTAAGCGCACCGATTCGAGAAAAATCGTCAACAGCCAAAAGGAAATCAAGAGAAGTCAACGGGGAATCGTCAATAGAAATTCCATCTTTCTTCTCCTTTCGGCGTTTGCCATTGGCTCGCAAAATCACTTGTCTGGCCCATCCATCGGGCTCCGAATCGGCAATAGCGCCATGAAAAACAGAGCTCCCTTCTTTCTTTGATCGAAAGGCGCGTCCATGTCCAAGAGGCAGTGCCGGATCGATTTCAAAGCTTATGTTAGATTCGATCCACTCAGGACTATACTCCAAGCCACTACTCTCGCGATTGCCAGATGCGTTGAAAAATAAAATTCCCACAAGTCTTTTCACATCGCCAATATAAATTTTGATTTGTCTGTTCATAAACCTTGCGGATTTTTTTTGGGTCGAGCCCTTTTTGGCAGTTTCTCTAAATCGAGCAACAGCCCCGTATCATCATTGCTCTGGTCAATTAAATCACCCAAAGGCGTACCAAAACCCAAAGAGAATAATGTGGCTGCGTAAGCACCCAATCCGACCATTGGGTTCCCTTTTTCTATCTTGCTATAGGTCGACCTATGAATACCGATTCTTTGGGCCATCATTTCAACAGTAAACCCACGCTTCAAACGTGCAATTTTAATATCGGCTCCAAACTTCTTCAACATTCGCTCCACCGGCAGCGGCAAAAGTTGAACGGGATTCTTTATCATTTTAATGTTGCCTTTATCCAACCCTATTTGAGATAGCGTAGCTCAAAACGAGCTTTATCTAATAAATATCATTTCTACTCAATAGTTGTCAAGAGGTCTCTAATTTCTCACATCGCAACGCTGCTTATAAAAAGCATTAACTATTTTAATAACGCTTAAAACTGACATTAAAGGATAGGGAATTGAACTCCTTCTTGAACGCACTGCTTGCCGCAATCCCACCTCTTTAGGGGTGGGTCTAGGTAAGCTATTTTATGAGATGCGGTATGCGGCTTTAGCCGCACCGCCTCCAAAAGCTGCGTAAAAAATCTCCTCCTTTCAAGGAGGAGATTTTTTACTCCGTTTTATGAGCAGTAATAATTTGTGACAGGTGGTAATATCACTAATGTGAAATTCCATGGAGGTTCTTATGATTCGATTAATCAATGCCACGTATTCTTCATCTCTCGCAAGACTTGGGTCCTTTTCGGGATCTTCAAGATTGCAATCAATGCTCCAATGCAGCCGTCGAATGAATGCTGCAACTTTAAAAAAAGCCAATGGGTTTACAGAAACAGCCCCTAAAGATAACGTTGTGAGGAGGCATCCTAGAAGGATTACTCTTTCTTCAGTACAACGAGCAACAACAGTTAATTCTCCTGCGGGCGGTTTTACTGCTGGACCTTGGGACGTCAATAACCGCATCAGAGTTGTGGGGGCAACTCTTGGACTCGCCGGCGCATCTGGTATGCTCTTTGATACCTTTTATCGACGTGTGACTAAACAAGAACTAAACCAAGCGATGGAAAAACTGGATGCAAAAATCGATAGGGGAATGGAAAAACTGGATGCAAAAATCGACGGTTTGACTAATGCATTATTGCATACAAATCAACGTGACAAGATAGCTGCAGAAACTGAAAACCGAGAATTGCGGAAGGAAATTGAAAGGTTGAAATCGAAGGGGGAAGGGACGAAAACTGTACGTCCTTAAAAAGCCATGGCGAGCGAAGCGATGCCATTGTTTTATTTTAGACCATTACAAAGACTTCTGGATTACAGAAAACCAATACCAGGTTTTTTAAAAAAGTTTCGAGACGAGTTCGAAGCTTTTGCAGATGATAATGATTTGCCTCAGCTATTTATCGACACCCCTGAATGGGACTATAATCACGACTTTGCAACTTCACACAGCTATTTTTTCTTTTTCTGCTCTTCGATCTCAAGGTTGGTGTCTTCCTCGACCTCTTCTTCCGTCTCACTGCGCGATTCGAGATATTCGCGCGCAAGCACGTAGATCGCGCCGAGAGTAAAGACGATGGGAAGGAAAATCCGCCACGAGATATCGAACTCGGCCGTGATGAACGTTCCGGCGAAAACCAGCAAGGTGATCATCGTGTCATAAATGCGGCCTAACAGAAATTGTCTTAGGGCGAGCGGTAATCCGATGACGAGCATGATGCCTGGCCACCATGTTCCAATGATGGCCGGTATGGCCAGTCCAATGAGCAAAAGAGCGGTTGAATATGCATTGGCGCGCTTGCGCGATGTGAGGGGATGGGCCACGAGAACCTCGCTTACTTTTACTTCAATATATCGGCCAGGTAGCGTCCTGTATAGGACTTTTTCACGCGAATGATCTCTTCCGGCGTGCCCGTGGCTACAACGCGCCCCCCTGCATCGCCCGCTTCAGGGCCGAGATCGATGACATAATCCGCGTTGGCGATGATGTCGAGGTGATGCTCGATGAGCACGAGCGTATTCTTTTTGTCCGCCAACCGGTGGAAGATCGCGAGCAGTTTGACAATGTCTTCGCTGTGCAGGCCGACGCTCGGCTCGTCGATCAGATAGAGCGTCGTTCCCATTTCTCTTTTGGCGAGCTCGCGAGATAGCCGCAAGCGCTGCGCCTCTCCGCCCGACAGTGAAGCCACTTCCTGGCCAAGCTGCAGATATCCCAATCCTACGTCGATGAGGGTCTGCAGGCGTTTGGCGATGCGGGGGATGGCTGAAAAAAAGATCAGGGCATCGCTGACGGTCATTTCCAAAATCTGCCCGAAGTGCTTTTCTTTGTAGCGGATCTCCAGCGAAATTGGATTGAGCCGCGAACCCTTGCACGAGTCGCACGGCACTCGGACCGATGGCAAAAATTGCAGATCGACAGTGCGATACCCCATGCCCCAGCAGGTGCGGCACATGCCGCGAAAATGGTTGGGCGAAAAGTGGCGCGGCTGCAGCCCTTTAGCCTTGGCTTGCGGAAGCTGTGCAAAATAACCGCGAATCAGCGGCTGGATTTCTGTGTATGTGCTGACGTCGGCGCGCGCTGTCTGGCCGATGGGGCTTTGGTCGATGGTCAGAACTTTTTCAAACGCCGTCAGTCCGTGGAAATGGGCGCCAAGATATTCAAAAGGTTCGAGTTTTTTTGACCTTCCGGCAGCAAATTCAGCCGCGGGGCGCAGCAGTTGGCGGATGAGTGTGGATTTGCCCGAGCCGGACACGCCGGTCAAACAGGTAATCGCAGCTTTGGGAAACACGACGCTGATGTTTTTCAGATTGTGCAGCGAGGCATTTTCGATGCGTACATCGGGCGCGAAGGGGCGTCTTTTTTTCGGATATGGGATTTTTTTGCGCCCGCTCAGATAGGCGCCGGTAAGCGAGTGGGGATCATCCAATATTTTATCGATTGTTCCGTGAGCGGTGATGCGGCCTCCTTCGCGGCCGGCATGCGGACCGAAATCAAACAGATAATCAGCCGATCGCAAGATCTGCGGGTCGTGTTCAACGAGGACGATGGTGTTGCCGAGACTCTGCAGCTTTTGAAGAGCGGATAGCAAGAGAGAGCAGTTTTGCGGATGCAGGCCGATCGTCGGCTCGTCGAGAACATAGAGGCATGAGGTCAGGCCGGAGCCGAGCTGGCGGGCGAGCCGGATGCGCTGCAGCTCTCCGCCGCTCAATGTCGGCGCCGAGCGATCCAGCGAGAGATAGTGCAGGCCGATCTCGATCAAAAATGCGAGCGATTTTTTGATTTGGGACATCGTTTCGGCCAGCAGCTCTTTTTTGTTATCGGGAACGATGATTTTTTCGATGAAGTCGCTCGCTTTTTGGATGTTCATCCGGACGAGATCCGGCAGCGTGGCGCGATTGATTTTCACGTTGCGGGCCAGTGGGTTGAGGCGGGTGCCGTCGCAAGAGGCGCAGGTGCTCGATGTGAGCCAAGGCAAGAGGGATTGGCGGATTTCCGTTTTTGCAAATCGGGCGAGGCGCGCGAGCATGGGATGCAGGCCGATCCAGCGCAGCTGCAAGTGGGAGCGCGTCGTAATGGTTTCATCGGAGCCATTTAAAATGACGGACAGATGTTCAATCGATAAAAGTTTCAGCGGTGCGGTTGGATCGAGGCCGATCTTTTTGAAAATCTGGGATGCATGGTCCATCGCTTGGCTTGATCCCTGATCGTAAAAAAAGCGCTCGAGGATCGTCAGAATGCTCTGGCGCATGATGCTGCGGTGATCATCGAGATGGGCGCCGTAGAGGATGCCGAGGCCCAGGCAGTCGGGACACATCCCCGCTTCGGCGTTGAAGGAAAATGTCTGCGCGGTAAGGGATGGGTAAGACTTTCCGGTTTTTTCGACGGCGAAGGAGAGGTTGAAAAAGAGATCCTGCTTTTCGCGGGCGACGATGACGATGCCGTTAGATCGTTGGACGGCTTTTTCGATGGACTCATAGAGCCGCTCTTTGGATTCAGGGTCGACGACGAGGCGGTCGATGACGAGCTCCAGCTCGTTTTTCAGATGTTTTTTGAATGGGATCGGTTCATCGAGCCGGTAGACAGTCTTGTTGAGGCGGATGCGCAAATACCCCTCGCTGCTGAGCCGCTGGGTCATTTCCTCGAAGCTCTCTTTGCGCGGCAAGGGCAATGGCGCGAGGATCTGGATTTTTTCGCCTTGCGGCAGAGCGTAAACGCGCTCGGCGACGGTTTCCTTGCTGATCTGGCGGATGACCAGGCCGGTTTCCGGGCAATAGGCCGTGCCGAGGTGGGCGTACAAAATGCGCAGATAATCGTAGATCTCGGTGATGGTGCCGATAGTGCTGCGCGGGTTGAGGCCGCCGGTTTTTTGCTCGAGGGCGATCGCGGGGGACAGTCCCTGGATCTCGTCGACTTTGGGCTTCGGCATCTGCTTGATCGCCTGGCGGGCGTATCCGGACAGAGTCTCCGCATAGCGGCGCTGCCCTTCCGCGTAGAGCGTTTCAAAGGCGAGCGAGGATTTGCCCGATCCCGACGGGCCCGCAAAAACGGTCATTTTGCCCCGCGGGATCGAAAGAGAGATGTTTTTGAGATTGTTTTGCGATGCGTTTTTGATCTCGATCGTCTCGCAGGGCGGCTGGATCGGGATGGACGGGGCGGCCGGTTTGAGCAATTGGGGTTTGAGCGCGGTTTTGAGGGCGATTCCTGTCGGAGTTTTCAGCTTGGCAATCGCTTCCGGCGTGCCTTGGCCAATGAGTCGGCCGCCATCAATGCCTGCATTGGGGCCGAGATCGATGACCCAGTCGGCCACCTTGACGATGTCCATATTATGCTCGATGATGAGCACCGTGCTGCCCTTGTCGATGAGCTCCTGCAGAACGCGAATGAGCCGCTCGATGTCGTAAAAATGAAGGCCGGTTGTCGGCTCGTCGAGGATGTAGAGCGTTTTCGTTGTGGAGGGGCGCACGAGCTCTTTGGCGAGCTTGATGCGCTGCGCCTCGCCGCCGGAGAGCGTTGTCGACGATTGGCCGAGGTGCAGATAGCCGAGGCCTACTTTTTGCAGTACTTCCAGCTTGCGGCGGATGGTGGGGAAATTTTCGAAGAGTTCCATCGACGCGTCGACGCTTTGCTCCAGAATGTCGTGGATGTTTTTTCCTTTGAAGCGGATGGCGAGGATTTCCGGATCGAAGCGGCGGCCCAGGCATTGCGGGCATTCGATATAGGCATCTTCCATGAAGTCCATATCGACGCGGACCGATCCCATGCCGCTACAATAGGAGCAAGAGCCCTCTTTGACGTTGAAGCTGAAATGCCCCGAATGAAATCCGCGCAGCTTGCTTTCAGGCAGTTCGGTGAACAGATCGCGGATATTGTCGAATAGCTTGATATAGGTCGCCGGATTGGAGCGCGGCGTGCGGCCGATGGGGGATTGGTCGATGTCGATGACTTTGTCGAGATGCTCGAGCCCCTCGATCGTTTTGTGTGCGCCGACGGGGAGGTTCGCGCGGTGCAGCCGGTTGGATAGAGCCGGCGCTAAACAATCGCTGATCAGAGATGATTTTCCCGAACCCGACACGCCGGTGACGCAAATCAGCCCCAAGAGCGGGATCGCGACGTCGATGTTTTTCAGATTGTGGTGTTGTGCGCCGATGATCTTAATCTGGCTCTTGCCGACAGATCGCCGCTTTTCGGGGATGGGGATTTTGGATTTTCCCGATAGATAGGCGCCCGTGATGGACTCGGGAGTGCGGATCAGATCCTGCACGCTGCCTTGTGCCAATATGCGTCCGCCATTGACGCCGGCATGGGGTCCGACATCGACGATGGAGTCGGCAGCAAGCATGGTGTCGAGGTCGTGCTCGACGATGAGGACGGTATTGCCCAGATTGCGCAGGCGGAGCAGTGTTTCGATGAGCTTATGATGGTCGCTGGGGTGCAGGCCGATCGAGGGCTCGTCGAGGACATAGATTGCGCCGACAAGTCCGGAGCCGATATGCGAGGCGAGTCGCACGCGCTGCGATTCGCCGCCGCTCAACGTAGGCGCCGTCCTTTCCAGCGATAAATATTGCACGCCGACGCGGAGGAGAAATCCGAGCCGCTCGCGGATCTCTTTGAGCAGCTCATCGGCGATATGCTGTTCGAGAGCCTCCAGCTTGAGGTTTTCGAAAAACGAGAGCGCCTCTTGCAAGGTGAGCCGGGTGATGTCGGCGATCGTCAGATTACCGAGGCGAGCAGCGGCCGGATAGGGTTTGATCCGGGCGCCATTGCAGGCGGGGCAGACCGATTCGATCATCCGTTCGCCCATTTTTTTGCGATAGGCGTCGCTTTTGGCGGCGATGAGCCGCTCGCGCGCTTCGTGGATGACGCCCCGCCAGTGGACGAACTCCACCCAGCGAGTGCGCTTTTCCGGATGGGTGAAGGTCACCCGCGTCCATTTCTGCTCGGTTCCGTACAAAAAGATGCGACGGGCGGCATCGGACAAATCCTTCCAGGGCGCATCGATGTCGAATTTGTAGTGCCGCGCCAGAGCGCGGTAGATATTCCCATATCGCACCGTCTGATAGGAGCTGGCAATCGAGCAGCAATCCTGGCTGATGCTCAGGTTTGGATCAATAATTTTGCTTAGATCATATTCCTGGGTAAGTCCGAGGCCGTGGCATGTCGGGCACATGCCGGCCGGGTGATTGAATGAAAAGTCCTGCGGCTCGAGAGGGCCGTAGGAGAGGCCCGATTTGGGGGAGTAGGCGAATTGGGAAAAGAGCGTCTCTTCCTCGGTGTCGGGATTGTAAATGCTGAAAAAGCCCTTTCCCTGATCGAGAGCGGCGGAGGCGGATTCGGCGATGCGGGATTGAGAATCCGGCGAAACGACGAGCCGGTCGATCACGAGGTCGATGTTGTGGGCGGTGGAGGCATCGAGTCGCTCTTGACCTGTCAGTTCGTGGATTTTCCCGTCGATGCGCAGGCGCATAAAACCCTTGCGCATCAGCTCTTGAAAGTCTTCCTTGAACTCGGCCTTTTTTTCACGCGCGTAGGGGCTGAGTATGTAGATCTTCATGCCCTCCGGAAGGTGGGCGAGGGTCGCCAAAATCTTTTCACGGCTCTGCGCAGCGACTTTTTCCTGGCTGACGGGGCAGTAGGGAATGGCAATTCTGGCAAAGAGCACGCGCAGATAGTCGTAGATGCCCGTCATGGTTCCGACGGTGGAGCGCGGCGTTTTGCCGGCGAACTTTTGCTCGATCGCGATCGTGGGCGCAATGCCGGTGATGCTTTCGGCCTCGGGTTTGGGCAGATCATTCAAGAATCGTCGGGCATGGTGGGAGAGAGATTCAATATAGCGGCGCTGCCCTTCGGCATAGATCGTGTCGAAGGCCAGAGACGATTTGCCCGATCCGGACACGCCCGTAAATACGATGAGCTGCCCCGGCTCGAGGGTCAAGTCGACGCCTTTCAGGTTGTGTACATAGACTTTTTTTAGGACGATGGGGTCGCGTGGCATATTTCAACAGTTTACCAAAGAACCGCTCGATCTGTGTACAAGTTTCCATTCTTGACCGAAAAGGAAAGGAGTTTGAAGATTTTTGTGCAAATTTTTTCATTGAAATCCTTTATTTGGTATAATTGCTAAAAACAGAGAATGCCATGCCGGAAATCAGCAGATTCTTGGGGATTGTGATCAAAATGTTTTTTGACGACCATAACCCACACCATTTTCATGCCGTATATGGCACCGATACGGCGGCGATCGCTATCCACTCACTGGAACTTTTGGAAGGACATTTACCTCCAAGAATCCAAGGTTTGGTGATCGAATGGGCGTCCTTGTATCAGAAAGAACTGCAGGCTAATTGGGAACGCCGTAAAAAAGGTTTAGATCTAAAAAAAATAAAACCATTGGTATAAGTATATGAGAATTACAAAAGTCGAATATTTGTGTGACTATCAACTTAAGCTGACCTTCAGCAACAAAGAAGTTAGGGTTGTCGACTTGTCTGAAAAAGTAAAACATGCGAGGGGAGTTTTTCTCCCGTTGAAAGATTTAGAATATTTCAAGAAAGTCGATGTAGATGATTGTCAATTAAGCATTTGCTGGCCAAATGGTGCAGATATTTGCCCAGATGTTTTATATGCGATGGAACAGCCAGCCCAAATAAAAAAAAGCATATGCAAGAAACCCACCCGCAGAGAGCACGCATCAAAACAAGCGACGCATCGATCCAAAACCAAAACAAAGGTTCGTCCTTAGAAAATATCAACATATCGTATATTGGCCCCCAAAAAAGAATCAAAAATCGGCCAAAATAATCCCAAAAATCGACGAAGCCTTAGATATTGAACAGGTTCTTAGCCCGAAGGAAAACAAAGGGAATCTAATGGCCCTTTTTTAAAACCATGCTCTCATATCAGCAATAATCGGCATCTTTGCGGCTCTTTGTCTCTTGGGCTGCATTTGCAGGTGAAATCTCTTTGTTGGCAAGAGATGCGATCTTCGATCGAAGGGGAGAATTTGGTGCTAAAACGCCATGATAATGGTGGCGGTGGCGGCGTGGGGAAGGAAAAGGATGGTATATCGTCAAGTTATGGCTGTTTGCCGGAAATATTTTTTAGTGAGTCCGAATCCTTAAAATCCTGCTGACAGCAAGATATTTACAAATCCTGTATTCAGTGGTTTACCAACCATGCCAGTATTTGCTAAACTGGATCCAAAAGGATCCAAAAATGGCTTTGATTCGTACGAAGATCGTGTGCACCATCGGCCCTTCGGTCGGAACTGTTGAAAAGCTGATCGAAATGATCCATGCGGGGATGAATGTCGCCCGCCTTAATTTCAGCCACGGGACGCACGAAGAGCACCTCGCCAACATCAACAATATCAAAAAGGCTCGCGAAATCACCGATACACCGGTCGCGATTATGCTCGATACAAAGGGCCCTGAAATTCGCATTGGCCAGATCCCTTCCGGCCATGTGCAGACTCACGCCGGCATGCGCTTGAAGCTCGTCGAGAAAGAAAACGGTCATTCCGATGAGATCCCGGTCCATCCCTTTGATGCTCTCAGCGCAGTCGTTGCGGGCATGGCGATTTTGTTCGACGATGGCTACATCGTTTCCAAAGTGCTGGAAAAGAAAAAAAATGCAGTGGTGATCGAGATCCAGTATCCCGGCGTTTTGAAGAGCGGGAAAAAGGTCAATATCCCCGACGCCTGCAACAACCTGCCCGCGTTGACATCGGAGGATATCCAGGACCTTCGATTTGGCTGTGCGCAGGATATTGATCTGGTTGCGGCCTCGTTCGTGCGATCCACCCATCATGTACTGGCCATTAAAGAGCTGCTCGCCAAAGAGGGAAAGCCCGACATTTTGGTCATTGCCAAGATTGAAAATCACGAGGGCGTCAAAAATTTTGACAGCATTGTTCAGGTCGCCGACGGCATCATGGTGGCGCGGGGCGATCTCGGCGTCGAGCTGGATCTGGCGCTCGTTCCCAAGCTGCAGAAAATGATGATCCGCAAATGCTATCAGGCGTGCAAGCCGGTGGTGACAGCGACGCAAATGCTCGAATCGATGATCGTCAATCCCCGGCCGACTCGCGCTGAAGTGTCCGATGTGGCCAACGCGATTTATGACTGCTCGTCATCTGTGATGCTGTCCGGCGAAACGGCAACGGGAAAATATCCCATTGAGACGGTCCAGCAGATGAAGAGGATTATTGAGGAGGCCGAGGCTGATTTCGACTATCGGGAATTTTTTAAGCTCCAGGCAGTGCATGATTACCATGACGCAGCATCGGCGCTGTCCCGCGCCACGGTCCAAACGGCCTACGGCGCGAATGTCCGTGCGATTTTTGCCTTTACGACGAGCGGCCGGTCGGCCCGGTTTTTGTCGCGTCTGCGCCCAGAAATGCCGATCCTTGCTCTGACGCCGAATCGCAAGGTCTATCAGCAGCTGTCATTCAACTGGGGCATCATTCCCATCTATTGCCCCACCTGCACCAATGTGCGCGAGGCTTTCCATGCTACGTCCGTGTATGCCCTCAAGCACGGCCTGATTGCTTTTGGCGATGTGGTTGTGGTGCTGGCGGGCACGCCGTTCGGAAAAAAAGGATCGACGAACATGATGCTGATCGAGAACATTGGCGAAGTGGTCGTCCGTGGAAACAAGGGCGTGGGTATGAGGGTGCAGGGAAAGGTCTCGATCCTGCTCTCTTCCGAGGGAGTCGATCCCGAAACGCTGCGAGGTCAATTGGTTGTGATTTTGCGTTGCGACAATACTTTTTTGCCGGCTCTAAAACATGCCGCGGGCATTATTTTGCAAAATTTTATCGGCGACAACGAATCGGAAAGCTGCGCTGCCCAGATTGCCCAACGCCTCAACATTCCAATGATTGGCCGCGCGGACGGCGCTGTAGAGATTCTGAATGTCGACGAAACAGTGACGCTCGATCCGCACCGCGGGCTGATCTATCGCGGCGGGGAAGAATATCCCGCCATCCGCAGCATGGGACCGGATCGATAAACATGAAGAGTCTTATTCTGAGCCGATTTTTGCGAGCGTAAAGCATCCGTGAGCCACAAGTAGAGCTGTGATGCTCTCTATGGCAAGGATTGCGATGCGCTCAGGCGATACTGAAAGAACAACAAGATAATGGAAAGGAGGCAGCAGCGTGATGATGTAAACGCTGCAAAATGTGGCCCCTCCTAGCGCGCCGAGGGCCAGAGCCGTACCTAAAGTGCGCAAGAAGATTCTCGCAATGGCAATGAGGCTAGAGCGAAAAGGCGCGGCGCCCTCCGTTTTATTCCCTTTGATATATTGGAAAAGATCAATCCACCTGTCGTGCGCTATATGCACATCGCATTTTAGGTCGTGAAATACTCGTCCCACATTGCCGGGGGTTTGACGGATCGCATTTTTAAAAATGGCGCGGATGGTGTCCTTTGTTTCATCCTTGATGACGTCTTTCAGAATTTCACTGGCCAGATATCCCTTGCAAACACTTGTTGTAAACTCTTTAACAGCAAAGCCGATCGCCATTGAGATTTACCTAAAAGTAAAGAAAAAAGTTACCTAACTTGAAGATATAAATCTACCTTTCATGCTCCTCCCTTTAGGGAGGGGTAGTTGATGCTTTCAGCTATGGGCTTCACCATTCGGACCGCTTACGCTTCCATCTGGCTTTGCCTCGCCTCCCTCTGGAAACGGAACTTGTGGGTAACGATCAGGTAGTTGACATGGGCTAATTGTCAGTGATCGTTTTCAAAAACGCATCGTTGACATAATAGATATCCCTGCCCAACTTTATGCCGCGCAAAATGCCAATCTGTTCTAATTCTTTGAGATAGGTTGATGCTGTTTGTCTTTTTGCAATACCACTATCCTCCAGGGATTTGATTTTGCAATAGGGAGATCGAAATATGACTTCGATTAAATCTTTGGAGTAAATGCGCGGCAGCTGGGATTGTACTTTTTCAGCAGTGTCTTGAATCAGACGATGGATGGCTAAAATTCGCTTACGCGTTGTGTTTGCTGTTTGTTCAAGACCTTCCAGCATATACAGAATCCAAGGTTCCCATGCATTTGTTTCTGTGACTTGTTGCAAATGGTTATAATATGCGGTTTTGTTTGATATAATGTATCGAGAAAGATAGAGAAGCGGAATGTCAAGAAGTTGTTTGTCAACTAAAAACAGGATATTTAGAATTCTGCCAGTTCGACCATTTCCATCGGAGAAGGGATGGATGGCTTCGAATTGATAGTGCATGATCGCCATTTTAATCAGTGGATCCAAGGAGTCATTGGCATGAATAAATTGTTCGAGATTGGCTAGTTTTTTTCGAATGATCTCTTCTCCCGATGGAGGTGTATATTTGATTTCACCCAGCGGATTAACCAATTTGGTGCCCGGTAAATTACGAATGCCTTGTGTCGAATTTCTTAGTATTTGAGCCAATTCTACAAATAAAGGAGTGGTCAGAAGTCGTTTATTTTGAGTCAAAGCATTATATCCGAACCAGAGCGCATCTTTGTAAAAAAGAACCTCTTTTGTTTGAGGTTCAATATTTCTGTTCCCTTCAGCAAATGCCCGGTATAATTCATCGTTCGTGGTCACAATATTTTCAATTTCAGAGGACAGCTTAGCTTCAGATAGGCCCAAGGTCTGAATGAGCACTGCTTGATTCGGGATCAGATGTCCTGAAATTTTTAGCTCAGCGATCGCCTTGTTGGCTCGAATCGCCGATTTTAATATAGCGATCGATTCGACATCTGCTTTGGGTGGTAGATCTGGCAGATCGTTATAGGGAAGTTCGCGATGAAAGCTCATTGCAGCCTCATTTGTCGATGAAATCGACATGTTTGATAATTGTGTCGAAAAAACAGCAATATTTCGACATATTTTTTTATTTACATTCTAAGTGTCTGGATTTGAGGATCATTGCAAAAGCCTCGGTTGACTCAACAAAGCGATGGCGGCGATGGGCGCCGTTTCAGCGCGCAGAATATGGCTGCTTAGCCGGATGGCCTGCGCATGCTGTTTTAAAAACTCCAGCTCCTGCGAGGAAAAGCCCTTCTCAGGACCGCTGACAAACAACAGATCCGATCGATTGGGAACGAGGGACAGCGGCGGGGCGTTCGGATCAGTATCGCCAAAAAAGGCGGCGGCGGAAGGCAGCCAGGCATCGCAAAGAGAGGGAAAGAATTCAAGCGATGGCAAATAGAGCCGTCCGCATTGCTTCATTGCGCTAATCGCCATATGGCGCAATCGATCGAACTGATGATCGGAAAGATTGTCTTTTTCTCCTTTTTCTGCAGAAAAAAGCCGAAAACCGTCGGCGCCCAGCTCCGTTGCTTTTTCAATGGCCCATTCGAGCCGTTCCATTCGCAATAGAGGCAGGGCGAGAATGATTGAAAATGCGGGCGGAGGCGATTGCTCGACATTCAGAATCGCGAGATGGGCGGCTTCTTTCTCCAGGCGCTGCAATTGGGCTTGGGCGATTTGACCGCGTCCGTTGACCAGCTCGATCTCTTCGCCGATCTTGATTCGCATCACATGCGCGATGTGGTGGAATTCGGCGCCCCGGATGATGCAAGGCCCATCTAAGAGCCCGTCAAAATAGAATCGATCATTCATGAATCGGCTCCCGCTAGATCGTCCCTGGCCGGCAGAGGGCGCGTTTAAAAACCTCCGACCAATCGCTCATGCGATCCTGGGAAAGATGAGGAGCTGCTAATGCCTGCAGATCCTCGATATTCAGCACCTCGAAGACGCTGAGTTTTTCGTAGTGCCTGGCGACGCGAATGGGGGAGAAGTTAAAGATCAGCTTGAAGCGGTAGTCGCGCAGCATCGCTCCTCTCTCATCGCGATAATAGATCACCTCGTCAACGGGAATCAGCGATTCATCTTGGTAGCGCTCGGGAACGAGGAGAAACAAAAAATTCTGCGGATAGATCTGCTTGAGCGTGGCAAGATGAGGCCGGATTCGATCGAAGTCAGCCTGATTTTCCGGTAAAATGATGCAGATGCAGTCCTTGCGGAAGCGCTTGTAAAGGATTTGCGGCGTTTGCTGTTTCCATCGATTGTGCTGCCAGAGCCATTCGCCGGGTGATGATTTGATGCTCTCTTGCAAAATCGTGAGCAAGGCATTCATCAGGCGGACAGTCTCAGTTTCCAAAGGCTGTTCGAGGTTGGGCCAAATCGGGTCAGAGTAGCGGATGCGATAGCCCCCTTTGATTCGCCTCGTCGTGGCGACGATGATGGGGCAGTGCGTTTTATAGGCTAACAGCGCCGGCGCTGTTGTCGACCACGCTCTGCGGCCTAAAAATGGAAAGGAATATCCGCTGTCGGGCATGCCCTGGTCGCCCACGATCCCCAGGAAAGTGCCCTTTCTAAGCGCGCGCAGCCCCTCTTTGATGGCATTGCGCGGCGCGATGATGGTTCCGCCGTGTTTCTCGCGGATCGAAACGATCCAGCGATAGAGTACCTTGTTCTTGATCGCCTTTCCGATTGCGATGCCCTTCATGCGCTTTGTGCCATCGAGAAAAAGTGCTTCCCAATTCGATAGATGGCCGCAGAAGAAGATGACGCCCTGACCCTGGCGATGGATGGCGTTGGCCGTTTCCGGATTTTCGCATCGAATGACTTTAGAAAAATCCTTCTCTCGATCGAATCGGGCATATTCCAGGACGTTGATGGCCAGATTTTCGAAGGATTTTTTGGCAATCCGGATCAGCTCTTTTTCAGATTGGATGGGCAGATCGTTGGCCAGAGCGAGATTGCTGAGCGCGCGCTTGCGGTACTCGCGCATGCAGTAATAGGCGAGGCGGCCGATGAGGCGGCCGATGCAGTGGAGCCATGAATAGGGGAGGATGCTGAACGGCGCAGCAAAGGTTCGAATGAAGAAATACGAGATTCGTTCACGATCCATGGCTTTTTCCTAGACACGAATGGATTAATAGCTGGAGCTGATGGGAAAAGTCCAGACGCTGCACGCTTTGTCGAATCTTTTGTGCGCTCTCGATTGTTTTGGGATGGCGAAGAGCAATCAAAAGCGATTCAGCGATCGAATCGAGATCGAGCAGATTGGGAATCACCGTTCCGTTATCCGATGAAAGTACCTCATGGCCCCCGTTCGAGAGCGAAGAGACGACGAAAAGCCCCATCGCCAATGCTTCCACAGTCACATTAGCGAATGGATCATAGAAAGAGGGGATGACCAGGGCATCAGCGATCTGATAAAAAGGGCGGATTTCTTTTTGCGGCCCAAAGAAAGTGATGCGGGAGCGGATGCCCAGCGCCTGCGCCAGCGCCTGATATTCTTCCCAGTGGCTGTCCTTGCCGATCACAGAGAGATGAAACTCTTCTTTTTTAATGAGAGCCAACGCGCGTAGGAGCTGTTTGAGTCCTTTGCGCAAATAGCCATTGCCGATGAACAGAAAATGAAAGACGGACGGGTCGAGTCCGCGATCGAGGGCCGCATTTTTTCTCACATTGGCCCAGACATGGAAGTCATTTTCCATCTCTTTCCATTCAACGCCGTTGTGGATCACCTCGATTTTGGAAGGATCCGTTCGATAGTGCTCGAGGATCTGGCGGCGCACCATGTGCGAGTTGGCGAATAGCCTGATCAGAGCGGGGTTCTCAAATGCGCACTTTTCGAGTTGCAAAATCTTTAAATGCAGCGGGTTAAGGTAAAATGACATCTGCTTGGGAAGGCTTTCGATCAAAGAGCGGGAGCGAAGGAACTCAGCATGAACCCCGTTGCCGGCGCGATAGTGGGTTTGGAAGCGGTTCCGATCCATACCGAAGACCAGATCGGCGGGGTGTTCATGCAAAAAGCGCTGGGCGAAGCGATCGAACTGCTCCATGCGCCAGAAGGCGGGCCAGCGGCAGGTTTTGATGGAGTGGACGGTGACATCGCGGTGGTGAATGGGATCGCGGGATAGACCGGTCGTTAGAATCGAGACGTCCATTCCCTGGTCCAAAAAACCTTGGGCGATGCGTGAGGCGTATTTTTCAAGTCCTCCATGTTGACCTACTTGCGATTTTAACAAGACGATGTGTTGAACCATGAGGCAATCACAGATTTTGCGGCGTGACGCTAATGGTATTGGCTTGGAGCTCAATTTTCAAGACGAGCTTTTTATTATTGGCGGTATAGAGGCGAAAATGGAACATGTAGGAGCGGAAGCGATTGCGCAGGTATTCTTCCCGTAATTGGGGCTGGATTTCGTCGTCATCGTTATCGGTGTCGGAAAGCATCCGGGCGACAAAGCGGTCCTCCAGTTCGTGCGGATAAATAAACTCGGCATTCCAAAGAAGGGTATCCTGTTCGCTTTTCGAGCCGGCAATCACAACTACCTGAATCATGTCCTTGACGATATCGACAAACAGTTGGCTGACGCCGGAGGCGTAGAGAGGATAGGTGATCATCTTCACGCCATTTTTTTTAACGATGAAATCATTTGTCGCCAGAGTGTAGGTCTCGGGGTTCAGAGTACTGCTGAATTTGGGGGGGAAATAGATGACGACAGGGATCGGTGCGTCGAGAGGTATCATGTCTTGCCGTGAAAAATCGATGCGAAGGTTTTTGGCCTGCGGATCGTCGATTTCAATGGGAGTGTCGGACAGCATTGGCAGACTGACCTTTTTCCACGTTAGCGGCACGTTGAAGCTGACCTCATCGGAGTTCTTTTTTTCCACAAAAGATGCGTCTAGCTCAGCGTGAGAGATGTCGCTGAGGTTGAATGTTAGTTGCAAGCCGCGTGTTTTCAGCCGTTTGACGGCATCTTCGGGGCCATTGACCGTAACGAACAGCTGATAGGGCCAGACATCGAGAAACTGGTACCCTTTGGGCGATTCGCCGATGGGGTGCGTGACGCGCACAGGGATTTTTTCGGTGACGAGTTTGCTCTGCTTGATGATCATGTCGTATGGCGCCACGCGATTGATCATTTTCGAGATGTCGAGATCGGGGTTCAGGCTGGCGAGGTTTTTTTTGGTAATCGATGCGATCCATTGATCAGATTTGCCTTGCGCGTCGATGACCACCTCGAGATCTTTGCTGGTCAGATCGTCCATGACGCTTTTATTGCCCGTGATGGTCAAAACGATTCGCTTATTGAGGATGCCATTGACTTGCATGCCCTCAATGGTCTTTTCCTGCGGCATATTGATGACGCGGACAGGGATGTTTGAGATGATTTTGGTCATCGTCATCGACAGATTGACCGCCATCCAGATGATCATCGCCAAAATCAGTGAAAATAATTTGCGCTGCCAGTTATCGATCAGAAAGCGCAAGAGCAGTGTTTTCATCGCTTCAGCCACTCCAGAAGATTGAACCTCGATTGTAGCGAGCCTCGCAGAGGAGGATTGTAGATGCTGCGGATGACGCCTTTAAACCGGTCAATTTTGACGCCGCGAGTCATGATCCCTTCGCGGGCAATCGATACTTTTCCGCTTTCTTCCGATACAACGATGACGAGGGCGTCCGTCAGATGGCTCAGTCCCAAGCCGGCGCGGTGGCGCGTCCCCATGGATTTGGTGAGCTGGGTGCTGTCTTCTGCCAGAGGCAGGATGACGGATGAAGCGAGTAGTGTTCGGTCGCGCAGAATCACGGCCCCGTCGTGCAGCGGGGTATTGGTGGCAAAGATCGTTTCCAGTAGCTCGGGAGAAAAATCGGCGTTCACGAGGACTGCTTTTTGAGCGTATTCATCGAGCGAATCTTCATTTTCCAATGCGATCAGGGCGCCGACGCGCTTTTCGGACATCCGGTAGATCGAGTTGGATAGCTGGTCGAGAAATTTGTCGAATTCATTGATATCGCGATACCTTCGGTTTTTTACGCTCAGCTTGGATAGAGCCATGCGCAATTCAGGCTGGAAAATGATCAACACGGCGATAACGGCGACGTTGCCGATCAAAACCATGAGTTTGTGCAAAACCGGCAAGTTAAGCCAGCTGGAGAAGACCAGAATAAAAAAGAAAGCGAAAAAGCCCAATACAAGATCCATCGATTTTGTTTTCCAGAAAAACGACAGCAGGTAATTGAGCATGATCGCAATGATCATGACCTCCAGGAAGGGTGTGATGATGTGGAGCCATTCCATGAAAGTCTTTTAAAAGCTTAAGGGTTTTTACTTCGAATGATAATTTTTTTGCAAGAAGAATTCACATCAGGAAAAACCCACTACGGCTTGATAGCAAAGGAGAAGGTGTTTGACGCCGTTCATGGCGCGATGGGGCTTTTCTTCCGGCGGAAGATGATAATGCTGGGCGATCGCGTCTTTGGAAAAGTGGATTTCCCATGGCGGCGGACCTTGGCCATGCTTCGCTTTGTCCATTGATATGGCCCAAAACATCGAGGCGAGGTCTAGCCAATGGTAGGGCCAGCTGAGCAGTTCCTGGGTGTCGGGGTCGATCAGCTGTGAAAAGAAGACCCGGTCGAATGACGGATTTTGGCATATGAATACCGCCTGCTTGCGCCGGATATTCCACTGCGTAAAGAGGTCGATGATCTGCTGGGAAGCGTGGCGCGGCGATCGGCCCATCTTCACCTCATCCCAGGTGAACCCGTTGATGCGCAGGCTTTCCTGATCGCTTTTTTCCCACGCTTCGAAGGGCTGTAAAATAAGTGTTTGATAGTCGGCTTTGCAATCGCCCGTGCCTAGATCGACGATTTTGATAGCGATTTCCAAAATTTTATGGAGATTCGCATTGAGGCCGTTGGTTTCCGTATCGAGAAAGACGCCGAGCATTTTTACACCAGAATGAAATCTACCCTATCAATATCGATCGACAGATTCAAGAAATCTTTATTATCATTCGATCCTTTAGCTTTTCCTGATCGATGTGCTATAATTTTTTCCTGATTGGAGAATAGCTATGCCCCTGCCGGCACAAAAATTTCGCGAGATGGTTTTTCAGATGCTCTACGCCGACGATTTTTCGCAAGGCGAAGAAGCCGATGTCGTCGAATTGTTGATGCATGAACTGAAAGTGACGAAGAAGGCGGCGCGAGAAGCCCACGCGAAAGTGGTGGCGATTCGCGAGAAGCTCAGCGAGATCGACGATCGGATCCGTCCCGCTTCGACCGAGTATCAGTTCGAGCGCATTTCCCGCGTTGAAAAGAATGTATTGCGGCTGGGAATTTATGAATTATGTTATGACGATTCACTGCCGCCCAAAGTGGCGATCAGCGAGGCGATCCGGCTTTGCCGAAAATTTGGAACGCCGGAAAGCGCTCAATTCGTCAATGCGATCCTGGACGTTATTTATAAA
The DNA here is from genome assembly GCA_015661075.1 of Parachlamydiales bacterium. Lineage (GTDB taxonomy): Bacteria > Chlamydiota > Chlamydiia > Chlamydiales > SM23-39 > CAISYW01. Next base: position 40,498 of record JACVQJ010000001.1, on the reverse strand, counting down.
GGTTTTCCATGTCCATCGAAGAGCGATTCCGAACCGGTCAATCTTTAAAACAGCTTTCGACCTTTGGGATCGGAGGCCCGGTTCGCTATTATTTGGCCGCAACGCAGATTTCTGAGATTGAGCAAGCCATCCAATGGTCAGTGAGTCATCAAATTTCCTATTTTATCTTGGGCAAAGGGTCGAATTGCCTCTTTGATGACCGTGGGTTTAACGGCGTCGTTATTCACAATAAAATCGACTTTTGCACTTTTAATGGGCGCGAAGCGCATGTCGGTGCAGGTAGTAGTTTTGCACGTTTGGGCGCATTATCGGCCAAAAGAGGATTGTCAGGCCTGGAATTTGCTGTCGGCATTCCCGGCTCAGTGGGCGGGGCGATATTTATGAATGCGGGAGCGGGGGGCCGCGAGACAAGCCAGACCGTTGATGAAGTCTTGTACCTTCATGAGTCGGGCGAGCAAAAAATATATTCGCGCGGCGATTTTCAATTCGCCAATCGCTATTCCTCATTCCAAACCATGCGGGGATCGATTTTGTCGGCCCGCTTTGTCTTCGATGAAAATCCGGATGCGCGTCAAACCCAGAGCTCTCACATCGATTGCCGCAGAGCCACTCAGCCCTATCGGGAAAAGAGCGCGGGCTGCATTTTTCGCAATCCGCCGCAAAAATCTGCCGGCGCCCTGATCGATCAGTGCGGTTTGAAAGGGCTTTGCGTCGGCGGCGCGAAAGTATCTGAGATCCATGCAAATTTTATTATCAACGCGTCACATGCCACTCAAGCGGACGTGATGAGTCTGATCGAGCAAATCCAGCAGAGGGTTTTTCAGCAAACCGGAATCCGGCTCGAGCCCGAAGTGCGTTTGGTGCCCTATGAATAACGAATTTCGCGCGGATCTTCATGTCCATAGTCGTTGTTCCGATGGGACCGATTCGCCGCAAAAGCTTTTGGAGCTGGCCGTTGGTGCTGGCTTACGGGGCCTTTCGATTACGGATCATGACACCATTCAGGCCTATACGCCCGAGCTATGGTCGCAAGCCGGCGCATTGAATATCGAATTGTTGCGGGGCGTCGAGATCTCGTCGGAGTGGCAGGGATTGACCGTTCATGTTCTGGCGTACGCTTTTGATGACGGAATTCATGTGTTTCTCAATGAGGTTTTACAGCGTAGAATTGATCGCAACCGGCGCATTTTGGAGAAGCTGAAAAAAAAGGGAATCTGCATCGATGAAGCGGAACTTCATTCCAGCGGTCCGGCTCAGATCGTGGGGCGGTTGCACATCGCGACGGCCATGCTGGAAAAAAAGGCTGTGGGCACGATTCAGGAGGCCTATGACGGGTATTTGAAAGACGATGCCTGTTGTTATGCGTCCGGCGGAAAATTTACACCGCGCGAAGTCATCGAGGCGGTGCATGCGCATCGCGGCCGGGCGATCCTGGCCCATCCCCATTTTTTAAAGAAGGGCCATTTTTTGCGCGATGTCCTGGCTCATCCGTTCGATGGATTGGAATGCTATTATAGTCGATTAACGAAAGACCAGGAAACGCCATGGGTGAAGCTCGCTGAAAAGCATCATTGGCTGGCAACAGGGGGCTCGGACTACCATGGCCGCCATCGCCCGAATATTCCCCTCGGCGCATCGTGGGTCAATGAAGAAACGTTCAGAAAACTGTCTCAGAGATGATTGGTCAGGATTTAGTTCATAGAATCTTTTCTTATGCGGTTCGCGGAAAATCAGCCAACAGCCTGGATCGCATGCGGTGCATCGATGAATGGCAAGGACATCGGCATCGGCGATTTGTTTCGATTCATGTCGCAGGGACGAATGGGAAAGGGTCCGTCTCATTGAAAATCGCAACGGCGCTCAAAGCGGCGGGGCGCAATGTGGGACTTTATACGTCGCCTCACATCTCGACATATCGCGAGCGCATCCAGGTTAATGGATCGATGATTTCCGAAGAGTTCGTCGAGCATTATTTACCCAAATTGTTTGCGTTTATCGACAAAGAGGGAGTTCAGCCCTCGTTTTTTGAACTGTTGACCGCTCTCGCCTTTGAATATTTCGCGAGCCAACATATCGATATCGCCGTTCTTGAGGTGGGATTAGGAGGTATGTACGATTCGACGAACGTGATCGATCCTAAGCTTTGCGTCATCACTTCGATTTCTCCCGATCATATGGATATTCTGGGTCCGACTCTAGAGACAATCGCCCGGGCCAAGGCCGGCATCATCAAAAAAGGCGTTCCCGTGGTGCTGGGCCCCCGAGCGTGTCTGGCTCCGATTCTCGAGGCGGCGAAGGGAAATCTGATTGTAGCGCCGGCCGCATCCGCCTTCTATGACGATGAAAACAACGCCATTGCGCGCACCGCGCTGGAAAAGCTGGGCATCCCCGAGCCGGCCATCCAGGTCGGTCTTGCATGCCGGCCGCCGTGCCGTTTTGAGATCGTCGATCCGCGGCCGATTATATTGGATGCGGCCCATAATCTGGATGGGTTTGCCCATTTGCGAGCCGCGCTCGACGCGAAATATCCCAATGTCCGGTTCCATATGGCTCTTGCGTTGGGAAAGGGCAAAGATCCCGCGCTGTTCATGGCAGCCATGAGTGGCGCGGTCAGCCGAATCGGCTGTGTGTCCAATGGCCACTCGCGCCTCATGGGCGCAGACGAACTGCTGGGCCGCCTTCAGACGAAGGGTTTTTCCAACGCTTATCTGGCGCAATCACTCGATGAAGTGTTGCAAACTTCTGATCCTCTCGTCGTATGCGGGAGCTTTTTTATCCTGAATGATGTACGAAGAGCTCTGGGAATCCAGGTTCCGACGGATCCGTGCGTCTTTACGCCGGGGCGATAAAACCGATTACTCAAATTTTCTCTTGTGTTGCATCAATCCATTTAGCGTCTTATAATTGTCGTTTTTTCTTAAGCTGAAACGATTTATGAATAAATATTTGATCCTGTTTTTTCTTTCCGTCGGCACTTTATCGGCCAATGAAGATTTATCGGTAGTGACCCTCGCTAACGATCCTTCCGTCATCATTGGTGGTGCTGTCAACGCAATCACCGGCGAATTACTCGCCCACGAAGAAGACCTCACGATCCAGGGTGCCGAGCCCATTCATTTTTACCGAACCTATCATAACGGATCTTGGTCGTTTGGCTCATTTGTGTTTGCATACGAGCGATCGAAACATACATGGGTCGTTCAGGAGTCCAACGGCGGTCAGATTAAATACGAAAAAGTGGATACAATCAAAATCGATGGAGTCAAATACATTCGATGCACGCCGAAAAACCTCAAAGAGGGCTTTTCAAACACGGCGATGGGAGCGATCTCGAGCCGTACGAATTTTAAAAATAATTACATTCTGATCGAAGAAGAGAAATTCAGGCATCTGATCGTCCATGCGGCCGATGGAACTGTTCGCGAGTATAAGAAAACACCGAGCGACGATAATGGGTATCGGCTGATCTGTGAAAATCTCCCGAATGGCCATCAGATCCGCTATGATTATCATGAAATGCAGCATAACCGCATGATGCTGACGAAGATCCGCAGCATGAATGCATCGATGAGCAAGGTCTTTGCCTGGGCCGACATCGTCTACGATGATCCAAAGCTGAAAAACAAAACATTCACTGTCAAGGGCAGCGATGGCCAAGTGGTTCGATATGGCTATGTGATCGGTCAAAAAGGAGTCACATTGGGCGAGGTGAGCGCCGTCAGCTCTTCGCAAGCACCTGATACGAGCCTGAATTACCGAGAATTTACGATCGACTATGCCCCGCTGAAAATCCCAAGCTCAAAGTTTACCCGTCTTTTTTCCATAACAGATCCCTGCCATCCCCGATTGCAGGCCGACTATTATGATAAAACCGTTCATACGGTCGCCAATCGAACCGTAAAAATGAACGATCATTATGAGGTTGTATCCCATTTAGAGCCGGTGTACGAGGCGGGTCAAATGAGAATGGTTCTTAAATATGAGGATAAGCTCGTTTGGGACGGGAATCGAGGCAAGGTTAAAACTCTATCGGCTCCGGTCTGCGCCGACGGCGCTCTTTGTCCCATCTATTCACTCATCTACAGCTCGCATCGAATCGACCCTACGGAAGAAAAGCGCAAAGATAATCAGCATGGATTCGTTGAAGTCTTCGATGCCGATCTCAATCGAACCGTCTATTCATGGGGCGACGATCTGCGCCTGCAAACGATCGATCGATTTTCCAAAGATGGCCCGTTATTGAATAAAGAGCGCTATTGTTGGGGCTCTGGAGCAGATCAGGCCAATCTGATCTGCAAAAGTTTGATTGATGGCGACGGAACGGTAATTTCATCTGTTCGCTACATGTACGATGTGCGCGGCAATGTCATCGAAAAGAGGCTCTACGGCAACCTTTCAGGCGCGGGACCATCTCCTGTTCTCGGCGCAAATGGGATTCCTATCGACAACGGAACTGAGGTCTATTGCAAGCGCTTTCGCTATTCTTCATCCGAGCCCAACCTTCTGCTGGAAGAATCCGATGACTCGGGCCGCCGGATCCTTATCGATTATTTGCCCAGAACAGATCTTCCGATTTCGCAGGCAACATATGATGGTGATGTACTTAAGGTTAGAAAGACGTTCGAATATGACGCCGATCACGTGTTGATCCGCGAAGTGTCCGACGATGGCGATTCGCAAACGATCCGGCGCATCACGCCTGTCGCACAGGCGCCCTATATCGGTCTGCCGCACATCATCGAGGAATCGTTTTGCAAGAATGGCCAGGAAGAAAGGCTAAAAAAGACTGTTCTCGCCTATACGACAGGTGCAAAAATTGCTCGGCAAGATGTTTACGACGCTCAAAACGCACTGCGATACAGCATCGAGATGGCGTATGACGGCAAAGGCCGCCTGATCAAAAGGACGAACCCTATCGGCCAGAGCGAAACATTCACCTACGATGCCTGCGGCTGCCCGATCAGCGCTCAGGAATTTTCAGGACGGATTACACAGACATGCGCTTATGATTCGGTTCATCGCCCCATCCACATCAAAAAACAGGGGAATGACGGTGTTTTATGGGAAAAGCATGCGGTCTATGACAAGTGCAATAGTTTGACTGTCGAGACCGATTTGCGCGGCCATGAGACGGCTTTTGTCTCAGATGCTCTGAATCGCCGCATCGAGACGCATTTACCGCCTCTGGCAACCGAATGCAAGGAATTCATCTCTCCCGTATACCGGAGCGCCTATGACGGCGCGGGGCGTGAAATCCAAAAAACGGATGCTCACGGTTATGTGACGAAGACCTCTTATAACGTCTATGGCAAACCCACCCTCGTTGTTCATCCCGACAATGCTTGCGATGAATATATCTATAATCTGGACGGCACGCTTCGCTCTCATATCGATCCACTTGGCATTACAACTTCCTATGTCTATGATGGACTGAAGCAGATCGTCAAAAAAACGATTTCGTCTTCATCGATTCTGTCTGTTGAGGAGTTTGAATATAGAGGCACCAAACTCATCCAACATATCGATGCGGAGGGCAATCGAACGCGGTATTTTTTTGACGCGGGGGGCCGCAAGATTGCCGAAGAGTGCAATGGAGAAAAAACATCCAATGCCTACGATTCGCTGGGCCGGCTCCATCAAGAGCAAACTGGAGATCTTTGCTCCATTACTGAGTACGATCTTCTGGATCGGGTCATTGAGGAGAGAAAAGAGTCGGTCTCTGGCGAATTGCTGCGTTGCATCCGATATGAGTACGATGCGGCCGGCAATCGCTCGGCCGTCATCCAAAATATCAATGGCCAAGAGGCGCGCGAGTCCTTCCAATATGACTCGATGTCCCGCCTCATCCAAAAAACCGATCCTCAGGGCGCGATCGAGACAACAGCATACCAGGATCACTTTATCGATTCCTGCGGCCAGAGAGTTTTGCAAACGATCCACACCGATCCGATGAGCCTGCAGACCCTTTCAACGTATGACGCCCACAATCATCTGGCAGCCATCGAAAAGCGAAAAGAGCGAACGCTGTCCAAGGAAGAAAAATTCTTCGATCTTAATGGCCAGCCGACTCTGCAGATCGATACGGTTTTTGCTTTCGACGGCTCCATGCGCGACATTCGGACTCGTTGGGAATGCGACAGCCGCGGCCGTCTGGCCGCCTTGACCGAAGCGGACGGCACGCTGGATGCCAAAATAACGCGCCATACTTACCAAGCGGATGGCCAGCGATCGCAAACGCTCAAAGCGGATGGAACGGCAATCTTGTATGCCTACGATGGATTGGGTCATCTCGTCTTATTAACCTCGTCGGACGGGACCGTCCGCCACCAAATGGCGTATGATCGACTGGGCCGCCTGCTGCAAAGCGATGGTTTGAATCGGCAGGTCGATGCGAAAGGGCGGATCTTGCAGGAGACGTTTCCGTGCGGTTATGTGTTGCAAAACACCTTTGATCAGCAGGGCCGCCGGATCGCCTGTTTGATCCCCGCAGCCCATTGCCGGATTGAGTATGGGTACAATGCATTGGATCTCAAAAGCATCTCTCGCAGCACCCTCGATGGACAGAGCATCTATACCCACCGCTTTTCATCCTATGATACTTCCGGCCATGTGCTGGAAGAGACGCTGATTGATGGCAGTATTGCACGGCACTCGTTTGATCTCTGTTCCCATCCCACGCGCATTAATTCATCGATGTTCAAACAGGACGTGCTGGAGCAGGATGCCGTTGGCAATATCCTGCGTATGCAAACGCAGGGCGATGAGAGCGCTTATTCCTATGATCCGCTCTATCAGCTCACCAATGAAACAGGGCTCTTTGCGCACGTCTATGCGTTTGACTCGCTTAATAATCGCCTGCAAAAAGACGAGGAGCGTTATCAGGTCAATGATCTCAATGAAATCGTCTCGCATTTGGAATATGACAAAAGGGGCAATCCCGTGCGGCAGGGCGATACTCGCTATACCTACGATGCGCTGGATCGCCTGATCCGGATCGATTCGCCGGATCTTCGCGAGGACTTTATTTATGATTCTCTGCATCGCTGCCTATCAAAGACGACCCTACAAAACGGCGCCCAGAAAACGCAGTATTTCCTTTACGATGGGCAAAATGAGATCGGCTCATTCGATGAGGCGCTGCGTCTTCAAGAGCTGCGCATCCTGGGCTCAACACCGCATGCGGAAATTAATTCGGCTGTTGCAATCGAATTGCAGAGCAATGCGTATGCGCTTATTCATGATCTGGCCGGAAATATCGCTGCTCTGGTTCCTCTTGATCGCAGCGCGCCGTCCATCTATCGCTACAGTGCGTTCGGAGAAGAGAAGATTGAAGGTGCGGTTCTCAGCCCCTGGCGCTATTCATCCAAGAGGAGCGATGCCGCCACTGGCCTTGTTTATTATGGCCGGAGGTACTACATGCCGTCATTGGGGCGGTGGCTGACGCCCGATCCTGCAGGCTTTACCGATGGCATGAATCTCTATGCCTTTGTCCATAACGATCCGCTGACGCACTTGGATGAGTATGGGCTCATCATGACGGGGTTTGACTGGAAGTGCCTGCAGCAAACGATCTCGTTTGATTCCCATCCAGCATTGGGGCGGGAAATCTCGATGTTTGGGGTTTACACCGCATCGAAACTGACCCATGAGATTTACGATTACTCGGGACTTGGATTTATTAGAGCCAATGATCGGTCGTTTGCCACATGGCGGCCCGATAATGATGTGAGGGATCATTTAGGGATCGATCGATTTTTTGGCACAAATATTACTCGACAAAACGCATTCAGGAACGATTTTCTAGATCGTTGTGGTTTACAGTATTCTGAAGGAATGCTTCCTTCCCCCTGTTCGCTAACCTCCGCAGCTACGCGTGTGGCATCATCGACGAAACAGGCGTTTAGTGATTTGAATCCTGTAAAAATCAATAATCGTTTCCATCAAGCGGCTAAAGGGCTCTCTGAAACGGGGCAGAATAATATTCGGATTCTGCGAGGATGGGCGAAAAGCAAGGGATGGGAAAAGTTGCCGAATCCCCAAGGCGCGCCGGAAAGATGGGGTGTCTATCAAGATGGAAAGTTTGAATGGCGACTTCGCATGAAACCTGAAGGAAGTTTTCGAGATGGATTAGATTCTAGAAGCAATATTTCTAGATTCGATGCTCGCCTTTGGAATAATCCATCAGGTAAAAGCTATATTAATCCATTTACGAATGAAGTTGGAGATGCTAACGTTGGAAAGCATATGCCATTGGAATTTAACAATTAAACAAATATGAAAATGAAAGATCGTGTACAGCTGTTAATTGATATTTTGTTTGATCTAACAGCCAGAGAAGATGAGCGAGAAGATGCTATTATGTATCTTGGTGAAAGTAAAGATCTAAGGGCTTTAACAGCTTTACTGAAAATCGCGTCAGACCCTAACAATGATGATTTGTTAGTGGGTGATTGTGCTGAATCAATTGGTGAACTCTGTGTTTCAATGAGTTGTTTTGAAGCGGAGTCATTCAAACAGATGGTGCCTTTTGCTCAAAAAACAGTGTTTAGAATTATTATGGCTCGAAATCCGAACCTTATTAAACAGCCCCTTAGAGATGAATTAGCCAAAAAATTTGGTGAAGTCTAAAAAACCTTCCTCTCTTTTCCGTCTTTCATTGATGATGACTCATGAGTTTCATCGATTGATCGAATCCAAAAAAATGTTGGAGAGGCCTTTCGATTGATCCAGCAATGATGGCATATCTGCCATCGATTTGGGGCCAGCTGCTTGGCCCAATCCAGTATGGCGGTTTCCTCGCGGGCGCCTTCTTCATGGCCTGGATAGCAAGTAATCGATAGAGCTCCGTCTTGAGCCAAGAGAGATGCAGCTATTTTCAGGCTAGAGAGGGTCGTTTCTGTCTGAGTTGTGATCTTTTTATCCGCTCCAGGCAGATATCCCAGGTTATAGACGATCAGGCGTACGGGATTGGGCAGGGGGATTTGGGCGAGATCGGCATGGCTATGGCGCTGCAGCAGGACGCGCGCCATGTGGGAGGCAGGGATGGACCGTTCCAATAGTGAAGATGTGTTGGCCAGGGCCGCGCTCTGGATGTCCAGGCCGATCAGGAGGCTGGAGGGATCTTCCAAAAGGATCTGGGCCAGAACGAGCATGTCGTGGCCATTGCCGCAGGTCGCATCGATTGCGGTATCGCCCGGACGTAAATGATTTTTCCAATATGCATGGGCCAGCGAAAGGTGGGGAGAGTATCGTTCCATCTGTTTAGGATATCGGCTGAGCACTTTCGACCCAATCTAAAAAATAATATTGATGCGTCAGAAAATCAAATTTTCACTGTTGTTCGCAAATGAACGATGGCGTATCATTTCTTTCGATTTTCGGGGTATTAGCTCAGTTGGTTAGAGCGCCACGTTGACATCGTGGAGGTCGGTTGTTCGAGTCAACTATATCCCATTAAATGGTCAATCACTCATCGCACCAAACCCTAGGCTCGCGCATTCTTGCGGCAGCCCTCTCCGAATTCCTTCCCGGTCTATTCGTCGAGGATGTAGGAGTTGTCTGTAATGGATTTTACTGCGATTTTTCCTTTTCCCAGCCGTTTTCTTCAGAAATCCTTGTTTTGCTCGAAGAGCGTATCCGCCAGATCATCAGGGAGAAACGGCCGATTCGGGTGATGGAAATGATTCCCTTTTGCGCAGCAGAGTTTTTGAAAAAACATGGCCAAAACAGGCGGGCCGCCCAGGTGCATGGCCAGGATCAGTATGTCCCTTTGATCCAGATCGGCTCTTTTGTCGATTGGTGCGAGGAGTTGCCATACACGCACACGGGAGAGGCGGGGTTTGTGCGCCTCATCGAGCAAACCAGCCGGGGCCGGGATCGGTATAGAATCATCGGGGTCGGAGATGTTTCCAAAGATGCTTTGAAGGCGAGGTTCAAGCTCTATCAGCAATTCCCCGATCTGGATCATATGAAGCGGGGGGCTGATCGAGGTTTTTGGGAAGTCATCGATGGGGAGAGGATCTGGCTTCCCGATGGGCTCGAGGTGCGGCGCCGGCTATGCGGCATGTGGAGGAAAAATTTTTCTTCCATGGCGATCGAGGTGGAGGGGGATGAGCGCCAGTATCCGTTGATCTCCGAAAAAAAGCAGAAAATGGCCGTGATGCATTTGTCCTGGCTTGAACAGCCATCGAGGGCGATGCGGGGCCTGCTGGATGATCGTCATTCGCTCGTATGGCAAATTATTTCTTTTGTCGATCTTGAGCGGGATTGTATTTCTTTCTTGCAAATCGTTCATAAATCTCTTACTATTTTGGGCTTTACCAGTCGGATCCGCTTTTCTGGAAAGAGCCGCAAGCAGAGTGTCATTGAGCGCTCTATTGAGAATTTGGGCTGGGAAGTGGATGAAGAGACGGGCGGCGATGAGTCGAAGCTAGAGTTTCTCGTAAGAGACGCTTTGCAGTGCGAATGGGTCATAGCGGCCATACGCGAGCCGAAGCCGAAGGGGAGTGTTTCTGCGACTGTGTGGGTTGAAAGAAACCTGGCCCTTCTGCTAGAAATAAACGATGAATCGCTGGGCATGGATGAATTTCCTCTTGTTGGAGATCATTGCGGGCGATGATAAATGTTGCTGCAAGCGTTAGCAGGAGAATTGTTTGAGAATAAATAGAGAAATACGAGCGGATCGGTTGCGCGTTATCACGGAAGATGGCGAGCAGTTAGGAATATTGTTGCTGCGCGATGCATTGGCGAAAGCGGAAGAGGCGGGGCTGGACCTCGTTGAAATTTCTCCGTCGGCCAAGCCGCCGGTGGCGAAGATCATTGATTATGGCAAGTTTCGCTATCATCAGCAGAAAAAGGAAAAAGACAGTAAGAAAGCGCAAGTCCAAATTAAGGTGAAGGAAATCAAATTCAAACCGAATATCGACACGCACGATTTCCAGACCAAAGTGAAGCATGCACGCGAGTTTCTATTGAAGGGAAACAAGGTTCGCATTACGTGTGTGTTCCGTGGCCGCGAGATGCTCCATTTGGATTTAGGACAAAAAGTAGTGGATCAGTTTTGCCTGGAACTTGCCGATATAGCGGCACTGGAAGCGACGCCCAAGTTGTTGGGCCGCGCAATGTCGACGACGTTAGCGCCGACTGGCAAACGACCGAAACCAATTAAACGACCTGAGCAAGGAGAGACCAGCCGTGCCGAAAATGAAAACCCGAAAGGCAGTCATAGCTAGATTTCGCGTCACTGGAACCGGCAAACTGAAAAGAATGCGACCCGGACGCCGCCATATGTTGACGAAGAAGAGTGCCAAGCGCAAGAGAAGCTTGGGCAAGTCACGTCTCGTCGATGAAGGCCAAGTAAAAATGTACAAGAACATGATGGGCGTATAACCATGGTAAGAATTACAAATGCAGTTTCGGCCCGCCGAAGAACAAAAAAACTCCTGAAGCGATGTAAGGGGTTTTATGGCGATCGCAAAAACCACCTGAAGCTCAGTAAAGACGCGTTGATGTCTGCGCTGGCATTCAACTATTTACACCGTAAACAGCGCAAGCGCGATTTTCGCAGGCTGTGGACGATCCGCATTGGCGTTGCGGCGAAGATCAATGGAATTTCCTATAGCATGTTCATCCACGGATTGAAGCGGATTGGATGCTCCATTAATCGCAAGATACTTTCTGATTTAGCTATCAGGGATCCTGAGGCGTTTGCTGCCGTTGTCGGCAAAGCGAAGCAAGGTCTGGCGGCATAAATTCTCACCAGATTCGGCTTATCGCCGAATCTGGAGTGATCTTTGAACGGCACTGCTTGCCTAGAGTCCCGTCCCTTTAGGGGTGGGTCTAAGCAAGCTATTTTATGAGATGCGGTATGCGGCTTTAGCCGCACCGCCTCCAAAAGCTACGTAAAGAATCTCCTCCTTTCAGGGAGGAGTTCTTCAATGGGCGGACGATGGCATGTCTCTATCCGAAAAAATTAAGCAGTTACGCTCTGAATTTTTGAACGAGCTAACACTCGCGTCTACTTCTAAAGATCTAGAAAATCTCAAGGTCAAGTTCCTTGGCAAGAAGGGCCCTATACCGGCTCTAATGATCGAATTGAAAAATTGCTCAGCGGATGATCGTCCGTTGCTCGGCAAGCAGATCAACGATCTGAAAGAGGAGCTCATTTCCCATTGCAATCTCACTGAATCGCGTTTGAAAGATGCGGAAATGCTGGCCCGTTTCAGTAGCGAGGCGATTGACCCGACTCTACCGGGCCGACGTCAGTATTTGGGCCGTTCGCATCCACTGATGCAAATGATGGACCGCGCGATTGACATTCTGGCAGGTATGGGTTTTTCAGTGCGTCTGGGGCCGGAGGTCGATACAGACTATTATAATTTCGAGGGTTTGAATTTTGCGCCGGATCATCCTTCTCGCGATATGCAGGACACGTTTTATCTGAATACCGAATGGCTGCTCCGCACCCACACGAGCAATGTGCAGGTCCGCGTGATGGAAGAGTTTGCTCCCCCGATTCGCATCATTGCGCCGGGTCGGACTTTCAGGAACGAAAACATTTCTGCTCGCTCGCACGTATTTTTTCATCAGATTGAAGGTCTGTATATTGATCGCAATGTATCGTTTGCGGATCTTTTTGCGACGATGGACGAGTTTTGGAGCAAGCTGTTGGGTGAGAAGGTTCAGACACGTTTTCGGCCGAGTTATTTCCCTTTTGTCGAGCCTGGTTTGGAAGTGGACGTGCGTTGTACGGCATGCCGTGGCAAAGGATGCCGGCTCTGCAAGCATTCCGGCTGGCTGGAGGTGTGCGGGGCGGGAATGGTCCATCCGAATGTATTGAAGAAGGGGAACATCGATCCGGAGCAATATAGTGGATACGCGTGGGGGATGGGTATTGAGCGGTTAACCATTTTGCAGTATGATATTCCCGATATCCGTATGTTTACTCAAAACGATATACGATTTTTATCTCAGTTTCCATAGTTTGGAAGAGTGGCAGAGTGGCCGAATGCGCCTGTCTTGAAAACAGGAAACCCCGCGAGGGGTTCGTGGGTTCGAATCCTACCTCTTCCGAAGTAGAGACCAATTCGTACCCTTGCACTCCTCAAGGAGTGCAAGGGTATCGATATTGGAACTCGCCAGATAATATGGCTTCCTCTGAATTAAATTTCCGTTATCGACTACACATTCGCCAGGAAACGCTTCCATCTCAATCGTCCCTAAAAGATCTTTCAAAGCCAGCGCTGACGCCTTGGTATTCATATCCAGCGTCTGTCGAAACTGACCCAACCGATGCTCGATCCACTCTTTCGGCGGCGCCTTAAACGCATTCCGCGTCTGAAACTCCATCGCCTGCATCTCGCATTTGAGCCTTTCGCCGCGATTTTCGGCAACTACAATTAAAGAAAGCGGAACCGTCAGAAAATCAAAACGATTATTAGTTCATTGACACCAATCGTTCCGAATCTGAATACTATGGAGTATATGAGAAATTCCACGAGCAAGTATTCCGTTCTGTCCATCCTTGAAGAGATTTCTGCTTATGAAGCATTGTGGAGTCGCCCCAACACTACATTTCGTACCATTGCAACTCAGCTTTCTAAGCACCCCGAAAGTCTCGCTTCAACTCTTGTTGCCCCCAAATTAATTGCTGAATATAAAAAATCCTTACTACCAATCCTTAAAGCGTTGCCTCATTTTGGCGCCAGAATCGATGGCGATGGTATGTTTCCTGAACATCTAAAAGATGCACGCTATCCAATAAAGATTCTCTATTATCAAGGGAACTGGGAATTGGCTTATCTGCCTTGCATTGCAATAGTCGGCACACGAAATCCTTCGCCAGAAGGGATTGAACGTACCCAATATCTGGTCAAAAAACTTATCTCAGATAAATTTGCTATTGTCTCTGGTTTAGCAAGAGGGATAGACACTACAGCACACCGAACCGCGATCGAGGCAGGGGGGGTAACCATTGGAGTTATTGGAACACCTCTTAATCAGTACTATCCACCAGAAAACCGGGACTTACAGGATATCATTGCAAAAGATTTTCTCTTAATTAGCCAAGTGCCCTTCATAAAGTATACAAAACAGGACTATCGCCAAAATCGCTTCTTCTTTCCTGAGAGAAACGTAACCATGTCCGCCTTAACGCAGGCAACAATCATAGTTGAAGCTGGAGAAACGTCTGGAACCCTCGTCCAAGCAAGAGCCGCGTTGCAACAAGGACGGAAATTGATCATATTAGAAAACAACTTCCTCAACACATCCCTGTCATGGCCGAAAAAATTTGAACAACAAGGCGCAATTCGAGCAAAAGACTACAATGAAATCTGCAAGCATCTCTCCGACATTCCTTAAACGGATCGACGAATTTCTAATACTATCTTATCCCCACTTGCGACACGAAGATGAGCTTTACTATTTAGGTGAATTCACCCCTCGAGCTTTGGCTTGCCATAGCCCCACAAATCAACTTATTCGAAATTACAAAAAAGAAATTAGTCGTAAAGATCTTACCGATTGGCATTACAAAGACGAGGCAATCCAAAAAGCAGCTAATCTTTTCCATCTCTCCATTTTTCACACACCTGAAATTTATATACGCATGAAAAATGCATTATTAGTGCCCATCCCACCATCCGAGGTTAGAAGCTCGGCAAAATACGATGATAGAAATTTGAAATTGCTACAACATCTCTCTCCGCAGGGAAATATTTTTGAACTCCTCTTGCAAAAAGAGTCTAGACCTTCTTTACGCGTTTCAAAAATCCGCGTTCCGCTGGCACTTGAAGACAATTATTACCTGAGTACAAATAATCTAAGCTTAGCAATTCAAGAAATATGGCTCTTTGATGACGTTTTAACACAGGGGACAACCTTCCGAGCCGCTAGCAATACAATACAAAAAAACTTTCCCAACTTGAAAATTGTTGGTTTTTTCATTGCAAGATCCGTCTATCCTTCTTGATATTTTAGAAAAACGTTTAGAGAAGATTCTGGGGTTTTCTCTATTATACTCCTGAAATTCATAGGGCCGCTTTTATTAATCAATTAGGCAAAAAATCTTGTGAGTAAGTCTCTTCTTCTATGTTATTGTGGCGTAGGAAGATGTGGGCGTTGACTTTTTTAGGTTTGAGATAGGCGCGGAAAATTTTGTCGAATTTTTCGGCAGAACAATGATCTCCACAAGTGAAAAGATCGACAAAGCAGGCGTTATGTTCAGGATAGGTGTGGAGACTGGCATGGCTTTCGGAGAGAAGATACACGATGGTGAGGCCGTTCGGAGGAAAGATGTATGGCGTTTTGGCTAGAATATTGGCGCCTGAGGCTCGAACTGCAGAGTCCATTGCAGCAATCGTGCCATCGATATCGGATAAGGCGTCTGTGTCGCAATCCATGTAGCTCGCCAAAAAATGCTTCCCCATAAATTGATACGTGGGAGCTTCAGGATTAAGATTTCCAATTAACAAAACAAAGACAAGAGCAATCATGTGAAACATGTCCACATTCTACATAAAAAGTAATTTAAAGAAAAGCGAATTCCCTTGATGAAAAATGAACATGGGACCAATTCTAAGTCGAGCTGAGTCAACAAACGCAGGAGCCTCTATGATCCAAAAGCGTCAGTTACTGGAGCAGAGAGGCGGTCGATATCTCTTGCTGGCGGCCTGCATTGTTTTTTTTGGAGCGGTTTTTTCCCAGGCAGCCAACCTGGATTTCCATACACATAGCTATTACTCGGACGGGATCAAGACCCCCGAGGCCATGGTTGAGATCGCTCAAGAAATAGGGCTTGATTATTATGCGTTGACAGACCACGACACGGTCGCTTGCCTGGCTCGGGCCTGTAAAAGAGCCCAGGAACTGGGTGTGCGCATCATCCCTGGAGTGGAGATTAGCGCCGAGGATGATTCTGTCCACCTTTTAAGCCTCGGCATCGATCCCTCGAATTCAGACCTTCTCCAGCTTCTCCAAGTCTCCAGCGTTCAGCGCCTGGATCGCATGCGCAAAATCCTGGACAAGTTGTCATCGATCGGTGTGGCGCTCAAACTCAAGGAGGATATTCTCATCCCTAAATTGAATGCGGAACGGATGGCGGACGGCCTGGGATTGGCAGATCTTTCGCTAGATCAAGCGCCCGTGGAAGAGATCCTGGCCCAATTGCAGGGGCAGATCACTCGCCCGGATATCGCCAAAGCTCTGGTCGCCAAGGGCTACGCTAAAGACAACCGCGACGCTTTTGTCAAATATATCGGCGACGAAGCAATAGCTGCTATCCCATTCAACGGCCCTTCTTTTTGCGCGGTGATCGCGATCGTTCATCAGGCTGGGGGAGTGGTCGTTTTGGCCCACCCCTACACGATCTTCAAATTCAAAACATTCCCGTTGACCTACTCGGGAAAAGGTTATCCCGACTTCGAATCGTTTGCGAACGATTTATTGGAAGCGGGACTAGACGGATTCGAGGTCTATCGACAGGGCTGGGAAAACTCACCAGATGACTATTTCCGGATTCAAAAAATAGCTGTGGCCTATGAACAAAAAACAGGAAGAAAAGTTTATCTGACTCCCGGCTCTGATTATCATGGGTACGATCATGGGATTGGCCCGGGGAGCATGGGAGGCACCAGAGTGCCGCCTGATGCGGTACAGGATCTAGAGGACTTGGCGGCTCGTTTGGCTGGATGTTCAGCCCATCTTAGAAGTAACACGATGCGATGACAAATCTGTATTTGCTGGCGATGGTTTGAAGATTCGCTTGCCAATCCATCCGGGCACACAATTTTTGTAATCCATTGCCCAACCTTTATGACCCAATAAGCCTTTCGCCATAAAATACCGCGCCAAACCGGTGCATGCTCCGAGAGTGATGAACAGTAAGGCAATGATTTGAGGACAAACTGTTAGGGCGAAAATCAGGCCAATAAGACTCATCGCGATCGCAACAATACCAACGATATGGTGATATAATTTTTTTTCGGCTTGAATTGTTACATCTTTTAATAGAGCTTCCGCTCGCGTCAGAGCGCTTTGGCGTACGGTGCTGTCGAATGAGAGAAAATCTTCTTCGATCTCGGGGAGATTATTTGTTACCTCTTTTGCAAGATCCGTCCGGCGATCCAATTTAGCTTGTTGTTCGCAACGAGCCTGATCCTTGAGTTCATTGATTTTCTCCGCAGCTTCTCTCGTTGAAAGATATGGATATTTTTGTGTAACAAAGATATTGAGCTGATGTTTTCGTTCAGATGAAAGGCTTAAATAGCTGTTTTTAAGCGAGGAGATGTCGGTTTGGACTAACTGTAGTTTTATTTGATCCAAAAATCTTTGCACAATGTCAAAAAAAACTCCTTTCTCTGTTTCAGTCATCTTTTCTAGTAATGATCGGAAATAACCTTTATCAAATGTGCTTAGATTACTCCTAATGAGTTGCAAAATTTGAGTTACTGCAGTAAGTTCTATTCCAGGTTTTTTTTTCGAGCTATTCATCTGTTTCTCAAATTTTACAGCCCACGATAAAAGAACTTTCTCTTTTTCTTTAGTGGAAGAGAGAGAGAGCAGATTGGGAATTTCTTTAATAATTTGGCTATTCAGAGATTTCAGAAAAGAGCCATTACGCCAGGCCCCGATCGATTCGAAAATCCCTTCTATAAAACAAAGGACAATACCAGGAATAATTGAAACTTTTGAGAAAACTTTAAAAGAATTGCTAAATATATGTGCATGTAAAAGCAATGAAAACTGATAAGCATTGTTTACTATGGACGATGTCGTAGAAATAGCATTTACAGGTATCCCTGCAAGGCGGATATTTGCATCAAATTTCCCTTCTGTGTCGTTGTTTTTTTTTGCTTTTATTAATGCGCTTATTAATTCAAAACAATCTTTTACTATACCAAAAATGTTTAGAAAACTTGGTGTGTTAACTGTGGATGGGCCAGCGTATGGTTTGTATGTCTGCGTGACATTAGAACTGCAATGTGGTTGAGTACATTTGTTAATCATTTTTTATCTTTTATTGTTAGGTCTTATTATTGGCTTGTTTTATTGTGCGTGTTTTTGGAATAAATTTCAAGTGTTAATTAATTTTTATTGGTTGCAGTTGAGAGTTTCTTCACTCAGTATTTGCTCGAAAAAGACTAGTTCATCGGGAAAGTCCTTTGCAATCCAGCGCCTTGTTTTTTGTAAACTTTTCTGTAGTGCGGCGGCAAAATAGTCTGGGTTTAGTAATTTAGGATCTTCCATGATATTTCCGATGTCAAAACAGGCCACGGTATTGCCTAAAACCCCATAGTTTTTGAAGTGGCTCCGGTCGGTATCGATCAATCCTTTTCGCATGGTGTTAGCTATATTTTGCACTAGATGGCCGATCAGAGAGCGAATCTGATCTGTGTCTCGATTGCGCTGGTATTCTTCGAGCGCGTTTGTGATCGGCTGCATCTTTTTTTGAACAATAAAAACGTGGCGGTCCAGATCGATGGTAAAAGGGCGAAAAAAATAATCGCGGACTCTCAACGAGATATGTAAATCGTCCGAGGGATTCAAATGCACATAGATCAACCCGCATTCATCTTTCAGATTTTCAAATCCACGCTTTGCGCTGAGAAAAAAAACAGATAGCTGTCTCTGTTGTTTGGCCATTATTTTTTGCCGGCGCTCATTGAGGAATCGGGGCAGAGGAAGCTTCTTTGCAACCGATGGCCAGCGAAAATGAAGGTGCTGCGCCAATTTTAGGACATATTGCCCGTCTTCGCTCAGGTATGCGGAGCATTGATGGCCGCTTCCCAAATAGGTAAATTTTTGAGACAGAATATTGTTCAGCTTTTCTTTCGGAGGAAGATGGGTTATTTCGTATCGGGGATCGAAGGGCGGACAAGGGAAAAAGGGAGAATAGTGAAAATTGCTGAAAAATAAATCCAATGCGGCAACAACCAATGCCAGTGTAATCAGAATTTGTCGCAATCGTAGGAGCATTCTCAATAATTTACAGAGCGAACAGTTCTACTGCAAGCCAGCAATGCGAGCGATAATGTAGGCAGACGCTCCGACAATGCCGGCGCCGGGAAGGGTCAGGATTAGGGCGAAGACGATCTTGCGGGGGACGTTCCAGCGCACGGAGTCCATGCTGCGGGCGGATCCGACTCCGGTGATGCTTCCGGCAATCATGTGTGTGGAGCTGACCGGCATTCCCATGAAGCTGGCGGCTAAAATAACGATCGAGGCGGAGCTCTCCGCGGCGAATCCCTGGAACGGTTCGATGCGGGTAATGCGAAAGCCCATGGTGCGGATGATGCGAAACCCGCCCGAGGCGGTTCCCAGGCCGATGGTTAGAGCGCAGGCCAAAACAACCCAAATCGGAATCTGCGTCGTGGTCAGAAATCCCGATACGAATAATCCCAGTGTAATGATTCCCATGCTTTTTTGGGCATCGTTGAGTCCGTGAGCCAAGGCTATGATACAGGCAGATCCGATTTGCAGGTGCGAAAAGATCTTTTTTTCCTTGAGATCCGGCCTTTTCCCCACGTAGTGATAGAGTACCTTCATCAATAGGTAGCCGATTCCGAATCCGAGTATTGGAGATACTATCATCGGGATAATGACTTTGAAGATTACTCCGCTCCAAAGGATGGATTGGGTTCCATGATGCATCCAGGCAGCGCCGAGAAGCCCGCCGATGAGAGCATAGGATGAGCTGCTAGGCAGGCCAAAATACCAGGTGATGAAGTTCCAGATGATCGCGCCGATGACGGCGCAAAGAACCACTACTTGCGTTGCCTGGGCCGAGTCGACGAGACCGGTGG
Source organism: Parachlamydiales bacterium (assembly GCA_015661075.1). GTDB lineage: Bacteria > Chlamydiota > Chlamydiia > Chlamydiales > SM23-39 > CAISYW01. The sequence continues at coordinate 20,696 of JACVQJ010000001.1, read as the reverse complement.
CGATGGTTTCAGCGACCCCGCTGACATGGGTCGCGCCGATGCAGTTAAGAATACCCGCCATCACGATCGCTGAAAAAGGGGCCAACACTCTTGTCGCAATGACCGTCGAAACGACATTGGCCGCATCGTGAAAGCCATTTGTGTAATCGAATAATAATCCTAGAAAGACGATGAGTAGAGCGACTTCAAGCATACTCTCAAACGTATAACATTTTTGAAGCCAGGATTGCCAGACTTTCCATTCCCGCTCGGCAGAATAGCTCTTTCGAAGAAGGCTTGGCTTTCAATCATTATTTAAGTAGAATTGATGCTCCAAAAGTTTAGTAAAGGAGTGAAAAATGCAGCGCATGTTTTACCCAATCGTGGCCCTTTTTCTCGGGCTTTTCCTTAACCTACCAGCACAGGAGACTCAGACTGTGAAGCAAATCCAACCCATCGTCGTAATCGAAACGAATCTCGGAGCCATCGAAGTGAAGCTGTTTTCGGACTTGGCTCCGAAAACGTGTGAAAATTTTGTTGGCCTGATTCAAAAGAATTATTACAACGGACAGATTTTTCATCGCATCATCAAACAATTCATGATTCAGGGCGGCGATCCGACCGGAACGGGCGCCGGCGGTGAGTCGATTTGGGGCAAATCGTTTGCCGATGAATGCGTGGCAACGCTGAAGTTCGATCGGCCGGGATTGTTGGCAATGGCCAACCGCGGGCCGAACACGAACGGCAGTCAGTTCTTTATCACAACAGTGCCTACTCCGTGGTTGAACATGAAGCACACCATTTTTGGCGAAGTCGTCAAGGGCTATGACATTGTTCAAAAAATGGAAAACGTCAAGACAGAGCGCGACCGCCCGATTGAACCAATCAAAATCCTCAAGGCTTACGTACGGTCCTGATGGAAGTATTTCTGCAAAAGTTAGGATTGAACAGGTATCGGCACTGTATTTCGGACATCTTTTAACCTAACCTCTTTTAAATGTTTAAGATGATCTGCTAAGGCTGCGATTCGGCTAGTAATGAATGGATGTTTGAGATCGAGCAGGTCATTGCCTTTCTTCGTGATAAATATTCGTTGATAAAACTTACCTTCTTTTAGTTTAGCAAGATTCTGGTTTTTGATTTTATCGAGAGCGCTGATTGCGGCTTCAAAGGACAGGTGAATATCATCGTTAGCCTCGTTGAAGGTAGACACAGAGCTAAAATCCATCGTCGACTCATAATGACGATCGGCACATAGAGAAATCAAAAAGGAACCAGTGATTATTGCAGCGTTAACTGCCCATCCAAATGGAGAGGCGAACATGAAAGCAACGGCAGCGATCAGCAGTATCTTGGCTGCTGTCTTGAATGCGGCGTCACTGGATTTTAAGTGGCATAATTCATGAGCGATAAGAAATAGACTTTCTTTGTTGGTAAAGCGATGATTGTCATCAAGTAAATTATCACCCGCCCTTGCTTCCTCATAGAATGGCCTTCCATAGCTTATCAATAGTTCGTAAGGTATTACCACTATGGGACGGGTGATGGAGAGAAATCCACCATAACTCATCGATGGCTGGTTCAGACACGTGTAAATATTGAATTTACGTGGAAGAAGGGCTGATTTGCCCAAATCCTGGATTTTAGTGATTATTTGTTTTTTTACTTCGTCGGACATCAGATGTCTGACTGGTATATCCAATGCGAGCTGGGTAAATTTTGAACTGATCGATGCAAGGCATGGAAAAAAATAGTAGCCCGTGTTCCTCACAGGGTCGAGGGCAAAGTCCTGTATTTTTCCCCATACTCGACCGAGTTCAATCGATCCCAGTGCTAATAAAGCGATAGTCATAGGCTCTTCTCTGATGTAGTCATATTATAAAGGAATCGTAAAGATAAGAAAACAACAAATTAACAGTATGTAGCTTGACCAAATAATTTGTAAATGAAATGGTGTGTTTTAAGGGGCGATACGGACCATGATGCACATGTGCTGTCAAAAAATCTGTTCTAAGTTCGTAGTATTTTTTTTATTTGGTTTTGCCGGCTGCACCATGCCCAGCCGCATTTCGATGGAGGGCGAAGGGGGCCGCACGTCCTATAATAACGCCATTCAAATGACCAATTCCCAGCAGATGCTCCTCAATCTGGTGCGCCTGCGCTATGCGGACAGCCCTTTATTCCTCGATGTCAGCAGCATTACGACCCAGTCGACGGTTCGCTCGGAACTGGCGCCGGTCTTTTCCATTCCGGGGTTTTCCAAGGATAATCCTTTTAAACTCGGCGGCGATATTTCCTGGCAGGATCAGCCGACGATTACTTATACGCCTCTCGAAGGGCAAGCTTTTGCGACACGGCTGCTCAGGCCCATCGATCTTCGCACGCTGCAGCTGTTATGCTATTCGGGCTGGGATATCGATCGGGTCTTCTGGATGATGGTTCAGAATTTTCAGGAGATCTGGAATGATCCCGACTCTGAAGATGCTTCGCAGCCCGCCCATCAGCGTTTTTCAGAAGTTTCTCACTTGCTGCGCCATTTTCAAAAGCGCGGAGAATTGCAGCTCGGCGTTCAGATCAATCCGAAGACAGAAAAAGATCAAGATTTGCATGAGCACTCCCTTCAGATTGCATTTCCTGTTGATGGAGTGGAAGGGAGCCGCCTGGCAGAGCTGATCAAATGCGATCAATTAGTTAACGGCCGCTATCTGAAAAATGTGGAGCTCGGCTTTTCGAATGGAGGCCACATGGGCGTGATGCCTCGCTCAATTTTCTCGTGTATGGCCTATTTGAGCCGTGGCGTTCAGGTTCCACAGGAACATATCGATCGCGGCATGGTACGGATATCGGAGAGCAATCACCATGAAGAAGAAGAATGGGGAGAAGTGTTCCGCGGACTCATCGCGGTGAGATGGAATCGGTTTGCCCCCAAAAACGCGTTTATCGCCGTGCAGTATCGCAACTACTGGTTTTATATCGACGATTGCGATATGCATTCAAAAAAGACGTTCGCACTGCTTTTGCAGCTGTATAACCTGAATGCGAACGAAGCAAATATTCGTGGCCCTATTTTAACACTGCCATTAGGATAATCATTTGAACTCGACTTTGTACATTTTTAGGGCCGCCTGCCATAAGGAAGGGGATAGTCAACCCCTTCCTTATTAAATTAACGCCTCAGAGGGCAAATCCATCGAGGCCTTCGGTCCTAAAAATGTACAAAGTCGAGTTGAGGAAAAATGTATCGTAAAGTCACCTTTTACAGTAAGGATTTTTATGCCAGCTCCCCACATTGATCTCTTGTCGATCTTGATCGCCGCCATTGTCAATATCATCATCGGATTTCTCTGGTATTCGCGGTATTTGTTCGGGATCGGTTCGGACCCGTCGGCACCGCCTCGCCGTCTTGCGATTCTTTGGACAATCCTTGTCGCTTTCCTGACGGCATACGTACTAGGATTTTTTGAAGTCTTTTTAGGCGTTACGACCGTGACGGATGGCATGTTCGTTGGATTCGTCGTTTGGATCGGATTTATTGCTACGACGCAGATCTCTGCGGTGATTTGGGGTAAAATGACTTTCAAGAGGTTTTTGGTTCATACCGGATGCGAGCTGCTGACGTTTCTCGCAATGGGAGGGATTATCGGCGCATGAAGGCAGAAAAACCGAGGAAAGTACTCATCATCAGTTCATCGGGCGGCGGCGGTTGCATTCAGGCTGCCGTTGCTAAAGAACAAGAGGAAAGGGCCAAGGATCCTCATGTCGTCGTAATCAACCGCGATATCATGAAAGACTGGTATTTGAAGCTGATCGGCAAATTGGGCGTGAGTGCCTGGAATTTAGGGCAGCGCAAGGGAAATGTCATTCTCCTGGAGTGTCTGCAAAAATGCCAGCCGGTGGGCGATGTGCTATTCTGGCTTCAATATTTCTCCCGCTTTTTGCGTCTGATGCTGAAAGAAGACATCGATCATGTGATCGACACTCAGCCCCAAGGCACATCGGCGTTTCTGTTTGCTCTTCGCGTCTATAATCGCATGCGCAAAAAAAACGTGATTTTGGAGAAAATCATTGTCGATTTGCCGACAGATAAAAATACCCATTTTTTCCGCCCGATCAAGAGTTTGTCGAAGAAAAATAAAAAATTGCTCCGCATGGTCTCTATCCCGCCATTGCTAAGTCCGGGACAGAGTGCAGAAGATTTTTGGCGGCGCCATTGCAATATTTCCGAGCGGGATGTTGTATATCAGAAATATGTGATACGCCGGGCCTTTTGCAAAATTCAGGGCCGCCAGCGCGACGAGATGGAATTTTCATTTACGGCCCGCTTTGATAATCCCGAAGAGAAACGTCTGCTGACCAAGACGCTTCAAAGAGGGACAATGCGCGCGGAGGTGGGGGAACATAGCGCCCGTTTTTTCATTGCCCCGCAGGATAGGCTCATTACGATTTCACTCGGATCGCAGCCATCGTATGAAGCTACATTGGGTTATGTCCGCCGCCTCTTGCGAGTAGCGATGGAACCGGATTCGATCCGTACGCCCATTCATATGATCGTATTTTGCTCTTATCACAAAATGGGAGAGGATTCGCTCCTCAGAGCCGTTGCGGATCTTATTCTCAGGATGAAAGATTTTCCTGACAATGTGACGGTGGTACCTTTGGGATTTCAAGATGATGAAACCGTTGCGCAGGTGTTTCACCGCAGTGATTTGACCTGTACGCGCTCCGGCGGTCAAACGTCGATGGAGTTGATGTGCGTCATGAACGGCGAAATCTGGATTCATTCTGAGGCGAAAAAGCCGGCGGGACAATCTGAGGAACTATCGATGGATCAGCTGCTTAAGGGAATTCCAGGTTGGGAAGCGGGCAGCGCGCTCTATCTACATCGCCTTTGGAATGCGAAAATCGTCACGCCCGATACGTTTGTCCCGCATGGACGTAAAGCGTTGTCAAAGAAAGCCGTTTGCAGATCGCAGCTGTAAGGACCCAAAAATCAACGAAGCCTTAGATATTGAACAGGTTCTAAACGGCGATCGCATCAATGGGTGAGAATGTAGTCGATCATCTCGACCCATTCGCGCTTATCCACATGTTTTTGGATGGCTTCAGGAGCAACGCCGACCGTCTTGGCGAAATCATTTAAATATTTGGATACGTTGCCCTGAGAGGAATGGGCATTGAGGGCGTCTTGCAAATCGATAATGAAATTGTGCCATTTGAAGTAATCGTCGCGAAATTTCACCATGCATGATTTGAGATAGGGATTGGACAGAGCCACGCTGAGAAATTTCAGTGGATGCACATGGCGAACTTCATCACCGATTTTGCGCAAATAGGATTCATGCGCCAACAGATACAGTTTACTCTTTTCTCCCATCTTCGAGATGATTTCGCTGATTTTTTGAATATCGTCAACGGTGCATTCGAGGTCATTGAAAGTGACGGCGCCGGCAGGCGGCTTGTTGGGAGGCGGAACTTTGATGACGATTGCGATGACATCCGGGGATGTTCTCACTGAATTGATTTCTGCGTGGATAGCAGCAACGGGGCTGTCGATATAAACGAATGACATCATTCGAGTCTCCTTTTTCTTCTTCAATCACAATATCCCAGCATTTTTTTTAATCGCAAGGAACGATCACATTTTTTTTGGCAGAACCATCTTGAAACCTTGAATGATTCAAGATAAATTAGTATTCATCATGATCCTGACAGCATTAAGAAAATTAATCATCCTCTCAATTTTGGTGCTCCTTGTTATGGCGGCAGGGCGGATTTGGTATATTTCCAGGGATGGCTTTAGCGTCAACCGGATCCATTTTCCTTTGTCCAAAGAAAGCGGCGGCGATGAAGCGAAAGAAAATGAAATCAGCCCTCTTCTATCAGCGCCCTATCGATATCTTGGCCGTGGCCGGCAGTGCTATGTTTTTGCTAGCGCGGATGATCGCTATGTAATCAAAATCCCCCGTTTTGATCGCTACACGCTCCCTTTTTTTTGGCGCGCGATGCCCGATTTCTGCCATTCGATCAAACATTCCATTTGGGCCGGGCGTCAGGACCGCTTGCGCTTTACTTTGCAAAGCTTTCGGATCGCAGCGCAAGATCTGCCGGAAGAAACAGCGGTCGTTTATCTCCATCTGCATCAGACCCGCTCTTTGCCCGAGCACTTCGAGATCCGCGATCGATTGAACCGCTCGTTTGATCTCAACCTGAACCGGACCCCCTTTATCCTGCAGAAAAAGAGGTCGTTGATGATGCCGCTGGTGTTAAAGGCATTAAGTAATAACGATCGCACCGTGGCCCAAGAAATGCTCAGCGCTTTTTTAGATGTGATCGAAGCGCGTGCTCGCAAGGGAATTTTTAACCGCGATCCATCGTTTTTGAAAAATTTTGGCTGGGATGGATCGAAAAGCACTCAAATCGATATCGGCAGTTTTTGGCGCAAATCCAATTTGACGCCGGATGCTGCCTATTGGCTCTCGCTTCGCGAGGGATCGGCCCGCGTGCAGGAATGGCTGGCTGAAACAGATCAAGAGATGCTGGATTATTACAATTCCCAGTTAGAAATGCGTTTAAATAGGTGATAGATGCTCCTGCTGCGCCTGGCTTTATTGGTAATGATCGCATTGAGCGGGCCGAAGGCCTGGCAAAAAGCGCAGGGCGTCAGCCCGCGCCAGTTCAGCCGGACGCTCTCCACATGCCATCAGTGTTTGTCCGATGCCAGTGCATTCGAAGCGCTTTCGCAGCCCTATTATTATCGCTGCAAGGGAAGCCAGTTCTACGTGTTTTTCAGCGCAGATAATCAGTATGTATTGAAGATCCCGCGTGCATCGAAAATGAGGGAATCTCTGACAGATCGGGTCATGCAGCGATCGATGAGCAAGCCCGATGTAAAAAAGAGCTTGCAGATCGCTGAACAGCTCAAAGAAGAAACGGCGCTGATCGCCGTTCACTACGGCCAAATGGAACAATCGATCTGGCCGGCTGCCTTGCTCTATGATCATCTGCACCGGTCGTGGATCGTCGATCTCAATCAGCTGCCATTTGCCCTCCAAAAGCGCCAGCAGCTCCTCAGCGCGTCTCTTCAATCGGCCGCGGATATTGCAAAATCGCAGCAGCTGTTGATGGCTTATCTCGACTTGATCCAGAAGGAAGCGAGTGGCGGCTGGATGAGCCATGACAGGGCATTTTGGCTCAATGTGGGCATCGATGGATTGCATGCCACTCGGATCGATTTGGGCAGTTATGTTCCGATCGATGCCTCCTTTTCCTGGCGCAGGATGGTCAAACCCGTATCCCATTATCTCCGGGATAAAGACCCCATCTTGAAAGAGTGGTTTGAAAAGCAGTTAGATCAAAGGGAACATTCGTGATGCGTTGGCTTCGATTGGCTCTAATTGCTGCTATCGTTTTAGCCATTCCTGCCACATTGAAACGCCTGACTCATTCCTTCCATATCGAGCGATTGTTTGTTGATCTTCCCGTAAAAATGAGCCAGCCCGAGGCCTCGGATGAGATTCGTCAAATATTGTCGCAGGATTTTGAGTATCTGGGACGAGGCTCTCAGGCGTTTGTGTTTTCCAGCGCTGATCGCAAGTATGTCTTGAAGCTATTTTTGTTCGATTCGCCATCCCGATCGCTCATCCGACGATTTTTTTATCGAAGCGAAGAGATGCCGATGGCCGTCAAAGTTCTGCAGGCATGTCAGATTGCGGATCGCCTCGCATCCAATGAAACGGGCCTTGTCTATGTGCATCCTGAGCCGACGCAGAAAAATCTTCCTGTCGTTCGCCTGTATGGACCGGCCTGGCATCGATCGATGATTGAATTGGATCGCTATCGTTTTGCGATCCAACGGTTGGCAAGGCCACTCAAGCAGGTGTTGCTGGAGGCCTATCTCGCCAATGACCGCGAGCGTTTTGGCTGTTTAGTTAGCGATCTACTTTCTCTTTTATCGAAACGCATCGCGCTGGGCATTTATAATACTGATCCGACTTTATTCGATAATTTTGGATTCATCGATGATCGAGCCGTCGAAATTGATTTCGGCAATTACATCCTCATCGATGAACATTGCGATCGGTCGAGAGATCAATACGAAAAGGCGCGTTATACGAGTCAATTGCTCGAATGGACGCGAATCAACGCTCCTGAATGGATTGAAGACGTTGTTCAGCTCATTGACTCCAGCAGTTGAATGACTTCGCGATCTTCGGTTTGGGCAAATTCTTCGTAAAACTGTCCAACGGCCTGAAATGACTCAGGAGAATACAGACAGATCACTTCGAAGCCTTCGTTTCTGAGTCTTTGAATGGTTTCGGGCGGAGCAACAGGGACGGCGACGATGATCCGCTGGGCGAGCGCTTTCGTAAGGTAGGAAAGCGATGCGCGCATGGTCGCTCCGCTCGCGATTCCATCGTCGATGACGATGACAGTGCGCCCTATAAAATTCTGCACTGGAAGATGGCGCCGGTACAGTGCCAAACGGCGGGCGGCTTCTTTTTTTTCTTTTTTGATCTCGGATTGGATGTACGATGCATCGACGCCGAGGGCACTGATTGCTTCGTCGTTGAGCAAAACCTCATCGCCGGCGATCGCGCCGATCGCAAATTCCGGATTGAAGGGTGCTCCGATTTTGCGCGGGATGATAACGTCCAGCGGCAGGTGCAGCAGGCTCGCCACAACAGCCGCTACGACAACGCCGCCGCGCGGCAGACCGATCGCGATCGCAGAGTCCAGTTTTAGGGATTTCAATGCCTCGGCCAGCCTTTGGCCGGCATCGCGGCGGTCTTTAAACAACATGACAAACAACCTTTTTCTATGATACATATGAAGAATGGGATGGGAAAAGATCAAGCGATATTTTCAGCAAGGCCTTTGGGATTTTTCCTTGAAGGAAAAGCGGGGCTGGAATCGCGTGTATTACAAGTTGCTTCGCATTGCTGCGCTCTCCGTGCGCGCCTTTCATCAGAATCAATGCTCGATGCGCGCTTCGGCGTTAACCTATTATACGCTCATGTCGCTCGTGCCCGTTTTGGCGATGGCCTTTGCGGTGGCGGGAGGATTCGGGATGCATCAGTATTTGCAAGAGCGGCTGCTCTCCTATTTTCATGAAAATCAGGCCGTTCTGAGTAATCTTTTTTCATATTCCGACAAGCTCCTCGAACAAACAAAAGGCGGCATTCTCGCTGTTTTTAGCATCGTGTTGCTGATTTATAGCGTCACGCTGCTGATCAGCAATATGGAAAGAGCCCTCAACCATATCTGGGGTGTCCGGAAGTTGCGCAGCTGGCGCCGGCTGTTTACCGATTACTCGGCTTTGATGCTGATCGCCCCTTTGTTCTTTCTGTTCGCCAGTGCCCTGACCGTGTGGATCTCGCATTATTTGGAAGCGGGGGTGCTGGTGGTAGCCAGGGGATCCACTGTCACTGCCGCGGCTCTGTTTTTGATCCGGCTGATTCCCTACGCCATGTTCTGGATTTTGTTTGGCTTCATCTATCTCTTTTTGCCGAATACCAAAGTCCGTGTATTTTCCGCTTTTTTAGGCGGCTTTGTCGCCGGCACGCTCTATTTGATCGTTCAATGGGGATATATTTACTTTCAAGTCGGCGTAGCGCGCTATGGGTCTATGTATGGCAGCCTGGCTGCGCTGCCGCTTTTTTTGGTCTGGATCCAGCTCAACTGGTTTTTGCTGCTCTTCGGCGCAGAAATCAGTTTTGCCCATCAGACGCATGAGCAAAGAGAATTTGAGCCCGCCGTTGAAAAGATGAGCTACAGTTTCCGCAAGCTGCTCGCTCTCTGGATTACCCAGATCTGCATCGATCGCTTTATGAAAAAATGGCCCCCCATTTCAGTCGAGATTTTAATGGAAACGCACCAGATTCCCTATTCGATCGCCACTCTCTTACTTCATCAGCTTGCCCTTGCGAATATTCTGATCGAGGTCAAAGACTCGGATCCGGCGGCCGGGTTCATTCCGAATGGCGACGTGCATGAAATGCGCGTTTCGGACGTCATTTTCGCTTTGGAAAATCATGGGACGTCTGATTTTCCGCAGCTCAGTGCCGGCGCCTTGGGCCAACTCGATGCAACTCTAAAAGCATTTCGCGAGAAAATCGAAACATGCGAAGAGAACCTCTATTTGTTGGATCTGTAGTGCCAAAACTCTATCCCATGACTTTTGAGCCTGTATATCACCAGCATATCTGGGGCGGAGAGCGCATCAAGAAAGCGTTTGACCGCCCTAGAGCGCCCATGCGCTCATCTGAGTCATGGGAAGTGGCGGACCGCGAAGAGGGGATGAGTCTTGTGGCGAATGGACCCTTCAAAGGCCGCGCGCTAGGCGAGATCGTTCAGCAATACGGCGAAGCTCTGCTGGGCCAAGGCTGCAACAACGATCGCTTTCCATTGCTGATCAAGATCATCGATGCAAGCGAGCCTCTGAGTATCCAGGTGCATCCAAGCGAAGAGAGCGCTCCGGCCGTCCAGGGCGAGCCCAAGACCGAGATGTGGTATCTTCTCGAGGGCGGACCGGTATACGCCTCGTTCAAAAAACCGGTAACGCCCGAGGCGTTTGCTCGTGCTGTGAAGGACAAGAGCGTCGCGGATCTTCTTCAGAAAGTCGATGCGAAGCCGGGCGATGCAATCTTCATTCCCGGCGGGCGGATGCATGCGATCGGCCCGGGCTGCCTGATCTTCGAAGTGCAGCAGAATTCCAACACGACCTATCGGGTCTATGACTGGGACCGCGTTGATTCGCAAGGAAAGCGCCGTCCGCTCCATCTCGAGCAGGCTCTGCAGTGCACACAGTGGAACGACGATCAAGATCCCAGCGTTTTGCCCATACTGTTGGTCGACGATGGGATCTCAAAGCAATGGCGCGTGCTCTCGACGCCTTTTTTTACTGTCGAAAGATTGGAAATCACTGACCATTACCGGATTAGCCCCAATCCCAAGACCTATCAGATTATCTTCCATCTGTCAGGAAAGCGCAAGGGCGAGTGCTGTCTTCTGCCAGCCGTCTCTGAGCCTTTAGACTTGGAAGGTCCTGCCCATGTCCTGAGGATCTTTTCTCGCTCGATTAAGGAGCTGTCATAAATCCAGTAACCATTTCCAGATTGGAATTATTTTAATTTTAAATCCATTTAGTTCCAGAGATCTTTGTTCATTTTCTGTGATGATAAAGCCTTCTTTTAAGTCATAAGCTTCCATGGCTTCGATGAGGCCTTCAATTTCTCGATCTTTTGTCTTTTCGTCAGAGAGATTCGTTGCAACTTGAATTGCTTGGATAATTCGATTGTTTTTTCTAATTATAAAATCGCATTCATTTCGATCTTTATGGAAATAGATCTCGTTGCTTTGTCTTTTTAAATGGATAAACACGATGTTCTCTAATAAACGACCTTTATCCTCACTTACTCGAAATCCTATTGCGCGGATCAAGGCCTGATCAATCATGTAACATTTTTTGTTGTATTGGATTTGCTTTTTTAGAGAGTGACTATAACGGCTCAGAAAGAAACAGAGATAGCATTTTTCCAAATATGAGCAGTAGTTTGAAATCGTGTGGGGGCTGCTAAGACCAACTGTTTCTCCGAGTTTTGTGTAGCTGAATTCTTTTCCAATATTGCTTGCGAAGTAATACATCAGTTCGCGTAAAGGTTTTTCATTCGCAATTTTATATCGAACGACGATATCTCGATAAAGAATGCCTTCGTATAAATCTTTTAAATATTCAGGTTTTCTGAATTTAAAATATTCAGGAATTCCTCCATGTTGAAGATAATCCGCAAAGTAACGCAATAAATTCCCAATGTCATCTGTAGAAAAGGCTTTTTTTGTCAGAACATCTGGATATTCGTGTCGTATGATTTCATTGAATGAAAGAGGGTATACTTCAAATTGGATATATCTGCCAGTTAGATGGGTTCCCAGCTCTTTACTTAAAAGTTTTGCATTGGAGCCTGTAATGAAGATCTTGTTTCCCTTTTCATATAGTCTACGGATGAACTGTTCCCATCCTTTTATATTTTGGATTTCATCAAAGTAAAAAACGGATTGTTTGCCGAATAATTCTATAAAAATTTCCAGCAGCACCTGGAAATCTTGAAGCTTAAAATGAACGAGTCTCTCGTCATCAAAATTGAAATAATAATCAGATTTTATTAGCCCTTGTTGTAGAGATCGTTGAATTGTTGATTTTCCGGATCTTCTGATTCCTGTGATGATCAGTATGCTGGGATCGTTGGCAAAGCCTTTGATGGTTTGAGTTAATGAACGAGCAAAAAATACTTTTGGGGGGGTGTATTCCTGTTGATCTGCAATGACTTGCTTGATGACTTCTCGATCCATGGCCGATCCTTTGTTTCCTTTTCTTTGTATTATGACATATATACCGTGCGTTGTCAATGCACGGTTTTGTCTAAAACCGTGCATTGACAACGCACGGTATAAATGGCTGGCCTCAGGCCGCTTTATTTATTTAGAAAACGTCAAATAAATCTATCTGGCCAATGCTATTAGAATGAACCGACGACACTGAAGTGGATCATGCTGCGGCCGCCCGCGAAGTCGGCCTGGTTATGGAGCTTGATGCCCCAATCGCAGCTGGCCGTCAGATAAGATCCGAATGAATAGCGGACGCCCGGCCCTGCGCCTAAAAGGAAATTATCTCGTTTTATCCCCGGAACCGATGTTGTATCCACTCCAACTCCCGCATCGAGAAAAAGGAGGAAAAACATTTTATCCGGATTGGGCGACTGGGACCGAAAGATGGAGAATGATGGACAGTGCAATTCTTCTCTGGCGCAAAAGCCGCTATCGGCATTGTATTGCCGCTCGTCATATCCTCTGACTGTTTGGTACCCGCCCAGACCAAGCTGTTCGCTGGGGAGCAGAGACTGAGGAGACCACTGGCCGCTCAGATTAATCGATAATTCACAGGATCTGGGGAGAAACCACTTGTAGCTCAGGAAGGCCGTAGTGCGGATCCATTTGTTTCTGGCGCCGGGTCGCAGCGTTGCAAAATCTGCATCGCTTTGATTCGGCAGCCATTCGATCGGAGAAAAGAAAATCTCCGCTCCTGACTCTGCAATATAGATCCTGGATTCCCATTTGCAATTATAACCCATCATGAATTGTGTGAGGTTCACCGTATGGCCAAAAACAGGATTAAAATCGACGAATTCCATCGTGTTATTCGTGATCTTGATATCAAAGCCGAACGAAATCTCTTGTTCAAAAGATCGCACGGGAAGGAGAGGGATTTGTAAACGGATCGAGCCCTGCCCATTGGTTCCGTGATTGATGCGATTGGGAAAAGGCAAATGCGCATGAACGATCGAAAAGCCACCGTATAAATTTACCACGAGCTCGCACGGAAGCAGGGCGATATACTGAAAGGTATTGGCGTGAAAACGCTGTACGTTGTAGTTCGTTGTGTATTGATAAAAAAAGCTGTGGTCGAGACCGAACACCTGATCCCAATTAAACCCCGCGAAAATGCGTTGACGACCTGTTGAGAGAACACCGGAATTGTCAACGCCTGTATAAAAGCGATAGGGCCGCCTGGTGTCGACCTGCAATGTGACATCGGTTGTGTGATCTTCAGTCCCGGGACTAAAAATGGCGTTAACCCGTCTGAATGGATCTCGATTCATGAAATGGAGATCTTTGTTGAGTCTTCGTTGATTCAGCCGCTCGCCGGGCATAGTCTTGAAATAATTAAGAATTCTCCTCGAAGAGACCCCTGTATTGCCGGCAATATTGATCTTTCCCATGCGGCTCTCGATGACGACGAACTGAATGACTTGTGATTTTTTATCCTGGTGAGGAATGGAAATAAGGACAAATGGATGTTCCTCATGCTGGTAATAGCGATAGAGTTGCTGTTTGATAGCCTGAATGGTTTGGTCATTCCAGGGATGATCTCGATAAAAAGGAGTCAATTCTTTTTGCAGAGTTTCAAACGGGCCTGGAAGGTCGATTCTCTCAGTATTTAATCCCTCAACGTCTTGCAATTCATTAGACCTGAGAAGCTTCTCCTCGCTGTCGATCAGAACGATTCCCCTGATTTCTTCTGATTTTTTGCTCTGATTGTCGTAGGCGAGAAGATTTTCCGTGCTTCCTAGAACGATGAAAAACGTGAAAATATAAATTTTAGGATGCATGTAATGGAGTGTGTGAAATTATCCACTTTTTTTTCAACATTTAATAGAGTATAATCGGAAGCGCAATATGAAGAAAATTCTAATTCGATCCTCAATAGACATTGAGCCGACTGTTATTTATATCGGAGACGGCCTTCTCGCCAGCGCCCGGATGATAGAGCACTTTCGCCCATTGAATGGGAAAAAGGTCATCGTTGCAGATCGGGCCGTTAAGGACTTATATGCTGTGGATCTCGCCAGGCTGATTGGCGCGGAAATTCTCACGATCCCGGGCAAGGAGAAGACGAAGGTCTGGGAAACGGCCGCATCTTTGCTGGACGAACTGTTCAAAATGGGAGCTGGAAGAGATACAACCCTGATTGCGATCGGCGGAGGCGTAACCATGGATCTCGTGGGTTTTGTGGCGTCGATTTATATGCGCGGCGTGCCTCTTGTCTTGATTCCCACAACGCTTTTAGCCGCCGTCGATGCTTCCATCGGGGGGAAAACAGCCATCGATACCCCATTCGGAAAAAATTTGCTAGGAACTATCTACCATCCGAAAGCTATTTTTACTGATTTCAATACCCTGCGATCGCTTCCTGAAAAAGAATGGTTCAATGGCCTGGCTGAAATCTTGAAAATGGGACTTATCTACGACGATTCGCTCTGGGAAAATGGAAAAGGTCATGATCAGATGATCCAAGCGATCGAGGGAAAAATTGCGGTGATCGAGCAGGATCCTCGCGAGCAGTCCTTGCGGCGTATTCTCAATTTTGGCCACACGATCGGCCATGCGCTGGAAGCATTGTCTCACTATGAAATGTCTCATGGAGAAGCGGTGGCTCTGGGCTGTCTGGCTGAAAGCCACTTAAGCATGCGTTTGGGATATCTGCAGGACAAAGATTTTGAGCAAATCCAGGAAAGGTACCGTCATTTTTCGCTCAAATGGCCCAAGACCTATACGCGAACCAAACTCATGCAGGCCATGGCGCATGATAAAAAAAAGACACTCGGCGAAACGCGCTTCGTTCTCATCGACAAAATCGGCCATGCGATCCCATTTGAGGGGGCTTATTGCCGCCCCGTCGCCCCGAGCGAATTGGCATCGACCCTGGATTGGATGGAAAGGGTCTGTCAATGAAGATCACTCCGCTGAAAAAGCCTGTAATAGCGACAGTCCGGATGCCCGGATCAAAAAGCTACACCAACCGCGCTCTTGTCATGGCTGCGCTCACAACGCACTGCTTGCCGCAATCCCACCCCTTCAGGGGTGGGTCTAGGCAAGCTATTTGATGGCGCGGTAAGCGGCGATAGCCGCACCGCATCCAAAAGCTGCGAAAGAATCTCCTCCTTTCAAGGAGGAGTTCTTCAAACAGATCCCGACAAAATCGTTGTGCACGGCGATATCAGTTGTGTTGAAGACCAAAACTATCAGCTGTTTGCGCATGACTCCGGGACAACGCTCCGCTTTATGCTGGCTCTACTCTGCATTGTTCCTGGAATAAAAACGATTCAGGGCAGCCAGCGGTTAAACGAGCGGCCGATCCGCGATCTGGTCGATGGATTGAGAGAAATAGGCGCCTCGATTGAACATTGCGAGGAAGAGGGAAAGCTTCCGGTGAAGGTTTCATCATCCGCATTGACTGGCCATGCCGTTCATTTAAAAGGAGATATCAGCAGTCAGTTTTGCTCGGCGATTCTGTTGATCTCTCCTTATATTTCGAAAGGATTTACGATTCATATTACGGGTTCCTTGATCTCCAAGCCCTATATCGACATGACCATGCGCTGTATGCGTGATTGGGGAGTCAAAGTAGTCGCGGAGGAAGGCGGTCATTATTTTGTCCCGGCCCATCAGAGTTATCGAAAGAACCAATACGTTATTGAAGGCGATTTTTCGAGCGCGGGGTATTTTTTTGCGATCGCCGCTCTCACAAAATCAACGATCACAGTCGAAAACCTGAATCCGGCATCGGCCCAAGCGGATCGGAAGTTTTTAGACATTTTGGCAAAGATGGGAAATGAAGTGATCGATGAAGAAAACAGGATCACTGTCAAAGGAAAACAGATCCTTCCCATGGATGTGGATATGGAAGATTGTCCGGACCAGGTGATGACCATGGCGGTATTGGCAGCTTTTGCCCAGGGCGTGACTCGAATTTCCGGGGTTCGATCGTTGAGAGTCAAGGAAACAGAGCGCATGGTGGCCATCAAAAACGAGCTGGGGAAAATGGGCATCCGGACGGAAGATACCCACGATACTTTGTGTATTTACGGTGGATCGCCCCATGCGGCTGTTATCGATACCTACAACGACCATCGCATGGCCATGGCGTTTGCTGTGGCCGGCATGGTTTTGCCGGGGATTGTCATTCGCCAGCCCGAAGTGGTGAATAAGACTTTTCCGACGTTTTGGGAATGTTTGGGGAGCTTAAAATGAATATCATTCTCATTGGCTTTATGGGTTCAGGAAAGTCGGCCGTCGCTCAATGCTTGAGCCAGATGCTGGGCTATTCGTTGGTGGAGATGGACGATCTCGTCTATCAAAAAACAAACACCCGAAACATGCCTGAAGTGTTTGAGAAAGGCGGCGAGCGGCTGCTCCGCGAGACCGAAATTGCCATTGCGAAAGAGGTTGCAACGAGAAAAGCTATGGTGGTCTCGACAGGCGGCGGGGTGGTTCTCAATAAAATCATTTTGGATTATTTGAAGAACTCCTTCCTCAAGGAAGGAGATTCTTCGACAGCTAGCGCGAATGGGAAAGTGATTTTTCTGAACGCCGGCTTCGAACAAATCGCCAAGCGGTTGGAGGGGGATGATTCCAGGCCTCTTTTTCAAAACAGAGAGATGGCAAAAAAAATCTACGATTTTCGATTGCCTCTGTATATCAATTATGCAGACGAAATGATCGACGTGGATTTTCTATCGGTCGAAAAAATCGCCCTACAAATCAAAGACACCCATGGCCTCTAATTTTTTTGGACAAATTTTTCGCATCACCACATTCGGCGAATCGCACGGCCCGGGCGTGGGGGTCGTTATCGATGGCTGCCCATCTGGGCTGTCTCTCTCTGAGCAGGACATCAATGAACAATTGGCCCATCGCCAATGCGGCAAAAATGCGTATACGTCTCCCCGAAAGGAAGAAGATCGGGCTGAAATTTACTCGGGCATTTTTGAGGGGAAAACGACGGGTGCGCCCATTGCCATTCTCATACGCAATCATGATGCGGACAGCTCTCAATATGAGGCGATTAAAGATCTCTATCGCCCGGGACATGCCAATTTCACCTATTTGGAAAAATATGGAGTCTTTGACTATCGAGGCGGAGGAAGATCTTCCGCACGAGAAACGGCAGCGAGGGTCGCAGCGGGCGCTGTGGCCAAAAAGCTCCTCAAGCACTTTAACATCGAATGCGCTGCGTTTGTCTCAGAAATTGGAGGAATTGTTATTCAGGATCCCGATCTGTCGAATCTGCAAAAAATCAGGGACAAAACCTATGCAAGCCCGATTTATTGCCCCGATGAGTCCGCCTCTCGAAAAATCATGGAACGAATCAGCCAAATCAGGGAAGAAAAGGAAACGCTTGGGGGCATCGTCGCGTGCGCGGCTCATGGTCCCAGCGGCCTTGGAGATCCTGTGTACTGTAAACTGGAAGCGATGCTGGCCTTTGCCATGCTATCCATCCCTGCGACGAAGGGATTTGAAATTGGCGCGGGGTTTAGTGCCGCCCGCATGAAAGGGTCGGAGCATAATGATGCCTTTGACATCGAAGAGAAGGGTAGGGTTCGTACGGCCACCAACCGGGCCGGAGGCACATTGGGAGGGATTTCTACTGGCTCTCCCATTTTCTTCAAAGTCGCATTTAAACCGACATCGAGCATTCAAAAGCCCCAGCAAACGGTCAGCCTCAAAGGGGAAAAAGCGACTTTTCAACTTCCGGAAATGGGAAGGCATGATCCATGCGTGGCAATTCGCGCCGTTCCCGTTGTTGAGGCGATGACGGCGCTTGTTCTGGCCGACGCTCTTCTCATGGATAGAAGCGCCAGGGTCTCGGAATAGGGCGTTTCTTTACCTGGGCGCTCTCCAATTAGCGATGCAGCTCTGAACGGGATGCATGAGCTCTGGACGTTTTTGATCGGGAAAATAGAGTTCTTCAAAGCAGGCATCGGGGAATTCCATCACAATGCCACGGGCCACTCCTGTGCGTTCCTGGAAGTGAGGTGCGATATCGATGATGAGTGAATTAAGTGTTACAAAGAGAACCTGACTGTCAGAAGGAAGAACGAAACGGCAGGATGCGACGATCTTTCTGGCGGCATTGCGGATATCAGTTCCTTGAAGAGGTGCGATATCTGGAGAAATTAAATAGTCCTGTGGAGCGCTGGGACAAAACACGCCATAATAAAACAGTGGAAACAGGGAGCGATAGAGTTCTTTAATTGGACGGAAGACGGTTTCCTTGCGCAAATACGCTATGGAATGAATGCCTTTTTTGTGAATCAGTTTTTTTCCTTCATATTTTGCGATCGGGGTGGCCGATAGAGCGTAATCGATTATTTCTTGTTCTGTTTGAAAAGGAAAACATGAAGAGAATTTTTCAGCGGTTGTTCCGTCTTTTTGAACTTCATCCCATGTCCCGCAAGTCACACCTGTTACAGGATGGCGGACAGAGCTCTTCAATTGGGGAGCCGTGCCGAATAGGACATGCATTCCTCCTTTTCGAGAGCTTCCAGTGAGATGGTCAATATCGATAACGCATGAAGGCAAAATTTTATAAGCTGGGAGTGTTTTCCACAGGTCAAGAGTCAGATTTTTATTAAGTTCCTGGAGGGTTTGTTTTACAACTCCTTCAGGATTGAGGTGAGTTAAGATGCGGTGTGCTGGCGGGCTGGTTGGATCGTTTCCAAACATTGAGAAGGCGATTGAATTGACTGCATTTGCGCTATGGCGGATTCTTTCGGGGGTATCTAGATCTTTTAAAGCATTCATACCCCTCTCTATCTTTCCTACCGACCCTGGCGAAAGACTCGATGGATCATAAGTCCTTGGTGCACTAAGCGTATCATTCATTACGCGAATTTCTTTCGGGGTTTGCTTGGGCTCGGGCGCTCTTGGTGTGTGCGGGGGGGTAACAAAGTCATCAGTGGCTGAAGGTATGCTCATCTTAAGTATCCGTTTTAAAGTTAATTGTTATTAATTATAACAAATTGATGGTTTTTTTGCGAGTATTGTTATTTTTTTGTAAGTTTTTATGGGAATTCAAGATCTAAGCTCTTCTGGTTCGGATAGTTGGTAAATCGATGCTTTAAACTCGACTTTGTACATTTTTAGGGCCGCCTGCCTCGCCTATTTGCCCTCTGACGTTCGACCAGAGGTCGAACGAGGCGTAAGGAAGGGGATAGTCAACCCCTTCCTTATTAAATTAACGCCTCAGAGGGCAAATCCATCGAGGCCTTCGGTCCTAAAAATGTACAAAGTCGAGTTAAAATCAAAAAGTATTTGATGCTCTTCTCTCAGGCAAGTTATGATGCAAAGCCATAACGAGAGTGTGGGTATGAGTATGTTTGTCGATCGACGCGCTTTGATTCAATTTTGCGTCTTGCTGTTTGCCGCCATCATCTGCATGGTCGGCGCTAAAATCGTCGCAGAATCGCTTGTTACTCTAGCTATTTTTCTGTTTGTACTGGGAGTTGTTTTGGCCTGGGTGGCCATCGTGCGCGAAGTGAATGCCGCCGCTCTCCACATGCCGGGCCCGGTACGCCGGTTTATTCACTGGATTCATGCCCAGACCCTCGAGATCGTCGCTCTGGTCATGCTTGTGTTTTTGCGGCTGGCGACGCTTTGGCGCAAAAACCAGGCAGCGCTTCCGCAAGTCCAGTCGCGCCCTATCCTTCTCGTGCATGGCTATCTGAACGCGGGGTTTGTATGGGATTTTCATAAAAACCAGCTGATCAAAAACGGGTTCGGGCCGATCTATACGATCAATCTGGGCCATCCCTTCCGCTCCATCCGGACCTATGCGCAAAAAGTGAAGGAAAAAGTCGATCAGATCGCTCGGGAAACGGGCCAATCCGAAATTACCCTCATCGGTCATTCCATGGGCGGATTGGTGAGTTATTACTATGCCGCCAAACTAGCCCGCGCCTATACGGTTCCCCAGGTCATCACCATTGCCTCTCCACTGCAGGGAACGCGCGTCGCCCGAATCGGACTCGGGCGCTGCGCGCGCGAGATGCAGATCGATTCGGAGCTGCTCCAGGATCTGAAAAGCGCTGTCGAGTGCTGCACTGACGTCAAGTTCTATAACATTGCAACAAAAACAGACCAGCTCATCGTACCGTACACTTCATCTTTTTTTAATAGCTCTCCCGCCCATCAGTTTCTCATCGACGACATTGGCCACGCCTCGCTGCTCTTTTCCGAAAGGGTGTCTAATCAGATCTGCCGCTGGCTCAAGGATGCATAAGCTCGACTTTGTACATTTTTAGGGCCGCCTGCCTCGCCTATTTGCCCTCTGACGTTCGACCTCTGGTCGAACTAGGCGTTAATTTAATAAGGAAGGGGAT